>NZ_LDJJ01000069.1 GCF_001431465.1 Stenotrophomonas terrae | reverse complement strand
CTGCGCCAGATCGACTGGAAGGCCACCTCGCGCGCGCGCAAACTGATTTCGCGCGAGTACCAGGACGAAAAGAACCAGCAGCTGGTGATGATGATCGACACCGGCCGGCGGATGATGGCCGACGAAGGTGGCCTGTCGCATTTCGACCATGTGCTCAATGCTGCGTTGGTGGTGTCGTATCTGGCACTGCGCCAGGGTGATGGCGTCGGTCTTTTCGCCAGCGGCGGTGACAGCCGCTGGGTAGCGCCCAAGCGTGGCATGGGCGCGATCGACAGCCTGCTGCGGGCCAGCTACGACCTGCAGCCCAAACCGGTGGCCACCGACTATTTGGCCGCAGCCACCGAGCTGTCGTTGCGGCAATCGCGGCGCAGCCTGGTGATGCTGGTCACCAATGTTCGCGATGAAGATATCGAGGACCTGCTGGCCGCCGTGCGCCTGCTGCAGAAGCGGCATCTGGTCTGCGTGGCCAGCCTGCGCGAACGCGAGCTGGACCAGGCACTGGCACGCGAGGTGGAGACCCTGCCGGATGCAATCCAGGCCGGCGCCATCGCCGGCTACCTGCAACAACGCAGCGACGCGCATGAAGCACTGCGCAGCCATCGGGTAATGGTGCTGGACGTAACCGCCGAAGAGCTGCCGGCAGCTCTGGTTGAACGCTACCTCGCAGTAAAGCGCGACGGCCTGCTGTAAGGCGCGTCACCGCCGCAATCCGGTAGTGCCGAGCCATGCTCGGCAGAAGCTTCACTAGTAGTGCCCCAGCCGAGCATGGCTCGGCTCTACAAGGCATTTCCAGCATCGCCTGCTTCGCGGCTTACGCCGCTCCTACAAATGCCCCACCTGTAGTGCCGAGCCATGCTCGGCAGAGGCTTCACCGGTAGTGCCCCAGCCGAGCATGGCTCGGCTCTACAGAGGCATTTTCAGCACTACCTGCTTCGCGGCTTGCGCCGCTGCTACAGATAGATCCGCGTGGTGCCCTGCGGGGCGTCATCAATGATGGCGTGCGGTACAAAGCGCGCACTGTCGCGGGTGATGCGGCTGTTGTCCTCGCGGATGCCAACGCCACAGGCGCGGTCGCCCACCACCCAGCTACCCACCAGCGGATAGTTGCCGTCGAACACCGGCAAGGCATGGAAGGCCTGGCGAATGCTGGGGCCGGTGTATGGGCCTTCGCTCTCCTGCCAGCTGCCATCGTTCATGTGCATCGCCACGTTGGCGCCTTCGCGCGAATGCAGCGGCTTGCGCACCCAACCTGCCGGCAAGGCACTGCCGTCATCGAAGTGACATTCCAGCAGATTCGGGTGGCCACGGTGGCGCTGCCACAACAACGGCAGGATGCCCTTGTTGCTCAACACCGCCTTCCACGCCGGCTCCAGCAACTGCACGCCCGAGCGCGGCAAGGCTGCGCCGAATTCTTCGCGCATCAGGTCTTCCAGCGGATACAGCTTGAACAGGCTGCCGATCACCACATCGTCCAGATCGGTGAAACGACCATCCGCCGACAAGCCGATATCCTCGATGGCGATAGCCGCCGCGCGCAACCCGGCCTGTGCCGCGCAATCGCGCAGGTAGGCTACCGTGCCCTGATCTTCCTCGGACTCTCCCACCGCGCTGAAATACAGCGGCGGCGGCAGGCGTGAGGTCAACTCGGCAAACCGCTCCACCAGGGTTTCGTGGATGGAATTGAACTGGTCCGCCTGCTGCGGCAAGGCGCCACGGTTGCGCTGGTCTTCCAGCCATTGCCACTGGAAGAAGGACGCTTCGTACAGCGAAGTTGGCGTGTCGTAGTTCAGCTCATACAGTTTGGCCGGGCCATTGCCGTCATAGGCAAAATCCAGGCGACCGTAGAGATGCGGGTCGCGCCGACGCCAGCTTTCGGCGATCCAGTCGCGGAACGCTTCCGGGATGGCCAGCTGCGCCATCAGCGCCTCGCTGCCTACCACCTCGTCAACCAGATCCAGCGCCATGGCATGCAGCTCGGCGCTGGGGTCTTCGATATCGTTCTCGATCTGGCGCAGGGTGAACGCGTAATACGCGCTTTCATCCCAGTACGGCGCACCGTCGATGGTATGGAAACGGAACCCTGCCTCGGCGGCACGGTCCCGCCAGTTGCCGCGCTCGGCAATTGCTACACGCTTCACTGCATCAACCGCCGACGCTGCTGCGGCCGCCGCTGCGCGAACCAAAACCACCACGGCTGGCGGTAACGGCGCGGTTCGGCTCGGCGTTGACCGGGGCCAGACCGGCCTTGCCGGCACCAATGCCGCTACCGGTGTTCAAACCGCCGCTGCCACCCGGTGCGGCCGGCTTGGCCCAACCATTGGCGTTGTCCTTGAACGCCGGCTGCGATGCCGGCGGTGCGGCCACGGCACCACGGCTACCGTTGAGCATCTGCGACATGAAGAAGCCCATCATCATCGGGCCGATGAAGGAGGTGCCGGCGCTGGTCTGCTGCTGCACGCACTGCTCGGCCGGGTATTCCTTGGCGCACTCTTCCTTGCTGGCGTACTTGGGCGCGGCATCGGCCGACTGCTTCTGCGCGGTGGCAAATGCCTCGCGGCAGCTGGACGGATCGCCGGTCGCTTCGCTGCAGGCCTCCACCGAGGTGTACAGCCCTTCCTGCGTCTGCACGGCCTCTTCCTTCTGGCAGGCGGTCAGCAGCAGCGGTACGGCGCTCATCAGCACCAGTGCGGTGGCCTTGGATCGCTTCATGGTCGGTTCCCCGTCAATGTGATCCGCCAATGATGCCCGATGAAGGCTGCAAGGCGGAAACCGGATAGCTCCCGAAGCTGAATCGGATTTCAGGTGATGTATTGGAAATGCTTGGGGCGGCTGGGTTTCCGGAATTTCCGTGCTCTTGGCGCTATTCAACGCGTGGGCGCTGTGGGTGCGATGGGAGGGCAACATCCAGAGCCCCCCTCCCCAACCCTCCCCTGCGCTGCGCGCAAGGGAGGGGGTAGAAGCGGCTGCGCTGCGATCCGAACGAGCGCAGCAAACAGCCCCCGCCCTTGCGCACAGCGCAGGGGAGGGTTGGGGAGGGGTGCATTTGCCTTTGCTTTTGGCTTCGTCTCTGACTTCAACTTCGCCCCTAACCCCGTCGCCACCAGAACCCTGGTAGCCAGCCACCAACATTCCGCCAACCGCCCCACTCCAGCCTCCCCTTACCCCATCCGATGGTTGCAGCTGCAACCGGGAACTTCATGCAGAATCAATCGCACTGCACTTCTGCACGACCGCCCCGCTCGCTCGCCATGCCTGAATACCGCTCGAAAACCTCCACCGCTGGCCGCAACATGGCCGGCGCCCGCGCCCTGTGGCGTGCCACCGGCATGACCGATGGTGACTTCCACAAGCCCATCGTCGCGGTGGTCAATTCCTTCACCCAGTTCGTGCCCGGCCACGTACACCTGAAGGACCTCGGCCAGCTCGTGGCTCGCGAGATCGAGGCCGCCGGTGGCGTAGCCAAGGAATTCAATACCATCGCCGTGGATGACGGCATCGCCATGGGCCATGACGGCATGCTGTATTCACTGCCCAGCCGCGAGATCATCGCCGACTCGGTGGAATACATGGCCAATGCCCACTGCGCCGATGCGCTGGTGTGCATCTCCAACTGCGACAAGATCACCCCGGGCATGTTGATGGCCGCCTTGCGCCTGAACATCCCTGCAGTATTCGTGTCCGGCGGCCCGATGGAAGCCGGCAAGACCAAGCTGGCCGACCACAAGCTCGACCTGATCGATGCGATGGTCGCTGCCGGCGATGACAACATCAGCGACGAGCAGGTAGCGGCGATCGAACGCAGCGCCTGCCCCACCTGTGGCTCGTGCTCGGGCATGTTCACCGCCAATTCGATGAACTGCCTGACCGAGGCGCTGGGCCTGTCGCTGCCGGGCAACGGCACCGTCGTGGCCACCCATAGTGATCGTGAGGCGCTGTTCAAGCGTGCCGGCCGTCTCATCGTCGAGCTGTGCCACCGCTGGTACGGCGGCGAAGAAGCCAACGTGCTTCCGCGTGGCATCGCCACTTTCGAGGCCTTCGAAAATGCGATGACGCTGGATATCGCCATGGGTGGTTCCACCAATACCATCCTGCACCTGCTCGCCGCCGCGCAGGAAGCCGAAGTCGCCTTCGACCAGCGCGACATCGACCGCCTGTCGCGACGCGTGCCGCAGCTGTGCAAAGTGGCGCCGAACACGCAGAAGTACCACATCGAAGACGTGCACCGCGCTGGCGGCATCATGGCCATTCTCGGCGAGCTGGCACGCGGCGGCCTGCTGCATACCGATGCCTCCACCGTGCACAGCCGCACGCTGGGTGCGGCCATCGCGCAATGGGACGTCACCCAGACGCAGGACGAAGCCGTACATACCTTCTACAAGGCCGGCCCGGCGGGCATCCCTACGCAGGTCGCTTTCAGCCAGTCCACACGTTGGCCGTCATTGGATGCGGATCGCGCCGAAGGCTGCATCCGCGATGTCGCTCATGCGTTCTCCAACGAAGGCGGCCTGGCCGTGCTGTACGGCAACCTCGCCGCCGATGGCTGCGTGGTGAAGACCGCCGGTGTGGACGAATCCATCCACGTCTTCGAGGGCAATGCCCGCGTCTACGAAAGCCAGGATGCGGCCGTCAAAGGCATCCTCGGCAACGAAGTACAGGCCGGCGACGTGGTGGTGATCCGCTACGAAGGCCCCAAGGGCGGCCCGGGCATGCAGGAAATGCTTTACCCGACCAGTTACCTGAAATCCAAGGGCATGGGCAAAGCCTGCGCCCTGCTCACCGACGGTCGCTTCTCCGGTGGCACCTCCGGCCTGAGCATTGGTCACTGTTCACCGGAAGCCGCCGCCGGCGGTGCCATTGGCCTGGTCCGCGACGGCGACCGCATCCTTATCGACATCCCGCAGCGCGGCATCAACCTGCTGGTGGACGATGCTGAACTGGCCCGTCGCCGAAGCGAGCAGGATGCCAAGGGCTGGAAGCCGGCTGAAGCGCGACCGCGCAAGGTGACCACGGCACTGAAGGCATACGCCCTGCTCGCCACCAGCGCCGACAAGGGCGCGGTGCGCGACAAAGCGTTGCTGGACGGTTGACCGCCAAGCGGGGCGCGGCAGAATGGGGCAATGAATTCGCCCACCGCCTGCCCGCCCCCGCTGCCAGCTGTCGCTAGCTGCAGCTGGAACGGCCACCCCTATCGGGTGACCGCTGCCGAACTCGGCGCCTATGTGGATGCGCAGCTTCCCGCGTTGCTGTGGGACTTCGACATCCACGCCGAACGCATTGATCCTGATGGCGTGCTGTTGGACGAAGACGATCTGCCACCCGGCGAACTGCACCTTCGCATTCACGACTGCCCTGCGTTCAGCAGCGGCCCGGGCGAAGTACTGCACTGGAATGACATCGCCGGCATGCGAGTCGCGTTCACCAACAAGGACGAACCCGAAGTATTGCTCTACACCGGTGAGCACCTCGGCCTCGGTGACGGCGGGTTCGTACTGAGCGAACGGGATGGCCGACTGTGGATAGCACTCGACGGCCACTGCGATGGGATGCACGGCCCGGCCAGGATCGCGCTGTGCGCACCGCTGGACTTCACCACGATTGCCTGTGGTCACCGCGACCAAGGGCAGGCGCGCGAACATATCGCCACGGCCGTTGACCCGGACCGCTATACCTTCGAGTGCGACGAGTACGGCGTAGCGCGGTTCCGTCCAATTCCCTAATGCAGATCGCCATCCTCACTGGTCGTCTCCAGTCGGATACGGCAGTGCCGGCAACCTGTCCAAAGGACTCAGTACGGCACCGGCGCCACGGCCCAGGACATGGGTGTAGATCTGCGTGGTGGCGATGTCCTTGTGGCCCAGCAGCTCCTGCAGGGTGCGAATGTCGCAGCCAGCATCGAGCAGATGAGTAGCAAAGCAATGCCGCAGGGTATGGCAGGTGGCCGGCTGCAGAACCCGCACCTGCAGGCGCGCTTGCTTGATTGCCCGTTGCAGCACTTCCTCACTGACATGATGACGCCCGCGCCGTCCCGTGCGTGGATCACACGACATCCTGTTCGACGGAAACAGGTACTGCCAGCCCGGCTGCCGGTCAGCTTCGGGGTACTTCCGCGCCAAGGCATGGGGCAGATGCACGCGCCCAGCGCCTGCAGCCAGATCACCTTGGTGCAGTGCCAGCGCCCACTCACGCTGCTGTTGCAGGCGCTCGCGCAGCGACACCGGCAGCGGCACGCGCCGGTCCTTGTTGCCCTTGCCTGCGCGCACGCATATTTCGTGCCGCGCAAAGTCCACGTCCTTGATCCGCAAGCGCAGGCATTCCATCAGGCGCATGCCAGTGCCATAGAGCAGGCGAGCCATCAGCGCCGCAACCCCTTCCGGGATTGCGGACAGCATCCTCGCAACCTCCTCCACGGAAAGAACGACGGGCAAACGCTTCGGTCGCTTGGCGCGCACAACATCCTGCAACCACGGAAGCTCCATCCGCAGCACCTCCCGGTAGAGGAACAGCAAGGCCGCCAACGCCTGATTCTGGGTGGACGGCGCAACCTTACCCTCCGTCGCCAACCGGCTGAGAAATGCCGTCACCTCGTCGCCGCCCATCACCCGCGGATGACGTTTGCCGTTAGCCAGAATGAAGCGCTTTATCCAACCCAGATAAGCCTGCTCGGTGCGGATGCTGTAATGCCGTAGCCGAATCTGCGCACGGACAGTATCAAGAAGCCGCGGCGGCTGGCCTGGTGTTACACCGCTAAAAGCAGGGTCGTAACTCATATAGCCGCTCCCAAGCGGTAGTTTTCTGGGAGCATGGATGCCCCGAGCACGGAGGCCCATAAGCTAAACCCATGATTTGATGCGGGATTCTGTTGATTTGAAAGTAATGAAAAAACCGCGATACTCTGCGCTACACCGCTGTTAGGCGGTCTAATAGGTGTTAGGCGCTACACATATGTCCCAGTTCTTGTTGGTCCAAAGCGCGGAACCATCCACCGACGTTGCCGGCGTCAGTTTTCATGCATTATCAGACGAGCTACTAGTGCGGGCAGCCTCACACAATTTCGGAACGCCTTTCGTTTGGAGCTTGACCGACGAATCAGACGGCATCGATTCAATGTCAGATGCGGCGAAGAACGCAATAGCCGCTGGCGCAGAACTTCAGGACACTCTCCTAGGCCAACTTCTACTGGAGCAGATTGAGCTCGGCAGGGATTTTTGCCTGTTCTGGGGCGGTGATTTTCAGAACTTACCAGTTCTGCGGAATAGCGACGAACTTATGGCTATCATTAGCGAACAACTCCACTCGGATGGTGCATGGAACTGGGAGATATATGCTCTTTGGAAAAGCCCCGAGGCCGGTAGCGCCTAACAGTTCATTCAAGCCGAACCCGCTACGCGGGTCGGCTTAATTCCGGAGTTAGGTGCCAATGGAGAGGGTTTCGATGCCACACCCCATCGCGAAGCGAGAGTTGATGTTTAGCATCCGAGGCACCGAGAAGCGCACCGGCATTACCATTCACATCTCCGCCCCCTTCATACTTCAGCCAGGCAGTGTCAATTTCGAATTCAGCGGTGGCACCGCCGGTTGCACACTACAAATTGACGGGCTTCCAGAGGAATTTAGCCACACCGCCTACGGAGCCGATTCTCTTCAGGCATTACAGCTCGCCAGTAATCCGGATCGTCACCTTCGGTATCTTCGACGCAAGTACGATTTCTACTTCCCAGATGGTGAGCCGTACTTTGAAGATTAGGCCGTCAAGCGTCTACACTTTGGCACCTAACAATTCATTCAAGCCGACACCGCTTCGCGGTGCGGCTTAATTCCGGAGTTAGGCGGCATGATCATGCATCTAGGCAGCTTCGCTGATCTTCGAAATTTTCATGCAGGACTTCTGCTATCTGTCGCTGCGCTTGCCGGGTGCGCGCATAGTTCCCTCGGGCTGGAGATAGAGTCAAAAGATCTCGCCGCGCGGCTTGGATATCCTCTTTGTGACGTATATGCCCCTCTCAGCAAGCAGGAAATTTTCGCTAGCGCTAGACGCATGGGAATCGAGAACATGGAGCACACCACAGAGTGGGCCAATGTTGCAGCGGTGATCATGCCAGGTGACCAATTCCGCTTGGTCAATTGCCAAAATGGCCGCCGTGTTCACGGCGCACGAGGCGGATACTCCTTTTACGGCCTGTTTCGAGGCGACGAGCTTGCGTTAGAGTTCGGACAGATGATCAATGACTAGCGGGCGCATGCCGCCTAACAGTTCATTCAAGCCGACGCCGCTTCGCGGCGCGGCTTAATTCCAGGGTTAGGCCGCATGGATACCTTGCTATGAATCGGACACAGAAGCGCCAGTTACAGGCATACCTACATTTCCGCGACAAGCCAATGTCGGTGCTTGGCCTGATCCTTTTCAACTGGCGCATCTTTCTCCTTCTCATTGTTGCGGGAGCGGCGACGGTGGGCGTCATGCTTTACTTCCATAGCACTTTCCAAGCTTGGCTTTTTGGCGTGGCGTACGGATCATTCCTGCTAAGGGATTTGGGTCATTACATTAGGTGGTCACGCACTTGGCCGTTGACCAGCCAGTTGCTGGATTGGCCAAAAGTCGAGCGGATGGCTTCGGAGAATCGGCTTGCGGCCTAACAATTCATTCAAGCCGACGCCGCTTCGCGGCGCGGCTTAATTCCGGAGTTAGCCCTCATGGACTCAGTCAAGGAGCACCCACACTCGTTTCCAGCATCCGAGTGGCCGTTCTTGGAACCGACCAACCTAGCTGTGTTCACCACAACCAAGGTGCTACGCGAGGGTTATCCCGTTCTGTTGGTCAGTCACGACCACGATGGTGATTGGCAGTTTCTTTGCGGCACCACCAATGATGGTGCTCATGGCGCCATCGTCTGCCTCGGTTGTGCGTATCAAGAGGACCGGAGTGTGGGGGAGCTGGCTGATCTTCCCATTGGCTGGCAGGCCTGGCGGGATTCCGTTGGCGCCCCTTGGGAGCGGCTTCCGCGTGAGCCAGATCCGGATGAGGGCTAACAGTTCATTCAAGCCGAAACCGCTTCGCGGGTCGGCTTAATTCCAGAGTTAGGCGGCGGTGTTCTTGGTTGGCTGGCCCTTCTCCTTTCGGCAGCATCATCGGCAAGTCACCGGTCGGCTCCGGGTAATGGGGCCAACTGTTCCTGGCATCGGTAAATTCGCTGTTTCGTCTTACGCTTAACCGCCCCACCGCAATCATTTCATCGCACTTCGGCCGCAATGCTCGGCAAGGTTTCCTGGGCAAGCTCCGTCTCGCAAGCTGTGGCATGATCGGCTCGCATTGGGTTGTACAAGCAAGGCAGCATTGGTCCGGGGCTCAGTAAGTGGCCACCGCCGCCTAACAGTTCATTCAAGCCGACACCGCTTCGCGGCGCGGCTTAATTCCAGAGTTAGGCGCGAAACATGCATATCCGCATCTTGCAGATTTTCTTTCTGGTGACGCTGACTTCATACTCAAGTTCTGCAGTGAGTTCGCCCCTTCTAAGTTCTCTCGCGGCAGAGCTTCGCGCAATGCGTGCGCTTCCGATGGCCACACCGACCAATGCGAGGTGTCCCAGTGACACTGCGCCGCTCATAGGCTTGAGCCAGAACCAACTGCAAGTCGCGCTAGGCAAGCCCGACTTCATCAACAAGTCGGACCGGAGCTGGACCTACTTCTTCACCAGCCCGGTCCCACCCCACCAGTTTGGCGGGGGCTACCCGGAGTTAAGCTTTGCAATCGGGACAACTAAGCGGGTAGTAAATGTCACCTGCCACTATTCGCGCTAGATACGCGCATAACAATTCATTCAAACCGACGCCGTTTCGCGGTGCGGATTAATTCCAGAGTTAGGTTGCGCAGATATGACGTCACGCACTGAAAAGGCGAGAAGAATGGAGGTCCGGCGCAAGATCGGATCTCGCTCGCTGCATGACCCTGCAGGTCCCGTGGCCCTCCCGCGCGGCCCACAGTACCTAATGGCGCACGCCTGCTTTCAATGTCGCCTGAGCTTTAAGCGAGTACTCCGCATAGATGGATCACCGTCGCCCTGTCCCACGTGTCGCAAGCCACTCTCGGAGATGGGCCGCGGCTTCAGAGCTCCGCTGCGGCGCAATCTTGGCGGTTGGAAGGCGGTGGAGCTTCTGTACCAGGCGGGTTTTCGCTTTCCGTCAACTCCGCGTAGGGCAACGCCCTCTCTCCCGGTCAACAGCCGCGAGGTCGCAAAGTTCATCGCGGACAACCCGTTGCACCCATATCGCGTGGGCGCAACCTAACAATTCATTCAAGCCGACGCCGCTTCGCGGCGCGGCTTAATTCCAGAGTTAGGCACCAATGGAAGGCCATTTACCAACTCAGCCAATGCCCTATGTCTGGGCAGACTTCAATGCTTGCGGCTGGGCCGGTGGCGGCGACGAGAGCATCTACGCCCTAGACAAAGATGCGCTTGCTGCAATACCGGCCAGAGATCACATGACGGTCTTTATCTGGTGCGGCGACGAGTCCGGCACCATCCTTGGCTGTGTTGCATCGCTTCAGCACATTACGCTCCGCGCTTTTAGTGGCTGGCGTGCTGTGCCTATTCCTGGCACATTCTATCGTGGCCCAATACCTGCGCATCTGGATGGCGGGCTTAGTGCCTAACAGTTCATTCAAGCCGACGCCGCTTCGCGGCGCGGCTTAATTCCGGAGTTAGGCGGCGGTGTTCTTGGTTGGCTGGCCCTTCTCCTTTCGGCAGCATCATCGGCAAGTCACCGGTCGGCTCCGGGTAATGGGTCCAACTGTTCCTGGCATCGGTAAATTCGCTGTTTCATCTTACGCTTAACCGCCCCACCGCAATCATTTCATCGCACTTCGGCCGCAATGCTCGGCAAGGTTTCCTGGGCAAGCTCTGTCTCGCAAGCTGTGGCATGATCGGCTCGCATTGGGTTGTACAAGCAAGGCAGCATTGGTCCGGGGCTCAGTAAGTGGCCACCGCCGCCTAACAGTTCATTCAAGCCGAACCCGCTTCGCGGCTCGGCTTAATTCCAGAGTTAGGCGGCGGTGAGCTGGGTTGGCCGGCCCTTCTTCTTTCGGCAGCAATATCGGCGAGTCACCGGTCGGCTCCGGGTAGCAGTTCCAACTGTTCCTGGCAGCGACAAGCCCGCCACTTCGTCTTACGCTTCACTGCCCTGCCGCAATCATTTCATCGCACTTCGGCGGCAATGCTCGGCAAGGTTTTCAGGGCAAGCTCCCCCCAAGCTGTGGCATGATCGGCTCGCGTTGGGTTGCACAAGCAAGGCAGCATTGGCCCGGGGAGCGGTAAGTGGCCACCGCCGCCTAACAGTTCATTCAAGCCGAACCCGCTTCGCGGGTCGGCTTAATTCCGGTGTTAGGCGCTAACACATGCCTGCAAGTCTACTGACAGAGATCATCTTCCGCGGTGCTTTCGAGGTTGTTCTGTATGGCCTCGGATACATCATTGGTTGGCTCCTAGTCCCAATCTTCTCGTTTGGCTATTACGCTGTTGCACCTTGGGATTTCAAGAGCCGAAAAGTATCCAGTAGTCACCCAAAGCTATCCCCACCCAAGACAATTTCCGCTGACGCAGCGTGCGCGATCGGGTTTTGCGCCCTGGCAGCAGCATCAACAATCGCTTACTTCGTATGGCGTGCTGCAAGCGCCTAACAGTTCATTCAAGCCGAACCCGCTGCGCGGGTCGGCTTAATTCCAGAGTTAGGCGGCGGTGGGCTGGGCTGGCTGGCCCTTCTCCTTTCGGCAGCAACATCGGCAAGTCACTGGTCGGTTCCGGGTAGCAGTTCCAACTGTTCCTGGCATCGGCAAGCCCGCCACTTCGTCTTACGCTTCACTGCTCTGCCGCAATCATTTCATCGCACTTCGGCGGCAACGCTCGGCAAGGTTTTCAGGGCAAGCTCCATCCCACAGGCTGTGGCATGATCGGCTCACGTTGGGTTGCACAAGCAAGGCAGCATTGGTCCGGGGCTCCGTCAGTGACCACAGCCGCCTAACAGTTCATTCAAGCCGAACCCGCTGCGCGGGTCGGCTTAATTCCAGGGTTAGGGCTCAAATCAAGCACCACATGAAACTCTTAATTCTCGATCTTGATGAAACACTCATCCACGCGACTGACTGCTACTTAGATCGCGACCCTGACTTCGAAGTTGGGCCGTACGCTGTGTATAAGCGCCCTGGACTTGACCTGTTCCTATCAAAGGTGAGATCGCAGTTTCACTTAGCAGTTTGGACCTCGTCTACTCGTCTTTACGCCGCCCCCGTTGTGGAAAATATCTTCCCACACGATGTCGATCTCAAATTCGTGTGGTCTAGGGAGCGCTGTACGATGCGTTTTGACCCAGAGCACCATGACTACGAATGGGCAAAAAATCTCGACAAGTTAAAGAGACGCGGCTATAAGCTTGAGCATGTGTTGATGTTGGATGACACGCCTGCAAAATTGGCTCGGCACTACGGCAATCTCGTCAGGGTAAAGCCGTTCTTGGGAAACCTAGCGGATCGAGAACTTTTTCAGTTGAGCGACTACCTGCCTACGCTAGCGGAGACGCCAAATGTTAGAAGAATTGAGAAGCGGTTTTGGCGCAAAGCTAGCACAAGTGAGCCCTAACAGTTCATTCAAGCCGAACCCGCTACGCGGGTCGGCTTAATTCCAGAGTTAGCACCCATGTCTCGAATCTTCGCGCTCATCCCTCTTTTGGTTCTTTGCTCCGCGTGCACTTCAGGAATTCGTAGTGCAACGTTTACCGAGCAGTCGACCGGAGCATCGATCCAGATCGATCTTGAACCGACACATCCGTATCTAGCTGAGTACAGCCGCACACTTATCTTCAAGAAGAGTGGATTTCCAGAGAGTCGGCACCAGCTTTCAAGGGATACGGGTGGCTACGCTGCTGCCAATTTATACAAATGCGCCGACAATCTAATGATGTTGGATAGCTACTCGGAATTCGTTCTCGTCGACACTTCAACTGGGGAAATTATCCCTGGCAACTGCCCCGCTTCCTCCACTTACGTCGGAGTGTTTGACGGCAGTGGCAGCAAACCATGGGTATTCTTTCCGGCCTCACAGCGTCCGGAAAAAGCGCTCGTTATGCGTGGCGGCTAATGGGCGCTAACAATTCATTCAATCCGACGCCGCTTCGCGGCGCGGCTTAATTCCGGAGTTAGGCGCGATGACCACTGCTACGCAAAGAGAAATGCGGAAGTCCGACCTAGCCGTTCTGGCAGCACTTGTAGTCCTCGCCATCGCAGGAATCTTATTTAGGGATGCAATTGGGCTGATTGGATTCCTGGTTCTTCTAGTCGCCGCGCTGATACAGCTAGTACGAGTCCTTTTCTTCATGGGAAGCCGAAAGAAACTTAAGGATTTATGGGAGGCGCTTCGAGATGCAATCTGGGGACTTTGAGTTCACAGCCAGCATGGCTTTCGCGCCTAACAGTTCGTTCAAGCCGACGCCGCTACGCGGCGCGGCTTAATTCCGGAGTTAGATAGCATATGGCGCGAGAAAGCTACTCTAGTATTTTCGGCGCATGTCTTGTTGCTTGCCTGCTCTTGTCCGTCCTTTCAGCATCGCTCCCCAGCATTATTATTTTTAACAACTTCACCGCCAACATGTTTTCAGAGTGGCCTATTTTCCTGGCCCTAGTAGCATGTGTAGCTGGCCTCGTACTTGGGCGTTGGCTCCAACAGAGAGTCGTTCGCTCGCTGGCATATGCAAGCTGGATTCTGCTCGCGTTCGGGGGAGTAGCATTTTGCATCCTTGGCCTAAGCCTGCTGTAATGCCACCTAACAATTCATTCAAGCCGACGCCGCGGCGCGGCTTAATTCCGGAGTTAGGCGGCTATGAAATCCAGCTCAGGTCGTTGGTCGATAGTTGGGTCAACATTCTGCGGTCTTGCATCACTGTACTGCTTCCTGTGGATCTTCTCAGCAGCAAGCTTGGCTTCTCAATTTTGCAACAGCGGTTTTTCACTCTTGGCGGCAAACTTTCGCTGCCGTCAGGTTCACATCGCCATGATCCTTACCGTTCTTTTTGCCCTAGTATCCGTTTACCTTGGCTGGCGGCTCTTACGTGCAAATCGCCGTGGCGCCGCCTAACAGTTCATTAAAGCCCAACCCGCTTCGCGGCGCGGCTTAATTCCAGAGTAGGCCCTTAATGCGAGATCCCCAGAGAATTGAGCAAATTCTGGAAGCGCTTCGGGAAGTTTGGGAGGTCGATCCTGACCTACGTCTTGGACAGCTTGTCGTGAACGCTATCCGGCCCAGCGAGCCATGTCTGGCCATTTTCAATGCCGAGGACGATGTTTTGCTAAAGGGCTTGCATGGCTATCGCCGTCAGTTGCTAGGTGTTGATCCAGATGCCCGCTAGGCAAGTACCAGGCATTGCTGATGTACGATCTGGGCCTAACAGTTCATTCAAGCCTGCCTCGTTTCGCGAGCCGGCTTAATTCCAGGATTAGGCCGCGTACAAACATGATCGAAATTGACCAAAGCAAGGCCGAGGAGATGATCGGCAAGGTTGTTCTAGCCGGCGTCAGCCTTTGTGATTCCTCCGAGAACGTAGTGGATCATCGGCAGTATTTTGGTACGGTGCTTCGCATCAATGCCCATGAGGGGCTAGTCATTGCCAGTGGTGTGGACGGTGAGGAGATCGACCTTCCCCCATACCTTGATCAGTACTCCCATGCAGATCCTGGAGTGTATAGGCTCAAATCCATAGACCAGGTTGTTACCAACCCGGACTACATTTCCACGTGGCGCGTCTATTCAGCGGCTTCGGATGATACCGGCGCGGCCTAACAATTCATTCAAGCCGACGCCGCTTCGCGGCACGGCTTAACTCCGGAATTAGGCGGCCATGAAACAACCATTGACCGTCGGACAAAAATTTCGAACCGGCTATTGTCTATCCGTTGTAGTCACGTCTTTACTTATGCTTTGCTTATTGCTTGCCATTGCACTGCGTGGGCGTGGCATCTATGTTGTTCCAGCTCTCTTTGCCATATTGGCCCTATGGCTATGCTCTTCAATCTTGCAACTCAGCATTCTTCTTATCCCCGCGGGTACAGAAGATAAAACTGCATTTCGTATACTCTGCATAGTTATTGCATTAGCTTCCCCAGCATTTCTACTACTAGCTTTAGGCAGCCTGACGCAATGGTTAGCCGCCTAGCAGTTCATTCAAGCCGAAGCCGCTTCGCAGCGCGGCTTAATTCCAGACTTAGGTGCCATGGGAAAGACTGCCCGCAACTGGATCGAACACACCAAGGACTGGCGCGATGAACCGATGGCCTACTGGGTGCACTTTGAGCTTGGCGGTGCCGCGTGGCACGCGTCCGAGTCGTACAGCCCGCCAGCCCCAAGAGCCGAGGGTCGCAAAGGCTATCCGGTACTTTGTGTCGAGTCGCAGGGTTTTGTCTTCCGCTTCTCTTCGGCAGCACAGCTTGCGGAGTGTGTAGAAGTCCTTGGGCGTAAGCCCCTCCCGACATCGCGCCGTCTATCCGCCATTCGTGGTGGTGGGCACGGTCCCAATAGTCACTGGCTTAGTCGGTTGCCTGGCCACATCAAGTCCCCCAAAATTCGACAACATGCCGTGGAGGATCTCCGCTCGGTGATCTCTGCCATGGCACCCAACAGTTCATTCAAGCCGAACCCGCTTCGCTGGCCGGCTTAATTCCAGCGTCAGACGCAAATGCTAATGGAAGCATCAGTCACAGTTGACCCGAAGAGCGGAAGCATCTCGATCGGGAGGCTCCTCATAACGGCCCAGCTGAAGGTCTCGGACCTTTCGGAAGCCTTCTCAATCGAGCCGGAGAGGCCAGTTGTGGTCCTGGGCAAGCCCATTCCTTGCCAGTTCGCTGTCATGCAGATCATGGACAACGACCAGTCCATGCGAGTGGAGCTCCGCTTCGAGAATAAGATACTGGTTAGCTGTTTCTTCACCTTTCCTAGCGCTGCACCAGATGACGAGGCTCGTATCTGCTCGCAGTGGTTATCTGATCAACTCGGCTTCGGCGGCAGCCTCGCATGCTTCTCCTGGGGTAGCGCCGGCGTTGCATCAGACCGTAGCGGAAATAGTCATGTATTCCTGCACAACAAAAACAATAGCTGGGTGCACTGAACGGTTAGCGGCCAACCGTTCATTCAAGCTGAATTCGCTTCGCGAGTCGGCCCAATTCCAAAGTTAGGCCACAAGATAGGTTATCGGAGACTCATGGACAGAGCACAACTCACTCGCCTGCTACTGGTCTTATCCATTCTGTACGTAATTGGCTTCTATTTTATTGGGAGCGCCATAAAGCCGGGCTATTCGCAGCTGTCAAACTTCGTGAGCGAGTACAACGCAACGGGGACAGCTCAGGCCAACACACTCACTTTTGCAGGGTTCCTTGTCACTTCCGTTCTCTTGTCAGCTTTCCTTGTCTCGGCCACTCCACTCGTTCAAGTATCTGGAATTAGCCGGTTAGGGTTCTGGCTCTTGTGGTCACTTCCTGCCTCATTCTTCCTTGCGCTATTCGCCCCGTGTGATGCCGGCTGTCCAATCGAGGGTTCAGCCAGCCAACTGATGCACAACTTGTACGGAATCGCGACTTACTTTGGCATGGGTATCGGCATAGCTTTGATCTCGCTAGCCCCTAAATTCAGAGCGTTCAAGTTGCGCCGCGCCTTTATGTTTCTGGTTGGAGTCGCTTTTCCAGTCGTTTTTGTGATCATGATCCAACCGGATGTCGCACCATGGAGAGGCTTGATACAGCGATTGCTTGATGTCGCGATGGCGGTATCGCTCGTCTTGATCGCTTGGACGCTCGTTTCGCCAAGCCAGCAATTTCGCCGGGCTGTGGCCTAACAGTTCATTCAAGCCAAGCTCGCTTCGCGGGTCGGCTTAATTCCAGAGTCAGGCGGCAACGATGCGCATTTGCAAGTGTGTTGGACTGGCCTGATGCTGGTCGGGCTTGCTGGATGTGGACCGCGCCTTACTGATAGCGAAGTGCTCAACTACGCGCCCACTGCTTATGACAAAAGGCTCTTCGACCAACCACCCAAGATCTTGGACAGTCTCCGGGGCTTCGACGTAGTTGTTGAGTACAAATGTAGTGACATCTGTCCCAACTACACCGTCCGTGTTATACGATTCGAACTGCCAGACGACAGTAGCTGTAATGAGGCCGGGGGGCGCCGCACCTACTTCGAGCTGCCTCCGTTTAGTATGCAGCCCAAGGGTGAGTACTGCGTTCCCACCGTACTGCTGGATAACTGGGACCGATACGTGAAGTGACTTTTTCCGCCTAACAATTCATTCAAGCCGGCATCGCTACGCGGCGCGGCTTAATTCCGGAGTTAGGGGCCATGATGAGGATTGTCGGAGCCGCACTTCTACTATTACCAAGCCTCGCGCTTGGGCAGAACTGCTCATGTAACCCTGTCGAGTCCAAAGCCCAATGGACTAGGGAACTCTTCCAGGGCTCTACATATGTTTTCTATGGTCGCGTCGACACCGTTGCACCGCCGTTTCTTGGCGCCAACGAGACGCGCGACCAGCCCACTGTTACACCCCTTCGCCATTTCAAGGGCACCTTCCCCGGCGGCGAGCTTCGCGGAGCAGACTGCGGGTCAGCTGTGCTCCCAGGGGAGACGGCGGTCTTCTTCGTTGACGGTTACAGCCGCATCAAGTCATGCTCAATCGGAGTCAGCGGCATCACCCCCCAGCAAATTCAATCCGGTGTCACCCAGCTCTCCCGGCATGGCACCTAACAATTTATTCAAGCCGAACCCGCACCATGGCGCGGCTCAATTCCGGTGCCAGCCTATGAAACGAATGTGCCGTAATCTGAAGCTTGCGCTGTTGCCGCTGGGTAGCTTTTCAGTTTGGCGAATTGGCACATGGGCATTTGGCTACTTCGGGTGCCAGGACTCGGGCAAGTTCATCGAGCCATGCTTTGCGTATGGCTATAACATCCAAGGATGGCTGGGCATTTCAATTTTCTGGGCCCCACTTGTACTCTTGCTGTCACTTCCGGTCTGCGGCTGGCTGCTGTTTGAGAGTCTTTTACGCAGGCTCCATTCCAATGAAGCCTAACAATTCATTCGGGCCGATGCCGCTTCGCGGGGCGGTTGAGTTCCGGAGCTAGGTGCCGCAGATGGTTCCATACGGATTGAACAAAGATCAGTTCGCCTCGATGTATCAGCGCAAACTGGATCGCCTGTCAGATCACGCTGTCCGCACTTTCCAGGATCTACTGGCCTTACCCGTTGACCCCGGTGTGGATGAGGTAAACCTCGAAATATTCCCGGACGAGTACGGTGGGGCACCAGATGTATGGGCGTACTGGCTCGGCAAGAACAACAAGGTCGATCACATGGACCCAAGTCTCTTCCCCGGAAGATCACTTGAGCTTGCGCTTGACCTCAATGATCTCGCAGACATAGATGAGCGATACTTTGTGGGGTCTGATGAGTTTCCCGGCCTTCGGCTTACCGTTTCGCTACTCTCGCGCTGGCTAGCAGAGGCGTGGTGGAAAGCTGGTGGGTGGGCATACCCTGTACCGACAACGCTTGCTGTTCATGATTTTGGGTCTTACGGGTCGGTGCAGCTTTCCAAGGGTGGCCGCTGACAGCTCATTGAAGCCAATGCCGCCACGCGGCTTGGCTCGATTCAGGCATCAGCCTCTTTAGACATCGCCAAAGGTTCTGCATATGCCAAGACTCTTGTTGCTCGCACTGTTTGCTTTTCCCTTCAGTGCAAGTGCCATCATCATTCGAGGTGACATTGACGATTCGAAATATAGAGTCCCAGCGTCTGAATTTCCTGCTCTCGTTGACATGCCGGGCGAAGGGCATGGCGTATTGATTGCGCCGCAGTGGGTTGTTACCGCAGCGCATGCGATCACGTGGCAACCTGAAATCCTGCAGGTGACCATCAACGGGATACCAAGGGAGGTTGATCGTCTCGTAGTACACCAGGGATACAAAAAGCCGCTACAGGCACTGCTTGAGCAGGCGCTGGCCACCTGGGATTGGACGCTGTTCAGGGTGCTGCTCGCTGGCTCGGACGACATCGCACTTGTCAGATTGAAGCAGCCGGTAACCGATGTTGCTCCCGTCTCGATCAACAAAAGCGATGACGAGTTCGGGCAAATAATCAAGGTCATTGGAAAAGGCGCTACCGGTAATGGCGTTACCGGCTACGAATTCAGCGACCCTCACCGCACGGAGCTTCGCCGCGCGTACAACAAGGTCACCAGTGCCGATGGTCGTTGGCTCTGCTACGTCTTCGACGCGCCGCCGGATGCGCTGCCGCTGGAGGGCGGAACAGGAAGTGGAGACAGTGGTGGCCCCGTCCTTGTCCAGGTGAAGGACGATTGGCTATTGGCGGGACTGACGTCCTGGTCGGACCCTCAGAGCACCAACCGAACTCCCGGACGCTATGGCCAAGTCAGTTGCAATGTTCGCCTGAGTCATTATGAAGATTGGATTGAAGGCGTTATTTCTGCGCAACCGTGAGCAAGCGCAAAGTCCGCTCATGCCGAGGTCGCTTTGCTGCGCCAAAAGACGAGGCTGGAAAATCATGATCGGTTCGACCAAGGCGTCCAGTGTCCCTTTCGAGCCAAAACCTCTTTGCTATACGTTCCGATTCCGTGGCCAGGCTCCTCAATGAAACTTCAAGAGCTCGACATGGTACGGGTCACTGCCCAGCTGCCGGAGGATCGCGTTGATCCTGCTTTCGGGGATGCCTCGACGCCACGCATCGGAGACCTTGCCGCAATCGTCGATGCTTACCCCGTGCCGACGGGGCAGGAGCCTGTCTTCATGGTTGAGTGCGTCAGTCCGGAGGGCGTTGTACGCTGGCTGGCAGATGTCTATCAATCAGAGCTGGAGCTGGTGTCGTCCGCCCATCGCATGATGCCAGATGGACGAAGGCCGGCGCCTCCTCGCGGGTCGACTTGATACCGGAGTTTTATTGCCAAGGAGTGTGCTTTGCAGATTACAGAACAGCAGAATAGAGCCGCCGGAGACTTCGTTGATTTGATTGCAGGCCGATTGGGTGCTGGCCGCGCCATCCACCCGGAAACCGCAATCGCCACGTCGGCCCGACTTTCGGGGAGCTTGCTCCTGCGGTCGTTTGGCTTTGATCTTGATTCGCAAGAGCCAGGTGCCGTCTTGCTCTCCAACGAGGCAAACGAACAGGGTCCGGCTTTGGTCAATCTGCTTGCCGCGTTCCTGGCAGCTGGAAAAGTTGAGCTTGATCAGACCAAGCTGGACGGAACCGCTGAGCATCGGGGCGCAGAACCAAATCTCAGTACGGAGCAATCGCTCGCACTGCTACAGGAGGACGCATTGCAGATTGCCGAACGGCACTCTCTGTCGTTGCGGCAAGCCGCAGAGGCCGCCGCGTTGGCTACGGGTTTCATCGTCAAGGAATGTGTTGCATCCATTGGTGGCGAAACCGGCTTCAATGTTGCGGCCTTTGGCTTCGTTGAAGGAAGCAAGTCGGTTCCACCGCGCATTCCTAACCGCAATCCAAGCGCTTCAAAGCCGTGGTACCGGTTCTGGTGAGGTGTGGCCAGCCTATCTGCTGTTGTCTCTCTATGCTGCTCTTGCGGGCGATAGCTTCCTGTAATGCAGTGCTTCTTCTCAGGCATTTGAGTTGAAGCAGCCCGATAGAGCTTGGCAACCCAATCCGTCGGCTATCCAGCCTTTACAAGTCACACCAGGCCGACCTCGCGATACGGGCTGGCTCAATTGCAGAGTGGAACGGGTAGATGAGACATCAAAGCGCACGCGAATTGCTTGACTCGGCACCCTTGGACAGCAGGTCCATTCTCAAGGTGGTCAGGCCACTGGTCCGCAGCCGCAATGATTACAGCCAAGCCACCCTCGATGAGTTGCCCTCCGAGCTCAGCAGGTTCGGGATCTCGACGGCCAAGCACCTGCGGCTACTCATGAAAAAGCACAGACGCGCCCTGTTGGTGGACGAGAAAATCAGGATGAGTCGAGCAGAGACCCTTTGGCTGCATCAGGAGATTGGCCCGCTTGGCCTCGATATGTTTTCAGAGAAATCCTGGTACGCCATCCCAGGCCTGGTACGGCAAGCTATGGAGTTGGAGTTTGGTGAGAAAGCGGCAATTTATGTCACTGAGCAAAAAACCTGAGCACTCATCCAAGCCGGCACCGCTTTGCGGCCCGGCCCAAACCGTCACGGCTGCCATGAAAATATTGCTCGCACTATGCCTTGCGCTCTCAGCAATCCCGGCGTTTGCGGATGCGCCGCTTCGTCCGCCCAAGAAGTTCACTACCTGTTCGCCAGCCGGCACGGTATGCGCAACATCGGACCCAGCAACAAGCCTCACCGTGGTTTCGCCACGCGCCTCCCAGCAACAGCCTTGGACCATACCCGGCTGGCATCGCTGGCTGTTCGTATCGGATGATGGTCAATCCCTGGTTGTCGGCTACGCCGGAATGAACCTAGTTCCACGGGGAGTTACGCTTGAAGAGCCAGTCCTGTTCTTCTACAACAAGGGATCACTGGTGCGCACTGTCACGCTTGGCGACTTGTACACGCACAAGTCGCAGATGCGCCTTACGGTCTCCCATCTTTCATGGGCGCATATTCCGGGGATCAACCAGGAAAACCAACTTGTCGTTACGTTGGCCGATGGCAGAACGGTCGCGTTTGCGGCAAACACTGGTCGGGTTCAGCCGCTTGTTTCGGATGCCAGTGATTAGTTCATTCACGCCAGACCTGTTGCACAACAGTGCAATCCGGCCGTCGGGTTGCTGCAGCAACTTCATCGACCATGGGCACCGTAGCTGCCCACCTCAAATTAGCACTTCAAGCCAATATGAAAGAAAAACATGAACTTGGTATCGGTGCCAGCATCGTTGGCTGGCTTTGGCTGATCACTGCGCTGATCGTGATTGTGGCGTTGCTGAAGATTGGGGGAGTCTCAAAAACACTCGATATTGCACATATCACTTTCGCCTTTCTAACAACCGGCACCGGAGTCGTAGCCGGTATTGCAACAGGGCTTCGTTACAGATGGGGCGCACGCGTACTGCTTGTTCTCTCCTGGATCGGCGTTGTCTACTTCCTAAGCATGGGCCTGGCCTGGTCATTCGTATGGGTTCTATCCAGACTTAATCCACTGATCGGTGTTATTCCTTTTGCACTGATGGCCCTGCCCGCATACCTGTTTGCAACTTATGTCATCACGCTAAGCCTGGCGCTTCAATCGAATGCTCGGTCGCCCAACAAGCAACCCAACCTCAGCCGATAGTCGCTGCCCGTCGGCTCACCCAGGGCTGCCCATGGATCCTGCGCTCCTTGAGCTTATTCACTCCCATTGGTTCCAGACTGCAGGCTGATGGTTCAACAAAGCCAATGCCCGCCACCGCTTGGCTTGACTCAGCGATGAGCCGTGATCACGCTCGCTGCGGCGGCTCGCTCCGTATTCGTCGCCAGCTATAGTCCTTCCGAAGCCGAAGTCCCCCGTGATTTCAACCGGAGAAGTGCCGATGGGAAAACTCATCCTCAACGTTGCCATTACCGTCAACGGCGCTTTCGAGGCACCGGCGCCTGCGCCCGCCGGCTGGCTCGTGCTGGATCCCGACAGTCAGCAGGCCTCGCTGGAGATGTGGCAAGCCGCCGATGCGATGGTATTGGGGCGCAAGACCTATGAAGGCTTGGCCGCTGCCTGGCCTCAGCTTGCGGCCGTCCCGGGATACGAAGCGTATGCGCGGCGGATGAACAGCATGCCAAAGTACGTTGCGTCGCGATCACTGAGCGGCCCGCTGAGCTGGAACGCCACACTGCTTGAAGGCGATCTGACGGACAGCATCTCACGCCTCAAGGCGCAGCATGAGGGCAACCTCATTGTCTCCGGCGCTGGTGAGCTGGCCCGCGACCTCGCAACGCATAAACTCATCGACGAGTTCTGGTTCACGGTAAGCCCCTACCTCTGGTCAGCCGGGCCCCGGATTTTCGATGCGTTGGGATCCATTCCTTTGGAGCTCATCGGTACCCGGACCTTTGCCGGGGGCATCGTGCAACTCTGCTACCGGCCAAGCCAGGCGGACGTACACCACGGCCGGCGGTGATGTTGAACTGCGATATCGCCCAGGAAGTTGTGGATTGCCGCAGATGTCGCCAAGCCTGAAATCGACGTCACCGTTTGATGTTGGACAATTTCTAAGCTGCACATTGATCACGCGAAGCCAGCAATCCGGGCCAGATGCACGCAGGAGTTACATGGTTCCTGCTGCTGGCTTCTCGATCCGTTGATGTGGCGGAGCTGAACCTCATCACTGCGCCGCACATTCCATCGAACCAGTACATTGGCAACGCCATCCAGCCAAGCAATCCGATCACACATGACCCGCGCTCACATACTTTCCACCGATGGCCCCTACCTTGAAGCCATCATCTGCATTGAAGAGCAGTTGTTCTGCATCATGGATGAGTTTTCTACTGCCGATGATCCGCCGCCGGAAGTTGGTCAGCAGCTCAATATCGAGCTGACCACCCTGCTGGACGATGACGAGCCATGGGAATCCATGTTTCGCGGCAACCCCGAGCGGAAGAGCGGGCTGGAGCCACTGGGCGGCTGGCGCTACCGCGCCTACGGTCAGGTCACACAGGTCCAACCTGTCGTCGTTGACTGCGGCGTGATGCTGGTTGAAGACCCTGTGCATTCGAACGACGCCGGGCTGATAGGAGAGTACATTGCGTTCACGATCAGTCGTCTCGGTGGCCGCGGCGGCGCTTGCTGACATTCGGATTCATGCGCAGCCAGCGGCGCTGGTGCTGCCACGCTCGAGCTCGCAACTCCGCCACAACCATTGAGCCCAGGAGATTCAGCATGAAGCGCGTAACCGGCATTGGCGGCATCTTCTTCAAGTCGAACGATCCCAAGGCCTTGTCCGCCTGGTATCGCGAGCACCTTGGCCTGGATGTCAGTGACTGGGGTGGCGCGGTGTTTCAATGGGGCGGCGCCGACAGCCCGGCGGGTGCGACGATCTGGAGTCCGTTTGCCGCCGACACTGACTACATGGCGCCCTCGCATGCGCCGTTCATGATCAATTTCCGCGTCGATGATCTGGATACACTGCTCGCAGCGCTGCGTAGCGAAGGCTGTGATGTAGTGGGTGAGCCGCAGAGCTCCGAGCAAGGAAAGTTCGGCTGGGTGATGGACCCGGAAGGCAACAAGATCGAGCTCTGGGAGCCGCCTGCAGGGCAGTAGCCTGCGCCCACGCCTGTTGCTGATCACGGCGCAGGCGTAACCATCGGATGCACCATATCCACTCTCGCCGTTGCCTCGGGCGCACCGCGTTTCCGGACACCGCCGCAGTAGCTGCGATCCCAACCTGCAAGCTGCCAGCAAAATGCAGCTGCATTAGTTCTGCACAACGACGCACAAGCGCGGCATGTCGCGCGCAATCAGCTGCGCTCTGCTTACATGCCGCAGCTGCGCCGCCTCATGCCCAGCGATAACAAGGCGATCTGGAAAAACTCTCGTATCCTCTCGGCTCCAAAACACAACGGCGTCCATCGCGATGCGCTTGCGTCGGCCAGCGATTGGCAGATATTTCAGCGCGCGACAGCGCTGTATTGATCCCTGTTTCGTTCCAGCCTGGCAGGCCATAGGAGAGCTTCATGCACGACGGGCGCCGCTCCCGGAAAACCGGCTGCGCCGACTTCTGCCATTTCGATACACGAAAGAAATGCGAAGCAGCAGTACTGCGACACGAGCTGACCGTTCTGCACCTGGTCCCTGAAGAACTGGGTGGCAGCAACGAGACGCAGAACAAAATATTTGTGCCCCTATGGGTAGCGGAACAGAAGCGCAGGATCGACCTGGTCACCGTATTGCCGATGATGCGGGCCGGCAAACTGAGTCGCTATGAAGCCATACCGGTCTTTCGCGGCAGCAGCTTTGTCCCTGCGGAGATTGCAATCCATGCGCAGGACCCGGCAGGATTTTCCACCACCATCGATATCTGGTAGTTGCCGCGGCGCATTGCCGGCAGCGCATAAGAATCAACGAACAACAAGGATGTAGTCATGGGCTGGGACATCAGCTATCACCCCATTTCAGAAGACGAGATTCGCTCCATCTACTTTGCCGGCATTGAAGATCCGCTCTTCTACAAGACGCTGCTGCCGCGCTTTGCTATTGATGCCTTCTACGCCGAGCAACTTCGCCTGCGCTTCGATGAAGCACGCAAGATCGATGAAGGCGTTTCCTTCGCTCGTGGCCATGCCTATTACGCGGCGATCATCTCTGGATTTCTGCGCCAGCATCACTACATCCGCGGCGGCGGTTTCTCGTTCCTGTTGAAGGACGCACTGATGGCCAGCTACGCCGGCGACTGGAAATCACTGGTTCCCGAGCGTCTGCAGCACCTGCATTTCGACAACCACTTGACCCAGAATTATTGTGGCGGGGTCTATCTGCCGCATCAAAGCCTGAAGCGCCTGCGCAGTGATTACCACAGCGATCCACGGGTTCGTGCGCAGTTGGACGATGTGTTCTCGCATGGCCGGCTGCAGGTTTTCTGGCAGGCACTGGATGCGGCCATCAGCGCCGGACTGGGCCTGATCGAGGCTTCGGAGGTGGTGGAACCCAGCCCGTTCAATCTCAACGAAAGCCGCAGCCTGTCCAATCTGTACAACTGCCATCCCGACGGTGCCCTGCTTTATGCGCAGGCCGCCGCGCAGCAGCTGGGCCAGGCCCTGCACGAAAACCAGGACAGCTTGCCGGTGAAACGCCCCGGCAGAATTTCCCGCCTGCTCGGCAAATAGCCTTCATGCGGCAGCGCTCTCGACAAGGATGTGGGAGTGCCGCCGCCCCTGACGATCAACAACTTGCAGGTTGGTGTCAGGTCGGCCGGTCTTCGCGGCGGCCACGCTATCCGGCGCAGGCCTGCCACGGCAAACCAACGCGCCTGTTCAATCCAGCTGGCGCCACTGCCCCGGCTGAAGGTCGTCCAGTGCATACGGCCCCATCACCGCCCGCACCAGTCGCAAGGTAGGCAAACCCACGGCAGCGGTCATGCGCCGCACCTGGCGGTTGCGGCCTTCGCGCAAGGTAATAGCCAGCCAGCTGTCCGGCACCGTTTTGCGGAAGCGTACCGGCGGCGTGCGCTCCCAGAGCTTCGGCGCGGCCGGCAGCAGTTCAACGCGGGCAGGCAGGGTTGGCCCGTCATTGAGCTGCACACCATCACGCAGGGCCTGCAGCTTGTCCTCGCTGGGCACGCCCTCCACCTGCACCCAATAAGTCTTGGCTTGCTTGTGGCGCGGGTCGGTCAAGCGATGGGCGAGAGTTCCGTCATCGGTGAGCAGCAACAAACCTTCGCTGTCGTAATCCAGGCGGCCCGCCGCATACACATTGGCAGGCAGGCCGAAACCGGCCAGGGTGGCACGCGGCGGCTGGCTGCGGTCGGTGAACTGGCACAGCACGTTGAAGGGTTTGTTGAAGGCGATAAGCATGTGCAACAGCTGCTGGAGGGGGGGTCGGGGTGCGCCGCAGGCGGGCCGCGTGACATCCACGACGGCCCGCTATTGTCTCACTCCCCTGCCCTCAAGCGCCGCTCGCTCAGGGCTTCACGAAGCGCAGCGTCATCCGGTCGCTTTCACCGATGGCCTTGTACTTGGCAGCATCGGCCTTGTCGTGGTTGTTGGACGGCGGCAAGGTCCACACGCCGTTGGGATGATCCTTGGTGTCGCGCGGATTGGCATTCACCTCGCTGCTGCCATCAAGCTTGAAGCCGGCCGCTTCGGCCATGGCAATCACCTGCGCCTGGCCCACATAGCCGCTCTTGTCATCGGCCGGCACGTCGCTCTTGGCGCGGTGTTCCACCACACCCAGCGTGCCGCCGGACTTGAGCACGTCAAAGAAGGCCTTGAACATGCCCTCGGCCTGGCCAGACGAACGCCAGTTATGGACATTACGGAAGGTCAGCACCAGATCCGCCGAGCCCGGTGCACCCAGCACCGGTGACGCCGGGTTGTAGGCCACCTCGGCTGCCCGGTCGAACTGCGCCGGAGCATCGGCGAACTTCTTGGCCAGGCCATCGCGCGAACGCTGCTGGTAGTCACGGCCACCGCCGGCCGGCAGCGCGGCCGGGTCGACCACGGCGGCAACATACTTGCCGCCATCGCGCAGGTAGGGCGCCAGGATTTCAGCGTACCAGCCGCCGCCGGGGGTGATTTCGATGACCGTCTGCTTCGGCTGCAGGCCGAAGAAGGCCAGCGTCTGCGCCGGATGGCGGTATTCATCGCGCAGCACATTGGCCGGCGTACGCCAGCTGCCGGCAACGGCTGCCTGCAACTGCGGTGATACCGCTGCGTCGGCGCTGCCGGCAGCGGCGCCATGGGCCAGCACGCTGCTGGCAGGAAGGGCACTGGCAAGCGCCAGCAGACAGGCACACAGCAGCGGGGCAGGCTTCTTCATGCGGAACTCTCCGGCGATTGAAGCGGCGAGCCTAGCATGCGATTGCAAGTGCAATGCAGCATGCAAATGTTCACATCCCGTTAGCACGGAAACGGCATGCGGAACGCTGTTTTCACCACGCTGCCACGGAATTGGAACGCATGCCGTCTATGCTGTTGAGCTGAACAACAAAGGAGCAAGACATGCCCCAGTCACGCGAACTTGGTCGCTCGGGCCTACACGTCAATCCCATCGCTTTTGGGGGCAACGTTTTCGGCTGGAGCGCCGATGAGAAGACATCCTTTGGCCTGCTTGATGCCTTTGTCGATGCCGGCTTCAACCTGATCGACACCGCCGATGTCTATCCGGCCTGGGTGCCGGGCAACCGCGGCGGTGAATCGGAGACCATCATCGGCCGCTGGCTGCAGCGCAGCGGCAAACGCGACCAGGTGGTTGTCGCCACCAAGGTGGCCAAGTGGGCCGAGCATCCGGGCCTGTCGGCCGACAACATCAATGACGCGGTAGAAGATTCCCTGCGCCGCCTGCAGACCGATGTGATTGATCTGTACCAGGCCCATGAAGACGACGACTCGGTGCCGCTGGAAGAAACATTGGGTGCGTTCGCGCGGTTGATCGAAGCGGGCAAGGTACGCGCGATTGGTGCATCCAACTACAGCGCCGAGCGCCTGCGCGATGCGCTGAAGGTCAGCGCCGACTATCACCTGCCGCGCTACGAAACCCTGCAGCCGGAATACAACCTCTACGACCGCAGCGGCTACGAGGCCGAGCTGGAACCGCTGGCGCGCGAACACGGCATCGGCGTGATCAGCTATTACTCGCTGGCCAGCGGTTTTCTCAGCGGTAAATACCGCAGCGCAGAAGACGTGGGCAAGAGTGCAGCGCGCGGCGCGAAAGTCGCTGATCGCTATCTCAATCCGCGCGGCCTGCGCATTCTGCAGGCGTTGGACGATGTGGCTGCCAGCCACAAGGCCACACCTGCGCAGGTGGCGCTGGCGTGGCTGATCGCGCGCCCGGGCATCACCGCCCCCATCGTCAGTGCCACCAGCGTGCAGCAGCTGCACGAAGTGCTGGCAGCGGCACAGCTTGGCTTGAGCCCGGCACAGATCGCGCAGCTGGACGCAGCCAGCGCCGATAACTGAATAGGGCCAGTTGCGCACCCCCTGCCCGCGCCGTAGGATCGGCTGGACAGGGGGTAGACCGCGAATGGAGTCCTACCCATGCAGACCACATCCGCAGCCCAGCGCAACCTGGATCGCGACGCCGAACTGACCTACTGGCGTGGCGTGCACGCCATCGGCCATCTTGGCCAACACGACTTCGACCATTACCAACGCCTGCTGGAAATGGGTTACGACGTGTATCAGGCCTACCCACGTGCCAACGAAGAACAGCTCTACAAAGTGCTGCAGGACAGCTATCACCGGCATAGCCCGGCGTTGGCCGTTTCCTGGGATGAAGCACGCTGGCTGGTTCGGCATGCCTGGCACCACGCAGAGCAGCATTAGCGGGTTCGGGGTTTGTTGATTGGCTTGTTGTAGGAGCGGCGTAAGCCGCGAAGCCACTACAACGTCCGAAGCTTGAAGAGCCAACCCCTCCCCAACCCTCCCCTTGGCCTGCGGCCAAAGGGGGGGGGCTGATCGTGCATGCACTGCCTTTTTGTAGGAGCGGCGTGAGCCGCGAAGCTGGTGCAGCTTCAGAACGCCCAACCGCCAACCCCTCCCCTTGGCCTGCGGCCAAAGGGAAGGGCTGATCGTGCGTGCACTGCTTTTGTGGGAGCGGCGTTGGCCGCGAAGCTCGGGGGTTTCAGGCATCACTGGGTTCGCGGCCTGCGCCGCTCGTGCCGCACCCTCTCCCCAACCCCTCTCCCGTGAAGGGAGAGGGGCTATAAGGGCGAAGTCTGCTGCTTCATGGGTCTGCTGCTTCAGGAATCTGCTGCTTCTTGGCTCTACTGCTTCAGGTACCTGATGCTCCAGGTGTCCGCTATTGCATGCCGCTAGGGCTTCAACATCTGTGGCTTCGCGGCTTACGCCGCTCCCACAACCGGCTGGGCCATTGCTTCGGCCAGGTAATCTAGGAATGAGCTGATCCGCGCTGATACCGCGGTGTTGCGGTAGTACACGGCGTGGATGGGTTGGCGGGTGTCCTGGGTCTGTGCCGGCAGCAGCTGTACCAGCTCGCCGCGCGCGCGGGCTGCTTCGGTCAGGAAATCGGACAGGCAGACGATGCCTACGCCTTCCAATGCCAGCCGATGCAGGATCTCGCCACTCGATGCGGCCAGGCTGGGGCGTACGTGCAGCGGCGCGCCTTCTTCGCCGGGCAAGGGCCAGTGGTTCAGCGAGTCCGGTTCGTTGAAGCCCAACAGCGTGTGCGCCTGCAGGTCGGCAACCCGCGTCGGTGTGCCGTGCTGGCGCAGGTAGGCCGGGCTGGCCAGGATGCGCAGGCGGCTATGCCCCAAGGGCCTGGCATGCAAGGTGGAATCGGCCAGTGGGCCGATCCGGATCGCCACATCGGTGCGCCGTTCCAGCAGGTCGATGTAACGCTCGTTGCTGTTGAGCTCCAGCTCCACCTGCGGGTAGCGCCCACGGAAACCGGCTACCAGCGGTGCGATCACGTGCAGCATGAAGGGCATCGCCGCATCCACCCGCAGCCGCCCCGACGGGGTACCGCGGCGTGCGGCGATCTGCTCCTCGGCGGCATCCACCGAAGCCACGATGGCGCGGGCGTGGACGAGGAATGCCTCGCCCTCGTCGGTGAGCTGCAGCCGCCGCGTGGTGCGGGTCAGCAAGGTGGTGCCCAGCTTCTGCTCCAGCCGGCCGAGGGCACGGCTGACGCCCGAGGTGGTCTGGCCCAGTTGTTCGGCGGCGGCAGTGATCGAGCCGGTGTCGATCACCGCAATGAATGCCTGCATCTCGTCCAGCGTTGTCTTCATGGGGATGTCCGGGACGTTGACGGTCAATTATTGACTTTAATTCAATAGTAATTCATGGGAACACGCATTTTTCGGCAAGAGTTCCACGGTCAGACTGCGCAGCCCTTTCCAAGGAATCGCCATGTCCCGCGGTATTCCCCTTGCCTTGCTGGCGCTAACGCTGGGTGCGTTCGCCATCGGCACCACCGAGTTCGTCATCGTCGGCCTGATCCCGACCATTGCCGCCGATCTGCACGTCAGCCTGCCATCGGCCGGCCTGCTGGTCTCACTGTATGCGCTGGGCGTTGCCATCGGCGCACCGGTGCTGACTGCCCTGACCGGGCGGGTGCCGCGCAAGGCGCTGCTGGTGGCGCTGATGCTGCTGTTCACCATCGGCAACCTGGTTGCGTGGATGGCACCGGGCTACGGCTCGCTGATCGTGGCGCGGGTGCTGACCGGCCTGGCACACGGCGTGTTCTTCTCGATCGGCTCGATCATCGCCACCTCGGTGGTTGCCAAGGACAAGGCCGCCAGCGCTATCGCGATCATGTTCACCGGGCTTACCGTGGCGCTGGTCACCGGTGTGCCGCTGGGCACCTTCATCGGCCAGCATCTGGGTTGGCGGGCGACCTTCCTGGCGGTGGCGGCGTTGGGTGTGATCGCCCTGCTCGGCAGCCTGCTGTTCGTGCCACGCGAACTGCCGCGCAGTGCAGCGGCCACCTTCGGCCAGCAGTTCGCGGTGTTGGCGCAGCCGCGCCTGTTGCTGGTCTATGCGATGACGGCGCTGGGCTACGGCGGCACCTTCCTGTCCTTCACCTTCCTCGCCTCGATCCTGCAGGATGTCAGCGGTTTCTCCGCCAATGCAGTGAGCGCGGTGTTGCTGGTCTATGGCGTCTCGGTGGCGATCGGCAACCTGTGGGGCGGGCGCCTGGCCGACCGTCGTGGGCCGATCCCCGCATTGACCTTGATCTTCGGCCTGCTGGCACTGGTGCTGCTGGTGCTGACCTTCACCGCCTACAACCATTGGCTGGTGCTGCTGACCGTGCTGGCGCTGGGCGCGGTGGCCTTCGGCAATGTGCCCGGGCTGCAGGTGTACGTGGTCCAGCAGGCACAGCGCTTCGTGCCGCAGGCCACCGATGTGGCATCGGGCCTGAACATCGCCGCGTTCAACATTGGCATCGCCCTGGGTGCGTGGCTCGGCGGGCTGGTGGTCGACCATATCGGCCTGATGCACACGCCGTGGATTGGCGCGCTGGTGGTGCTGGCGGCGCTGGCGCTGACCGTGCTGAGCGGCCGCCTGGATCGACGCGACGGCATCGCGGTACGCGCCGACGGCATCGCCGTGGCTATGCACTGACGCAACACGCTGTTACCCCATCCTGGCTTTTCGTCCGCACTACGCGGCGTAGCCTGTCATCGCACTTCTGGAGATTTGAATGAACATTCCCGCCATCGGCCTGGGTACCTATCGCCTCAAAGGGCAGGTGTTGACCGACTCCGTGCACAACGCACTTGAGCTGGGCTACCGCGCCTTCGACACCGCGCAGATCTACGAGAACGAGGCCGACCTGGGTGAAGCCATCGCCAGCGGCCAGGTGCCGCGCGAGCAGCTGTTCCTGACCACCAAGGTCTGGATCAGCAACTTCCATCACGACGACCTGCTGGCCAGCCTGCGCGAAAGCCTTGCCAAGCTGCGCACCGATCATGTCGACCTGGCCTTGATCCATTGGCCCTCGCCCAACAACGAGGTGCCGATGCGCGAGTACCTCGGCGCGCTGCGCGAGGCCAAGGCATTGGGCCTGACCAAGGCGATCGGTGTGTCCAACTTCACCATCGACCTCACCCGCCAGGCCATCGAGATTCTCGGTGCCGATGCCATCGCCACCAATCAGATCGAAGTACATCCGTATCTGCAGAACCGTGCGCTGATTGCCTACCTGCGCGAGCAGGGCATCCACGTCACCGCGTTCATGAGCCTGGCCTATGGCGCGGTGCTGAAGGACCCGGTGATACAGGCCATCGCCGACAAGCACCAGGCCAGCGCCGCACAGGTCGCCCTGGCCTGGGCATTGCAGCAGGGCTATGCCGTGATTCCGTCATCGACCAAGCGCGAGAATCTTGCCGGCAACCTGCAGGCGACTCAGCTGCGCCTGGATGATGAGGACATGGCGCGGATTGCTGATCTTGATCGCGGCGAGCGTGTGGCCAATCCGGGGATCGCACCTGCCTGGGATTGAGGCGTCGCGCTGAGCATGCCGTGGCGGGCCGGTGCTACCTGCCCGCCACGCTTTGAGCCGGTGCGGTCAATGCACTACTAGCGGATACGCGATGCCAAGCCGGGGGCCAGCGTTTCAAGCAACAAGCTGACGGTTGGCATCTCGCGCCGGCTTTTCATCCAGGCCAAGGTAAGCGGCAGGCCTTCGCTGGCCAGATGCGGCAGCACTTCCACCAGCGCGCCATCTTCAAGATGCTTGCGTACCAGCCAGGTAGGCAGCTGAACAATGCCGCTGCCGATCAGCGCCGCGATGACCTGCCCTTCGCCATCCCCCACCACCAGCGGTGACGGCATCATCTGCTGCTCGATGTCGCCAGATGCAGCAGCAAATCGCCACGGACTGACCGAACCATCGGCGCGTCCATACGCAATGCAGCGATGCGCCTGCAGCTGCTCACGCGTTGCTGGCACGCCATGTGCCGCAAGATAGCCAGGGGACGCGCAGAACACGTGACGTTCGTGGCCCAGCAGGCGGTGCTCCAACAAAGAAGGCCAGGCATCCGGGCCACCGATGCGCACGATGATGTCCACGCCGTCTTCTACCGGATCGATGAAGCGATCCGAGAACGACACCTGCGGCCGCGTCGACGGATAGGCCTGGGCAAAACCCAGAATGATCGGCAAGGCCTGCAAGCGCCCAAACGCGGCAGGCAGATCGATACGCACGCGCCCACTTGGCTCCGCATCCTCCGAGCACAGTGCCACCTCGGCTTCCTCAAGGCTTGCCAGCACCTCGGTGCAGGTCCGGTAGAAGGTGATGCCGGCCTCGGTCAATGACATGCGCCGCGTCGTACGGTGGAACAGCGTGCGGCCCAATCGATCTTCCAAGCGTGCGATGGACTTGCCGACCGCCGACGCGGTGAGATGCAAGCGTTCCGCAGCCGCGGTAAAGCTGCCTGCGTCGGCAACACAGACGAAGACATCGAGGCCTTTCAGGCGTTCGGAGGGATGCATGCGGCAGGCTTCACGATTAAAGAATCAGATTCCGCAAAACCGGTAAAAACCATCGCGGAACGGAATGTGGCTCCACGATAGGCTGGGCGCCCTCTTCGATCAAGCAAGCAAGGCAGCAATGAGCCAGCAACGTCCCACCGTCCTTGTCACCGGCGCCACCGGTCAGATCGGCGCAGAAACCTTGAGAAATCTGCTGCTGGAAAATGCTGTCACGCCGGTCGCGACAGTGCGTTCGCCAGCGAAGGCCGCCGCACTGCAGGCGCAGGGAATTCGCACGGTGATGCTCGATTTTGATCGAGAAGACACGCTGCTGCCTGCACTGCAGGGCATTGATCGGGCATTCCTGGTCACCGGCTACAGCGTGGACATGCTGCGCCAGAGCAAGGTTTTCCTCGATGCGGCAAAGCAGGCCGGCGTACAGCACGTGGTGCATCTGGGTGCCTGCGGCGGCGATGACGCCAGCATCGGGCATTGGGCCTGGCATCAGCTGGTGGAACGCTACATCGAGTGGCACGGCTTCTCCTTCACCCACCTCAGGCCGGAAGCCTTCATGCAGAACCTGCTGAGCTATGACGGCACCCGCGCAGTGGTCAACGGCGTGATCCGCCAGTACACCGGCGATGCGCGTTTCAGCTGGGTCGATGGTGATGATGTCGCCGCTGTCGCCGCACAGGCGCTGGCGTGGCCGCAGCGACATGCAGGGCAGACCTACCGCTTGGGCTACGACGCCAAGTCCTACGGCGAAGTTGCCGCGCTGATGACGGCGTTGCTTGGCCAGCCATTCCGCTACGAGGCGCTGAGCCCGGATGTGTTCCTGGAGGATATGCGCGCGGCCGGTGCCGACATGGCCTATATGAACTGCGTGCGCGACAACTTCCAGCGGGTCGCCGAACGCCGGGTACCGGGCATTGAAGCCACCTTCGACAACTTCCCCACCATCACCGGTCGCGCGCCGGTACGCTGGGCGGACTTCATCCGCAAGCACCGTGATGCGTTTGCGTACTGAGCTGCGCAGCTCAGGCGTTTGTCGGGATTAGTCGCCGATACCCTGCAGCAACCACGCACGCAGCGCTGCATTCACTTGTTCGGGCTTTTCCAAGGGCGCCAGATGGCCGCAATCCTCAATCACCACCAGGCTCGATTGCGGCATCAGCGCGGCCATCTGCTCGCTGACCGGCAAGGGCGTGATTGCATCATTGCGCCCGCACAGGATCAGCGCCGGGCCCTGCCAATCGCGCAGGACCTGGCTGCCATCCGCCCGCTGCAGTTGGCTTTGGCGCAGGAACACTTCCGCGCCCAGGCGCGCGGTCATGCTGCGCACGGTATCGACAAGGACGTGATCATCCAGCCGCGATGCATCGATGTAGCTGCGCATCAGCTTGTCGCCAAAGCCATGAAAGGTGCCGGGCAGGCGCACGCTGTTCTGCTGCGCCAAGCGCTGCGCGGCGCGCTCGGGCGAATCCGGTTTGAACGAGGTATCCAGCAGCGCCAACTTGAGCACCCGCTGCGGCGCGATGCGCAGGATTTCCTGGGCGACGTAGCCGCCAAGGGAGAAACCGGCCAGGGCGAACTGTGCCGGAGCCTTTTCCAGTACGTCTTCGGCGACGGCGCGCATGGTGGTTTTTTGGGTGAGGTCACCGACCTGACAGTCGGCGATGTCGGCGAGCGCGTCGAGTTGGGCCTGCCAGAGGGTGGCGTCGTTGAGCAAGCCGGGCAGCAGTAGCAGCGGGGTTCTGGCTGCTGGATCTTGGTTCGTTTGCATGGCGCTATTGTCGCGCCTTGGGTGTGATTGGGGTGAGGGCCAGAGCAACTGCAACAGTCAAAGGCACCCCTCCCCGGCCCTCCCCTTGCCTGCGGCAAAGGGAGGGAGCG
>NZ_LDJJ01000068.1 GCF_001431465.1 Stenotrophomonas terrae | reverse complement strand
CTGGCTTTGAGCTCTGGCTTGGAGCTCTGGCTTTGTCATGGCTTTTGGGCCGATGCCGAGGAAGCGAAACACCTCCCTTCTCCCGCTTGCGGGAGAAGGTGCCCGAAGGGCGGATGAGGGCGCTTTGGCCTTTAAAGCAAAAGCTTGCCCTCACCCCAACCCCTCTCCCGCAGGCGGGAGAGGGGCTTCAAGCCCAAACCAAAACCAAAACCAAACCAAACCAAAGCAAAGCCAAAGCAAAGCCAAAGCCAAGCCGAAGCCGAAGCCGGAGCCCAGCCAGAGCCAGAGCCAAAACCGAAGCGAAACCAAGCCAAGCCAAGCCAAGCCGGGCCAAGCCCGGCCGGGCCGAAGCCAACCAGCCTGACGACCGAGCTGAAGCCCAAAACAAAACACCCAAAAAGCAGAAAACCCGGCCTTGGCCGGGTTTTCCTCATGCAACAGCGGGTCAGCCGTAAAACACCTTACTCGCCGCGCGTTACACGCTCTTCGGCTTCCAGGATCTTCTGCTGATCGAAGAACGCCATGATGTCCTTCATGATCGGCCAGGTGCCCTCACGGCCCAGTGCCGACACCAGATACCACGGGCCAGTCCAGCCCAGTTGCTTGATGATCTGCTCAGCCGCCAGCTTGGCTTCATCCTCGAACATCAGGTCGGCCTTGTTCAGCACCAGCCAACGCGGCTTCTTCAGCAGCTCCGGATCGTGCTTGCCCAGCTCGCGCTCGATCGCACGCACCTGCTCAACCGGCGAAATGCCCTCGACACCACCTTCCATCGGCGAGATATCAACGAGGTGCAACAACAGGCGGGTGCGCTGCAGATGACGCAGGAACTGCGCTCCCAGGCCAGCACCATCGGCCGCACCCTCGATCAGGCCCGGAATATCGGCGATCACGAAGCTACGGTAATTCTCGACCTTCACCACACCCAGGTTCGGGTACAAAGTGGTGAACGGGTAATCAGCGACCTTCGGCGTTGCTGCCGACACCGCACGGATCAAGGTGCTCTTGCCCGCGTTGGGAAAGCCCAGCAGGCCAACGTCGGCCAGCAGCTTCAACTCCAGCTTGAGCAGGCGCTCCTCGCCCTCTTCACCCGGAAGCGCCTGGCGCGGCGCACGGTTGGTGGAGCTCTTGAAGTGCATGTTGCCCAGGCCGCCCTTGCCGCCCTTGGCCACCAGCAGGCGGTCGCCATGCGTGGTCATGTCGCCAATGACTTCATCGGTATCGACGTTCATCACCACGGTGCCAACCGGCACGGTGATGATCAGGTCTTCGCCGCCCTTGCCATAGGCCTGGCGGCCCATGCCATTCTCGCCACGCTGCGCCTTGAAAATGCGGTCATGGCGGAAGTCGACCAGGGTGTTCAGATTTTCGTCGGCTCGGATCCAGACACTGCCGCCATTGCCGCCGTCGCCACCATCCGGACCACCGAGCGGAATGAACTTCTCGCGGCGAAAGCCGATACAGCCATTGCCGCCGTTGCCAGCGATGACTTCGATCTCCGCTTCGTCTACAAGTTTCATGAATTTAACGCCGGGATTAGGAAATGGGGATTGGGGAATAGCAAAAGCAGGTACTGCCCATTATCGGCCCTGCACCCCGGAATGTCGGGGTTCCAACGAAAAACCCCGCCGAAGCGGGGCTCTCGTCAGCAGCCCACACCGGAGTATGGGCGGCTTGCGCGTACGGAATTAAGCTTCCGTGACAACGCTGACGGTACGACGCTTGTTGGCGCCCTTCACCGTGAACTCAACCTTGCCATTGACCAGCGCGAACAGCGTGTGGTCACGGCCCAGGCCGACGCCGGTACCCGGGTGGAACTGGGTGCCGCGCTGACGCACGATGATGTTGCCTGCTTCGATGGCCTGGCCACCGAAGATCTTGACGCCGAGGTATTTCGGGTTGGAATCGCGACCGTTGCGCGAGGAACCTACGCCCTTTTTATGTGCCATGACGGATGCTCCTTAGCAATTAGCCGGCGATGCCGGTGATTTCGATTTCGGTGTAGTACTGACGGTGACCCTGACGCTTCATGTGGTGCTTACGGCGACGGAACTTGATGATCCGGACCTTGTCGGCGCGGCCATGGGCCACAACCTTGGCGGTCACCGAAGCGCCCTTCAGCGCGTCACCCAGCTTGATGCCATCGGCATCGCCGAGCATCAGGACGGTGTCAAACTTGATCTCGCTGCCGGCTTCGACTTCGAGTTTTTCCACGCGCAGGGTTTCACCCTGAACGACGCGGTACTGCTTACCGCCTGTTACCAGAACTGCATACATGACCAGACTTCCTCTGTAGTTATTGTGGTCGCCTTGCCCGCCGTCGAGGGCGGACAGAAGCGGGATTTTACCGGCCAGACCAAGCTCGGGTCAACCCACCCCCTGCCCTGATACGCCGGGGCTGAACGCCAGTTCAGGCCCGCGCCCGGGATCGGCCACATGGGCGGGAAACAGCACTGGCAAAACTGGCAATTGCCCCCAAATGACAAGGTCGCTAGGCTGATTGACTGCCGTCAGCGACGCCCCCACACCCCCTGCTACCGGCCCCCAAGCCGGCAGTGGTCCAAATCGGATTTCCCATGGCGATGGATTTCATCCGCATCCGCGGTGCGCGGACGCACAACCTCAAGAACATCGACCTCGACCTGCCCCGCGACAAATTGATCGTGATCACCGGCCTGTCCGGCTCGGGCAAGTCCTCGTTGGCGTTCGACACCATCTATGCCGAAGGCCAGCGCCGCTATGTCGAGTCGCTGTCGGCGTATGCGCGGCAGTTCCTGAGCGTGATGGAAAAGCCCGACCTGGATCACATCGAAGGCCTGTCGCCGGCGATCTCCATCGAGCAGAAGTCGACCTCGCACAATCCGCGTTCGACCGTGGGCACCATCACCGAGATCTACGACTACCTGCGCCTGCTCTACGCCCGTGTCGGCAGCCCGCGCTGCCCGGACCACGGCTACCCGCTGGAAGCGCAGACCGTCAGCCAGATGGTCGACCAGGTGCTGACCCTGGATCCGGAGCAGCGTTACATGCTGCTGGCGCCGGTCATCCGCGAGCGCAAGGGCGAACACGCCCAGGTCTTCGACCAGCTGCGCGCGCAGGGTTTCGTGCGTGTCCGCGTGGATGGTGAACTGTACGAAATCGATGAAGTGCCGGCGCTGACCCTGCGCCAGAAGCACACCATCGAGGCGGTGATCGACCGTTTCCGCCCACGCGAGGACATCAAGCAACGCCTGGCCGAAAGCTTTGAAACCGCGCTCAAGCTGGGCGACGGCATGGCCACGGTGATGGCGCTGGAAGCCGCCGACACCACGCCGCAGCTGTTCTCCTCCAAGTACAGCTGCCCGGTCTGCGACTACGCGCTGCCGGAACTGGAACCGCGCCTGTTCTCGTTCAACTCGCCGGTCGGCGCCTGCCCGGGCTGCGACGGTTTGGGCGTGGCCGAGTTCTTCGACCCGAACCGCGTGGTCGTGCATCCGGAGCTGTCGCTGGCCGCCGGCGCGGTGCGCGGCTGGGACCGCCGCAACGCCTATTATTTCCAGCTGATCGCCTCGCTGGCCAAGCACTACAAGTTCGACGTGGATGCCACCTGGCAATCGCTGCCGGACAACGTCAAGCAGGCCGTGCTGTACGGCAGCGGCGAAGACCAGATCACCTTCACCTATTTCACCGAAGCCGGTGGCCGCAACCAGCGCAAGCACCGCTTCGAAGGCATCATCCCCAACCTCGAACGCCGCTACCGCGAGACCGAATCGCCGGCCGTGCGTGAGGAGTTGGCCAAGTACATCAGCTCGCGGCCGTGCCCGGAGTGCAAGGGTGCACGCCTGAACAAGGCTGCGCGCAATGTATTCGTGGCCGACCGCCCGCTGCCGGAAATCGCGGTGTTGCCGATCGACGAGGCCAAGCGTTTCTTCAGCGAGCTGAGCCTGCCTGGTTGGCGCGGTGAGATCGCCACAAAAATCGTCAAGGAAATCGGCGAGCGACTGGGCTTCCTGGTCGACGTCGGCCTGGATTACCTCACCCTGGAACGCAAGGCCGACACCTTGTCCGGCGGCGAAGCACAGCGCATCCGCCTGGCCTCGCAGATCGGTGCCGGCCTGGTCGGCGTGATGTACGTGCTCGACGAGCCGTCCATCGGCCTGCACCAGCGCGACAACGAACGCCTGCTCGGCACCCTCACCCGCCTGCGCGACCTCGGCAATACGGTGATCGTGGTTGAGCATGACGAAGACGCAATCCGGCTGGCCGACTACGTGGTCGACATCGGCCCGGGCGCTGGCGTGCACGGCGGCGAAATCGTCGGCCAGGGCCAGCTGCAGGATCTGCTGGACGCGCCGCGTTCGCTGACCGGTCAGTACCTGTCGGGCAAGCGCCGCATCGAGATTCCGGCACGTCGGCACAAGCCCAATCCAAAGATGACGCTGCGCCTGCGCGGCGCCAGCGGCAACAACCTGAAGAACGTGGACCTGGACATTCCGTCGGGCCTGCTGACCTGCGTGACCGGTGTGTCCGGCTCGGGCAAGTCGACGCTGATCAACGACACCCTGTTCTCGCTGGCCGCCAACGAGATCAACGGTTCTTCGCACCCCATCGCCAAGTACAAGAGCGTGGAGGGGTTGGACCTGTTCGACAAGGTGGTGGACATCGACCAATCGCCGATTGGCCGCACCCCGCGTTCCAACCCGGCAACCTATACCGGCCTGTTCACGCCGCTGCGTGAGCTGTACGCACAGGTGCCCGAAGCGCGTGCGCGCGGTTATTCGCCAGGCCGTTTCAGCTTCAACGTGCGCGGCGGCCGCTGCGAAGCCTGCCAGGGCGATGGTCTGATCAAGGTGGAGATGCACTTCCTGCCGGACGTGTATGTGCCGTGCGATGTCTGCCACGGCAAGCGCTACAACCGCGAGACGCTGGAGATCCTGTACAAGGGCTACAACATCAACGACGTGCTGCAGATGACGGTCGAAGATGCGCTGCGCCTGTTCGAGCCGGTGCCGTCGATCGCACGCAAGCTGGAAACGCTGATGGACGTGGGTTTGAGTTACATCAAGCTGGGTCAGAGCGCGACCACGTTGTCCGGCGGTGAGGCGCAGCGCGTCAAACTGTCCAAGGAATTGTCGCGCCGTGATACCGGCCGCACCTTGTACATCCTCGACGAGCCGACCACCGGCCTGCACTTCCACGACATCGAAGCCCTGCTCGGCGTGCTGCACAAGCTGCGCGACGAGGGCAATACGGTGGTGGTGATCGAGCACAACCTGGACGTGATCAAGACCGCTGACTGGATCGTCGATCTGGGTCCGGAAGGTGGCCATCGTGGCGGCACCGTGCTGGTCACCGGCACGCCGGAAGACGTGGCGGCGCATCCGGATTCCTACACCGGTCAGTTCCTGGCCAAGATGCTGCCTTCCACCAGCGCGCGCCCCGAACAACCGGCCGCGGTTGCCAACAAGCCCGATGCGCGCCCGCCGCGCAAGGAAAAGCCGGTCAAGAAGGCGGCCGCCAAGAAGGCTGCAGCCCCCGCAAAGAAGAAGGCTTCGAAATGAGCAACGAGCACAAGCAACTGGCCCGCGTACCGATCAGCGTGCGCTGGCGCGACATGGACTCGATGGGCCACGTCAACAATGCCAAGTACGTGTCCTACCTGGAGGAAGCGCGCGTGCGCTGGATGCTAGGGGTGGAAGGCGTGTCGATGAATGATCGCATCGCCCCTGTGGTGGCCAATACCAACATCAACTACCGGCTGCCGATCGTGTGGCCGAACGACATCGTGGTGGAGTTGTTCGTCGAACGCCTGGGCAACAGCAGCGTGACCATCGGTCACCGCATCGTTGACCAGAACGATGACAGCAAGCTGTATTCGGACGGCAATGTGGTGGTGGTGTGGATGGACACCCAGACCGGCAAGAGCGCGCCGTTGCCGGAGGCTGTGCGCGGGGCTTCGAGCTGAGACGCACCTGACCCTTCTCCCTCCGGGAGAAGGTGCCCCGAAGGGGCGGATGAGGGTCGGTTCAGCACTGGCGTTGCGAGCAGTGCGGTGCTTCGCTCGCACCCTCTCCTCAACCCCTCTCCCGGCGGGAGAGGGGCTAAATCTGCAGTTGCGGGCATGGCGTCTACCTGCCTGCATCCGCGCAGTCTTACTTCAACGCTACCTTCGGAAAATCCACCGGCACATCCAACGCCACGTTGATGTAGTTGGTGAACAGATTCAACGCGACATGCGCGAGAATCTCGACGATCTGCTCGTCGCCGAACCCTGCGCTGCGCAGCGCCGCTACATCGGCATCATCCAGCTGCGCACGCTGCTCCACCACCTTCAACGCGAAACGCAGTGCGGCCGCGGTACGCGCGTCATCGGACTGGCCTGCCTGTGCCGATGCCATTTCGGTTGCGGTAGCGCCGGCCTGCTGGCCCAGCACGGTATGCGCGGCCAGGCAGTATTCGCAGCGGTTGCGGTTGGCAATGGCGACGGCGATCTGCTCGCCCAGCTTGCTGCCAAGCGTGCCCTTGCCCAAGGCGCCAAACGCTGTCCACATGCTCTGCAATGCCGCCGGCGAATTGGCTACTGCCTTGAACATGTTCGGCGTTGCGCCAAAGGCCTGGTGGATCTGCGCCAACAGTGGCTGGCTGGCGGCCGGAACGGTCTGGGTCTGCAGGTTGATACGTGACATGGCGATCTCCTGATCGATTGGAATGGGCTGCCGGGCACTGCGCCCGTGAGCAAAGTATTGCCAACCAATCAGAACCATTTGATACGATCAGTCCACCAAACAAACCAATTGATACAGATGAGCACACTTCCGCCCGTGGATCGCCTGGCCGGCGTGCTGGAGAACTTCCGCTTCCAGGCGCAGCTGTTCCACTCCGGCCCGCTGTGCGGACTAACCAGCTTCGATGCGGATGAAGGCCATGCCCATCTGCATGTGCTTCGGCGCGGGCAGCTTGAAGTCAGCCATCCGGGCAGCCGTGATGTCCCGGCCTCGATGCACTTCAACGAGCCGACTCTGCTGTTCTATCCACGCCCGCTCAGCCATCGCTTCCACAACCCGCCACGCGACGGCGCCGACTTCACCTGCGCCCGCCTCGACTTCGATGGCGGCAGCGCCCATCCGCTGGTACGCGGCCTGCCGTCGCTGATCGCGCTGCCACTAGCCCGCATCCCCGGGCTGGCGATGACACTGGAACTGCTGTTCAACGAAACCGACCATGTCCGTTGCGGCCAGCGTCTGCTCACCGACCGCTTGTTCGAGGTGCTGGTCATCCAGCTGCTGCGCTGGTTGCTGGATCACCCACAGGAAGCAGGCATTCCGGCCGGCTTCATCACCGGCTTGTCGGATCCGCGCCTGGCACGCGCGCTGGCGGCCATGCACGACCGTCCGGGCGAAATCTGGTCGCTGAACAGCCTCGCCGAACAGGCCGGGATGTCACGCACCGCTTTTGCCAACAGCTTTCGCGATGTGGTCGGGCAGACCCCGCTCGACTACCTGACCGATTGGCGTATCGCCCTGGCCCAGCGCCGGCTGCGCCAGGGCCGGCCGATCAAGGCGCTGGCCGACGAGCTGGGCTATGCCAATGCGTCGGCGCTGTCGCGCGTGTTCGCCGCGAAAACCGGCATGGCGCCGCGCGAATGGTTGAAACAGCGCAGTGACTGACAACCCGGCGGCAGACCTGCTAAAGGCAACGCGCTAGCGCGCAGGCGCCTCGCGCCGTAGCTGCAGCAGTCCGTCGATCCTGGTTCCATCTTCCAGGCTGAGCCGCAGCGGCAACTGCGCGCCTTCGGCAAGCGGCACCTCCGGCTGCATCAGCATCAAATGCATGCCACCGGGCTTGAGCTCGACCGTTGTGCCCGCCGCGATCGGCAGGCGTTCGATTTCGCGCATCCGGCTCACCCCCTGCACCATCGTGGTTTCGTGCAAGGACACCTCGCCGAACGCCTTGCTGCCGGCGCCGATCACCACCACCTCGCCGGCACAATCGTTGCGGATCCGCGCATAGCCCGCCGCCATCCGCATCGGCCCCGGTGTCAGCCGCACCCAGCCCTGCTCCAGCTTCACGCAGGCAGGCGCCGCGGCCGATGCCTCGAATGCCCACAGGGCCAACAGTACGCACACGAATGGTTTGGTTATCATCGGGCCACGACTCCTTGCCGTACGAGAAACCGCAGCATGACCACGCTCATCGAAGTGATCAACCATGGCCCCATCCGCGAACTACGCCTCGCCCGGCCGCCGGTCAACGCGCTGGACACCGAGCTGTGCCGCGCCCTGATTGCCGCCGTCACCCTGGCCATGAGCGACGACGTGCACGGCATCGTGCTGTCCGGCAGCGAGCGCATTTTCACCGGCGGCATGGACGTACCGCACCTGCTGTCGCATGGCGATGACAAGCGCAAGCTGATGGACAGCTGGCAGGCCTTCTTCGGCGCCGCGCGCGCCCTGGCCGAGAGCCGCGTGCCGGTGGTGGCTGCACTGACTGGCCATTCGCCGGCCGGCGGCTGTGTACTGGCGCTGTGCTGCGATTACCGGGTGATGGCGCGCAGCACCGACCCCGCCAAGCCCTATGTGATCGGCCTGAACGAGGTACAGGTGGGCCTGGTGGCACCGGAAGGCATCCAGCGGCTGATGCGTCGCGTGGTCGGCCCGCACCGCGCTGGCGTATTGCTGAGCGGCGGCCAGCTGGTCAGTGCCGAACGTGCACTGGAGATCGGCCTGGTCGATGAACTGGCCGACGGCGCCCCGCTGGTGGTCCAACGCGCCATCGGCTGGCTGCAGGCCCAGCTCAAGCTGCCGCCGCAGCCGATGCTGCAGACCCGCGCCATTGCCCGTGCCGACCTGCACGAGGCCATGCAAGCCGAGCACATCCAGCTGGAGCGCTTTGTCGAAGCCTGGTTCTCGGCCGATGCGCAGGGCGCTTTGCAGGCCTTGGCGGCCCGGCTCGGCAAATAAGCCAGCAACGAGAGGACAGGAACCAGCAACTCGCAAAAGCAGCTGTCAAAGCCGGGGGCACTGCTGTTGCAGTTGCCCTTTCTGCCTGCTGGTTCCTGATCACTCGTTCCTGATCCCGTGTTGCTGGCCCCTATATAATCCCGGTCTGTCGAAATGAAGGCCGCCGCCTTGTCCAACACCCCCGAACCCGTGGTTTCCGAACTGATTGACCTGCTGTCGCTGGAGCGGCTGGAGGACAACCTGTTCCGCGGCCAGAGCCGTGATATCGGCACCAAATACGTGTTCGGTGGGCAGGTGCTGGGGCAGGCGCTGGCGGCAGCGCAGGCCACGGTCGAAAACGGCCGTCACGTGCACTCGCTGCACGCCTACTTCCTGCGCGCCGGCAATATCGACCACCCCATCGTCTACGACGTGGACCGCACCCGCGATGGCGGCAGCTTCTCGGTGCGCCGGGTCACCGCGATCCAGCACGGCAAGGTGATCTTCTTCTGCGCGGCCTCGTTCCAACAGGCAGAAAGTGGCGCCGAGCACCAGCACAAGATGCCGGAAGTGCCGCAGCCCGAAGACATCGAACCGCAACGCCCGCTGCCCGCCGATGTGCTGGAGCGGCTGCCGGTCAAGGTGCAGCGCTGGCTGTCGCGTGGCGGTCCGTTCGAGTTCCGCCACGTCTATCCGCGTGACGAACTGAACCCGCCCAAGCGCCCGCCCTACCACCAGGTGTGGCTGCGCTTGAACGAGAAGATCGGCGACGCGCCGGAACTGCATCAGGCGCTGTTGGCCTATGCCTCCGATTTCCACCTTCTGGGCACGGCAACTTTTCCGCACGGCATCAGCTACTACCAGCCGCACGTGCAGATGGCCTCGCTGGACCACGCCATCTGGTTCCACCGCCCGTTCCGTGTTGATGATTGGCTGCTGTACTCGCTGGACAGCCCAAGCGCGCAGGATTCGCGCGGGCTGGCACGTGGCCAGTTCTATACCCGCGATGGCGTGCTGGTCGCCAGCACCGCGCAGGAAGGGCTGATCCGTGTGACCCCCGACGACAACCAAGCGAGCAAGGGCTGAACCATGCGCAAGATTTTCAGCAGCCAGCGCGTCGAGAACGCCGAAGGCGTGGCGCAGATTCTGCGCGACGCCGGCATCGAGGTGCGCGTCACCAATGGCCGCTCGTACCACAGCAAGCGGCGCGGCCAGTTCAGCTATACCGACAAGGTCAACAACGAGAACCAGCCAGCGGTCTGGGTGGTGCACGCCAACGACCAGCCGCGCGCGCGCGAAATCCTGCGCGACAAACGCCTGCTCGACACCACCCGCCGTGACCACCCCACCGCCGAATACGCCTTCCGCGATGCCCCTGCCGAAACCGGCACCGGCCGCAACTGGGCCTGGCGCATCCGCATCGCGCTGCTGGTGGTGATTGCCGGCGTGGCGCTGGTGATCATGCTGCGCCATCGCAATGCGCCCGCCCCCGTACCGGCTCCCGCCGATACCGCGGCGCAAAGCCAGCCCGCCGCTGCGCCACCGACCGAAGACGAGTTCCGCGTACGCATCCAGCCGCAGCCCGACAGCCAGCCGAAGGCACCGGCACCGGCGCCAGCACCGGAAAAATAACCGGTCACATCGCGCTTCGGCGTTCGTCCTGTTTGGCAGTACCGTCGCAAAGGCCTGTCCGATGAGCACCGAAACGCTGGAGACCCTGCTGCAGAACGAGCTGCCCGCCGCCCGCAAGGGCTGCACGCAGTCCTACGGGCGGATCGTGGTGGCCTGCCAGAACACGGTGACCGCCATCGCCCTGGCCATCACCCGCGATGTGCATGCCAGCGAGGACATCGCCCAGGAAGCCTTCATCAAGGCCTGGCAGCAACTCACCCAGCTCAACAATGCAGCCAGCTTCCTGCCCTGGCTGCGGCAGATCACCCGCAACCTGGCCCGCGATTGGCTGCGCACCAACCGCAACCGTCCGCTCAGCGGCGAGGCCGCGGAAATCGCCATCAGCATGGCCGCCGATCCCTCGCCCAATGGCATGGATGCGATGGCACGGGTGGAGGAAGAACTGGTCGCCGAGGAGATCATCTCGACCCTGCCCGAAGACAGCCGCGAAGCCCTGCTGCTGTACTACCGCGAAGGACAAAGTTCGCAGCAGGTAGCGCTGCTGCTCGGCCTGAGCGATGCAGCCGTGCGCAAGCGGCTGTCGCGGGCCCGCGCCAGCGTGCGCGAGGAAATGCTCAAGCGCTTTGGCGAATTTGCACGTAGCAGTGCACCCGGTGCGGCATTTGCCGCGTTCGTCAGCTCGGCGCTGATGCTGGCTGCACCCGGCACCGCCAGCGCGGTGATCCTCGGCACCAGCGCAAGGGTCGCAGGCACAGGGGTCGGCAAGCTGGGCATTGGCGGCCTTGGCGCAAGCACCGCCAGCAGCGGTGCGGCAGCGGGCACGCTGGGGGCCGTGATCAACAACCTGTTCCCCAATTCCTTCGCGGTCTGGGTGGTGCTGGGCTCTGTCGTGCTCGGCACCGGGGCGACCTATCTCTCCAATCTCTACCTGTTGAGCTATGCCGAGACGGCGGAGGAAAAACGCAGCATTCGGCGCTTCATGCGCTTGATCACCCTCAGCGCATTTGCGTTCTGCATCTGCACCATGGCCGGCGTGGCGTTGCGCATGGGCGTGGCCGGCGGACTGGCAACGATGGCCGTGGGCATGATCGTTCTGAACTACCAGTATCTTGTGATCCTGCCCCCGCTGATGGCGCCCATGCTCGCCCGCGACGCAGCGCGGCACGGGCGCAAAGGCCCCACCTGGGTCTACCAGAGCATGTTCGGGCGCAGCGCCATTGCCCTCACAACGCTGATCGTGGTGGCACTGGTGCTTTTCGTCCTGCTGCGGCACTGAAGCAGGCAAACAAAAACCCCCGCTGTTGCCAGCGGGGGGGTGTCGATAGGCGCCTCTCCGGATTTACTTCGCAGCCGGAGTCTGCGGTGGCATCGGGCCACGCGGGCCGCGGTGATCACGATGACCGTCGTTGCGTGCGGCCTCCAGTTCGGCCGGGCTCAACTTGCCGTCCTTGTTGGTATCGGCCTTGGCAAACCATTCGGCACGACGCTGTTCGGCGCGGGCCTGGCGATCAGCCTGGTCGATGTAGCCGTCCTTGTTGACGTCCAGACGAGTGAAATTGGCCTGGTACTCGGCGGCACTGATGCGGCCGTCGTGATCGGTGTCCATGCCGCGCATGAAGCCACCATCACGCTGCCCGTGCATGCCGCCATGACGGCCGCCGCCGTGACGTCCGGCGTGGCGCTGCGGCATTTCCTCGCGCTGCAGCTTGCCGTCCTTGTTCTTGTCCAGTTCGTCAAAACGCTGCGCCAGACGCGGATGCGCTGCTGCTTCCTGGCGGTCAACCACGCCATCGTTGTTGGCGTCCAAACGCGTCGGCGCTGGCTTCGGATCGGCCGGTGCAGCTGCCAAAGCCAAGCCGGTCGCCGAGGTGGCCAGCAGCATCGCCAGCAGGAGGAGAGGTTTGCGGTGGGTCTGGGTCATGGTGTGGCTCCGTGGTGAGACTGCGGACGCGGCATTGCGTCCTCGCTACGGTCAACGCGCCAACCGCCGCACCGGTTGACCTGTACACCGGCGATATTCATCGCGCAGACAGGCGCAGGTTTTGCGACGCACCGCCGCTATGCTGTGCACATGGCAGCCCACGGCGACAACAACGAAGAACTGCGCCTGTTCCAGACCGGCGAGCACGCCTGTGGCTATTGGCCGGAACGGCAGGCGCGCGACCTGGTGCTGGATCCGCAGGATCGGCGCCTGGGCGCACTGTATCCAATGGCCTTGACCTGGGGCTTCCGCCGCTCCGGCGACCTGGTCTACCGCCCGCACTGCGAAGGCTGTCGCGCCTGTGTACCGGTGCGCATACCGGTGGCGCGTTTCAACCCGGACCGCAGCCAGCGCCGCTGCCTGGCCCATAACGCCGACCTGGACTACCGGATCCTGCCCGCCGAACGTACCGAGGAGCAGTTCGCGCTGTACCAGCGCTACCTGCAGCACCGCCATCTGCATGGCGGCATGGACGACCACGGCCCGCACGAATTCGATCAGTTCCTGATCGGCAGCTGGTCGCACGGCCGCTTCATGGAGATCCGCACCCCGGGCGCTGCCGGCAAGCGCGGGCAGTTGCTCGCCGTTGCAGTCACCGATGTCACCGAGCAGGGCTTGTCAGCGGTCTACACCTTCTTCGACCCGGAGCAGGCCAAGCGCAGCCTGGGCACCTACGCCATCCTGCAGCAGATCGCCTGGGCGCAGCGCAATGGCCTGCCGCATCTCTACCTGGGCTACTGGATCAACGGCCATCGCAAGATGGACTACAAGCGGCGCTTCCATCCGCTGGAGTATTTTGACGGCAAGCGCTGGATGCCGGGCGGCCAGGACAACGCCGATGGCTTTCCTTGAGTGGGAACCCACTCAATTGTGACCCCTTGATACACATTTAACCGGTATTTATGCAGAATGGGAATGTCATCGCGCATCGTGGTGGCGCAAGGAAGTACCCATTCAACAGGAGCAATGCGTGAAGACCCAACTACTGATTCTGGCTGCAATTGGCACCCTGGCCCTGGCCCTGGCCGGCTGCAAGAAGGCCGAAACCCCGGCCACCGACGCACCGGCCGCTGCACCGGCTACCGCCGCCGCCGAAGTTACCCCGGCTCCGGCCAGCGACACCGTCAAGGCCGGTACCGGCGTCCCCGAATGCGACCAGTACCTGGAAAAGGTCTACGCCTGCATCAGCGACAAGGTCCCCGAGGCCCAGCGCGACATGATGAAGCAGGGCATCGAGCAGTCGCGTAGCGCCTGGGCCGGCGTGACCGACAAGACCGAACTGGCCAACCAGTGCAAGACCGCGCTGGAACAGGCCAAGACCAGCTTCGCCCCGATGGGCTGTACGTTCTAAGCAACGTTACCGCGCTGTCCACGAACGCCCCGCTTGCGGGGCGTCCGTGTTTTCGCCTCATCGTCATGGCGACGTGAGAAAATCCATGGATGCGCATCTCAACCCTACTCGCCCCGATGACCCTGCTGCTGGCAGCCTGTTCCACCTCACCCAGCGGCAGCGCCGCCGCGCCGGAGCAACTCCGGCTGGCCACCTACAACACCTCGCTGTACTCCGATGACGAAGGCGGCCTGATCCGCGAGCTGCAGGGCGACAGCGCGCATGCGCGCAAGATCGCTGCTGTGCTGCAACAGGCGCGCCCGGATCTGGTCCTGCTCAACGAATTCGATTTCGACGACGCACACCGTGCCGCCGACCTGTTCCAGCAACGCTATCTTGAAGTCGCCCAGCCCGGCGGCGGCGAACCGCTGAAATACCCCTACCGCTATCTGGCCCCGGTCAATACCGGCGTCCCCAGCGGCCTGGACCTGGACAACAACGGCAGCGTCGGCGGCAAGGGCCGCGAGCGCGGCAACGATGCCTGGGGTTACGGCCTGCACCCGGGCCAGTACGGCATGCTGGTGCTGTCCAGGTACCCCATCGATGAAGCTGCCGTGCGCACCTTCCAGTTGTTGAAGTGGAGCAGCATGCCCGGCGCGCTGCGCCCGGTCGATCCCGGCACCGGCAAATCGTTCTGGCCGGACGCGGTGTGGTCGCAGCTGCGGTTGTCCTCGAAGTCGCATTGGGACGTGCCGGTGCGCACCCCGCTGGGCACCGTGCATGTACTGGCCTCGCATCCCACCCCGCCGGTGTTTGATGGCAAGGAAAAGCGCAACGCCGCGCGCAACCACGACGAACTGCGGCTGTGGAAGGAATACCTGGACGGCGGCGACAAGCCCTGGCTATGCGATGACAAGGGCAGCTGCGGTGGCCTGGCCGCCGATGCACGCTTCGTCATCGTCGGTGATCTGAACAACGATCCGGCCGATGGTGACGGCCGCCACGACGCCATCCTCGAACTGCTGGAGCACCCGCGCGTGCTGCGCTACCCGACCCCGACCAGCGTTGGCGCCGAGCAGACCAGCTTGGCCTATGCGGAAAAAGGCATCGTCCGCCGCGGCGCACCCCAGCACGCCACCGGCGACTTCGGCCCGCGCTCGGGCACGATGCGGCTGGACTACGTACTGCCTTCCACCGGGCTGAGCTACATCGGCAGCGGCGTGTTCTGGCCTGCCAATGACAGCCCGGAGGCGAAGATCGCCGATGGCAGCGACCACCATCTTGTCTGGGTGGATGTGAAATAAGAAAACGCCGGCTTAGCCGGCGTTTTTTTGCTTCTGGTTTTTGTGGGAGCGGCGTCAGCCGCGAAGCTCATACATCATCAGATCACGCTGCTTCCTGCTGCTCCAGCAATGCCAGCTTCGCGGCTTACGCCGCTCCCACAAAGCAATGGCGACCCGCGCATGTAGGAGCGGCGTCAGCCGCGAGGCTCGCCCCTCCCCAACCCTCCCCTTGCCTTCGGCAAAGGGAGGGAGCAGAGCGCTCAGCGCAGTTCGATGCCAATGGCCGCTGCGGCATCACGCGCGATCGCGCGGGCCTGGTCCACGTCGGCGGCGCGGGCAAGGGTCACGCCGACGCGGCGCTGGCCCTGCACCATCGGCTTGCCGAACAGGCGCAGCGCCGAATCCGGATGGATCAATGCTTCGGCCACGTTGCTGAAGAACGGCACGCCATTGCCCTGCGCCAGCATCGCGCACGACGCCGATGCGCCGTTGTGGCGGATGTTCGGGATCGGCAGGCCGAGGATTGCGCGCGCATGCAATGCGAACTCGCTCAGTTCCTGCGACACCAGCGTGACCAGGCCGGTATCGTGCGGCCGCGGTGAGACTTCACTGAACCACACTGCGTCGCCTTTCACGAACAGCTCGACACCGAACAGACCCCAGCCACCGAGGTCATCGGTAATCGCGCGGGCAATCTGCTGCGCACCTTCCAGTGCCTTGGCCGACATCGCCTGCGGCTGCCAGCTTTCGCGGTAATCACCGTCCTTCTGCAGATGGCCGACCGGATCGCAGAACGCGGTGCCGCCGGCATGGCGCACGGTCAGCAGGGTGATCTCGTAATCGAAGTCGATGAAGCCCTCGACGATGCAGCGACCGGCGCCGGCACGGCCGCCGGTCTGCGCGTATTCCCATGCCGGGCCGATGTCTGCCTCATTGCGCAGCGTGCTCTGGCCCTTGCCCGAGGACGACATCACCGGCTTGACCACGCACGGCAGACCAATCGCGGCAACGGCGTCGCGGTACTCGGCTTCGGTATCGACGAAGCGATATGGCGAGGTCGGCAGGCCCAGGGTTTCTGCAGCGAGCCGCCGGATGCCTTCGCGGTCCATGGTCAGACGCGCGGCGCGCGCGGTCGGGATGACCCGCAGGCCCTGCTCGGCCTCCAGCTGCACCAGGGTTTCGGTATGGATGGCCTCGATCTCGGGCACCACCAGATGCGGCTGCTCCTGCGCGATGAGCCCCTTCAGCGCGGCCGGGTCCAGCATGTCCAGCACATGGCTGCGGTGGGCCACCTGCATGGCCGGGGCATTGGCGTAACGGTCGGCGGCAATCACTTCCACCCCGAAACGCTGCAGCTCGATGGCCACCTCCTTGCCCAGTTCACCCGAACCAAGCAGCAGGACACGGGTGGCGGACGGGGACAACGGGGTACCGAGGGTGATCATCAGGCAGGTCCGGAAGGGCGATAAAGAGGGTGCCTATTCTAGGCAAGCCGGCCCGGCAAGGGGTGGCGTGGTGGCCTGCTAACCCCGTAGCCCGGGTAAGCGCAGCGCACCCGGGGATTCACAGCGATGACCTTTGCCGTTGACGCCGAGAGCCCACCCCCGGGTGCGCTGCGCTTACCCGGGCTACCGGGCCTGGCCGGAAGCCGATTGTCAGAACCGCTTGCATGTTGATATCAATTTGATATCTTTCGTTTCAACCACCACGGAAGACGTGCCATGAAAGAGAAGTCCCTCGGTTCGATGTCCGGCATTCCCACTCTGCTCGGCACCATCGTGATGATGCTGGTCGGCGCCGTCGCCATCATCGCCGCCATTGTTGTCACCAAAAAAGGCATCGGCGGCGGCGGGATGCTGGTCCTGTCCGGCATCGTGCTGGTCACCGTGGGCATCTTCCTCAGCGCCGGCCTGTACATGGTGCAGCCCAACCAGGCCGCGGTGATCAGCCTGTTCGGTAAGTACGTGGGTACGGTCAAGGACAACGGCCTGCGCTGGAACAACCCCTTCTATAGCAAGCGCACCGTCAGCCAGCGCGTGCGCAACTTCGAAAGCGGCAAGCTCAAGGTCAACGAGCTGGATGGCTCGCCCATCGAAATTGCCGCCGTCATCGTCTGGCAGGTGGTTGATGCCTCCGAAGCGGTCTACAACGTCGACGATTACGAAAGCTTCGTGCACATCCAGTCCGAATCGGCGCTGCGTGCGATGGCTACCAGCTATCCCTACGACCAGCACACCGAAGGCCAGTTTGCCCTGCGCAGCCATGCCGCCGAGATCTCCCAGCACCTGAAGGACGAACTGGCCGAACGCCTGGCCGACGCCGGTGTGCAGGTGCTCGACGCACGCATCAGCCACCTCGCCTACGCACCGGAAATCGCCCAGGCCATGTTGCAGCGCCAGCAGGCCAGCGCGGTGATCGCTGCACGCACCCAGATCGTTGCCGGCGCCGTCGGCATGGTTGAGATGGCGCTGCTGGAACTGCAGAAGAACGCCGTCGTCACCCTGGACGAAGAGCGCAAGGCGCACATGGTCAGCAACCTGTTGACCGTCCTGTGCTCGGACCGTGGCACCCAGCCGATCGTCAATGCCGGTTCGCTGTATTGAACAACGTAGTGAGGTAATCGTAGTGAATGTCTTCGCCCCCCTGATCATTGCCGCCACCGGCATCCCCGCCCTGTGTTTCGCCGTATGGAGCGGACGCCCGGGCACCGCGCATGCGCGTGGCATGGGGCTGCGTTGGGCCTTGATAGCGCTGTGCATGTTCGTGGCGGCCACCGGCGTCTACCTGGCCGGTGACAACCGCAACATCGCCTACGGCGTGGTCATCGCCCTGGTGGTCGCGGTCAATGCGCTGGGTATCTCCCTGCTGCTGCATCTGCGTCGCGGCAACAACGGAGCACCCCGCCGGTGAGCGAAAAAAAGGCCTATCCGCTGCGCATCAACGCTGATGTTCTGGCCGCGACCCAGCGCTGGGCCGATGACGAGCTGCGCAGCCTCAACGCACAGATCGAGTATGTGATCCGAGACGCCCTGCGCAAGGCCGGGCGCCTGCCCAAACCCAAAGCTGATGACAAGGAAGAGCAATGAGCAAGCGTTGGCAGTACCTCACCGTCGAACTTTCTCCGTCCATGCTCAAGGGAGGCCCGGCCAGCGACAAACTGCAGGCCGAGCTGACCAAGCAGGGCAACCTTGGCTGGGAACTGGTCAACATGGTGCACTACGGGCAATTCGCACCGGCAATGCTGATCTTCAAGAAGGAGCAGTGATGAAAGCGCCGCGTGCATGGATCACAGGGCTTGCACTGCTGGCAGCGGCGGCAACCGCCAACGCAGGCGAGGCGCCGGCCACACTCGCGGGCCGCCTGCTTGATCAACTTGATGCCGCGCAATACGCAGCCGCCGAAGCCAACTTCTCGGCACAGATGAAAGCTGCAGTCCCGGCCGAAAAACTCAAGGCGGTGTGGGAGTCATTGCCCGCACAGATGGGCGCGGCAGGCCCGCGCGGCACCGCGGTAACCAGCGAAGCGGACGGCTTCCGCATCGTCGTCATTCCCCTGCAGTACGCCAATGGCAGCCTGCAGGCGCGCATCGCACTGGACAAGGACGACAAGGTTGCCGGCTTCCTGGTGCAGCCCGCCGCCGCGCCGCCAGCACCCGCACCGGCCGCCGATGCCCGCTATATCGAGAAGGATTTCAGCGTACCTGCCAGTGGCAACGCGAGCGCCGCGCTGCCGGGCACGCTCACCTTGCCCAAGGGCAAGGGCCCCTTCCCCGCCATCGTGCTGGTGCATGGCTCCGGGCCGCAGGACCGCGACGAAAGCATCGGCCCCAATCGCCCTTTCCTCGACATCGCGCGCGGCTTGGCCGCGCAGGGCATCGCCGTGCTGCGCTACGAAAAACGCAGCCATGCGCGTCCGCAGGATTTCAAAACGACTTTCAGCATCGATGACGAAACCACGGACGATGCCGTGGCCGCGGTGCGTGCGCTGGCCGCTGCCGCTGATATCGATCCCCGGCATATCTATCTGCTCGGCCACAGCCAGGGCGGACTGCTGGCCGGCCGCATCGCCAAGGCCGCCAACGGCACGCTGGCGGGGCTGGTACTGCTGGCTGCACCGGCACGCCCCATCCTCGACCTGCTGGCCGAACAGAACCGCTACATGGCCAACCTCGACGGTACGATCAGCGCCGACGAACACGCGCAGCTGGCAGCGCTGGATGCCGCCATCGCTGCGGTGCGCACCAATCCGGACGCACGCCTGATGGAGATCCCGGGCCGTTTCTGGCAGCAGCTGGAACAGGTCGACCCGGTTGCCGATGCGCGCGACAGCCAATTGCCCATCTTGCTGCTGCAGGGCGGCCGCGACTTCCAGGTGGTCGACGCCGATTGGCAGCGATGGAACCAGGGGCTGAAAGGCGAGCGCTACCGCTTCCGGCACTACCCCGCACTCAATCACCTCGGCATCGCCGGTGAAGGCCAGGGTTCGCTGCAGGAATATGCGCGCCCCGGCCATGTCGATGCCGCGCTGATCAACGACATCGCACAGTGGATCAAGGCACAGCCATGAGCAGCCGCAGCAGCACCGGCGCGCCCGCAAACGCGTCATTGAAGGTCGCCGCCCCTACCAGCTCACTGCTGTTCTGGCTGTGGTCGCCGATGCTGCTGGTGCTCAGCATCGACCCCTTGATCAGGCTGTTCGCGGGCAAGCTGCCGTTCGAGGCGGCGTTCAACTCCTGGGGCGGCTGGTTGGTGCTGCCGCTGGTCGGCATCGCCTTGACCCTGGCCTATCGCCGCCGCGAGCTGTGCCTGGACCCGCAGCAGCTGACCATCGCCGCCACCCTGTATACCTGGCACATCCCGCTGAGTTCGATGTGGATCGAGCGTGCGCGCATCGTCAACTTTGCCGAGAACCCCGACTTCAAGCCCGGCATGAAGTCCAGCGGCTTCCAGTTCCCCGGTTTCCGCGCCGGCCGTTTCCATATGAAGGATGGCGGCAAGGGCTTCTGCCTGATCACCGATGACAGCCGTGTGCTGGTCATCCCCTTGCGTGACGGCAACAGCGTACTGATCAGCCCCGAGCAGCCGCGCGCATTGCTGGATGAACTCAGGCGACTGGCCGGCAACGGCGCGCGGGCCTAAGCTGCGCGTATGCGCAACGCTCCCCATATCCTGCTCAACACGCCCGACATCGAGATCTGGCCGGGCGGCCTGCTGCGTGCACGCAGCAGCGACGATGCCCGCGTCCTTGCCCGCGCAAGCCATGTGCTGCGGCGCAAGCGCGATGGCCGCTACCTGGCTGCACAGCTGCGCGGCGGGCTGATGCCGCTGGTCAACCGGCTGGCGGACGAGCCCGGTATCGACTTTGCATTGACCGCACTCGACGCCCTGCGCACGCAGCCCTCACGCATACCGCCGCCGGGCGGCAGCTTGCCGCTGCTGCAACTGCATCTACACCTGCAGCAACTGGACCTGGATGCCGACGCCTATGCCGCCCAGACCGGCCTGCCGCTGGTCGCCGAGCCTGCGCATCTGCACCTGGCCGGCTTTGATCGCTACCGTCGCCCGCTCTGGCTGACCACCGCTGCAGCGCGCGGCTGGCAGCGCATGCAGCAAGCCGCCGCCATCGATGGCGTGGCGCTGGATGCGATCTCCGGCTACCGCAGCCACGACTATCAACTCGGCATTTTTGAACGCAAGCTCGCGCGTGGCCTGAGCGTGGACGAGATCCTCACCGTCAACGCCGCCCCCGGCTACAGCGAGCACCATGGCGGCGATGCGCTGGACATCAGCACGCCCGGCGAACCGCCGGCCGAGGAATCCTTCGAGCACACCGCCGGGTTTGCCTGGCTGCAACAGCATGCAGCGCGTTTCGGCTTCCACATGAGCTACCCGCGCGACAACCCGCACGGCATCGTCTACGAGCCCTGGCATTGGTGTTACCGCCGCGCGGAAGCATCGTTGTAGGAGCGGCGTAAGCCGCGAAGCTGGCGATAAGCGAACCACCACTTGAGCCGCGCTGATTCCGCGCCGGAAAACACATAAGTGCAGGTTTTTGCGCGCAGGCATCATCTCCTGCGCTGAAGTTCCATCGGCTTCGCGGCTTACGCCGCTCCTACAAACGCAGGGGCTTCGGCTGCCTGCTCTGTCAGCTTCGCGGCTTATGCCGCTCCCACAACCTGCTGGTGCTGCTCAGTCCTGCGAGCGGTTGGTCTTTTGCTTGGGTTCGGTGCTGAAATCGGCGATGCGCCACAGATAGAGGCTGGCCCAGGTCCGGTATGGGCCCCAACGCTCACCGCGCTCGGCCAGGGCCTTGGGGGTCAGCATGGTCTCATCGCCATCCACACGCTGGGCGCCCTTGCGGATGCCCAGGTCATCTATCGGCAGGATGTCGGGACGCCCCAGCCGAAACATCAGCATCATTTCCACGGTCCAGCGGCCAATCCCGCGCACCGGAACCCAGGCCTCAACGATGGCGTGGTGATCCATCAGCGACATCTGCCGCAGGTTGGGCAATTCGCCCGCCGCCTCGCGCCGGGTCAGGTCGCGTAATGCCAGTGCCTTGTTGCCCGATACGCCGCAGGCACGCAGGGCGGCATCATCGATCAGGCCCAGACTGGCGGCATGCAGGCGTTTGCTGCCAATCGCGGCCTCCACCCGCCCGACGATGGTCGAGGCAGCCTTGCCACTGAGCTGCTGGAACAGGATTGCCCGCGCCAATGCATCTACCGGATCGAAGCGACGTACCCAGCCCTCAGGGGCCGGCAACGGCCCCAGCCGGCGCATCCAGCCGGCCAGGCGCTTGTCCACGCGCTGCAGATGCGCCTGGGCAGCATCGATGTCGAAACCGCGGCCGTAACGGGGCATGGCTCAGCGACGCAGGGCACTGAGTGCCAGCAGCAACCACCCGCCCATCAAGGTCATGCCACCGGCCGGCGCCAGGGTCGTCGGCCACTGCATCAACACATTGCCAACCAGGCTGCCGGAGAACAGCAACGTCCCCACCAGCAGCACATACAGTGCGCCGCGCCCGAGCTGGTTCAACGAGGCCGCGCCCAGACAGACCAGCACTACACCATGGCCGAATGCGTACAGCGCGGCGGTATTCAAATGCGACTGCGCCAGCGCCTCGCTCACACCATGCGAGGCATAGGCCGAAAGCCCGACCGCCGCCGACGCCAGCAGGCCGCCGCAGAACGCAAGAAACGAGGGCTTACGCGTCCGCCGTTCCACTCCCAACATGTCCTTCTCCCGTCAATCAAGCCAGCGCTGGCCACAAAAAAAAACGCGCCGCTGGAAGCGGCGCGTTTCTTCGATCAGATCATCGTCAACAACCGATGATTACTTGACCGCCCAGTAGAGGTCGTAGGAACCATCAGTGGTGAAGGCCTTGGCCACGCCACCCTTCCACGACTCATACGGACGATCAACAACTTCGTTGCCGGTGGTGGTTGCCCAAGCACGCAGGCCGTTACGGGCCAGGTCCAGGCCAGCCATGTGGCCGGTGTAGGAAGCAAATGCCGAGCGGTGTGCCGGAGCGTGCACGTAGGTCACCGGGTTGCCCGCGGGGATCTTGACGGTCAGTTCGGCAGCGTCACCGGCAGCAACCGGTGCAGCAGCAACGGCCGGAGCAGCAGCTTCGCCGTCCTTCTTGTCGGCAGCCGGGGCAGCAGTGCCCTTGCGAACCGGCAGCGCCACGTCGAAGGCGTACTTCTCAGCACCGAAATCGGTGGTGACGATACGCACCGGACCAGCAGCGACCAGACCATTGGCATCCATCGTGCGCTTGATCCATTCCATGTTGTCGTCGATCGACTTCTGGATGGCATCGTTGTTGCGGTCGATGTTGCCGGCGTTGACCACCAGCAGGTTTTCAGCCGGCACCTGGATGACCTTCAGGTCGACCAGCGGTGCTTCTGGAGCAGCGTAGTCAACGTTCGGCACCGAGGCCAGCATGTTGGCCATGCGCGACAGACCCAGCTTCAGGTCGTCACCGATGTGACGGCTGACGTACAAGCCGGCGTAACGACCAAACAGGTCGAAACCGTACTTGACGCTGTAGTCCTGGGTGATCTTGACGTTGCGGTCGTTCTTGCCGGTCGGCTCGAGCGTGAACGAGGTGACCTTGTCGGTACCGCGCGTTGCATCATCAATGGCGATCACGACGCGCTTGTTCTTCTCGCTATCGGTGATCTCCCAGCTACCCTGGCCCAGGTCCTTGGAGGAAAACTCCATGCGTGCGCCCTTGCCGGCGTCCGGACCACTGAACTTCAGCTCCACTGCCTTGTCGCGCAGCACAAGCGGATTCCAATCCTTGAAGCGGCGCAAGCTGTTGACCGTGTCATACACGATGGTCATCTTGCGATTGGTTTCGATGCTTTCGGTAATGTGGCGCTCGCCCGGCAGACACACGCCAATGAGGACAAACAGGCCAGCCACGATCCCCAAGGCGATCAGGAACTCGATAATACGGGTCATTCAGGAGTCTCCGGGGCCGATCCCACGGCCGGGTTGATTTGAAGGGAAGCCCCCATCCTATCAGGGTTTCCGCAGGTTGTTCAGCACATTTGGCGCACCGGTTTCCATTACCAGAACGCGCTATCTCCATGCCAGGTTGCAGGGTAGCGCATCAACCGCCAACCCTACGCGCCTTCAGCCGATAGCTTGGGCCGTATTTCGTGTGCAGGGCGGCTATTTTCCACCCTCTCAGGTGCCCAGCACCAGCCCTGCCGGCATCTTTTCGCAATCAGTCTGCCGCATTCATCCAGCGTCGGGCAGACGCGCCCGCAGCGCCCCCTTGCTCAGACCAGCTGCAGCTCAAATGCCTTGAGCACGGCACGGGTACGGTCGCGCACACCCAGTTTGGAAAGAATATTGGAGACGTGGTTCTTGATGGTGCCCTCGGCCACGCCCAGCGAATTGGCGATCTCCTTGTTGGAGAAGCCACTGGCCATCAGCCGCAGGATCTCGGTCTCGCGGTCGGTCAACGGGTCCGGCCGGTCCAGGCTGACGAACTCGTTGCGCATGTGCTCCAGCCCGGACAGCAGGCGCTGGGTCACCGCCGGCTGCACCAGCGAGCCGCCGTTTGCCACGGTACGGATGGCACCGACCAGCTGCTCAAGGGTCACATCCTTGAGCAGGTAGCCCTTGGCGCCGGCCTTGAGCCCGGCCAGAACCAGCTGATCATCATCAAAGGTGGTCAGGATGATCGAGGGCGGCAGCGTGCCGGCGCGACTCAGCGTCTGCAGGGCCTCCAGCCCGGACATTACCGGCATGCGCATATCCATCAGCACCACGTCCGGTTGCACCTGCGGTATCACTTCCACCGCCTGCCGCCCGTCGATGGCTTCGGCCACCACTTCGATGCTGTCATCCAGCGCCAGCAACGAGCGGATGCCCTGCCGTACCAGGGTTTGGTCGTCGACCAGACAGACACGGATCATCAATTCACTCCTTGCGGCCCTGAGGCCAACATCATATTGGTTACCAGTGGCAGGCTGGCGCGAAGACGGAAACCCTCACCGCGTCGCGCCGAAACATCCAGCACACCCCCATACTGCGCCAGCCGTTCACGCATGCCGCGCAAACCATTGCCCGGCATTATTTCCTCGAAATCGCCACCGATACCGTCATCATGCGCGCTGATGAGGACTTGTTCAGCGTCGCGCTCGACCTTGATCCAGAGATTGCGGGCACCGGCATGGCGCACCGCATTGGTGATGATCTCCTGCGTACAGCGCAGCAGCACATGCGCGCGCTCGGGATCTTCGACGTTGAAGGGATCATCCACCTGCAGATGGATATCCAGCGACGGTACCCGCTCGGTCAACGGCCGCAAGGCCGCCGCCAGGTCAATCGCGCCGCTCTCGCGCAGCTGGCTGACCGCCTCGCGCACATCGGTGAGCAGCAATTTGGCCAGCGTATGCGCCTGCCGCACATGCTCCTGGGCCTGGCCTTCGGTGATATGCCCGGCCACTTCAAGATTCAGGCTCAGCGCGGTCAGGTGATGGCCGAGCAGATCGTGCAGCTCGCGTGAAATACGGGTGCGCTCGTTGACCCGGGCACTTTCGGCCAGCAACAGACGGGTGGCGCGCAGCTCGGCATTCAAGCGCCGCTGCTCCTCACGTGCCTGGGTCTGCTGCCGGGCCACCAGGCTGGTGACAAAGATGAACATCGAGAAGCCGCCGTACAGCAGCGACTGCAGCAGCGCCTCGAACAAGGGCAGGCCCAGGATCAGGTTGTAGACCGGCAACACCGCCAACTGGCTCAGCACCAGCCAGATGATCCCCACCCAGCGGCTCAGCAGCCACGGGATCACCCCGGCCGCCACCATCATCAGAATGCTGCCCAGACCGGTGGCCGACAGGTAGCTCACCGCCAGCGCCGATACCGTCAGCACCAGCAGCGCCAGGCGGTCGTACCAGCTGGTATGGCCGGCGGCATTGAGCCCGCGGGTCAGCCAGAAATAGCAGCCACCGAAGGCCAGGTAGGCGACGAACAGCCAAACCGCCTCGCCGGCAGCCGGCTGCAGCACGCCCTCTTCCGGGGCGTACTGGGTATAGACCAGGGGCAAGCTGACCAGGGCCCAGGTAAACAGGCCGGCCAGGCGGAGCACACGGGTATGGCTGAGGTATCCCAACATCGGGCCATGGTAAGGATCCGGCGACCTGAGCGCCCTCCCTCGTAAGTCATGGGTACCGATGATGGGTCCGGCTCGCCCGGCTCGGCTGACCCATGCGATAATCGCGCCACAGCCCACTGGGCCGACCGCGATACCCCACGGAGTCACAATGTCGATTGTTATCCGCGACGTGCGCGAGCACGAGCTCGATTCCGTCCTGGCACTGAACAACAACGCTGGTCTTGCGATTCTTCCGCTGGATGCAGCCAAGCTCCGCCGTTTCTACGAAACCGCCGAATATTTCCGGGTTGCCGAACGCGACGGCAACATGGCCGGTTTTCTGGTCGGCTACGGCAGCAACAGTGCGCATGACAGCTGCAACTTCGCCTGGTTCCAGCAGCGCTACCCCAGCTTCTTCTATATCGACCGCATCGTGGTGGCCAGCCGCCGCCGCGGCGGTGGTGTCGGCCGCGCGTTCTATGCCGATGCCCAGAGCTACGCTGAACTGCGCTACCCGCAGATGGCCTGCGAGGTGTTCCTCGACCACGGTGCAGATGCTGCCCTGCTGTTCCATGGCAGCTTCGGCTTCCGTGAGGTCGGCCAGAACACCATGCCCTCGGTCGATGTGCGGGCCAGCATGCTGCTCAAGGATCTGTGCAGCTACGAGTGGGTAAAAGAGACCTATGGCGACAACCTGCCCGACGTTCCCTGGGTAGGCAACACACGCCGGCTGCTGCAACAGCGGCCGACCGGAACCTGAGATGGCAGTGAATTTGGATTACGAACAGGCTGGTGAACTGAAAATCGGGCAGGTCGGCATTGCCAACCTGCGTATCCGCACCCTCGATGTAGCGCGGCTGAGCCAGGAAATGCGCGAGCGCGTGGCACGCGCGCCCAAGTTGTTTGGTCGCGCCGCGGTGATCCTGGATTTTGGCGGTTTGAGTCAATTGCCCGACCGCGCCACCGCCCAGGAGCTGGTCAACGGCCTGCGCGACGCCGGCGTACTGCCGGTCGCCCTGGCCTACGGCACCAGCGAGACCGAGACCCTGGCCCAGCAACTGGGCTTGCCCCTGCTGGCCAAGTTCCGCGCCCAGTACGAGCGCGCCGACGCCGAACCGGCCGCCGCCCCGGCGCCCGCAGCAGCCCCAGCCGCCACCGCGACAGCAAGCAAACGCGCCTCGGCAGCCGTGCCCGCCCCCGCCGCGCAGGCCGCCACCGAGGCCGCCGCGCCACAACCAGGGCGGATGCAACTGGCCACAGTGCGCTCCGGCCAGCAGCTCTACGCCGAGAATTGCGACCTGACCGTACTCTCAACAGTGGGTGCCGGCGCCGAGGTCATCGCCGACGGCAGCATCCATATCTACGGTACGCTGCGTGGCCGCGCATTGGCCGGTGCCCAGGGCAACACCAGCGCACGCATTTTCTGTCGCGACTTCCATGCTGAATTAGTCGCGATTGCAGGACGGTATAAGGTACTGGACGATATTCCGGACAATCTGCGCGGCAAGGCCGTGCAGGTATGGCTGGAACAGGACCAGATCATGATTGCTGCGCTGGATTGACGCAGCTCCCAAACATATTCAGGAGAGATCCTTTGGCTGAAATCATCGTAGTCACTTCCGGCAAGGGCGGCGTGGGCAAGACCACCTCCAGCGCCAGCCTGGCCTGTGGCATTGCGCGGCGCGGCAAGAAAGTTGCCGTCATCGACTTCGACGTCGGCCTGCGCAACCTCGACCTGATCATGGGCTGCGAGCGCCGGGTGGTGTACGACTTCGTCAATGTCGTCCACGGCGAAGCCACGCTCAAGCAGGCCCTGATCAAGGACAAGCGTTTCGACAACCTGTACGTGCTGGCCGCCTCGCAGACCCGCGACAAGGACGCACTGAACAAGGAAGGCGTGGAGAAGGTCCTCAAGGACCTGGCCGCCGACGGCTTCGACTACATCATCTGCGACTCCCCGGCCGGCATCGAGAAGGGCGCGTTCCTGGCGATGTACTTCGCCGATCGCGCCGTTGTCGTGGTCAACCCGGAAGTCTCCTCGGTACGCGACTCGGACCGCATCATCGGCCTGCTCGACTCCAAGACCGCCAACGCCGAAGCCGGCAAGCCGGTACCGGCCTACCTGCTGCTGACCCGTTACAGCCCCTCGCGGGTTGAAACCGGTGAAATGCTGAGCATCACCGACGTGGAGGAAGTGCTGGGGCTCAAGGCCATCGGCGTCATTCCCGAGTCGGGCGACGTGCTCAACGCCTCCAACAAGGGCGAGCCGGTCATCCTGGACAACGAATCGCCGGCCGGACAGGCCTACGATGACGCGGTGAGCCGCATCCTGGGCGAAGACCGCCCGATGCGCTTCATCTCGGTTGAGAAGAAGGGCTTCTTCAGCAAGTTGTTTGGAGGATAAGCATGGGACTGCTCGACTTCCTGAGACAGAAGAAGACGACCGCCGAAACGGCGAAGAACCGCCTGCAGATCATCATCGCGCAGGAGCGCAGCACCCGCGGTGGCCCGGATTACCTGCCCCTGCTGCAGCGTGAGCTGCTGGAAGTGATCAAGAAGTACGTCAACATCGACGCCGATGCGGTCCGCGTGGACCTGGTCAAGGATGGCGCCAACGACGTGCTCGATATTTCCGTGGCCCTGCCCGACGACAAGTAACCAACAACCCGGCGGCTGCGGCCGCCGGGGCTACCGTGCCCGTGAACGAAAGCCCTGCCAGCGCCCCGACCCACCCCGTCCTTTGTGTGGGTGATATCCAGTGGAATGACGCGCAGGCCCTGCTCGCGCGCCACGGCCTGCGCCTGAACCATGTTGCCGCGGGCGAGAAGATCCCCGGCAGCTACTGGGGCGAACCGGAGGCCGGCATCATCGCCTGCGATGTCTATGTCCGCGACGACACGCCGGTGCATTCGATGCTGCACGAGTCCTGCCACCTGATCGTGCTGCCGCCCGAGCGCCGCGCACAGGTGCATACCGACGCCACCGACTCGGTGCCCGAGGAAGACGCCACCTGTTACCTGCAGATCGTGCTGGCCGGGCAATTGCCGGGCGTAGGCAGCGCGCGGCTGATGGCCGACATGGACAGCTGGGGCTATACCTACCGGCTGGGTTCGACCCGTGCCTGGTTCGAGCAGGACGCCGAAGATGCCCGCCAATGGCTGGTTGAGCGCGAGCTGCTGCCGGCCTGACGAGGGCGACTGCAGGAGCAGCGTAAGCCGCGAAGCAGATGGACCAACAGGTCCAGCTGTTGTCAGCCATCACGCATTGCCAGCTTCGCGGCTTACGCCGCTCCTACAACCGCCCCGCCCATGCACCGCTAGCGCGGCCTGGAACTGCTCATATCCAAAGTGACGCGGGTGCCACGCTCCGGCTGCGAATGGATATCCAGCCGCCAACCCAGGTGATCACATAGCCGCGCGATCAGGTCCAGGCCGATGCCCGCGCCGGGGTTGCGCTCGCCCTTGCTCATGCGCGCATAGACCTGCGCGACTTCTTCCGGACTCATACCGTGGCCAGGGTCCTCGATGCTCAGCACCGCATCGGCGGAGATACCCATACGCACCACGCCACGATCACTGTTTTCGATGGCGTTGCGCAGCAGATTGCCAATCGCGGCCTGCACCACCGCCAGCGGCGCAAGTATCCGGCACGGCGCCGCTTCCACCAGCTCCAGTTCCAGTTCCTTGCCCTTGGCCAGATAGCGATGGTCCTCGGCGATTTCCGGCAGCAGTTCTTCCAGCGCCACCAGTTCACTCATCGCAGCCAGTTTGGCCGGGTCGCGCGCAAGCACCAGCAGCAACTGGATCAACTGCTCCATGCCAGTGGAGGTACTGCGCACGCGGAGCAGCTGCTGGCGCGCCCTTTCCGGCAGGCCCGGCTGCTCCAACGCCAGCTCGGCGGCACCACTGATCACCGCGATCGGCGTGCGCAGCTCATGGCTGGCGGTGCTGATGAAGGCCCGCTCACGCTCGACGAAATGTTCATTGCGCTGCAGGTAGTCATTCAAGGCACCGGCAATCACTTCCAATTCGGTGCTTCCACGCCGGTCCACGTAAACGCGCTGCCCGCGACGTTCGGGGCTCAGTTTGGCGATGTCCTGCGCCAGCACCGACAGCGGCCTTACCAGCCGGGTCATGCCCACCCAGGCCATCAACAGCGTGACCAGCAGCAAGGCCACGCCAGCCAGCAGCGCCCAGCGGGTGATGAAATGCTCCAGCTCGCCGAAATCGGAAATATCCAGTGCCAATACCACCCGACCGAAGTCGGAGGTATCGCGCACCATCACCGCCATGTCCTTGCCTTCCAGCAAGGCCCCGTCGTGCAAGCCGGGGTGCAACTTGGCCAAGCCTTCGGGAACACCTGCCGGCACATGCGTCGCGTAGAAACGCAGCGTGTCCGAATCCTGCCAGTGGTAGTTCGGGTCGCTGCGCATCTGGCCGATGATGCTGTCCAGCTCGGTATTCAACAACGAACGCCACACCGCATGTTCGGCATGCTCATGCACATAGTTGGCGGCACTGAATACCGCCAGCGTCACCAGTGCCACATAGATCGCCAACCAGCCCAGCAGCTTGCGGCGCAGGGTGCGGCGTGTCATCGCGCGGTACCTGCCGCCGGCGCGGACAGCCGATAGCCCACCCGCGGCAAGGTCTGCAGCAGCTTCTCATCGAACGGGCCATCAACCGCGCGTCGCAGCTCGTAGATATGTGAGCGCAGCATGTCGCCATCGGGCGGCTCATCGCCCCATAGCGCGTACTCGAGCTGGTCGCGGGTGACCGCGGCCGGGCTGGCGCGCATCAGCACTTCCAGCAACTTGCGGCATGCCGGGTACAGGTGCAGCACCTGGCCGGCGCGCTGGGCCTCGAAAGTGGACATGTCCAGCTGCAGGTCGTGTACCTCCAGCACCTTGCGCGGGTTGCGCCCATGGGTACGCGCCAGCACCGCCTCCAGCCGCACTTCGAGCTCGGGCAGGGCGAAGGGTTTGGTCAGGTAGTCATCGGCGCCGGCCCGGAAACCGGCGATCTTGTCAGGCAGTTCGTCGCGGGCGGTGAGCATGATCACCGGTACTTCGGAACGGAACTCCTCGCGCAGCTTGCGCAGTACCTCCGGGCCCTCCAGACGCGGCAGCATCCAGTCCAGCAGAATGGCGTCGTAACTCTGGGTGCCGGCCAGGTGCAGGCCGGTGATGCCGTCCGGGGCGACGTCGAGCGTGTGCCCGCGCGCTTCAAAATAATCGAACAGGTTGGCGATCAGATTGCGATTGTCTTCAATGACCAGCAGCCGCATGCGGGCGTGACCTTGCTACCCCGGGCCGGGGCATTACCGACGTATCCTAGCGCCGCTACCGTCGGATTGTCGTCGGAACACCGCCGAAACCGGCCAGCTGCCGGTTTCGACGTGTTTCCAACGTCGTCTGCGCCATCATCCTGCCAGCCTTCGACACCGAGCCGCCTGTGCACCCAACTCCGCCCCGCGCTTCCCGTACGAATCTCTGGTTCGCGATCCTGATCGCGCTGATCGTGATCAGCCTGCTGGCGGGCCTTGGCATGCGCTCCCCCAACCCGCCGGACGAACCCCGCTTCGTGCTGGCCGCACGGCATATGGTGGAAACCGGGCAGTGGTTGCTGCCACATCGCGGCAGTGAGTTGTATGCGGAAAAGCCGGCCACCTTCATGTGGATCCAGGCAGCCACCTACAAGGTGATCGGCGACTGGAACCTGTCGTTCCTGGTGCCGTCGCTGCTGGCCGCGCTGCTCACCCTGTGGCTGACCTGGGACATGAGCCGGCGCCTGTGGAACCGCCAGATCGCCCGCTATGCGGTGGTCGGGCTGTTTGTCTGCATCCAGTTCGGGCTGATGGCCAAGCGCGCGCAGATCGACATGGTGCTGGTCGCCATGACCACCCTGGCGCTGTGGGGACTGGTACGGCACCTGCTGCTTGGCCCCAACTGGTGGGCACTGGCGCTGGCCGCCTTTGCCGCCGGCGCCGGCACCGTGACCAAGGGCGTTGGCTTCCTGCCATTGCTGATGCTGTTGCCGTGGCTGGCCTGGCGCTGGCGCCACCCACAGGCCGTTGGCCCCGGACGCAGCTGGGGCTGGTGGCTGTTGCTGCCGGCCTTCCTGGCCGGCACCGCGATCTGGCTGGGTCCACTGGTCATTGCCCTGCTGCAGAACCCCGAGCCGCACCTGCAGGCCTATGCCAAGGAACTACTGTTCAAGCAGACCGGCACCCGCTACGCCAACGCCTGGCACCATCACCAGCCGCTCTGGTACTACCTGCAGGTGATGGCAACGCTGTGGCTGCCGGGCAGCCTGCTGGTGCCCTGGCTGCTGCCCGCCTGGTGGCGCCGCTGCCGCCGTGCCGATCCACGCTACATCCTGCTGCTGGGCTGGGCGCTGCTGGTGCTGCTGTTCTTCAGCGCCAGCCCGGGCAAGCGCGAGGTCTACATCCTGCCGATGCTGCCAGCCCTGGCAGTGGCGGCGGCGCCCCTGCTGCCGGGCCTGCTGCGGCGTACCAGCGTGCGCTGGCTGTTGCTGCTCTACGTGCTGCTGCTGGCCATCGCCACCCTGGTGGTCGGCTATGGCGCCTTACACGGTGATGGCTGGGCACAGCGCAATGCGATCAAGCGCGCGATCGACCCCTGGGTGCTGCCGCAGATAGGCTGGTGGCTGATCGGCTTCGGTGCCGCCTCGCTGCTGCTGGTCGCGGTGCTGCGGCTGCGTCGTGCCGGCCTGGCGGTGGTATTGAGTACGGTGCTGCTGTGGAGCATGTATGGCCTGGGTGCGATGCCGGCACTGGATCCTTACAGCTCGGCCTCGTTGCTGATGGACAAGGTGCGCGAGCGGATCGGCCCGGACGCGCAGCTGGGCATGGTCGCCTGGCGCGAACAGAACCTGCTGCAGACGCATCCACAGGCTACCGATTTCGGCTTCAAACGGCCTGTCGCCGAGCAATGGGAAGATGCAGCGCGCTGGGTCACCGCGGACCCGCAGCGGCGCTGGTTGTTCGTGCTGGACAAGGCCATGACGCCCTGCGCCGACCGCAGCCAGGTCATCGATATCGGCAGCGCCAATCGCAACAACTGGCAATTGCTGCCTGGCACCGCCCTGCACGCCGACTGTGTCGCCAAGACCCATGGCGTGGTGGTTGGCGGCGATGAAGCAGTCGAGAACAGCGGCGACTGAACATTCCTGCGGCAAGCCACTAACGGCTTGCCGCCTTCACATCGGCAGCTGCTGCTGACGATGCTGAAGCTTCGACATAATTCCCACATCACTCCGACCGCGCTCCGACAGCAGCGGTAACAGCATGTCGCCATCCTCCTGATGGTCTGCATGCTCCATGCCCCAGTCGCCCGCTCCGCTCACCGCCCCGCTTCAGCCAGCCAGCCGCACGCGCTTCGCCGCGCAGGCGCTGTGGCTGCCGCTGCTGCTGGCATTGGCAGCCAGCGCCGCATTGATGGCAGGTGGCGGCGACCAATGGCTGGCCGATCAGCTGTTCCAGCTGCAGGGCCAACAGTGGGCCGCCAAGAATGCCTGGTGGAGTGCCCACCTTGTTCACAAGGGCGGCCGCAACCTGAGTTTCCTGATGGCGGCGCTGGTACTGCTGGCGCTGATCCGCAGCAGCCTGCACCCGCGCTGGAAGCCGCTGCGGCGGCCGCTGGGCTATCTGCTGCTGTCGGTTGCCCTGTCCACCGGCATCATCGCCCTGCTCAAGTCCTGGACCCATATGGACTGCCCCTGGGACCTGCAGCGCTACGGCGGCCTGCGGCCGTTCATCGGCTTGTTCGAACAGCGCCCGGTACTGCTTGGCCATGCTTCCTGCTTCCCCGGCGGACACTCCGGTTCGGCCTACGCATGGATAGCGGCTTACTTCTTCATGTTGCAGGTACGGCCGCAATGGCGTCGTCCGGCACTGCTGATCCCCTTGGCCATCGGCATCGTGTTTGGCCTCACCCAACAGTTGCGCGGTGCCCATTTCCTGTCGCATGACCTGTGGTCGCTGGCAATCAGCTGGTCGGTCGCGGTGCTGTTGTACGCATGGATGTTTGCGCCGTCCCTGGCCACTGCACGGGCGCCCCGCCCGGTCACCACCACCGCTGGAGAAACCGCATGAGCACCACACTTTCGCGCCCGCAAAGCCTGCGCCTGAGTTGGGACCGCCTGCGCGCTTTCCGCCCTGAAATCAGCACCGAAATGCTGATCCTCGCCGCCAGCCTGTTCTTCGCATTGGCCTGCAACAGCCTGTTCTGGCGCAGTGCGATGGCGGCCAACCCAGGCAGCATGCTGTTCGCGCTGTCCTTGTGCGCGCTGCTGGTCGGCGTGCATGCGCTGCTGTTGAGCGTGTTGCTATGGCGGTGGAATGCCAAGGTAGTGCTGACCGTGCTGTTCATCACCACTGCCTTTGCGGTGCACTACATGAGCAGCTTCAACGTCTACCTGGACGCGGACATGCTGCGCAATGTACTTGCCACCGACCGCAAGGAAAGCAGCGAGCTGATGACCCCGGCGCTGATCCTGCCGTTGCTGGGCTACGGCCTGCTGCCGACGCTGCTGCTGTGGCGCCTGCGCCTGCGCAAGCGCAGCTGGGGCAAAGCCCTGCTGTGGCGCGGTGCCTTCATTGCCGGCGTAGTGCTGGTGACCGGCGCCGGAGCGATGGCTTCCTTCCAGGACATATCGGCGCTGATGCGCAATCACCGTGAAGTGCGCTACCTCGCTACGCCGGTGAACTACCTGATCGCGCTGAAGCAGAATCTGGCCAGCTCCAGCCCGATCAAGAAGCAACCCAAGCAGGTGATCGGCACCGACGCCAAGGTGCTGCCGCGTGCGGCCACCAGCAAGCCACGACTGCTGGTGCTGGTGGTGGGCGAAACCGTGCGTGCGCAGAACTGGGGTTTGAATGGCTATGCACGGCAGACTACGCCGGAGCTGGCGCAAACCGGTGCGGTCAACTTCCCCGACATGCATGCCTGCGGTTCCAGCACCGAGGTATCGCTGCCCTGCATGTTCTCGCCGTATGGCCGCCACGATTACGACGAGAAAAAAATCCGCAACCATCAATCCTTGCTGCATGTACTGGAGCATGCCGGCATCAGCACCTTGTGGCGCGACAACCAGTCCGGCTGCAAGGGCGTATGCGATGGCTTGCAGATAGAGCGCCTGGACGATGCCAAGACCCCCGGCCTGTGCGCCGATGGCCGCTGCATGGATGAAATACTGATCGACAACCTGGCCAGCCAGGTACGTGCCAAGCCGGGCGACCGGGTGGTGGTGCTGCATCAGCTGGGCAACCACGGCCCCAGCTATTTCCAGCGCTACCCGGCGCAGTTCCGCCAGTTCGCCCCCACCTGCGACACCCCGGACCTGGGCAAGTGCGACCGCCAGGAGATCGTCAACAGCTACGACAACGCGATCCGCTACACCGACCATTTCCTGAGCCGCACCATTGCTGCCTTGCGCGGCCTGGACGACTACGACACGGCGATGATCTACCTATCCGATCACGGCGAGTCACTGGGCGAGAAGGGTTTGTATCTGCACGGCATGCCGTATGCGATCGCGCCGGAAGAGCAGACCCGCGTGCCGATGGTGATGTGGTTCTCGCCGGGATTCGTGGCCGACCGCGGACTGGACATCCAATGCCTGCGCCACCGCGCCGGCCAGCGTACCGAGCAGGACAACCTGTTCCCCTCGGTGCTGGGCCTGATGCAGGTGCAGACGTCGGTGTATGACCGGTCGCGGGATGTGTTTGCTGGATGTGCGGGGCGAGATGTTTGAGCCGGCTTGAGGGTTGAGGGAAGCGCTGAGGCGGTGGTTGGGTTGGGTCGGGTTGGCATCGCTTTTGGCTTTTGGCTTTTGGCTTTTGGCTTTTGGCTTTTGGCTTTTGGTTTTTGGCTTTTGGTTTTTGGCTTTTGGTTTTTGGCTTTTGGTTTTTGGCTGTTGGCTGTTGGCTGTTGGCTGTTGGCTTTGGCTTTACCTTCCCTTCTCCCGCCTGCGGGGGAAGGTGCCCGAAGGGCGGATGGGGGGAAGCTTCTGCAGTTGCCTGCTTTAAATTCCACTGGTGCTCCATCAGCTTCGCGGCTTACGCCGCTCCTACACCGTCTGCTGGAAGGTGCCCGAAGGGCGGATGGGGGGAAGCTTCTGCAGTTGCCTGCTTTATGTTCCACTGGTGCTCCATCAGCTTCGCGGCTTACGCCGCTCCTACACCGTCTGCTGGAAGGTGCCCGAAGGGCGGATGGGGGGAAGCTTCTGCAGTTGCCTGCTTTATGTTCCACTGATGCTCCATCAGCTTCGCGGCTTACGCCGCTCCCACAAACTGGTGCTCCACTAGCTTCGCGGCTTACGCCGCTCCTACAAACCAGGGCTGTTCCGCTCTCCTACACAGCCGGCCGCCGGCGACCTGGAGCTGTCATGACCACCTTCCCGCAATGGCTTCCGTGGGCGCTGCTGTCGGCCGTGTTCGCCGCGCTCACAGCCATCTTCGCCAAGCTCGGCCTGCAGAACATCGATTCGGACATGGCGATGCTGCTGCGCACGGTCATCATCAGCCTGGTGCTGGCGATGTTCGTCGCGGCCACCGGCAAATGGAGCAACCCGCTGCAACTGCCCGGCCCCACCGTGGCCTGGCTGGCGCTGTCCGCCTTGGCCACCGGCGCCTCCTGGATGTGCTATTTCCGCGCACTGCAGCGCGGCCCGGCCGCGCAGGTGGCGCCGGTGGACAAGCTCAGCGTGGTGCTGGTTGCCCTGTTCGCCGTGGCCTTCCTGCATGAGCGCCTGGGCTGGCGTGAATGGCTGGGGGTGACGATGATTGGCGGTGGCGTGCTGCTGATGGCGCTCAAGCGCTGACCTTTGTCCACTTGCGGCCCGGCCGCTGCCCCTCTAGCCTTCGCCGGTACTTACAACCCGGGGTTTGCTGTGAAGAATCGTCATTTGGTCCTGGCCGCCGCCGTCGGCGTGGCCGTGCTCTCGTTGGCTGCCTGTAAAAAGGACGCCGCCACCGACGCCGCCAAGCCGGCCACCACCCAGGCCGCACCGGCCGAAAGCGCCGACCAGTTCATTGCCCGGGTCAATGCCGAATACAAGGCCATGTACCCGGAGATGACCTCGGCGCAGTGGCTGTCGTCCACCTATATCAACGACGATTCGGCACGCGTCGCGGCCAAGGCCAACGAGCGCTGGCTGACCGTGCTCAACGGCTGGATCGAACAGGCCAACAAGTACGAAGGCCAGCCGATGAGCGCCGACACCAAGCGCGCCATCAGCCTGCTCAAGCTGATGACCTCGATGCCTGCCCCGCGTGACCCGCAGAAGCTGGCCGAGCTGGCCGGCATCGCTACCAAGCTGGAAGGCGACTACGGCGCCGGCACCTATTGCGTGGGTGAAGGCGACAAGCAGAACTGCCGCCAGCTTGGCGACCTGGAGAAGGTACTGGCCACCTCGCGCGACTACGACAAGCAGCTCGACGCCTGGCAGGGCTGGCAGTCCACCGCCGTGCCGTCGCGTGCCAACTACCAGCGCTTCGTCGAACTGGTCAACGAAGGCGCACGCGAACTCGGTTACACCGATGCTGGCCAGATGTGGCGCAGCGGCTACGACATGCCGGCCGAAGAGGTTGGCCCGGAAACCGATCGCCTGTGGGGCCAGCTCAAGCCGCTCTACGAACAACTGCACTGCTACACCCGCGCCAAGCTGGACAAGGAATACGGCAAGGACAAGGCCGAAGTGGGCGGTGGCATGATCGCCGCGCATCTGACCGGCAACATGTGGCAGCAGGACTGGAGCAACCTGTGGGACATGACCGCGCCGTACCCGAACGCGGGCAGCCTGGACATCACCGCTGCGCTGGAAAAGCAGTACCAGACCAACCTCAGTGGCGCCCTGGCCAAGGCCGGTGGCAGCGACCCGGCCAGCCGTTTCAAGGCACAGCGTGAAGCCGAACTGGCCACCGCCAAGCAGATGACCGAGCGCGCGCAGGACTTCTACGTGTCGCTGGGCATGCCCAGGCTGCCGGACAGCTACTGGCAGAACACCCAGTTCATCAAGCCGCTGGACCGCAACGTGGTCTGCCATGCCAGCGCCTGGGACATGAACATGGGCGGCGACGGCAAGGACGTGGGCCCGGACGTGCGCACCAAGATGTGCATCACCCCGAACGAAGAAAACTTCACCACCATCTACCACGAGCTCGGCCACATATATTACGACCTGGCCTACAACCCGCTGCCGCCGTTGTTCCAGGGCGGCGCGAACGACGGCTTCCACGAAGCCATCGGCGACACCATCGTGCTGGCGATGACGCCGAAGTACCTCAACTCGATCGGCCTGGTCGATGCGCAGCAGGAAAGCCGCGAAGCCACCATCAATGCGCAGATGCGCATGGCCATGTCGGGCGTGTCGTTCCTGCCGTTCGGGCTGATGATCGACCGCTGGCGCTGGGGCGTGTTCGATGGCTCGATCAAGCCTGACCAGTACAACCAGAAGTGGTGGGAACTGAAGGCCCAGTACCAGGGCGTGGCCCCGGCCACTGCCCGCGGCGAGGAGTTCTTCGATGCCGGTGCCAAGTACCACGTTCCGGGCAACACGCCGTACCTGCGCTACTTCCTGGCGCGTGTGTTGCAGTACCAGTTCTACAAGGGCCTGTGCGACGCATCCGGCTATACCGGCCCGCTCAACGAGTGCAGCTTCTATGGCAACAAGGAAGCCGGCCAGAAGTTCTGGGCCATGCTGAGCAAGGGCGCCAGCCAGCCGTGGCAGGCCACGCTGAAGGAACTGACCGGCACCGAGAAGCTCGACGCCGCACCGATGCTGGAGTACTTCTCCCCGCTGCAGGAATGGCTGAAGCAGCAGAACGAAGGCCAGATGTGTGGTTGGCAGGCGGCAGCTCCGGCACCCACTGCTGCTCCAGCAGCTGCGCCGACGCAGCCGTCGGCACCGTAAACGCAGCAACTGATGAAACAAGCAAAGGGCGCCGCGATGGCGCCCTTTGCTCATCCGCTGGCGCTGCATTTGTCTCAAGGCGAACTGCCTCCAGCAGGAAAACAATGGCGCAACAGGCAGAGCTGGCAGCCCCGCAGCACGCCACGATCTGCCATTCGCCCGCCTTGACACATCCGCATGCCGTGGCATCGTTACCCGGTAACTTCGGGAGATACGAATGAAGTTCGTAGCAGGTCTTGCTGCATTCGCTGTCCTTGCGATCCCGCCCAGCTCGGCGCTTGCCGTCGATGGCACCGGTACCGGGCAGATACATATCGGCATCGCTGATGCGAGCAGCACGTTTGGCCTTGCATTCACGCCTCCCGCCGAAGAAGGTTGGGCAAGGAATGGTTCCGGAACGAGCACGACGCTTAGCTGGAACGCGGATTCGGCTTCGGACAACCGCAAGATCGAAGCCTATATGACCCGTCTCGACGCACCGATATCGCCCATTTCGGGCTACATCAGGACTGTCAGAGACAATCTTGAACAAGGCTACGCCAGCAGCCCCCGCTTCAAGATCAGCTCACTTCAAGTGGACGAATACCCTGCGGATCCACGCTGCGCAAAAGTCCATCTCCTGCTTGAGGCGCGCCAGCCCTCAGCGGATGGCCAACGGCAATGGAGCGAACAGTACGCCTTGTCATGCGGCTCACTGCAGTCCAAAGGCATCGGCTATGAATTGCGTTACTACCATCGCTACACCGATGCCCACCGCGATGACCGGCTGGAAGCGAAAGCCGATGCAGTGCTGAAAAGCCTGATCATTGACGGCAACTGATCTCCACTGCGCCTTGCTGTTCCACCTCCGTGGAGCAAACGCAAGGCAATGGAAAAAGCAGCATGCGAGGAACCAAGCGGCCCTACTCCGCCCTGAACATCACCGGCATATTCAGCGTCACCTCGTCCACACCGGCCGCCGTTTCCCCGGGCGACACACTCCAGCCCAAGGCCGCTTCGCGGGCGGCCTTATCCAGCAAGGCGTTACCACTGCTCCTGGCGACGCTGACCCCACGGACCTCGCCTGATCCGGCCAGCCTGATTGCCAACATCACCGTACCGCCCGCTTTTTCGTTCCAGGCAGCGGTGGGATAGCGTGGCGGGTTGAAACGCGCCTGGCGCGCTACCAGCTCCTGCAGATGCTGCACGGTGCGCGGCGAAACCGGGCGTGGCGCCGGCGCTTTGGCCGCTGCTGCCACAGGCTCCCTGCCCGGCACCATGGGCGGGGGCGGCCAGTCGGGAATTTCCTCCACTGGCTGCGGCGCTTCGAATCGCACCTGCACGCGCCGCCGCTCGCCATCCCCGGCAATTGGCCTCAGCGCTTTCCAATTGCGTGCGCCCCCCCGCACGGCATCATCCAGCGCGGGGTCGCCGCTGCTGCGCTCGATCAGGACCGAGCTGATGCTGCCATCGGCCAGCACGTCCACCGCCACCAGTACGCTGCCACCACTGCTGAGGCCAGATGGCGGAAGCCGCACAGGACGCTGTTGCTGTTCGAACCCCGCAGACGGCAGATCAACCCGGACCAATTCATCGGCAGGCTGCACCGTCACTACCGAGGGCGGTGTCGGCCGCGGCAACGGCAACAAGCCCTTGCCGGTGCTCACGAACTGCGGCGCGGGCAGGACCTGCTCCGGCGACGTCTTTCCCTCTTCGGCCGCAGCGCTGCTCTCGCCCGAAGCGGACGCGGTGTTGCCGATGATCGTTGCAGCACGCGCCTTCAGCAAATCCAAACGCAGGCGCGAGCCATCGGGCAGCAAGCGGGTGCTGATCCGCATATCCGATTGAAACAACATCTCATCGCTGATCGACATCGTCATCGCGGAACTACCGGATCCAGCCGAGCGCCGCAACTGGTCGGCAAGCAGCAAAGCCCCCAGCGCCACTTCTTCGTCGGCGTCCACGATGGTGGCGGCATAGCTGGACCAGAATTCGGCGGACTTGGGTGCATAGCCGAGGATGGCCTCCTGCAGCCGAATCAGGTCAATGAGTTTTTCCTCCAGCAAGCCATCGTCGTCCGACGCCGCATCCTCAGCGGAACCGCGCTCGGCCTTCAGCCGCAACGCAAACGCAAGCATAGCCATGTCCTGCAGCAGCACCCGCCGCCCGGCGATATCCACATCAGGGACGGCCTGCCACATTGATTTCAGCGCGGCATGGCGCTGCCGGCTCAGCATTTGTTTTGTTTCCCTGCCCGCCGGCATGTCGAAAGTGGCATTGAACCTGTCACGCGCAGCATTAAACGCCTCGCGGTCACCGCCAACACGCACGCCCCTGCGCGCCCATAGCTGCAGTTCGTCCAGCCCGGCATCTACCCGCTGCTGATCCTGACGCGCCGCAGCCCGGGCAAGCGCATGCACTTTTCCGGCAGCGTCTCGCTCGTAGCTGCTGCGTGAATACCATTCGGGAATCTCGGTGCGCTTGGCCGCAGGCGAACCGCCAGCAACGTCGGCGCTCAGCGTTCCCTCTTCCGGTATTACGACATACGGAGACAAACGGGTGGCAAACAGCAGAAAGGCAAACCCAACCCCCACAACCAGCGCCGCGCCCGCGTACTTGTGGGAGTGGTCCTTGACTGCCACACGCAGCAGCGCACCTACCGAAACCAGGCTGCCCACCAGCACGCCAGCGCGGAACGCTGCCCTGCCATCCGGCAATACACCGGTGGCGAACCGATGCCCGATCCATTCGACTCCGCCATAGATGTAAACACCCAACCAGCCGGCAAACACCACCACGAACAGCAGCATCAGCAGCGCGACGAAGATACCGATGGCGATCTTCATGGCCGCTTGCTCAAAATCAACACCGGCACGCAGACGAGGAACAACAACACCGCAGCCAGCAGCAGGCCGCTCTGGAAGCCCAGCCCCAGGGTCAACCACCAGCCCGGATCCTTGTCCGCCAAGTAGTCACGATAGGCCGTCATTCCCCAGGTGGTGGCCCAGCCCAACAGCACCGGCCCGATCACCGCAAAGAACACCCGCATGCCCAGCCCAACCGGCTGTGTCGCCGGTGCCGCAGGCGCAGCTGCGGTCAAGGCGGCAGCGACATTGGGCGTGGCTGCGCGGGTCCGGCGTGTCGTGCGCGTCGTTTTTCTGCCGGCCGGCGTCGTCTGCCTTGCCCGGGTCTGCGCGGCACGTGCGCTGCTCGCCAGCAACTCGGCACGCGCACAGCCCGCGCACGGCATGCCATCGAAATGCTGATGCGAGCCGTCCCTTACGCACTTCACCAACAAGCCGTTGCTGCGCCGCGCATAGCGCAGCAGCAGCGACGACCATTCGGCCGCGGCCGGTCGCCGCCGGGCCTGGCTGGCGAACGCGCGGTCGAACATGTCACGCAGCTCGGCTGGAAATGCCGCATGGCCACTGACCGGCGATGGCAGGATCCGCGTATCGCCACTGCCCTGCGCATAAGGATAGAGATGGGCGGCAATCCGCCCCGGCAGATCACTGGGTAGCGTCGCGCCATTGGGCCTGCCGCTATAGGGATGCAGGCCCGAGTTGAGCAGCTGGAACACCATCACCGCCAATGCAAACCTGTCCTGCGCCTCTTCCTCGCCGGCGGCGACGCCGCGCTGCTGGAATTCGGCAGCCAGGTAGTCGGTGGTGACTTGCTCGGACAGAAAACGTTCGCCCTTGCCCTGGATGCTGAAGCCATCGCAATCCAGCATCGCGATGAACAGGGACTTGCGATAGAAGCGCACATTGAGCGGCTTCAGATCTACCACGTAATGCTGGCGCTCATGCAACGCAGCCAGCATCACCGCCAGATTGGCGGCCAGCGTCATCTTCGGGCCCAACGCGGTCGGCAAGCCCTCCTCACGCGCCTGCCGCTCCTGCAGTACGTGTTCCAGATCACTGGTTGCGGCGACATCCAACACCGGCATGGTGAAACCCAGAAACCCCCGCGCCTTGTCGCGCAGCAGGCCGGTGGGCCAGGCAATCTGCACCTGACGCACGCCCTTGTCCTCAACATCGGGCAGGTCCGGGCGCAGCTCCAGCATCGCCCGTACCTTGCGCTCGTAGACCTGGCCACCCTTGTCGGAGTGATAGAGCTTGGCGACTTCGAGCGGGCGTTCCTTGATCAGGAACACGCTGCCCGCACCACCGCTCTTGAGCAGCCGGCCCAGCGTCAGCGGCGTACGCTGCTCGTCGTAGATGGTGTCGCCGGCTTGTGCGGCCATGCGCCTAGACCGGCAGCGCCACCAGCAACGTCTTGTCGTCGCCGGTGATGTGATCGGTGCGCGGATCGGACAGCGTCGCCTGCAAGGCCTGGCTGCCATGGGCGGCATCCACACCGCCCAGATAGCGCAGTACCGGTGCGATGAAGGGCTGGAACAGGCCACTGCCATCGCGTGTCATCGCAAACGGCTGCACGCCATCGGACATCAGCACCACGGCCTGCACGCGCCCCTCAAAGCGGGTCAGCCGCAGCTGCTCACGCCAATTGCCACCGGTGACGAACCAGGTCTCGTTGGCGTATTCGCCATTGGCCGGCAGCGATACCGCCGGCGCCTGCGGCGGCGCAAACTCGCATGCCGCAACACCGTCGCCCACATGGAAGAACCAGCCGCCGCCGGCGTCGGCCACAACCCCGACCAGGGTGCAGGCGTGATCGGCCAGTGTCAGCTGTTTGCCCGCAGCCATACTGGCCAGTTGCTCGCGGGCATCGATGATCGCCGCCTCGATGATTGTGCGCAGCGCATCCACCGACAGCGCAGCAGGATTGCCGCCCAGCTGGCGATGCGCGGCAATCGCCGCCACCACTGCCGTGGACACCGTCTTCGCGCCCGTATCACTATGCGTGGCCGAGCCTGCGCCATCACAGACCGCCGCAACCAGCACGCGCCCTGCGTAAGCCGATGCGAACGCGTCCTGGCATGGCTGCCCGCGATCAAGATGGGAGCGCCCCGTGGCCGATGCGGCCATCACCCGCCAGCCCATGTTCAAACCGTCACGTGCGACCAGCTATCGGTCGACGGCAGCTGTACCTGGCCACCGGGCGTGGAGTTGGACACCACCCGCATGCTGGCACTGAGCCACATGAACAGTTCCTTGAACTGCAAGCCCTGCAGGCGCTTCACGCCGCGCTCGCCATTGCGGCTGAACTGGCCAAGCACAGCCATATCGGCGTTGCCCACACCAATCGGGAACACCGCCACCTTGTTCTGCTGCTCGGCATCGCGGCAGCGCTCGGCCACGGCTTCCCAGGCATCGGTGGGGTTGCCATCGGACATCAGGAACAGCCAAGGCCGCGTATAGGCCACCCCGGCCTGGCGGAAGCGCGCCTTCTCGTCTTCGATTTCCTGCAAGGCCAGCTCCACCGCCGCGCCGGTCGGCGTGGTGCCGTTGGCAGAAAGCTCGGGCGCGCTGAAATCCATCGCGTCACACCAGTCACCGGTGATCGCCGCATTGTCCATGTCGCCGTATTCGATCAGCAGCACGCGAACGCGCTTGGCGGCGATCACATCGCCTTTCAGCTCCTGCTCCAGCAGCTTCAGCCCGGCATTCAATTGCGCAATGGGTTCCCCGCTCATGCTGCCGGAACAATCCAGCACCAGAATCAAGGGCGTGCGCTGCTCGCTGTTATCAACCAGCGATACATCAGGAATAGCTGCAACAGACATCAGGTGTGCCTCCATGCTCAGGGGACGTCGTGGCCGGATTATAGCCATAACTGCGTCTGCGGCTTTTGACGACCCCCCAGGCCCTGCCCGTACCCGCCACGTCCACGCAGCCGCTCGCAACTGCCGAAACCGGCCTATCGCCCCTGCGTCAGGTCGCCATGGCTGCGCTACCATCCGCCACAACGGGGCGCTGCGAACCATGGCCCCCTCACCCGCGACCGGGCTGGCCCGGCAGCACAACAGGAGTACCTGGCATGACCTGGATCATCGCGGTTGCTCGTTGGCTGTTTGCGCTTTTCTACATCTATGTCGGCGCCAGTTGGTTCTCCTATAAATTGTTCGGCACCGCGTGGCCGGACCACAAGGAAGCGCCTGCCGCCAAGGCGCTTACCACCGCGCTGACCGACAGCGGCATCGTTGATCCGCTGATCGCATCGGCCTGCCTTGCCGGCGGCCTACTGTTGCTGTTCCGGCGCACCGCTCCGCTGGGCATCGTCGTGCTCGCGCCGCTGGTGGTTGGCATCTTCATCTTCCACCTGTTCCTCAACCACGATTGGCCGTGGGGAACATTTCACCTGTGCTACCTGGGCTTGCTGGCGTGGCTGTATCGCGCAGGCCTGCGGCCCTTGTGGAATTTCCAGACGGCTCCCATCAGCAAAGCGCATTGACGTCGATGAGATTACTCACCCGCATGTCTGTCGTGCTATCGATATTGCTGATGCTGGTGGCATGCAGCTCCGCGCCTGCCCGGGGTCCATCCGAAGCAGAGGACGCGGCCATCAAGGAAAACTGCGCGCTTGCCCGGGAAAGACAAAACGAAATCGCCATCGCGCATTGGTGCGACAAATCAGCGGTGCGTTGAAATCCAGCAGGAACTCCGGCTCCCGGGTGCGCGTCGCTTACCCGGGCTACGCCTGCCGCACGCCAACCTGTAGTGTCGAGCCATGCTCGGCAGAGGCCTCACCGGTAGGCCAGAAGCAGCACACCAAACCTGCACGTGCTTCGCGGCTTACGCCGCTCCTACAACAGGCCATGCAGCTCCACACTTGCCCGGGAAAGACAGAACGAAATCGCCATCTCGCATTGGTGCGACAAATCAGGGAAGCGTTGAAATCCAGCGGGAGTTCCGGCTCCCGGGTGCGCTGCGCTTACCCGGGCTGCACCCGTCGCACGCCAACGTGTAGTGCCGAGCCATGCTCGGCAGAGGCCTCACCGGTAGACCAGAAGCAGCACAACCAAACGTGTTCGTGCTTCGCGGCTTACGCCGCTTCTACAAGAGGCGGCGCAGCCCATCGGGCCATCACCAGCGGTTACAGACGACAAGGGCGCCAATGGCGCCCTTGTCGGTTTCAAACCTGTGCGCAAGCTCAGTGCGTACCGGCAGCAGCCTTGCCTTTCGCGCCCAGCTCGCCGGCAAGGTTGCGGCGGTAGGTATCGAAATCGACCCCCTGCTCGGCGGCTTCGGCATGCGCGGCGTCCTTGAGCGCGTCCGAATACATCAGGCGTACCGGGGTTTCGTTGTTCTCGTGCCACTCGGCGGCCTGCATGATCAAGGCCAGCACGCGTGCAGCGCTGGTGGTCTCACCGGCAATCTTGCCATCCATGCCCAGCACCCATTCGCCATCACGGCGGACGATACCGGCCAGCAAGGCGCGATGCTGGTCGCGCAATTCGGCATGCGGCTCCACCTTGGCCTTTGCCGGCGGATTGGCTTCGGCCTGGTTGCGCTCGCGCTCGGCCAGCTTCTTCTTCGCCTCGCGGCGGCCTTTGGATTGGATCGACATCAGTTGTTCACTCTTTGAACGGCCGCCGGTGATGGCGGCGCGGTTATTGTCCCCGATACGGGGAGAAATTCATGTCAGGACGCGTTCTCGGCGCGCTGGGCGCGCAGGCTGATGCGCTCCCACTTCCACATTGCCCAGCTGCCAAAGGCGAACAAGGCCGCGCCAATCGCCAGGGTCAGGCCACTGCGGCTGAGCAGCGGCGAAAGCACGCCGGCGATGATGGCATTGGTGACCAGGGTGCTGAAGGCCTGCATCGACGAGGCCGTGCCACGCTGGCGCGGGTACATGTCGAGGATGGCCAGGGTCAGGATCGGGAAGATCAAGGCCACGCCGAACGAGGTCAGGGTCAGCGGCAATACCGCCCACGGCACCGTCATTTCAGTGGCGAAGGCGTTGTAGCTGATGTTGTAGACCGCCGCCACCGCCATGAAGCCGTAGCCGATACGCACCGCGCGGGCGCCATCCACCCGCCCTGCCGCACGCCCGGAGGCATAGGCGCCCAAGGCCATGCCGCCGATGGTGGGGATGAACAACCAGGCGAACTGGCGCTCGTTCATATGCAGCAGATCGAGCACGAAGGCCGGCGCCGAGGCGATGTACAGGAACAGCCCGCCGAAGCCCAGCGAGCCGGCCAGGGCCAACCGCAGGAAGCGCGGATTCACGCCGATGCTCACGTAGTCCTGCAGCAGACGCTTGGGGTGCAGGCTCAGCCGCGCATGCGGCGGATGGGTTTCCGGCAGCCAGATGCAGGTGATCAGCAGCAACAGTGCCGAGAACCCGACCAGGAACCAGAAGATGCCCTGCCAGTGCGTCCAGCCCAGCAGCCAGCCGCCGATGATCGGGGCGATGGCCGGGGCAATGGAGAAAATCATCGACACCTGGCTCATCAGCCGCTGCGCGTCATCGCCGTCGTACAGATCGCGGATCACCGCGCGGCCGATGATGTAGCCCACGCCAGCGGACAGGCCCTGCAGGAAGCGGAACAGCAGCAGCGTGCCCATGTCAGTGGAAAGTGCGCAGCCGACCGAGGCGGCAATGAACACCACCAGCCCGCCGATGATCACCACCTTGCGACCCAGCGCGTCGGACAGCGCGCCATGCACCAGGCTCATCAGCGCGTAGGCCAGCAGGTAGACGCTGATCACCTGCTGCATGGCCAGTTTGTCGGCGCCCAGATCGGCACCCATCTGCGGGAACGCGGGGAACACCGCATCGATCGCGAACGGGCCGAACATCGACAGCCCCGCCACCAACAAGGCGATACGGCGCAATGAAACCTGCTTGCTTGCTTCCATGGTGTTCAGTAACCAGCAACGGCACCAGCGCGGGGCCGGTGCGGGGTGAGAGACCAGATGAACAGGGCTGGGCGCCGGCGGCGCCACACGGCCATGATGCGGTAATTTGTCCGGACATTCATCCGCTTCAGGTAGCGGTTCCGGGCTGCCCGGCCGTGCGCGTGCAAGGCGCGCGTTTGAAACCGGGACGTAGATGGTAATCCAAGCCGCCGCGCGGGTCTGCCCCGGGCCATACCGGGCTATAATCGGCCCGCTGTACGAACAAGGTGGGAGAAGCGGTTCACCCCGCTGCCGAAGGCGCAAACGCCCGTAATCGCTCAGGCCCGATACCACCCGTATCAAAACTCTGGAGAGACCGGTTCAATCCGGCGCCGAAGGTGCACGAAGCGCACGATCCTCGTCGCGTCGCTTCCAAACTCTCAGGCAAAAGGACAGAGGGGCGCGAGGTAAGCCACCAGCTTGCCGGCTGTGGTGTCGCGTATGCGGCACCCGGGCGGCTGCGCGGCAGACCTGGCCCACCGCCCCTGCCCTGCATGCCTTCTCCGGACGTCAGCCATGACCCAGAACACCTCTTCGCTGCGCGAGCTCGAACACAACTCCGCGTTTGTCGACCGCCACATCGGCCCCAACGACGCTGAAATCGCGCAGATGCTGCGCAGCGTTGGCCATGATTCGCTGGAAGCGCTTACCGATGCCATCGTGCCGGGCTCGATCAAGTCGCCGGCACCGCTGGCGCTGCCCGAGTCGCTGACCGAAGTCGACGCGCTGGCCAAGATCCGCGCCATCGCCGACAAGAACAAGGTGCTGCGCAGCTTCATCGGCCAGGGCTATTACGGCACCCACACGCCGAACGTGATCCTGCGCAACATCCTCGAAAACCCGGCGTGGTACACGGCGTATACGCCGTACCAGGCGGAAATCTCGCAGGGCCGGATGGAAGCGCTGATCAACTTCCAGACCATGGTCGCCGACCTGACCGGCATGGAAATCGCCAACGCCTCGCTGTTGGACGAAGCCACCGCCGCTGCCGAAGCGATGACCCTGGCCAAGCGTTCGGCCAAGTCCAAGTCCAAGGTGTTCTTCGTGCAGGACAGCGTGCACCCGCAGACGCTGGAGCTGCTGCGCACCCGCGCCGAGCCGATGGGCATCGAGTTGCAGATCGGCAAGCCGGCCGAGGCACTGACCGCCGACAGCTTCGGCGTGCTGCTGCAGTACCCGGACAGCCTGGGCCAGATCGGCGACTACAAGGCGCTGGTCGAGGCCGTGCACGCCCGTCAGGGCCTGGTCGCCGTGGCTACCGACCTGCTGGCACTGACCCTGATCGCCGCCCCCGGCGAATGGGGTGCGGACATCGTGGTCGGCAACAGCCAGCGTTTCGGCGTGCCGTTCGGTTTCGGTGGCCCGCACGCTGCCTTCATGGCCTGCCGTGATGCCTACAAGCGCTCGATGCCGGGCCGCCTGATCGGCGTCTCGGTCGATGCCGAAGGCCGGGCTGCTTACCGCCTGACCCTGCAGACCCGCGAGCAGCACATCCGCCGCGAGAAGGCCACCTCCAACATCTGTACCGCGCAGGTGCTGCTTGCCGTGATGGCCTCGATGTACGCCGTCTACCACGGCCCGCAGGGCCTGCAGCGCATCGCCCGCCGCACCCACCGTCTGGCCGCCATCCTGGCCGCCGCACTGCGTGGCAAGGGCGTTGCGGTCGGCAACGATTTCTTCGACACCCTGCACATCACCGGCGTTGATTCGGCTGCACTGAAGGCCAAGGCGGAAGCCGCCGGCATCAACCTGCGCATCATCGATGCCGGCTCGGTCGGCATCAGCCTGGACGAAACCGCCACCCGCGCCGACGTGGTTGCGCTGGGCCAGTTGTTCGGCGCCAGCGTCGATGTTGACGCACTGGATGCCAGCACCGCCGACGCACTGCCGCAAGGTCTGGTCCGTACCAGCGAGTTCCTGTCGCACCCGGTGTTCAACACACACCACAGCGAGCACGAGATGCTGCGCTACCTGCGTTCACTGGCCGACAAGGACCTGGCGATGGATCGCACCATGATCCCGCTGGGCAGCTGCACCATGAAGCTCAACGCCACCGCCGAGATGATCCCGGTGACCTGGCCGGAATTCGCCAACATCCATCCGCTGGCACCGGCTGATCAGGCGCTGGGCTACAAGGAATTGATCGACGGCCTGGAAGCGATGCTGGTCGAATGCACCGGCTATGACGCGGTAAGCCTGCAGCCGAACTCCGGCGCGCAGGGCGAATACGCCGGCCTGCTGGCGATCCGTGCCTATCACCGCTCACGCAACGAGGGCCATCGCGATGTCTGCCTGATCCCGGATTCGGCGCACGGCACCAACCCGGCTTCGGCACAGATGTGCGGCATGACCGTGGTCGTGACCAAGACCGACGGCAACGGCAATGTCGATATCGAGGACATCCGCCGCAACGCCGAGAAGTACAGCGACCGCCTGGCCGCTATCATGATGACCTACCCGTCCACGCATGGCGTGTTCGAGGAAGAAGTGGTCGAGATCTGCGAGATCATCCACAAGCACGGCGGCCAGGTGTATACCGACGGTGCCAACATGAACGCCCTGGTCGGCGTGGCCAAGCCCGGCAAGTGGGGCTCGGACGTGTCGCACCTGAACCTGCACAAGACCTTCTGCATTCCGCACGGCGGCGGCGGCCCGGGCGTTGGCCCGTGTGCGGTCAAGTCGCACCTTGCCCCGTTCCTGCCGGGCAAGCTCGGTGACAACGGCCCGGTCGGCATGGTGAGCGCCGCCAGCTTCGGCAGCGCCTCGATCCTGCCGATCAGCTGGATGTACATCGCGATGATGGGCACGGCCGGCCTGCGCAAGGCCACCCAGGTTGCCCTGCTCAACGCCAACTACATCGCCAAGCGCCTGGCCCCGCATTACGCCACCCTGTATACCGGCCGGAATGGTCTGGTGGCGCATGAGTGCATCCTCGACGTGCGTCCGCTGGAGAAGACCTCCGGCATCGGCGCCGAGGACGTGGCCAAGCGTCTGATCGACTTCGGCTTCCACGCCCCGACCCTGAGCTTCCCGGTCGCCGGCACGCTGATGGTGGAACCGACCGAGAGCGAATCGCAGCACGAGCTGGACCGTTTCATCGACGCGATGATCCAGATCCGCGAGGAAATCCAGGCCATCGAAGACGGCAAGCTGGACCGCGAGGACAACCCGCTCAAGCACGCTCCGCACACTGCCGGTGCGGTGTCGGCCAGCGAGTGGACGCATGCCTACCCGCGTGAACTGGCCGCCTTCCCGCTGCCCTCGCTGAAGCTGCAGAAGTACTGGCCGCCGGTTGCACGCGTGGACAATGTGTACGGCGACAAGAACATCATGTGCGCCTGCATTCCGGTGGATGCGTACAAGGAAGATGTCGAGGCGTGATCGGGGCTTGATTGCCTGATGGCGTGAATGAAAACAGCCGGCGAAAGCCGGCTGTTTTTTTGTGTTGATTGGGGAGCTGGAGCGCCGGATGTTTCTGGAGCGGCGAAAACCACAGATGACAAGGTTTTGGGCTTCGGCTTCGACTTCGGTTTCTGCTTTTGCTTCTGCTTCTGCTTTTGCTTCTGCTTTTGCTTCTGCTTTTGCTTTTGCTTTGG
>NZ_LDJJ01000067.1 GCF_001431465.1 Stenotrophomonas terrae | reverse complement strand
CACTACCCCTCGCCGTTGTTCCTGTTGAACAGGAGTTGCCGATGTCCACCCGCCCCCACGCCACACCGCCCACTTCCGATGCCTACTACACGCAGCTGGCCTGCGTGGCGGACCGCCTTTTCCTGTACTTCGGCCTGATCCTTGGCCTTGCATCGCTGGCGTTGGCGCTGTGGTCCGACCGATGGCTGCCTCTGCTGGTCGTCACCGTACCGGCACTGGCGCTGATGGCGGTGCAGATCAAACTGGCAGCGGGCAGCCTGCGCAGCCGGGTAACCGTGGCGTTGATGTTGATGGCGCTGGTGGCGGCCACCATTGAACAAGCCAATGGCATGGTGGAAATGCACTTCGGCGTCTTCGTGGTGATCGCGCTGCTGCTGTACTACCGCGACTGGATACCGGTGGTGGTAGCCACGGTGGCGATCAGCGCACATCACCTGGCGTTCTACTGGATGCAGGCCAGCGGCCTGCCGGTGCACGCCTTCGCCGCGGGCAGCAGCCTGGGGATGGTGTTGCTGCACGCGGTGTATGTGCTGGTTGAAGCCGCCTTCATCTGCGCGATGGCTGTGCAGCTGCGCCGTCAGGTGTTGATCCTGGGCGCGCCGCCGGCACAGTTGCGGGCCATGGTGGATGCCATCGCCAGCGGCGACAACAACCCATCCGACATTGGCCAGGCGCGGTTTGCGCCGGGCACCCTGGCCGACGGCGTACTGCGCATGCGCAACCAGCTCGGTGAACGCCACCGCCAGGAAGAAGCCCTGCACCACGAGAACACCCAGATCCGGGCCTCGCTGGACGCCTCGCGCACCGGCATGATGATTGCCGACAACGAACACATCATCCGCTACGTGAACCGCTCGGTGGTCGCCCTGCTGCGCAACCAGCAGGACACGCTGCGCAAGGCCTTCCCGGATTTCAACGTCGATACCCTGATCGGCAGCAGCATCCATCGCTTCCATGCCAACCCCGCACGCATCCGCGGCATGCTCGACCAGTTGAAGAAGGTGCACAACGGCCAGATCACGATCGGCCCGGTGCATTTCAGCCAGGTGGTAACACCGGTGTTCAACGCCGACGGCAGCCGCAGTGGTTTTGCGGTGGAGTGGCATGACCGCACCCAGGAGCTGCAGCTGGAAAACAGCGTGGCCAACATCGTCGCGGCTGCCTCTGCCGGCGCCTTGGACCAGCGCCTGCAGTCGGTAAGCGAGGCCGGCTTCATCCAGACCCTGACCACCGGCATCAACCAGCTGCTGGAGGTGGTTGCCACCACCACCGGCGAGCTGCGCGCGATGCTGTCGGCGCTGGCCGCCGGCGACCTGGATCACCGCGTGCAAGGCGACTATGCCGGCGATTTCGAGGCGATGAAGGTGGACGCCAACCTCACCGCCGAGCGCTTGACCGGCATCGTCAGCCAGATCAAACAATGCTCATTGGCGATCAACACGGCCGCGCGTGAACTGGCCGCAGGCAATGACGACCTCTCGCAGCGCACCGAGCAGCAGGCCGCCAATCTGGAGGAGACTGCCGCTTCGATGGAGGAGCTGACCTCGACCGTACGCGAAAATGCCGCCTCGGCCCGCCATGCCAATCAACTGGCGGTGGGCGCGGCGGACGTGGCGGTACGCGGTGGTGATGTGGTCGGCCAGGTAGTGTCGACGATGCGCGCGATCGAGCTGTCGTCCAAGCGCATTGCCGAGATCATCGGGGTGATCGACGGCATCGCCTTCCAGACCAATATCCTGGCGCTCAACGCCGCGGTGGAAGCCGCGCGTGCCGGCGAGCAGGGCCGGGGCTTTGCGGTGGTGGCCTCGGAGGTACGCAGCCTGGCACAGCGTTCGGCCACGGCCGCGCGCGAGATCAAGGAGTTGATTGTCGACTCGATGGGCAAGGTGGATGACGGCGCCGCGCTGGTCGCGCAGGCGGGCAGCACCATGAGCGAGATCGTCGGCTCGGTGCAGCAGGTCAGCGACATCGTCGCGCGCATTGCCGCTGCTTCGCAGGAACAGTCGGTCGGCATCGAGCAGGTCAACCA
>NZ_LDJJ01000066.1 GCF_001431465.1 Stenotrophomonas terrae | reverse complement strand
AGGGTTGGGAGGGGTGCTTTGCTCCTGATCGGATGCAAACCAATACGAACAACGCTGCCACGGCGTAGGACCATCCCCCGCGTTCACAAGAATGACGATAACCCGCACTTTTCGCGCCCAGACCTTGCCGTAACCGCCGCTTGCCGCAGTGCCGCATCCGCCACGGCCTTTCGGGTTTAAAATCGGCAGTTATCCCCTGAACCGGTTCCAGATCAATGCGTTCTTCGTTCCTGATGCTGCCCCTGGCCGTGGCGCTTGTCGCCGGCTGTGCCAAGGAGCCTGCAGCTCCCACCGTCGACCCCGTCGCCCAGAAGCCCGCCGCCGCCGTGAATACCGTCAGCCGCAGCCACGATGAAAGCTCCTACGCAGAACCCGACAAGGTCGTCATCAAGGACCTGGCGCTGGATCTGAAGGTCGATTTCGACGCCAAGCAGATCGGCGGCACCGCCACCTATACGCTGGAGTGGAAGGACAAGGCGGCCAAGCAGCTGCTGCTCGATACCCGCGAGCTCACCGTTGAAAAGGTTGAAGCCATGGCCGCCGATGGCACCGCCACTGCGCTGCAGTTCGCGCTGGCGCCGGCCGACAAGGTGTTCGGCAGCAAGCTGAGCATTGAAACCCCGGACCAGCCGACCTCGGTGCGCATCACCTATCACACCGCGCCGACCGCCTCCGGCCTGCAGTGGCTGGACCCGGCGATGACCGAGGGCAAGAAACTGCCCTTCATGTTCAGCCAGTCGCAGGCCATCCACGCCCGTTCGTGGGTGCCGCTGCAGGACACCCCGAGCGTCCGCTTCACCTATAGCGCGCACGTTACCAGCCGCCCGGACGTGATGGTGCTGATGAGCGCTGACAACGATCCCAAGGCCGCACGTGATGGCGATTACGCCTTCAAGATGCCGCAGCCGATCCCGTCCTACCTGCTGGCCATCGCCGCCGGTGACCTGGTGTTCGAGCCGATCTCCGAGCGCTCCGGCGTGTGGGCCGAGCCGGCCATGGTCAACAAGGCCGCCAAGGAATTCGAAGACACCGAGAAGATGATCGGTGCCGCGGAGAACCTGTACGGCGAATACCGTTGGGGCCGTTACGACATGCTGGTGCTGCCGCCGTCGTTCCCGTTCGGCGGCATGGAAAATCCGCGCCTGACCTTCGCTACCCCGACCGTCATTGTCGGCGACAAGTCGCTGGTGTCGCTGGTCGCGCATGAATTGGCCCACAGCTGGTCCGGCAACCTGGTGACCAACGCCAGCTGGAAGGACATCTGGCTCAACGAAGGCTTCACCACCTACGTGCAGGGCCGCATCACCGAGGCGCTGTACGGCACGGAGATGGCCGAGATGGAGCGCGAGATCGACCAGACCGATCTGCTCAACGAAGTGAAGGACATGAGCCCGGCCGACCAGGCACTGGCACTGCCGCCGCTGAACGAGCGTGACCCGGACGAAGCGCTGAGCAACGTGGCCTATGTAAAGGGCGCATGGTTCCTGCAGTTCCTGGAGCAGCGTTTTGGTCGTGCGGTGTTTGATCCGTTCCTGCGTGGCTGGTTCAACGACCATGCGTTCCAGAGCGCCAATACCGACCAGTTCGTCGAGTACATGAAGAAGAACCTGCTGCCGAAGAATCCTTCGGCGGTGACCGATGCCGAATTGAAGGCATGGCTGGAAGAGCCGGGTATTCCGGCATTCGCCAGCAAGGCCCGTTCGCGCAACTTCGCCGTGGTGGACACCGCACGCATTGCCTTCCTGGGTAGCAGCGCGCTGCCGAGCAACCAGGTAACGCGCGAGTGGAACACGCAGGAATGGGTGCGCTTCATTGACGGCCTGGGCGCAACCCAGCCGATCGAGAAGCTGGCCGTGCTGGACAAGGGTTACCACTTCACCGGTACCCCGAACGGTGAGATCGCGATGCGTTGGTACCCGCTGGCAATCCGCAGCGGCTACACCGATGCGCAGGCCGCTGCCGGCGAGTTCATCCAGCGCGTGGGTCGCCGGAAGCTGGTGCTGCCGATCTATGCCGAGCTGCTGAAGACGCCGGAAGGTCTGGCCTTCGCCAAGGAAGTGTTTGCCAAGGCCAAGCCGGGCTATCACCCGATCACCACCGCCTCGGTGGAAGACATGATCGCCAAGGCCGAAGCCGCACCGAAGCAGGAAGCTGCGCCGAAGCAGTAATCGGCATCGGCATGCTTCAACGCAAACGGCGAGCTTCGGCTCGCCGTTTGTTTTTGTGTTGCCGTGAACGCAAGGAGTTCCGTACGTTCCGTAGCCCGGGTAAGCACAGCGCACCCGGGGCCGTTAGCGCGGAGCTTTTTTTGTAGAGCCGAGCCATGCTCGGCTGGGGCTCTACCGGTGAGGCCTCTGCCGAGCATGGCTCGGCACTACAGGGTGGCGGCTTTGTTGAACAGTTTGTGCGAGGGGCCAGAGCACGACGGCTTCCGGCGCGGGTTTCGCCGTCGCCGCCATCAGACTTCGATCACCGCCCTCAGTTGTCGCTTTTTGTCGCAGCAAGCGGCAGGTCTTTCAGGACCGCCTTGTCGATCTTCGCCGCTACGCCCACGCTGCGACCGGCCAGATTGACCACGTTGTACTGCGCTGCCACACCGAGTACCTGGGTGGCTTGCGACATATCCAATGCATAGGACTGGCGCAGCCACTGCAGCATGCCCGAGGTCGCCAGGCGCAGCGCGTCGTCGCTGGAGCCGGCTTGCCCCAGGGTCATGATCTGCGTGGGCGATTCCACGCGCGGTGTGGCGATGGCGTGCTTCTTGATCAGTTCAACCTTCACCACCACATCCAGCGAGGTTTCCAGCGCCCATTGGCTGGTTTCACCGTCGCCCTGCAGGGCGTGGCCATCGCCGAGATAGAGCAGTGCACCCGGCTGCTGCACCTGCAGGTATACCGTGTTGCCTTCGACCACGGCGTTGAAATCCATGTTGCCGCCGAAGTCGCCGGTATCGCCGGTGGAGAAGGGCGGGTAACCAAATTCGGGGGCAACGGCGAGACCGCCGAGCATTGGCTTGACCGGGATTTCGAAGTTCTTCAATGCAGCGCTGGCGCCTTGCGGCCGCGCCACGCCACGCACGCGGTCCAGTTGCCAACGCACCGGATTGCCCAGCGTCGCGGTTTCGGTGGCGATACGCGGGGTCTTCAAACGGCCGACGATGCCATCAAGGCTGTCGGCGTAGTCGCGGTTGAGCTTGAGCGCGCTGATCGTGATCGCCAAGGTGTCGCCGGGCTCGGCACCGGCGACGAAAAAGGGGCCGACCTGCGGGTTGCCGAACAAGGCGCGGGTGACGCCGTTCTCGTCGACGCCGCCCGAATCCAGCGTCTTGGTCTGCACCGAATCACCCGGCCAGATCACCAGCACCGGTGCGCGATCAGCACTGAAGGTGTTGGAGTAGTCGGTGGGCATGAAGTGGTGCAGGCGCGGTGCGCTGTCCGCTCGCGTAGGCACCCGCCATGCGCTGAATGTGTGTGCTGCACGCGCGCTGCGATTGTTGGTGTCTGGCTCGTCGCTGCGGCCCTGCATGCGCTCGCCATCGATGCGGCCATCGTAGTGATAGACCTGGCCGTCGCTGCCGGTTGCGGTGAACTTCAACTGCGCGCCGTTCAAGCTGCCGCTTATCGGGTCACCGCCCAATGTTCCGCTGACACGCGTGCCCTGCACGTCCAGATTCAAGGTCTGCTGGGCGCTGTTGCCCCACAGGTCGGTGGCCAGGATCCATTGATCGGCGGCGAGGGCATTGAGCGGGAGCACAAACAACAACAGCGAAGACAATTTCAGTGAAGTGCGCACGTTGCGTGTGTCTGCGAAGGGCCCGATGGGCGTGTTCGCAGAGTCTACGAATGCTTATGTCGCCGGCGCAGTGTCAAACGTAACGACACCTGTAGTCAGTTCGGCTGCCGGGGCGGTTTACTGATGCCGGTCCCGCGCTGCACTCAGGCCTTGAGCGCGCGCAGCGCCAGGAACATGTCCACGCAGTCGTGCATCACCCGCTGCTGCGCAGCCGCGTCCAAGGGCGCGGCGCCCATTGCGATCTGTGGCCAGAACGCAAACGCCTTGACCATGCCCTGCAGCTGATGGGCGGCCTCGGCCGGGGCGATGTCATCGCGCAGGCGGCCATCGGCCTGTGCGGCGCGGATCCAGCTGGTCAGGCCTTCTTCCTTCTCGGCCAGCTTGTCCATCATCACCCGTGCCCGCTCGGGTGCATGCACCAGTTCGGCCATGGCTACCCGCGACAGATCGATGAAGTTGGGGTCACTGAGCAAGTGCAGTTTCTGTGCGACGAAGGCCAACAACTGCTCACGCAGGGGACGGGCCGGGTCGTAGCCGGGGGCATCCAGCGCTTGGCTGGCTTCCCACAGCTGCCAGAGGATGGCGGTGAACAGCTCGTCCTTGCTGGCGAAGTGGTTGTAGACCGTGCGCTTGGACACCTCGGCGGTGGCTGCGATGCGGTCCATGCTCGTGCCGGCAAAGCCCAGTTCGCGGAACTCGGCCACGGCCGCGCGCAGGATGGCTTCGCGCTTGCGGTCGGTCAGGCGGGGCGGGCGCTGGTGGTCGGTCATCTGGTCATTTTACACCGTTCAGTTTACTTTCCGGAAAATGGAAGTAGACTCGTCGGTGTACTTTCAGCGGCGACCCCAGCCATGAAGCGTCGCCTGCCTCGTTTCCTCCTTCTTATGACGGTGCTGATTGCCATGTCCATTGGCCTGCTGACCTGCGGTGCGCATCCTGCCGCTTCCTATGACCAGTCGCCGCAATACGGCGATGGCCGCTTCCACAACCCGGTCAAGAAGGTTCCGCTGGGTTTCGTGCGCGGTGCCAAGGTGTGGTGGCGCTTCCTGTTCGACAAGCCGGCCGATGCCGCGCCGCGGGTGGCGATTCCGGTGCATGCATTGACCCGGCAGGCGTTGCTCGACGCGCCGGACGACAGCCTGTGGCGGCTGGGTCACTCGACCATGCTGATGAAGCTGGACGGCCATTTCTGGCTGACCGATCCGGTGTTCTCCGAGCGCGTATCGCCCTTTTCGTTCATGGGGCCGAAGCGCTTCCATGCACCGCCCTTGTCGATCGACGAGCTGCCAGAAATCACCGGTGTGATCATCTCGCACGACCACTACGATCATCTCGATCACGACGCGGTATTGGCGCTGGCGCCGAAGGTGCGGCACTTCGTTACCGCGCTGGGCGTTGGTGATCGTTTGATCAGCTGGGGCATTCCGGCGGACAAGATTACCCAGTTGGACTGGTGGCAGGAAACGCGGGTCGAAGGAGTCAAGGTTGCGGCAACGCCGGCACAGCACTTCTCCGGCCGCGGCGTGTCCGATGGCAACCGCACCTTGTGGGCATCGTGGGTGATCGATACCGGCAACACGCGGATCTTCTTCAGCGGTGACAGTGGTTACTTCGATGGCTTCGCAAAAATCGGTGAGCGCTATGGCCCGTTTGATTTGGCCATGGTCGAAACCGGTGCCTACGATGCCGATTGGCCGGACGTGCACATGCAGCCCGAGCAGAGCCTGCAGGCGCACCTGGACGTGCGTGGCAAGGTGATGATGCCGATCCATAACGGCACCTTTGACCTGGCCCTGCATCCATGGACCGAACCGTTCGAGCGGATTACTGCATTGGCGGCGGAGCAGGGCGTCACGCTGACCGCGCCGCAGATGGGCGAGCGCCTGGATATCCGTGCGCCGGCGGCTTCAACGCAGTGGTGGCGGCAGGCCGAGCTGGGCGGGCAGTAAGGCCCGGCGCAGGCCTGCGTGCGCAGAACGCATCCCGCTGCCAATCGTCAATCGTCAACTTGTTCTAAAGTGATCGATGTCGCGCGCCCATCCGCGCCCCGTCCACTGGAGCTGTTTGATGAAACCCTTGATCCTCGGCGCGGTATGCGTCTTTGCCCTGGCCGCTTGCAGCAACCCGGAGGCCGAGCGCCAGCAGCAGGAAGCCGCCGCGGCGCAGGAGCGTGCCAAGCGCGAGGCCGATGCCGAAGGTATCGGCAAGCTCTATGACGCCGCCATCACCGCCACCGATTGGGAGAAGGCGCGCATCCATGGCGCCGCGCTGCTCGATCAGTTCCCGGATTCGGCAACCGCGCAGCGTATCGAGCCGGGCTTTGCCGAGGTCAGGGAGAAGGCTGCCGCCGCCAGCGAACTGCGCCGCATGCAGGCCCTGTGGAACTACAACCAGGTGCCGGTGAAGGGGGGCACGCAGCGCTCGGCGGCGATCTACAGCAAGGACCGCGTGGAAGTGGACAGCAGCGGCGCCAAGCAGGTGAACCTGGTGTTCCGTGATCATCCGGAGTGGAAGCGGCACGCCTATCTGGTGCTGCAGTCCAGCGACTTCGCCAAGGCCTGTTACCGCGGCTGCCAGGTCAAGGTCAGCGTGGATGGCGCACCGGCCCGTAACATGGCCGCCCATCGCCCGGATACCGACGAGGCCATCGCCATGTTCATCGACGACAACCGTGGGCTGTGGCGGCAGGTGCGCAAGGCCAAGGTCGTCGAGATTGAATTCCCGGTGCAGGCCGGTGGCACCCGCAAGGCAGTGTTCGAGGTCGGTGGGCTGGATGGCAGCCAGATGCCGAACTGGGATTGAGGCCGGTGCTCGCTGATGCGGCGGGGCGTTGCGACGTCGCCGCCAGCCGCCATTGGGTGTTCGACATGGATGGCACCCTGACCGAGCCGGTGCATGATTTCGAGTTGATCCGGCGCGAGCTGCAGATTCCGCCCGGTACCGACATCCTGCAGCACCTGGCCGCGCTGCCTCCCCAGCAGGCCGCCGACAGCCATGCCTGGCTGCTGCAGCATGAGCGCGCGTTGGCGGAAGGGTCGATTGCGGCAGCTGGGGCGGTGGCCCTGATCCGCGCGCTGCATGCCGACGGTTGCCGGCTGGGCATTCTTACCCGTAATGCGCGTGAGCTGGCCGAAGTGACCCTGGCAGCGATTGGCCTGGCGGATTGTTTTGCGGCCGGGGAGATCGTGGGCCGTTGGGAAGTGGAACCCAAGCCGTCGCCGGCCGGCCTGCAGTATTTTGCTGCGCGCTGGGAGGTGGCGCCTGCGACGATGCGCATGGTCGGCGACCATTACTACGATCTGGCCACCGCCAAGGCGGCCGGCGTGCCCGGGATCCTGATCAACATGCCGGAAGATAGCTGGCCGGGCATGGCGCAATGGCAGCTGCGTGATTGTGCGCAGTTGTTGCAGCAGTGGCAGGCCGCAGCGTCCCTGTAGAGCCGAGCCATGCTCGGCTGAGGCGTTACCGATAAAGCCTGTTGTTGTAGGAGCGGCGTAAGCCGCGAAGCTGGCAATGCTCGGTTGCAGGGTGATTGCGCGAGCTGGAGGTGTGTGAGCTTCGCGGCTTACGCCGCTCCTACATTGCCGTGCAGCTGATGGTTTGCTTGTAGGGCCTCTGCCGAGCATGGCTCGGCACTACAGTTGGGTTTGCTTGTAGAGCCTCTGCCGAGCATGGCTCGGCACTACATCGGGGATAAAAAAACGGCGCCTTGTGGCGCCGTTTTTCTTAGAGGCTGTAGCCGAACTGCTGCTTGAACTGGTCGTTGAACTCGGCGAAGTCGAAGCGCTGGTTCTGGGTGCCGGGGTGCTCCACCTTCAGCGCGCCCATCAGGTTGCTCATGCGGCCTACGGTCAGCCAGTCCATGCCCTTCTCGATGCCGAAGATCAGGCCGGCGCGGAAGGCGTCGCCACAACCGGTCGGGTCGACCACGCGGCGCTCGTGCGCCGGCGGAATGTCGAAGGTCTTTTCCGGGGTGTGGATGATCGCGCCGCGCGGGCCCTGGGTGGTGATGTAGGCCTTGGTCCGCGACACGATGTCGGTCTCGCTCCAGCCGGTGCGCTGCTGCAGCAGGTTGGACTCGTAGTCGTTGACCACCACGTAGTCGGCCTGCTCGATGAACTCGCGCAGCTCCGGGCCATTGAACAGCGGCAGCGCCTGGCCCGGGTCGAAGATGAAGGGGATGCCGCATTCCACGAATTCAGCCGCATTCTGGATCATGCCTTCGCGGCCGTCCGGGGCAACGATGCCGAAGGTGACGCCGGGTACGTCACGCACGTGGTTGTCGTGCGAGCGCATCATCGCGCCCGGGTGGAAGGCGGTGATCTGGTTGTTGTCGTGGTCGGTGGTGATGAAGCACTGCGGGGTGAACATGTCTTCCAGCACCCGCACCTGGCTCAGGTCGATTCCCATGCGCTCGAAGTGCTCGCGATAGGGGCCGAAATCCTGGCCCACGGTACCCATCGGGATCGGGCTGCCGCCCAGCAGCTTCAGGTTGTAGGCGATGTTGCCTGCACAACCACCCAGTTCGCGACGCATGCGCGGCACCAGGAACGACACGTTCAGGATGTGCACCTTGTCCGGCAGGATGTGGTTCTTGAACTGGTCCGGGAACACCATGATGGTGTCAAAGGCAAGGGAACCACAGATCAAAGCGGACATTGCTAACAGGCCTATACGTAAAGGGAAGTGCCGCCGCGCACGCGCAGGCGGACCGGCGCGACTGCGCGCCAAAGTGCGTAAGGTTACCGGCTGCGGCGGCCCACGGCCACAACCAAGGATGTACCGCAGCTGCCCGGCGTGGCCGAAAGCCCAGAATTCCCTAGGATTTTCCTTGCTCGGGCGGGGGTGGGTTGATAGGCTAACTGCCCTCATTTTCTGCCCATTTTTTCGCCAACCGGCGTGGGCACGACACCCGTCAGGATCACTTCCCAGATGTTCAAGAAGCTGCGTGGCATGTTCTCCAATGACCTGTCCATTGACCTGGGCACGGCCAACACCCTTATCTATGTTCGCGGCCAGGGCATTGTGCTGAACGAGCCGTCGGTCGTGGCCGTGCGCCAGGACCGTGCCATCGGTGGCACCCGCTCGGTGGCTGCCGTCGGCGCCGAGGCCAAGCAGATGCTCGGCCGTACCCCGGGCCATATCACCACCATCCGCCCGATGAAGGATGGCGTCATCGCCGACTTCACCTATACCGAGGCGATGCTCAAGCACTTCATAAAGAAGGTGCACAAATCCCGCTTCCTGCGCCCCAGCCCGCGCGTGCTGGTGTGCGTGCCGGCCGGCTCCACCCAGGTGGAGCGCCGCGCCATCAAGGAATCGGCCGAAGAGGCCGGTGCACGTGATGTGTTCCTGATCGAAGAGCCGATGGCCGCTGCCATTGGTGCCGGCATGCCGGTCACCGAGGCGCGCGGTTCGATGGTCATCGATATTGGCGGCGGCACCACCGAAGTGGCAGTCATCTCGCTGAACGGCATCGTCTACTCGGCGTCCGTGCGTATCGGTGGCGACCGTTTCGACGAGTCCATCACCAATTACGTGCGCCGCAACCACGGCATGCTGATCGGTGAAGCCACCGCCGAGCGCATCAAGGTCGAGCTGGGCTGCGCCTACCCGCAGGCGGAAGTGATCGAGATGGAAATCTCCGGCCGTAACCTCGCCGAGGGCGTGCCGAAGATGATCAAGATCAGCTCCAACGAGGTGCTCGAAGCCCTGCACGAGCCGCTGTCGGGCATCGTCTCGGCGGTCAAGCTTGCGCTGGAACAGACCCCGCCGGAACTGTGCGCCGACGTCGCCGAGCGCGGCATCGTGCTGACCGGTGGTGGCGCCCTGCTGCGTGACCTGGACCGCCTGATCTCCGAAGAAACCGGCCTGCACGTGCAGGTGGCCGACGATCCGTTGACCTGCGTAGCCCGCGGTGGCGGTCGTGCGCTGGAGCTGGTGGACATGCACGGCAACGAGTTCTTTGCGCCGGAGTAATCCGCAGGGCAGGGGGGCGGGGGAATCGACAATGGGGGGCAGGCTTTGCCGCACCGTGGTCCACTTTCCAGCGCCCGCTACTGCGCTCCATCGGCGTGACGCCTGTCGCGCCGTTTCCATTCCCGATTCTTCATTTCCCTTTCCCAGCCTTCTGTCGTGCCCCCTTACGCCGGTCCTCCCGTAGCCTCCCGTCAAGGGGATGCCAGCAGCACGCTACGCTTGCTGGCGTACCTGGCCTTGGCAATCACCTTGATCGTGCTGGATGACCAGGGCGGCTGGATGTCGCGTCTGCGCGCCCAGGCCAATGTGCTGGTGCAGCCGATCTGGGCGCTGGCCGGTGTGCCGGGCCGGGTCGGTGCCTCGGTCAAGGACAACGCCGCCAGCCATAACCAGCTGGTCAATGAAAACCGCGAGCTGCGCAACCAGCTGCTGATCGCCAATGCGCGTCTGACCCGGTTGCAGACCGCCGCGCTGGACAACGCACAGCTGCGCGAACTGCTCAACGTGGCCGAGCGCAATGGCCTGGACGTGCAGCTGGCGCCGATCCTCGACATCGACCTGGATCCGGTCAAGCAGCGTCTGGTGCTGGATTCGGGCAGCCGCGCTGGCGTGCATGTGGGCCAGGCGGTGATCGATGCCGGTGGCCTGATGGGCCAGGTGATCGCGGTGACGCCGGCCCATTCGACCGTACTGTTGCTGACTGATCCGGACCATGCGGTGCCGGTGGCAGTGGCGCGCAACGGTGTGCGGCTGATCGTTTACGGGCGCGGCGACCGTCTGGAACTACGCGATATTCCGCTCAGCGCGGGCGTGGAAGTGGGCGATGAGATCGTCACTTCCGGCCTGGGTGGGCGTTTTCCGGCCGGTTTCCCGGTCGGCAAGATCCTCAAGCTGCGTCCGGACGATACCCACGCCTTCCTGGTGGGCGAGCTGGAACCGGCGGCCAAGCTGGACCGCGGCCGCAATGTGCTGTTGCTGCGCTCGGTGCCGGCTCTGCCGCAATTGCCGGACAGCAGTGAAAGCTATCTGCCCGGGGAAGCGACGACGGCCGCGCCTGCGGCTGCCCCGGGCAACCGCATGGCGGCGGCAGCGGCGCATGTTCCGGCTGCCGATCCGGCCGCAGACCAGGTTGTTCCGGCGCCGCAGGCATCGGTCAACACACCAGTAACCGCAGCATCAGCTGTTGAACGCGCTGCATCAACGCCAGCGGCAGTGCCGGTCGGCGAGGCGCCCGCGCCGGCAACGCCGGTGACTGGCGACAACCCCAACCCGCCACAGGTGCGCCCATGAGTCGTCTGCGCACCAAGGGCTGGGTAATGCCGGTCAGTTTCGTACTGGCCTTGCTGCTGGCCTTGATCCCGCTGCCGGAACTGTTGCTGCCGGCACGCCCGTATTGGCTGGCGCTGGTGCTGGCTTACTGGGTGATCGAAACCCCGGACAAGGTCGGGCTGGGCTTTGCGTTCTGCATCGGCCTGCTGGCTGATGTGATGTTTGGCGGCATTCTCGGCGAGCAGGCCCTGCGGCTGGTGGTGATGGCCTTCATCCTGCAGCGCTTCCGCGCGCGCATCCGCTTCTTCCCGCTGTCGCAGCAGGCGCTGGCGATGGGCGGGCTGCTGTTCAATGACCGCGTGATCGACGCTGCCATCCACCTGCTGGTGGGCGAGCCGCTGCTGCCATGGAGTTACTGGGTGGCACCGCTGCTGGGCATGGCCTTGTGGCTGCCGCTGTATGTGCTGCTGGATGCGGTGCGGTTGGGCAAGCGCGGACGCTGACGCATGGCTTCGCGCCGCCAGAACAAGAATCCCCATGCCGAGGCCGAGCAGTTCCGCCGCCGCGCCGCGATCGGCTTCCTCGGCGTGGTGCTGTGCCTGGGTTTTCTGGGTGCCTGGTATTTCAAGCTGCAGGTGCTGGACCACGACATCTACGCTACCCGCTCCGAAGCCAACCGCATCAAGGCGCGGCCGGTGGTGCCCGGGCGCGGCCTGATCTATGACCGCAACGGCCGCCTGCTGGCCGAGAACGTGCCGGCCTTCCGTCTGGATGTCACCGCCGACAAAGTCCAGGACATGAACGCCACCTTGGCGGGGCTGCAGAAGATCTTCTCGCTCAGCGAGGAGGACATCGAGCGCTTCAAGCAGTCGCGCAAGGCGCGCCGCGGCTTCATGCCAGTGACCTTGAAGCTGCGCGTCAGCGACGAGGAGATGGCACGCTTTGCGGTGGACCGCTGGCGCTACCCGGGCGTGGAACTGGAACCGTATCTGACCCGGCGCTATCCCTACGGCGATCTGTTCGGCCACATCATCGGCTACGTCGGCCGGGTCGATGACAAGGACCTGGAAGAGCTGGGCGAGGGCAATGCGGCGCTGACTCATATCGGCAAGTCCGGGCTGGAGCGTTTCTACGAAACCCAGCTGCGCGGCAAGATCGGCTACGAGCAGGTCGAGACCAATGTGCAGGGCCGTGCGATCCGCACGGTTGGGCGTGTGCCGGCGCAGTCGGGCACCGATCTGCGCCTGTCCATCGATGCTGACCTGCAACGCGCCATGGTGGCGGCCTTCGGTGAGCAGGAGGGCTCGGCGGTGGCGATCGATCCGCGCTCCGGCGAGATCCTGGCCATGGTCAGTCTGCCGTCGTTCGACCCCAATCTGTTCGTCAACGGCATTTCCCACGCCGATTTCAAGATGCTCAACGAGAACCCCTCGCGGCCGCAGTTCAACCGCCTGGTGTTGGGCGGCGTGGCGCCGGGTTCGACGGTGAAGCCCTTCCTCGGCCTGGCCGGCCTGGACAGCGGCCTGCGCCGGCCCGAAGACAAGATCCTGTCGCGCGGTATGTTCTACCTGCCGGGGGTGAGCCGTGGCTGGGGCGATGCCAACCGCGGTGGCCATGGCTGGACCGACCTGCGTAAATCGATCACGCAGTCGGTCAATACCTATTACTACCAGCTCGGTATCGACATGGGCATCGAGCGCTATGACGAATACATGGGCGGGCGCTACGGTTTCGGCCAGCCCACCGGCATCGACCTGGCCGGCGAGATCGGCGGCATTCTGCCGTCGCCGGCGGCCAAGCTCAAAGCCAACAAGGAGCGCTGGTATCCCGGCGACACGGTCAACGCCAGCATCGGCCAGGGGCTGTGGAAAGTAACGCCGCTGCAGCTGGTACGCGGCGTCGGTGGCCTGGCGACCGGGCAGCTGCGCACGCCGCATCTGGTGATGGAACAGCGTGCCGGTTTCGATCACGACTGGATGCCCACCCAGCAGCCGGCGAGCCGGCCGATCAGCCCGAATCCGGCCAATGTGCAGGTGGTGCGCGAGGGCATGATGGGCACCATGCAGCCCGGCGGCAGTGGTTGGCGGTCCGCGGCCGGTGCGCAGTACCGCATGGCTGGCAAGACCGGTACCGCACAGGTCATCAGCCGCAAGGGCACGGCGGCATTGAACCCGCGCAGCCTGCCGATGCACCTGCGCCATCGCGCGCTGTTTGTCGGTTTCGCCCCGGCCGAAGAACCGGTGATTGCCATCGCCATCGCCGTGGAAGGCGGCGGTTATGGTGGTTCGGCGGCCGCCCCGATCGCGCGCAAGGTATTTGATGCCTGGCTGCTCGGGGTAATGCCCGAAGGCCTGCAGCCGCTGGATGCCGAGCGTGGCACGGTGGCGGTGGGTGTGGCGACGTTCGATACCGAAGATGCCAGCTGGCGTGCGCGCGGTGAGCAGGTTGCGCCGCAGTTCGCCGATCTGCCGGTGATGGTCGGCACGCCTGCGCCTGTTCCGGGTGCGCCACTACCGGCCGCACCCGATGCGCTGCCGGCGGTCGCCCCGGGCGCCGCCCGTGGTCCCACGCCGGCAGCGGCGGCAACCGAGGTACGTCGATGAGGGATTTCCTGCGCTGGGCATTGGAGATGGGCCAGCGGCTCAGCCGCGGCCTGGACTGGCCACTGCTGTTTGCCTTGCTGGCCTTGATGGCGATTGGTCTGTCGGTGCTGGACAGCGCCGGTGGCAGTGGCCTGGTGATGGCGCAGGGCGCACGTTTTGCGGTGGGCCTGGTGGCGATGTGGGCGATCGCGCGGGTGTCGATCCTGCGCATCCGCGCCTGGACGCCGATGATCTATGCCATCTCCATGCTGCCGCTGCTGGCGGTGTTCGTGCTGGGCACCGGCAAGTACGGGCGGCAATGGTTGAACCTGGGCTTGTTCTACCTGCAGCCGGCCGAGCTGCTCAAGGTCAGCCTGCCGATGATGGTGGCCTGGTACCTCAACCGCATGCCCTTGCCGCCGCGCATTCCGGTGGTGCTGGTGGCAGCGGTGATCATTGGTGTGCCGACCGGACTGGTGATGCTGCAGCCGGACTTCGGCACCGGCGTGCTGATTGCTGCCAGCGGCGCTTTCGTGCTGCTGCTGGCCGGCCTGCCGTGGTGGTGGGTGGGCGTGGGCGTGGGCGGCGTTGCCGCTGCTGCGCCGGTGGCCTGGTTCTGGCTGCTGCGGCCCTACCAGAAGGACCGCATCATGATGTTCATGGACCCGGAGAGCGATGCGCTGGGCGCCGGCTGGAACATCATCCAGTCCAAGATCGCCATTGGCTCGGGCGGCTTCACCGGCAAGGGCTGGGGGCTGGGTTCGCAGTCACACCTGAACTTCATCCCCGAGCAGACCACCGACTTCGCCTTCTCCGTGCTCAGCGAGGAATACGGCTGGGTCGGCGTGGCGGTGGTGCTGGCGCTGTACTTGTTTGTGATCGGCCGCTGTCTGTGGATCGCGGTGGACTCGCGCGACACCTATTCGCGGCTGTTGGCCGGTGCGACCGGCCTGGCGTTCTTCGTCTACATCCTGGTCAACGGCGGCATGATTTCCGGCCTGCTGCCGGTGGTGGGTGTGCCGATGCCCTTGATCAGCTATGGCGGCACCTCGGCGGTGTCCTTGCTGGCCGGTTTCGGCCTGGTGATGGCGGTACGCGCGCACCGGCCGGTGCACGGCGGCTAGCGCAACGCTGTTGCGCGCATTGCAGATTCATCTCATGCAATGTTGCGAGCTTTGATCCAGATCAAACACCTGCCTTCACCAAACCTTCACACTACGCCCCGTCACCGGCGCGCTGTCCGCGCTGTGACAGCCAGCTCACCGTATGGGGCAGTTGGCAGGTCGGCAACTGGCGGAATGACGGGGGGAGCCGTCATTCCGGATCCTCCAGCGGCCGATGCGAGCGCCGGTCATCTCAGCGGGATGGGGAGATGGCCGGCGTTCTTTTTTTGGAGCGCCGCTTGTGAAGCCGTCGCCGGCGCTGCCAAGCGTCCTTTCTGCACGGCTGGCGGCCGTCACTGGCGCGGCAAACCTGCCGGCGGATTCATGTCCATGCACCCAACGTGGGATACCCGGGGCCGGCATCGCTCTCATCTTCGGAAAGATGGATATAGGCAAGCTGTTTTGGCGGTTCCGCTACATGCCAGAACATCCCTGCACCGGTTTTCTTGTCCAGCATGCACACGTCAAACGATGCCGTTACCCGCGCATCGCCCGCGCTGTAGCTCGCAAAAAAAGCGGTCAGCAGATCAAGGTGGTGGCGATGAAATGCTTGGATATCATCAAAGAAGAACGCCGGGCGCAGTTGCTTGTTGAATGCATCGTATTCGGCCTGTTCAAGCAGCTTGTCTGCGGACGAAAACTGCGTGGTGAAAGGTTTGATGATCTCGCAAAGGATGCGGCCTGTTGTGACCGACACGCAGTGCAGCTGAAGCCCTTCGCGCCCAGGTGCGGTGAAGAAGATATTTCCGGTGGAGACGTCAGGTGGGACACCGCTGTTTGTACGCATCTGTTTGGCAGTTTTGGCAACCTGCGCCAGATCTATGGGGCCGCCATCTTTCACGCACTTTAAGAAACATCTCAAAAAAATAGTCTTCAGAAAAACATCGCCGGAAGCGGTGAAAGCACCGTATTTCCACGGATAAACCTTACGGTAATTGGTGAATGTATATTCCGGTGCGCTTTGGTTTGACTGCCGCGTCAATACTGCGCAATGATCCCCGGCAAGGATTAGATGATCCTGCGTGTCGGCGGCGATGATCAGCGTCACTGCTGCAAATCTCCATGGAAAGTACATCGTATATAAAGGAACTATGACATGCCCGGCAACTTCATCGTCAAGGCCAGCGATCACGCGTTTCTGCAGGGCGAGTTCAGGGTAACTGAGCTGCCAAAGTTGCCGGACACCCGGCCAAAGCTGTTCGACGAAGCGTTTGTGCTGAAGGACAAGACAAGCGGCGAGCCTCTGCCCAATGTGTTCTATCGCATCCTGCTCGAGGACGGCAGCTATCTGGACGGCATCACCGATAAGTTGGGGCGTACGCAGGTTGTGAAAACAGCAACCTCCGAAGTGCTGTCTTTGGAAGTGAAGGGGGTTTAGCCGATGATCATCGTCCCCATTGCCCAGCACATCTTTCGTCGCATTGCCGATTCCACCACCTCGCCCCTATCCAGGACGGCGCGCAGGGAAGTTCGGGTCGAAAGGCCAGAGAACGTGCTGCATATCGACGCCATTGCGCTTGCACCGGAAATCTTCGAGGAAGATAGCGAGGCAGACGCAGACCGTGTGGCAATCGAAGGCTCAACTGAGCCGCAGGCGACCCCGCATAAACATCCTATGGTCAAGGTCGAGCCCTCGACCGACCGTATCGCACACCGCGAGCTGAAGATTCGCATCTGGAGCGAAGGCCATCCCGACAATCACCACGCAGGCAAGACGGTGACATGGACGATGGCGCCGTTGTTTGTGCGCCCGGTGGCAGAAGGCGAGGAGGCAGCCGTCGCTGTTTTTCGCGGCGATTGGGCGCAGGCAGCAGTGGTGCACCGTGACCGCTTCGAGACGCCAGCCGAGTTCACCGCCACCGGGTTTACTCGCCTCAGTCAGGAGCAGGCAACCACCACCGTAGACGATACCGGCCACACCGCCATCCGCATCAACCTGCCGCCCGTCGCGTTCAATGCCGCGCGCATCAGCGTGCAGTTGGAGGGCGAGGCTGCAGCAGTCGAGCTGATCGACCTGGAAGTGCCGGGCATCATCGTGATCGACCCTGGGCATGGGGGCGTGGGCAATGAGGCTGGCTCCTCGGCCAACAATGCGACATCCCACACCAGCCGCGTTCTGGAAAAAGAACTGACGCTTGATTTCGGCCTGCGGACCAGAACGGCATTGCGCGCGCTGCGCGTCGGGGAGAATCAGAACCTGCGGGTTCACTTGACGCGACCCGGCGACGAAAACAAAAGCGGAGAAGAACGTGCATTTGTGGGCCGGAACAAGGGCGCCGATATTCTGCTGAGCATCCATTTCAATGGCGCAAATACGGTGGCAAGAGGCACCGAGACATTGGTCCGCCCTCGCGCTACCAACGTGAACTTTGATGAGGACACCGCGTTGGCGCAAAGAGTGAATGACGCGGCATACAACGCAATTCTCGCGCATGACACCGGGGCAAGGAATCGGGGGATCAAATCTGAAAGGGATCTTGCGGTTTTAAGTGATAAGTCGTTGGGGAATACCACCGTCTATCACCCCTTGCGCGCAGCACTCCTGGAGGTGGAGTTCATCGATAACGAGAGCGTCGACAGGCTGCTCAGCATCGATGAGGGTTACGAGCAGGTCAGGCAGGATATCTGCGATGCCGTCGCCGGGGCATTGCTTGAAGATTTGAGGATGAATCAATGAAGCAGCTACGCCTATTGCGGGAAAACGCACTCTTTCACAGCAGCCGGGTGCTGCTTTGCCTGATCCTGTTTGCTGCGGTTCTCGTGACGGGTTGCACATCCGAAGCGGTGGCGGTGGCGGCGTCACCTGCTGAGTCCCCCCTCGCAACATCGCCATCGCCGACGGACCAGCGGGCAGTTCGCTATCGGCTGACAGGTGTGCCAGTGGACGAGGTAGCACCGCGACGGTTAGGAGAGTTGCCAGTCATGCTGGTCGGGTCTGGGCCTGAGCGCGAGCGGATCATTAAACACAATCTGGGCGTGATAAGGTCTGGTTCCCCATCGGGCAGGATTTCTGATGCTAAAGTCAGCCCGGGTCGGAAATGGGCTTTGGTCGATATCGGCGAAGCGGGGTATGCAATTGCTTCTGCTGAATCACTAGCCAAAGCATTCGAAAACGTCGCCAAGCCGCCGAGATTCCCCGATGGTTTCGATGATGCAACTGTTATTTATTGGGTCATTTACGACGATGATCACTTGATCGGGCAGGCCGACCTTCCTTCACTGGACCCGGGGGTGGGAATGACCCTTTCCGAAAAGGATTCGCTTCCGCCCCGGGATACGCTGATTTATATCTACACCCTCTCCAGCCGAACAACGACGCGCGCCGAGATTGACGGAACATTGCCGCGCCCCTTCCGCATTTCTGAAAATCCTGAAGGCCGTCTGCTTATTTTGAGTTTTGATGATCTCGAAGAGTTTGGCGCGAAGATCATTCTGATTCCGGAGCCTTGATCCCGGTCCGAAGACCGCGGTTTTATGCTTTCGTGCGTGCCCGAGCGTTATGCGTCGCCGACTTTTCTGGAAAGAGCGGGGGCCTATCCGGGTTGCAGTAGTCGGTCGGAGCATCTGCGATGCCGTCGCCGACGTATTGCTTGGAGATTTAAGGATGAATCAATGAAGCAGCTACACCTATTGCGGACAAACGCACTCTTTCACAGTAGCCGGGTGCTGCTTTGCCTGATCCTGTTTGGCGCGGTTCTCGTGACGGGTTGCACATCCGAAGCGGTCGCGGTGGCGGCGTCATCTGCTGAGCCCCCCCGTCGCAACATCGACGTCGCCGACGGAGCAGCGGGCAGTTCGCTATCGGCTGACAACGGTGCCAGCGGAGGAGGTGCCATCGAGACCGGGCGGGCAATTTCCATTTATGCTGGTCGGGTCACCGTATAAGCACGCACGGATACTTGATCAAAATCGCAAGATAATGAGGTCCGCTCCCGAGGGGAGGACAATTGTCAGTTTCAGAATAAGTAAAAATAAAAAATGGGTTCTTATCTATTTCGGCGATGCGGAGTATGCGATTGCTTCCACTGAATCATTCGAAGATATCGCCAGGCCGCCGATACAACCTGATGGATTCGAGGATGCGACTGGATTCAGTTGGTTCATTCTTGACGATGATCACCTGATCGGGCAGGCCGACCTTCCTTCACTGGACCCGGGGGTGGGGATGACCCTTTCCGAAAAGGATTCGCTTCCGCCCCGCGATACGCTGATCTACATCTACACCATTTCCAGCGGAACAACGACGCGCGCCGAGATTGACGGAGCATTGCCGCGCCCTCTCAATATTTCTGAGAATTCTGAAGGCCGTCTGCTTATTATGGATTCTTCTTATACCGTAAGGTCTGGTGCGAAGATCATTCCGTTTTTCGAGCCCTGACCCGCAGCGCTCGCTGGGATCTCCCCACCCGAGACGCCGGGAGTCGGTGCTGCAGCCATGAGAAGAACTGCAGCGCCATCGGGCTGATCCGGCCGTGGCAGCCACGGACCAAGGGTAGGCCCATGGACAGCACTGGCGTGGTGCTACTCCGGGCGGGACGGAGGGGCAGCGTTCCACTTGGGAGCCAATGGCCGTGCATTGGACAGTTGGCCAACTGTCTGGCGCATTCACCTTCAAAGGCAGTCGCAGGCAAGGGCCAAGCGCTTCAATCCTGTTGTGATTCATGGTCTTATTGATGGAAATTCATCTTTGACCTGCTAATCTCGCCCGATGATTAGACGCGCCCTGGTTTGTTGCCTCACCCTCGGCATGGTTGCCTGCGCAACCCAGCCGAAGTCTCCTGCACCCCTGCCGGCCCCGGCGGAAACTCCGGTCAAGCCGAGCAGCGGCCCGGCCGAAGCCGTACCCGAGGCACAGGCGGCCTTGCCGCCGGTCGACCTGACCCCGGTGCCGTTCGAAACCGCGCGCGCCAATTTCGTGCGTGACACGGCCGCCAGGTACCGGATCGACCCGGCCTATATCCAGGCCACCCTGGCCCAGGCGCAGATCCGCGAGCCGATCATCGCGGCGATGTCGCGTCCGGCCGAGCGGGTCAAGCCGTGGAATGAATACCGGCCGATGTTCATCACCCAGGCGCGCATCGACGGCGGCCGCAACTTTCTGGCCCAGCACCGCGATGAGCTGATGCGCGTGCAGGAACGTACCGGCGTGCCGGCTGAAGTGATCGTCTCCATCATCGGTGTGGAAACCAGCTACGGCCGCAATGCCGGCAACCACCGCGTGCTGGATGCGCTGTACACCCTGGCGTTCAAATATCCGCGCAGCGGCGACCCGGCCAAGCTGGAGCGCGAAGTGCGCCGCGAGCTGTTCTTCCGTGACGAGCTGGCCAAGCTGTTCGAGCTGAGCGCGCTGGAAAAACTCGATATCAACACGCTCAAGGGCAGTTATGCCGGGGCGATGGGCATGGGCCAGTTCATGCCGTCCAGCTATCTGGATTACGCGGTGGACGGCAATGGCGACGGCCGCCGTGACCTGTTCAACAGCTACGACGATGTGTTCTCGTCCATCGCCAATTACTTCGTCAAGAAGGGCGGCTGGATCCGAGGTGGCACGGTGGCAGTGCCGGCCACGCTGCAGGCCGGTTTCGAGGAGTTCAACCCCACCGACTGGACCCCGACCTATACGGTCACCGAGCTGGCCGCACGCGGCTATCAGCCGGTCACGCCGGTGCGTGCGGTCAACGCCAAGGCCACCCCGGTGACCCTGGAAGGCAGTGACGGCAAGCAGTATTGGCTGGGCTTCCAGAACTACTACGCAATCACCCGTTACAACATCTCCAAAATGTATGCGATGGCCGTGTTCCAGCTTTCCCAGGCCATCGCCGGCAAGGAGCTCCCCCCGGCATGAACACCAAGTGGCTGGTCCCTGCGTTGATCGTGCTCGGGCTGGCCGCCTGCAGCAGCGCTCCCAAGAAAACCGCATCGGCCAACGGCGGCGGTACCTCGCCGCGGCCGACGACGGTGGTGCAGGGACATGGCGGCGGACGTGGTGAATGCCCGGAGGGCTCGCCCTATGCGAAGGCGCAGGAAGACCTGTCCACGCGCGGCAACTACACCGCAGGCGGCCTGTACAAGCCCGGGGTGAACGACACCACGCCCGACTACGTGCCGAACGTGAATTGCATCCCCGAGCCGCTGGTGACCAATGAGCCGCGTTCGGCGGTGGGCAATAAATCGCCGTATACGGTGCTGGGCAAGCAGTACCAGGTGATGGACCGCGTCGACCGCTATGTTGAGCAGGGCACCGCCTCGTATTACGGACAGAAGTTCCACGGCCGGCTCACCTCCAACCGCGAGGTGTACGACATGTATGCCTTCACCGCCGCGCACAAGACCTTGCCGCTGCCCAGCTTTGCGCGGGTGACCAACCTGGACAATGGCGAGTCGGTGATCGTGCGGGTCAATGACCGTGGCCCGTTCCACGAAGGGCGGGTAATCGATCTCAGCTACGCCGCTGCGGTGCGCTTGGGTATCACCCAGCGTGGCACCGGCCGGGTGGAGGTGCATGGCCTGACTCCCGGCAGCGAGAACCTGCAGGCGTCCGCCGACAGCCGCCGCGGCCGTCGCGAGCGCGCTGCGGCGACCGTGGCTGCCGCTGCGCCGGCCGCACGGGTGACGCCCAGTCGCATGGACCAGCTGGTCGAGAAGCTGCCTGCCGCACCGGCCCGCCCGGTGGCGAGCAATGCCGATCATTTCGAGACCTGGATGAAGGACAACGGCGTGCGCGTGGCCACCGGTCGCCCGGCCACGACCACCGCTGCCGGCCCGGCGCCAGCACCGGTGAGCGTGCAGGCACTGCCGGCTGCCTCGGAGTTGCTGCAGTTCACCCCGCCCACGGCTTCGGCTGCGGGTGCAGCGGCGAGGGCTGCCGCCGGCCCGCCGCCGAAAACCGTGCCGGCTGACCCGGCCGCGCGCGCACTGGGCTCGATCCTGCTGCAGGTGGCCAGTTTCTCCAGCCGTGACAACGCCGCCCGCGCCCTGGGCCAGCTGTCGTCGGCGGGTATCGTTGGTGCCAGCCTCAGTGACATAGTCAGTGGCGGGCGTACCTTGTGGCGCCTGCGGGTGCCGGCAAGCGACAGCAGCAGCGCCTCGGAACTTGCCGGACGTATTGCCGGTCTGGGATTTGGCCTGCCGCAAGTGGTTCGCGATTAACCCCAGCCATACCGGGGTGCCGCCACGTGGCTGGCGTCGCCCTACAATGACCTCCCGAATTTTTCTTCCTCGTCCATCAGGAACCGTTTTCCGATGAAATTCCGTTTTGCCGCCGCCGCTCTGGCCACCACGCTCGTTGTGGGTCTGGCCTCCGCCCAGACGCCCACCCCAACGCCGACGCCCACGC
>NZ_LDJJ01000065.1 GCF_001431465.1 Stenotrophomonas terrae | reverse complement strand
TTCGTTCACGGTTCGGCGCGTATGGCGCTGGAAGGTGACCAGAGCGAAATCGGCGTGCCGGCCATCCTGAAGCTGGTCGATGCACTGGACAGCTGGATCCCGACCCCGGAGCGTGACGTCGACAAGCCGTTCCTGATGCCGGTGGAAGACGTGTTCTCGATCTCGGGCCGCGGCACCGTGGTGACCGGTCGTATCGAGCGCGGCGTGATCAAGGTCGGCGAAGAAATCGAAATCGTCGGTATCCGTCCGGTCCAGAAGACCACCGTCACCGGTGTGGAAATGTTCCGCAAGCTGCTCGACCAGGGTCAGGCAGGCGACAACGCCGGTCTGCTGCTGCGCGGCACCAAGCGTGACGACGTCGAGCGTGGCCAGGTTCTGGCCAAGCCGGGTTCGATCAAGCCGCACACCCAGTTCGAAGCCGAAGTGTACGTGCTGTCGAAGGACGAGGGCGGCCGTCACACCCCGTTCTTCAAGGGCTACCGTCCGCAGTTCTACTTCCGTACCACCGACATCACTGGCGCTTGCGAGCTGCCGGAAGGCGTCGAGATGGTGATGCCGGGTGACAACGTCAAGATGACCGTCACCCTGATCAACCCGGTGGCAATGGACGAAGGCCTGCGCTTCGCAATCCGCGAAGGTGGCCGTACTGTCGGCGCCGGCGTGGTCGCCAAGATCGTCGCGTAATAGCCTGTAGCGCCAGCAGTAAACGCTGTTGGTGGCGCGGATGGCGGGCCGGGTAACTCGGTCCGCCTTCGCCGTCTAAGGTGATGTGTAACAGTCAAGTCATACGCCAGTAGCTCAATTGGCAGAGCAGCGGTCTCCAAAACCGCAGGTTGGGGGTTCGAGTCCCTCCTGGCGTGCCACTTGCAACTCTCTATCCAGTGACCTTGGTCGCACCAGCAACAAGAGTCGGATGAACAGCAAGATCGAACATTCCAAGTCCGCCGCCTCTGGTGGCGATATCGTCAAGTACGTCGGCGCTGCGCTGTTGGTGCTGGCGGGTCTGTTTGTCTGGTTCTGGTTCGCCGATCAGCCGCGTTCTGCCCAGTTGGGCGCTTGGGCCAGTCAGTGGCGGGCGCTGGCAGTGGTTGTGGGTCTGGTGGCCGGTGGTGCAGTATTCATGCTGACCACGAAGGGCCGTCAGACAATCGAATTCCTTTCTGAATCCCGTTTCGAGCTGCGCAAGGTCGTGTGGCCGACCCGCCAGGAAGCTATCCGCATGACGTGGGTGGTGGTGGTGGTGGTGATCGTGCTGAGCCTGCTGCTGGGTGGTTTCGATTTCGTGATCCAGAAACTGACCCAGTGGTTCTTGGGTCGTTAAGGAGATATCTGTGAAGCGTTGGTACGTCGTTCACGCCTATTCAGGTTTTGAGAAGTCGGTTGCGCAGGCGTTGCGTGATCGCATCGCGCGTGACGAGATGCAGGAGCTTTTTGGTGATGTGCTGGTCCCCACTGAAGAAGTGGTGGAAATGCGCGCAGGCCAGAAGCGCCGCTCCGAGCGCAAGTTCTTCCCCGGTTACGTGCTGGTACAGATCGAAACCCACGAAGAAGCCGGTATCCCGCGTATCGACAACGAAAGCTGGCATTTGGTCAAGGAAACCCCGAAGGTCATGGGTTTCATTGGTGGCACTGCGGATCGTCCGCTGCCGATCCAGGACAGTGAGGCTGCTGCCATCCTGAACCGCGTTCAGGAAGGTGTTGAGAAGCCGCGTCCGAAGGTGCTGTTCGAGCCGGGCCAGATGGTCCGTGTCACCGAAGGCCCGTTCAATGATTTCAACGGCGTTGTCGAAGAAGTCAATTACGAGAAGAGCCGCCTGCGCGTTTCGGTGCTGATCTTTGGTCGCGCCACCCCGGTCGAACTCGAGTTCGGCCAGGTCGAAAAGGCGATCTGAAGCTGGCTGCGCCACCTGTTCAGGTGGCGTCGCAAAAAGCTGCTACAATTTTCGGCTCCCCAACGAGGGAGCAAATCAAGGGCTGCCGCAAGGTGGCCTTTGGTGCGATTTCACAACGCGATGCCGGGACGCGTGATTCCCGGTCCGATGGGGAGCCTGTTGTCGCAAGGCGCTAGCACCCGGAGAGCACTCTAATGGCAAAGAAAGTTGTCGGTTATATCAAGCTGCAGGTAAAGGCTGGTCAGGCCAACCCCTCGCCGCCGGTCGGTCCTGCGCTGGGTCAGCGCGGCCTGAACATCATGGAATTCTGCAAGGCGTTCAACGCTGCCACGCAGAAGCTGGAACCGGGTCTGCCGGTGCCGGTGATCATCACGGCCTATTCGGACCGTACGTTCACCTTCATCACCAAGAGCACCCCGGCGACCACGCTGCTGAAGAAGGCCGCTGGCATTTCTTCGGGCTCGAAGAAGCCGAACACCGACAAGGTGGGCAAGGTGACGCGCGCGCAGCTGGAAGAAATCTGCAAGGCAAAGGAGCCGGATCTGACGGCCGCCAGCCTTGACGCCGCCGTGCGTACGATCGCGGGCTCCGCCCGTTCCATGGGCCTGGTGGTAGAGGGTTAATCTGATGGCACAGACCAAGCGTGAGAAGGCCATCGCGGCCGCCGTTGTCCCGGGTAAGGCATATGCCTTCGAGGACGCAATCAACATCCTGAAGACCGTCACCAAGGCCAAGTTCGTCGAGTCGATCGACGTTGCTGTGCGCCTGGGCGTTGACGCCAAGAAGTCCGACCAGCAGGTGCGCGGTTCCACCGTGCTGCCGGCCGGTACCGGCAAGTCGGTCCGCGTGGCCGTGTTTGCTCCGGCCGGTGCCAAGGCTGACGAAGCCCTGGCCGCTGGCGCCGAAGCTGTCGGCATGGACGACCTGGCTGAGAAGATGCAGGCCGGCGATCTGAACTATGACGTCGTCATCGCTACCCCGGACGCCATGCGCGTTGTCGGTAAGCTGGGTACGCTGCTGGGCCCGCGCGGCCTGATGCCGAACCCGAAGGTCGGCACCGTTTCGGCCAACCCGGGCGAAGCCGTCAAGAATGCCAAGTCGGGTCAGGTGCGTTACCGCACTGACAAGGCCGGCATCATCCACTGCACCATCGGCAAGGCCAGCTTCGAAAACGGCGCGCTGCAGTCGAACCTGCAGGCACTGCTGCTGGACCTGATCAAGGCCAAGCCGGCTACCTCGAAGGGCCTGTACCTGCAGAAGGTATCGGTCAGCTCGACGATGGGCCCGGGCGTGACGGTTGATCAGTCCTCGCTGACCCTGAAGTAATTGTTTCAAGCGGCCTCGGTACCTTTGGTGCCGAGGCCGTCATTTTGAAGGCGTCGCGCAGGTTTACCTGCGTGGAGCCGTCAAAGACCGCAGGCGCGGTCAGCGCATACCGGCGACGGGCATGGAAGCTCGATTTGGCAAGGAGTCGCCGCCGGTACAGCGAGGTCGCTTAATTGATTCGTTCTCGGATCACCCTGCGTAGATGGTGCCGCCCTTCTGGATTTTTCTGGTTCACGTACGTCTGGGTTTACCCAGGTTTGCACTCCAGCTCTAGAACGGCCACCACCGGAACATCACCTGATGTTCCCGGCGTCCAGGATGGATGCCGCCCAGGACCGCACACGGCTAGGAGCCGTAAGCGGAATATGTTTGAAGCAGGGTTTTGTGGTTCGGCCCGGGATGCTTGCAGCAGCGGCAACGTCGCTCTTGCCAATCCGGATCCCCGATCCCCGGTCCCCGCTTAAACGGAGGAGTGCAATGGCTCTCAATCTGTCCCAGAAGCAAGAAGTAGTCGCCGAGCTGGCAGACATCGCCGCCAAGGCCCACTCCTTGATCGCAGCCGAATACGCTGGCACCACGGTCGCTCAAATGACCGCGATGCGTAAGCAGGCCCGCGAAACCGGTGTTTTCTTGAAAGTTGTCAAGAACACGCTGGCCTCGCGCGCCGTTGAAGGCACCGATTTCGCAGTTGCAAAAGACCAGATGGTTGGTCCGCTGCTGTATGCGTTTTCGCTTGAGGAGCCCGGCGCAGCCGGTCGCCTGATCAAGGATGCAGCCAAGGGTAACGACAAGCTGAAGGCGAAGGTCGTGGCAATCGGCGGGGAAATCTTCCCGGCCAGCCACGTCGACGTGCTGGCATCGTTGCCGACCCGTGATCAGGCACTGGCCATGTTGGCCCGCGTCCTGACCGAGCCGGTCACCATGTTCGCCCGCGCCGTCAAGGCTATCGGTGAAAAGCAGGAAGGTGGCGCAGCGGAAGCTGCAGCGCCGGCCGCTGAAGCCGAAGCTGTCTAAGTTCGACGTCCACGTGGTTCCGCACGGAACCTCAATCCAGAATATTTTCAAAAGGTAATCAAAATGTCCCTTACCAACGATCAGATCGTCGACGCGATCGCCGAAAAGTCCCTGATGGAAGTGATGGAGCTGGTCAAGGCCATCGAAGAGAAGTTCGGCGTTTCGGCTGCTGCCCCGGTTGCAGTTGCTGCTGCTGGCCCGGCTGCTGTTGTTGAAGAGCAGACCGAATTCAACGTCATCCTGAAGGATGCCGGCGCGAAGAAGGTCGAAGTGATTAAGGCCGTCCGCGCCATCACCGGCCTGGGCCTGAAGGAAGCGAAGGACCTGGCAGAAGCCGGCGGCGTCGTGAAGGAAGGTGCGTCGAAGGACGAGGCCGAGAAGTTCAAGAAGGACCTGGAAGCCGCCGGCGCGACCGTCGAGCTGAAGTAATCAGTTCCTTGCATCGTCATCGATTCGCGGCGATGCAGCTGAGGCTGGGGGCGTAAAGCCCCCGGCCTTTGGTCGTTTCAAACCGTTGTTACGTTGAGCAAGCCCGGTCTGGTACCGAGCCATGCTCGGCAGGCTTCAACTGGCGGGCCAGAAGCCCGGCAGGCAGTAGAAAGACCAACGTGGCAAGTGTCAGGCGCTGCGCTCCAGACGATGGAGTGACCCGCAGCCGATACAAGCGAGTTGGCAGTTGGAAGTAGCGGGAGAAGGCGTGCTGGTGCCGGCAATACCAGCGACTTCCAACTGACAATTTCAAGTTTCCTTACGGGTTGTGGACGCACGGCCCGCACAACAAGGTGGAAGACCTCATGACGTCCTATTCGTACACCGAAAAAAAGCGCATCCGCAAAGATTTCGGCAAGCAGCGCTCGATCCTCGAGGTGCCGTTCCTGCTCGCGATCCAGGTTGATTCGTACCGCGAATTCCTGCAGGAAAACATCGACCCGGCCAAGCGCTCCGACCACGGCCTGCATGCTGCGCTGAAGTCGGTGTTCCCGATTTCCAGCTACAGCGGCAACGCTGCCCTGGAATACGTCGGTTACAAGCTGGGCGACCCGGTGTTTGACGAGCGCGAGTGCCGCCAGCGTGGCATGAGCTACGGCGCGCCGCTGCGCGTCACCGTGCGTCTGGTCATCTACGACCGCGAATCGTCCACCAAGGCGATCAAGTATGTGAAGGAGCAGGAGGTCTATCTGGGCGAAATCCCGTTGATGACCGACAACGGCACCTTCATCGTCAACGGTACCGAGCGCGTCATCGTGTCGCAGCTGCACCGTTCGCCGGGCGTGTTCTTCGACCACGACCGTGGCAAGACCCACAGCTCGGGCAAGCTGCTGTACAGCGCCCGCATCATCCCGTACCGCGGCTCCTGGCTGGACTTCGAGTTCGACCCGAAGGACGCGCTGTTCACCCGTATCGATCGCCGCCGCAAGTTGCCGGTGTCGGTGCTGCTGCGTGCGCTGGGCTACAACAACGAAGAGATGCTGGCCGAGTTCTTCGAGGTCAACACCTTCCACATCAACCCGGACGAAGGCGTGCAGCTGGAGCTGGTGCCGGAGCGTCTGCGTGGTGAAACGCTGAACTTCGACCTGGCCGACGGCGACAAGGTCATCGTGGAAGCTGGCAAGCGCATCACCGCGCGCCACATCAAGCAGCTGCAGGCTTCGGGCATTGCCGCCCTGGCCGTGCCGGACGATTACATCGTCGGCCGCATCCTGTCGCACGACGTGGTGGATGCCAATACCGGTGAACTGCTGGCCCAGGCCAACGACGAAATCAGCGACGATCAGCTGCAGGCATTCCGCAAGGCCGGTGTCGATGCGGTTGGCACGCTGTGGGTGAACGATCTGGATCGTGGCCCGTACCTGTCCAACACCCTGCGCATCGATGGCACCAAGACCCAGCTCGAAGCGCTGGTCGAAATCTATCGCATGATGCGTCCGGGCGAGCCGCCGACCAAGGACGCCGCGCAGAACCTGTTCCACAACCTGTTCTTCACCTTCGAGCGCTACGACCTGTCCACGGTTGGCCGCATGAAGTTCAACCGTCGTGTCGGCCGCAAGGAAGTCACCGGTGAGTCGGTGCTGTACGACCGCAAGTACTTCGGCGAGCGCAACGACGAGGAATCCAAGCGCCTGGTCGCCGCACACGGCGAAGGTTCGGACATCCTTGACGTGATCAAGGTGCTGACCGAGATCCGTAACGGTCGCGGCGTGGTCGATGACATCGATCACCTGGGCAACCGTCGCGTGCGTTCGGTCGGTGAAATGGCCGAGAACGTGTTCCGCGTGGGCCTGGTCCGCGTCGAGCGCGCGGTCAAGGAGCGCCTGTCGATGGCCGAGTCGGAAGGCTTGACCCCGCAGGAACTGATCAACGCCAAGCCGGTGGCTGCGGCGATCAAGGAATTCTTCGGCTCCTCGCAGCTGTCGCAGTTCATGGATCAGAACAACCCGCTGTCGGAAGTGACGCACAAGCGTCGCGTCTCCGCGCTGGGCCCGGGCGGCCTGACCCGCGAACGCGCCGGCTTCGAAGTGCGCGACGTGCACCCGACCCATTACGGCCGCGTCTGCACCATCGAAACGCCGGAAGGCCCGAACATCGGCCTGATCAACTCGCTGGCCGTGTTCGCACGCACCAACAAGTACGGCTTCCTGGAAACCCCGTACCGCAAGGTGCATGACGGCAAGGTCTCCGACGAAATCGAGTTCCTGTCGGCCATCGAAGAGAACGAGTACGTCATCGCCCAGGCAAACGCCCTGACCGATGCCAAGAACATGCTCACCGAGCAGTTCGTGCCGTGCCGCTTCCAGGGTGAGTCGCTGCTCAAGCCGCCGGCAGAAGTCCACTTCATGGACGTCTCGCCGATGCAGACCGTGTCGGTTGCTGCGGCACTGGTTCCGTTCCTGGAACACGATGACGCAAACCGCGCACTGATGGGCGCCAACATGCAGCGTCAGGCCGTGCCGACCCTGCGTGCGCAGAAGCCGCTGGTGGGTACCGGTATCGAACGCGCCGTGGCCCGTGACTCGGGTGTGACCGTGAATGCCCTGCGTGGCGGCGAGATCGTGCAGATCGACGCCGGCCGCATCGTGGTCAAGGCCAACGAGAACGAGATCACCGATCCGGCCGATGCCGGCGTCGATATCTACAACCTGATCAAGTACACCCGTTCGAACCAGAACACCTGCATCAACCAGCGTCCGCTGGTGAACGTGGGTGACGTGATCGCGCGCGGCGACGTGCTGGCCGATGGCCCGTCCACCGATATCGGTGAACTGGCGCTGGGTCAGAACATGCTGATCGCCTTCATGCCGTGGAACGGCTACAACTTCGAAGACTCCATCCTGCTGTCCGAGCGTGTGGTCGAAGAAGATCGTTACACCACGATCCACATCGAAGAACTGACCTGCGTTGCACGTGACACCAAGCTGGGGCCGGAGGAAATTTCCGCCGACATCCCGAACGTGTCCGAGCAGGCGCTGAACCGTCTGGACGAATCCGGCGTGGTGTACATCGGTGCGGAAGTGCGCGCCGGCGACATCATGGTTGGCAAGGTGACGCCGAAGGGCGAGAGCCAGCTGACCCCGGAAGAGAAGCTGCTGCGCGCGATCTTCGGCGAGAAGGCTTCGGACGTTAAGGACAGCTCGCTGCGCGTTCCGCCGGGCATGGACGGCACCGTCATCGACGTGCAGGTCTTCACCCGCGACGGCATCGAGAAGGACAAGCGCGCACGCCAGATCGAAGAAAACGAGATCAAGCGCGTCAAGAAGGACTTCGACGACCAGTTCCGCATCCTCGAAGGCGCCATCTACGCACGTCTGCGCTCGCAGATCGTGGGCAAGGTGGCCAACGGCGGCGCCAACCTGAAGAAGGGTGACGTGGTCTCCGATGCGCTGCTGGACGGCCTGAAGAAGTCCGACTGGTTCACCCTGCGCATGAAGGACGATGACGCGTCCGAAGCCATCGAACGTGCCCAGATGCAGATCCAGGCACACGAGAAGGAATTCGAGCGCCGCTTTGCCGACAAGCGCGGCAAGATCACCCAGGGCGACGATCTGGCACCAGGCGTGCTGAAGATGGTCAAGGTGTTCCTGGCCGTGAAGCGTCGCATCCAGCCGGGTGACAAGATGGCAGGCCGCCACGGCAACAAGGGTGTGGTCTCCAATGTGGTGCCGGTCGAAGACATGCCGTACATGGCTGACGGCAACACCGTGGACATCTGCTTGAACCCGCTGGGCGTGCCGTCGCGTATGAACATCGGCCAGATTCTGGAAGTGCATCTGGGCTGGGCCGCAAAGGGCCTGGGCAAGCGCATCCAGGGCATGCTGGAACAGCAGCGTGCGGTCAGTGAACTGCGTGAGTTCCTGGGCAAGATCTACAACCATGATTCGGCCGTGTCCGAACAGCGCGTTGATCTGTCCCAGTTCAGCGATGACGAGCTGATCAACCTGGCCAAGAACCTGACCGACGGCGTGCCGATGGCAACCCCGGTGTTCGACGGCGCGGCCGAAGACGAGATCCGCGAAATGCTGAATCTCGCCTACCCGGACGATGCCCCGGAAACCGAGCGTCTGGGCTTCAACACCAGCAAGACGCAGATGCAGCTGTATGACGGCCGCACCGGCGAAGCCTTCGACCGCAAGACCACGGTCGGCTACATGCATTACCTGAAGTTGAACCACTTGGTCGACGACAAGATGCATGCCCGTTCGACCGGTCCGTACTCGCTCGTTACCCAGCAGCCGCTGGGCGGCAAGGCGCAGTTCGGTGGTCAGCGCTTCGGTGAAATGGAAGTCTGGGCACTGGAAGCCTACGGCGCGGCCTACACCCTGCAGGAAATGCTGACGGTGAAGTCCGATGACGTACAGGGCCGTAACCAGATGTACAAGAACATCGTCGACGGTGAGCACGAGATGGTTGCGGGCATGCCGGAATCCTTCAACGTTTTGGTGAAGGAAATCCGCTCGCTGGCCATCAACATGGAACTGGAAGGCGGTTGATTGCGCAGGCGCTGCTGCAGTGATGCAGCAGCGCCGCCAGCACTGACTGACAGCCCATCGACAAAGATTTCCTCCTTTCGGAGAACACCATGAAAGACCTGCTCAACCTCTTCAACCAGCAGCGCCAGACGCTGGACTTCGACGCGATCAAGATCGCGCTGGCCTCGCCGGACCTGATCCGTTCGTGGTCCTTCGGCGAAGTGAAGAAGCCGGAAACCATCAATTACCGTACCTTCAAGCCGGAGCGTGACGGCCTGTTCTGCGCCGCCATCTTCGGACCGGTCAAGGACTACGAGTGCCTGTGCGGCAAGTACAAGCGCATGAAGCACCGCGGCGTTGTCTGCGAAAAGTGCGGTACCGAAGTAACCCTGGCCAAGGTGCGTCGCGAGCGCATGGGCCACATCGACCTGGCATCGCCGGTCGCGCACATCTGGTTCCTCAAGTCGCTGCCGTCGCGCATCGGCCTGATGCTGGACATGACCCTGCGTGACATCGAGCGCGTGCTGTACTTCGAAGCCTACGTGGTGACCGAGCCGGGCCTGACCGCCCTGGAGCGCCGCCAGCTACTGACCGAAGAACAGTACCTGCAGGCACGCCAGGAACACGGCGATGACTTCGACGCTGCAATGGGCGCCGAGGCTGTCTACGAACTGCTGCGTACCATCGACCTGCAGGCCGAAATGGTCCGCCTGCGCGAGGAAATCGCCTCGACCGGTTCGGAAACCAAGCTCAAGCGTCTGACCAAGCGCATCAAGCTGGTCGAAGCCTTCCTCGAGTCGGGCAACCGCCCGGAGTGGATGGTGATGACCGTGCTGCCGGTGCTGCCGCCGGACCTGCGTCCGCTGGTTCCGCTGGACGGTGGCCGCTTCGCGACCTCGGATCTGAACGATCTGTACCGCCGCGTCATCAACCGCAACAACCGTCTGCGCCGCCTGCTGGAGCTCAACGCTCCGGACATCATCGTGCGCAACGAAAAGCGCATGCTGCAGGAATCGGTTGACGCCCTGTTGGACAACGGCCGTCGCGGCCGTGCCATCACCGGCACCAACAAGCGCCCGCTCAAGTCGCTGGCCGACATGATCAAGGGTAAGCAGGGTCGCTTCCGTCAGAACCTGCTGGGCAAGCGCGTCGATTACTCGGGCCGTTCGGTGATCACCGTGGGTCCGTACCTGAAGCTGCACCAGTGCGGCCTGCCGAAGAAGATGGCGCTTGAGCTGTTCAAGCCGTTCGTGTTCGCCAAGCTGCAGCGTCGTGGCCTGGCCACCACCATCAAGGCCGCCAAGAAGCTGGTTGAGCGCGAAGAAGGCGAAGTCTGGGACGTCCTGGAAGAAGTCATCCGCGAACATCCGGTGCTGCTGAACCGTGCGCCGACCCTGCACCGTCTGGGCATCCAGGCGTTCGAACCGCTGTTGATCGAAGGCAAGGCCATCCAGCTGCATCCGCTGGTCTGTACCGCATTCAACGCCGACTTCGACGGTGACCAGATGGCCGTCCACGTACCGCTCTCGCTGGAAGCCCAGCTGGAAGCGCGTGCGCTGATGATGTCCACCAACAACATCCTGTCGCCGGCCAACGGCGAGCCGATCATCGTGCCGTCGCAGGACGTGGTGTTGGGCCTGTACTACATGGCCCGTTCGCTGGTGAACAAGAAGGGCGAGGGCATGGTCTTCGCCAACACCGACGAAGTGAAGCGTGCCTACGACAACCGCCTGGTTGAACTGCATGCGCGCGTCAAGGTGCGCATCGTGCAGGTCGAGCGTGACGAAGACGGCAACAAGGTCAAGAAGACCTCGATCGTCGACACCACCATCGGCCGTGCGCTGCTGAGCGAGATCATGCCGGAAGGCCTGCCGTTCGAGCTGTGCAACACCGAGATGACCAAGAAGAACATCTCGCGCCTGATCAACCAGAGCTACCGTCTGCTGGGTCTGAAGGACACCGTGGTGTTCGCCGACAAGCTGATGTACACCGGCTATGCCTACGCAACCCGCGCTGGCGTGTCGATCGGCATCGACGACATGCTGATCCCGGACGAGAAGAAGGGCATCCTGGGCGAAGCCGAGCAGGAAGTGCTGGAAATCCAGGAGCAGTACCAGTCGGGTCTGGTCACCGCCGGCGAGCGCTACAACAAGGTGGTCGACATCTGGTCGCGCACCAATGAGCGCATCGCCAAGGCGATGATGGAAACCATTGGTACCGAAAAAGTCATCGGTAGCGATGGCGAGCTGGTCGACCAGAAGTCGATGAACTCGCTGTACATCATGGCCGACTCCGGTGCCCGTGGTAGCCAGGCGCAGATCCGTCAGCTGGCCGGTATGCGTGGCCTGATGGCGCGTCCGGATGGCTCGATCATCGAAACGCCCATCAAGGCGAACTTCCGTGAAGGCCTGAACGTGCAGGAGTACTTCAACTCCACCCACGGTGCCCGTAAGGGTCTGGCCGATACCGCGTTGAAGACGGCGAACTCGGGTTACCTGACCCGTCGTCTGGTCGACGTGGCACAGGACGTGGTGATCACCGAGGTGGATTGCGGTACCTCCGAAGGCCTGACCATGACTCCGATCGTGGAAGGCGGCGACGTGGTTGAGCCGTTGAAGGATCGCGTGCTGGGCCGCGTTGTGGCCGAGGACGTGTTCCTGCCGGGCAACGACGAAGATCCGATCGTGACCCGCAACACGCTGCTCGACGAGCAGTGGGTGAACAAGCTGGAAGAAGCCGGCGTGCAGACCATCAAGGTCCGCTCGACGATCACCTGCGAATCCTCGTTCGGCGTCTGCGGTCGCTGCTACGGCCGCGATCTGGCCCGTGGCCACATCGTCAACATCGGTGAAGCGGTTGGCGTCATCGCCGCCCAGTCGATCGGTGAGCCGGGTACCCAGCTGACCATGCGTACGTTCCACATCGGTGGTGCGGCATCGCGTGCGGCTGCGGTCGACAACATCACCGTCAAGACCACCGGTTCGGTGAAGTTCTCCAACCTGAAGCACGTCGAGCAGGCCAGCGGTGCGCTGGTTGCCGTCTCGCGTTCGGGTGAAATCTCCGTGCTCGATCCGCATGGCCGTGAGCGTGAGCGCTACAAGCTGCCGTACGGTGCCAGCATCGGCGTCAAGGACGGTGCGGAAATCAAGGCTGGCCAGACCGTGGCCAACTGGGATCCGCATAACCACCCGATCGTGTCGGAAGTGGCTGGTTTCGTGCGCTTCATCGACTTCATCGATGGCGTGACCGTGATCGAGAAGACCGACGAACTGACCGGTCTGGCCTCGCGCGAAATCACCGATCCGAAGCGTCGTGGCTCGCAGGCCAAGGATCTGCGTCCGCTGGTCCGCATCATCGATGGCAAGGGCAATGACCTGACCATCCCGGGCACCGACCTGCCGGCACAGTACCTGCTGCCGCCGCGCTCGATCGTCAACCTGCAGGATGGCGCGCCGGTAGGCGTGGGCGACGTGGTTGCCAAGATCCCGCAGGAAGCCTCGAAGACCCGTGACATCACCGGTGGTCTGCCGCGCGTTGCCGACTTGTTCGAAGCCCGCAAGCCGAAGGATCCGGCGATCCTGGCCGAGCGTTCGGGCATCATCAGCTTCGGCAAGGACACCAAGGGCAAGCAGCGCCTGATCATCAAGGACACCGATGGTTCGGAGCACGAAGAGCTGATTCCGAAGTACCGCCAGATCATCGTGTTCGAAGGTGAGCACGTGACCCGCGGTGAAACCGTGGTGGACGGCGAGCCGAGCCCGCAGGACATCCTGCGCCTGAAGGGCGTGGAAGAGCTGGCCCGTTACCTGGTCAAGGAAATCCAGGACGTGTACCGCCTGCAGGGCGTGAAGATCAACGACAAGCACATTGAAGTGATCTCGCGTCAGATGCTGCGCAAGGTGGAAATCGTTGACCAGGGCAGCAGCAAGTTCCTCAATGGCGAGCAGGCCGAGCGCCAGCGCGTGATCGAAGAGAACGTGAAGCTGGCCACCCGCAACGAGTTGCCGGCCCGTTACGAGCCGGTGCTGCTGGGTATCACCAAGGCATCGCTGGCGACCGAGTCGTTCATCTCGGCGGCATCGTTCCAGGAAACCACCCGCGTGCTGACCGAGGCTGCCGTGCGCGGCACCTCCGACGGCCTGCGCGGTCTGAAGGAAAACGTGATCGTTGGCCGCCTGATTCCGGCGGGCACCGGTCTTGCGTATCATGCCCAGCGCCGCCGTAACGCGTCGGGTCTGACTGACTCGGAAATCGCAACCCTGGCCGGCCCGGTCGTGGTCGCGGAGCCCGAAGTTGCAGCACCGGAAGCTGAACAGGCTGCTGGTGAAGAGTAAGTAGTTAGATCGGCCGGCCCGTTCGCGGGCCGGCAGTTCGACCTGAACGGGGCATATGGAGATACCCCTGTAACAGCTCTGGATCAGGGCTGGCTTGGCATGCGCTCGTTTGACTGGGCTCTTGACAAGTTGCTACAATCGTCTGTCTCAGCAGGCCAAAAATTTGGCCTGCTTTACAATTTCCGCATCCTGGCCGTTTTTACGGCCCCAATCAGAAGAACCTACTGATGGCGACGATCAACCAGCTGGTACGCAAGCCGCGCCAAGCTACCACCTACAAGAGTGCCTCGCCGGCACTCGACAAGTGCCCGCAGCGCCGTGGCGTCTGCACGCGCGTGTACACCACCACCCCGAAGAAGCCGAACTCGGCTCTGCGTAAGGTTGCAAAGGTTCGCCTGACCAACCAGGAAGAAGTCATTTCCTACATCGGTGGTGAAGGCCATAACCTGCAGGAGCACTCCGTGGTCCTGATCCGCGGCGGCCGTGTAAAGGATCTGCCGGGTGTGCGTTACCACACCGTCCGTGGCTCACTCGACGCCGCCGGCGTTGCCAAGCGTCGCCAGGCGCGTTCCAAGTACGGCGCCAAGCGTCCGAAGGCCTGAGGAGTAAGACATGTCACGTAAAGGTAATACCCCCCAGCGTTCGGTCCTGCCGGATCCGAAGCACAAGAGCGAAACCATTGCCCGCTTCATCAACATGGTCATGTTGAGCGGCAAGAAGTCCGTTGCTGAAAAGATCGTCTATGGCGCCATGGACGTGATCAGCGAGAAGAACCCGAACGCAATCGAGCTGGTGCAGAAGGCGCTGGACAACGTTGCTCCGGGCGTCGAAGTGAAGTCGCGTCGCGTCGGTGGTGCCACCTATCAGGTGCCGGTCGAAGTGCGTGCTTCGCGCAAGATGGCCCTGGCCATGCGTTGGCTGATCGACTCCGCGCGTAAGCGTGGTGAGAACACCATGCCGCGCAAGCTGGCTGCTGAACTGCTGGACGCTTCGGAAAACCGCGGCGGCGCCATCAAGAAGCGTGAAGAAACCCACCGTATGGCGGAAGCGAACAAGGCCTTCGCTCACTACCGCTGGTGAGTTGAAGGGGCCTTGGAAACAGGGCCCCTGGCACCCATGTGGTGCTGCTTGTAGCGCTCTTAGCGCTGCTTCAATCCGAAGGCCGCCGCAAGGCGGCGTTCGGCCATCCGAATTCCAAGAAATTGAGAGGCTCCCGTGGCCCGCACCACTCCTATCGAGCGTTACCGTAACTTCGGCATCATGGCTCACATCGATGCCGGCAAGACCACCACGTCCGAGCGCATCCTGTTCTACACCGGTAAGAGCCACAAGCTCGGTGAAGTGCATGACGGCGCCGCCACCATGGACTGGATGGAGCAGGAGCAGGAGCGTGGCATCACGATCCAGTCCGCTGCTACCACCGCGTTCTGGAAGGGCATGGACAAGTCCCTGCCGGAGCACCGCTTCAACATCATCGATACCCCCGGGCACGTTGACTTCACCATCGAAGTCGAACGCTCCCTGCGCGTGCTCGACGGTGCGGTGTTCGTGCTGTGCGCCGTTGGTGGCGTGCAGCCGCAGTCCGAGACCGTGTGGCGCCAGGCCAACCGTTACCAGGTGCCGCGCATCGCGTTCGTCAACAAGATGGACCGTACCGGTGCCAACTTCCTGAAGGTCCGTGACCAGCTGAAGGCCAAGCTCGGCGCCGTCGCCGTGCCGATGCAGCTGCCGATCGGCGCTGAAGAAGGCTTCAAGGGCGTGGTCGATCTGCTCAAGATGAAGGCCATCCATTGGGATGACGCTTCGCAGGGCATGAAGTTCGAGTACGGCGAAGTCCCGGCTGACATGCAGGCAGCGGCTGAAGAAGCCCGCACCTTCATGATCGAAACCGCGGCTGAAGCCAGCGAAGAGCTGATGGAAAAGTACCTGGGCGGCGAAGAGCTGGCTGAGGCAGAGATCATCCAGGCCCTGCGTACCCGTACGCTGGCCGTGGAAATCGTGCCGATGTTCTGCGGTTCGGCGTTCAAGAACAAGGGCGTGCAGGCCATGCTTGACGGCGTGATCCAGCTGCTGCCGTCGCCGATCGACGTGCCGGACGTGAAGGGCACCGACGTTGACGACGACACCATCGAGATGACCCGCAAGTCGGACGACAAGGCTCCGTTCTCGTCGCTGGCGTTCAAGATCATCACCGATCCGTTCGTTGGCGCGCTGACCTTCTTCCGTGTCTACTCGGGCACCCTGAACGGTGGCGACACCGTGCTGAACTCGGTGAAGAACAAGAAGGAGCGCATCGGCCGCATCCTGCAGATGCACTCGAACAACCGCGAGGAAATCAAGGAAGTTCTGGCTGGTGACATCGCTGCTGCCGTGGGCCTGAAGGACACCACCACCGGTGACACGCTGTGCTCGCTCGAAGCACCGATCGTGCTCGAGCGCATGGTGTTCCCGGAGCCGGTGATCTCGATGGCTGTCGAGCCGAAGACCAAGTCGGACCAGGAAAAGATGGGTCTGGCACTGGGCCGTCTGGCACAGGAAGATCCGTCGTTCCGCGTCAAGACCGACGAAGAATCCGGCCAGACCATCATCTCCGGCATGGGCGAGCTGCACCTGGACATCATCGTTGACCGCATGAAGCGCGAGTTCAACGTTGAAGCCAACGTCGGCAAGCCGCAGGTGGCCTACCGCGAAACCATCCAGCTGGCTGACGTCAAGTCGGATTACAAGCACGCCAAGCAGTCCGGTGGTAAGGGTCAGTACGGTCACGTCGTGATCGAACTGTCGCCGATCACCGAAGCAGATCGTGCCGATCCGAAGCTGGCCAGCGCCATCAAGGATGATTTCCTGTTCATCAACGACATCACCGGCGGCGTGATCCCGAAGGAATTCATTCCTTCCGTGGAAAAGGGCCTGCGCGAAACCATCACCAGCGGTCCGCTGGCTGGCTTCCCGGTGGTGGATGTCAAGGTCAAGCTGGTGTTCGGCTCGTACCATGACGTTGACTCCTCGGAAATGGCGTTCAAGCTCGCCTCGTCGATGGCCTTCAAGCAGGGCTTCGCCAAGGCCAAGCCGGTTCTGCTGGAGCCGATCATGAAGGTCGAGATCGTGACCCCGGAGGAATACCAGGGTGACGTGATGGGCGACGTAAGCCGTCGTCGTGGCGTTCTGCAGGGTTCGGGCACCACCGGTGACGGCTCGGCCAGCATCATCAATGCGATGATTCCGCTGGGCGAAATGTTCGGTTACGCCACCGCGCTGCGTTCGCAGACCCAGGGTCGCGCAACCTTCACGATGGAATTCGACCATTACGAGCCGGCGCCGAACAACATCGCCGAAACCGTCATCAAGAAGGGCTGAGTCTCAGACTCAGCCTCTCCCTCCAAGTTTTAGCTAATCAAGGAATTACATATGTCCAAGGGTAAGTTCGAACGTACCAAGCCGCACGTCAACGTCGGCACCATCGGCCACGTCGATCATGGCAAGACCACGCTGACCGCTGCACTGACCAAGATCGGTGCTGAGCGCTTCGGTGGCGAGTTCAAGGATTACTCCTCGATCGACGCCGCGCCGGAAGAAAAGGCACGTGGTATCACGATCTCGACCGCACACGTCGAGTACGAATCCGCTTCGCGTCACTACGCCCACGTGGATTGCCCGGGCCATGCTGACTACGTCAAGAACATGATCACCGGTGCTGCCCAGATGGACGGCGCGATCCTGGTCTGCTCGGCTGCTGACGGCCCGATGCCGCAGACCCGCGAGCACATCCTGCTGTCGCGTCAGGTCGGCGTGCCGTACATCGTCGTGTTCCTGAACAAGGCCGACATGGTTGACGACGCCGAGCTGCTCGAGCTGGTCGAAATGGAAGTGCGTGAGCTGCTGAGCAAGTACGACTTCCCGGGCGACGACACCCCGATCGTTCACGGTTCGGCGCGTATGGCGCTGGAAGGTGACCAGAGCGAAATCGGCCTGTCTCTTATACCAATCT
>NZ_LDJJ01000064.1 GCF_001431465.1 Stenotrophomonas terrae | reverse complement strand
CGGCTCGTCCAGCAACAGCAGGTCCGGCGCCGGGGCCAAGGCACGGGCCAGCGCCACGCGCTGCTGCTGACCGCCGGACAGCTCATGCGGGTAGCGCCGATCCAGCCCCTGCAATGCCACGTGCTGCAACAAGGCCTGCACCCGCGCCTGGCGCTGCGCACGCGGCAGCCCGCGCAGGCCGAAACCAATGTTGGCGGCCACATCCAGGTGCGGAAACAGTGCGTATTCCTGGAACATCATGCCAACCCGGCGCTGCTCGGCCGGCAGCCCCTGCTGGGCCGTGGCCAGGCAGCGGCCGGCAAGTTCGATGCGGCCGCGCTGCAGCGGCTCGAAGCCGGCAATGCTGCGCAGCACCGTGGTCTTGCCGCAGCCGGAAGCACCCAGCAGGCAGCCGATCTGGCCGCGTTCCAGCCGCAGCGACAAGCCCTGCACCACCTGCTTGAAGCCGCCCGCGGTGGGATAGCCGATCTGCAGACCGTCCAATACGAGTTGCGTCTCAACGTGCATTTTCCACTCCATAGGCCGCGCCCGCGCGCGCCAGCAGAATCACCGGCAACAGGCCACTGACGACGATCAACAAGGCCGCCACCGCGCCTTCCTCGTAGGTGCCGCGCGCGGCTTCGGCATACAACCAGGTAGCAAGGGTTTCAAAATTCATCGGCCGCAGCACCAAGGTGGCCGACAGTTCCTTCATGGTGTCGACGAACACCAGCAATGCGGCAGCGGCCAAGGCCGGGCGCAGCAATGGCAGATGCACCCGCCGCAGCATGCCGGCCGGCCGCTCGCCCAGATTGGCAGCTGCCTGATCCAGCGAGAGCGGAATGCGTGCCAGACCGGACTCGATGCCTCCCACCGACACGGCAAGGAAACGCAGCGTATAGGCCAGCACCAACAGGCTCACCGAGCCCATCAGCAGCATCTGCGATTGGCCACCGAACACGACCAGCAGCCGGCTGGCCATGGAATCCAATCCACCCAGCGGCAGCAACAGCCCGATCGCCAACACCGTGCCGGGTATGGCGTAGCCGAGTGTGGCGATGCGACTGCTGGCCGCAGCCAGCCACTGCCCTCGCCGCGCCTGCGCCAGGCGCAGCGCCCAGGCAACCAGCAGACCCAGCACCATCGCGGCGAACGTTGCCAGCAATGCCACCCGCACGGTGTTCCACAGCGCGACCAGCAACTGGGGCGAGATGCCGGCTACCTGCAACCGTGCTATCGATTCCCACAGCAGATAGGCCGCCGGCACCACAAAGCCCAGCAGCACCGGTAACGACACCAGCAACAGCACCAACACTGCGCGACCGCCGCGCAGCTGTTGCGGCTGCAACGGACGCGGCCGCAGCACACTTGCGTAACGCTGCCGGCGCCGCCCCAGCCGTTCCAGGGCCAGCAACAAGGCCACCACCACCAGCATCGCCAAGGCGATCTGCGCCGCGCCAGCCAGGTCACCACGGCTGACCCAGGTGGTGTAGATGGAGACGGTGAGCGTCTGCACGCCGAGGAATTCGGAGGCACCGATATCGTTGAGTGTTTCCAGCAAGGCCAAGGCCACGCCTACCGCGATGGCCGGCCGCGCCAATGGCAAAGCCACCCGCCAGAACACCTGCAGGGGCGTGGCGCCAAGGCTGCGTGCCGCTTCCAACAGGCCGGCGGCCTGGGTCATGAACAAGGCGCGGGTGGTCAGGTACACGTAGGGATACAGCACGAAACCCAGCAGCACGATGCAGCCACCGAGATGGCGGATGTCCGGCAGACGGAACTGGCGCGGACTGTCATAGCCCAACAGGTCGCGGATCAGCCCCTGCACCGGACCCAGCGGATGCAGGACATCCAGATAGGCAAAGGCAGCGATATAGGTCGGCACCGCCAGCGGCAGCAACAAGGCCCAACTCAGCAGCCTGCGCCCAGGAAATGCAAAAGCGGTCACCAGCCAGGCACTGCCGGTGCCCAGCACACAGACCAGCGCCCCAACACCCAGCAGCAACAAGCCGGTGTTGAGCAAGGCCGTGGGCAGCACATTGGCCCACAGGTGTGCCCACAGCCCGGCGCTGCCATCGCTGGCGGCCCAAGCCAGGCCGAGCACCGGCACCAGCATCAGTGCTGCCACCGCTACCGCACCCAGCAGCCACGGATTCCATCGCCACGTCATCAAACACTATCCATCACAAAGCAACAGGCCGGCACCGTTGTGGCGCCGGCCTGTCGGGAACCCGCAGGTTCAATTATCGAAGCCGACCTTGTCCACCAGCTCGCTGGCCAGCTTGCGGTTGGCCACCACCTCGGCCAGGGGTAGCGGGTCCACCTTCATCTGGCCGAAGCTGGCAACCACGGGGTCCAGCGCCACGCCCGGCTTCACTGGATATTCGTAGTTGGCACGGGCGTACAGGCTCTGCGAGCTGTCGCTGACCAGATACTCCAGCAGCTTGACCGCGTTGTCGTGATTGGGGGCATGGCGAGCCACTGCGGCACCGGAAATATTGACGTGGGTGCCGGTATCGGCCGCGCTGGCAAACACCGGCCGCACCACCTGGATGGCATCGCCCCAGCTGCGCTGTTCGGAGCCTTCCTCGGCATTTTTCATCCGGCCAACGTAATACGCATTGGCAACGCCGATATCGCAGATACCGGCAAGAATATCGCGGGCCACGTCGCGGTCACCGCCGGCGGCCTTGCGTGCCAGGTTGGCCTTCACGCCACGCAACCAGGCCTCGGTTTTCTCCGCGCCATCGTGCGCGATCATCGCTGCGAACAGGCTGGTGTTGTACGGGTGCTGGCCGGAACGGATGCAAACCCGCCCCTTCCACTTCGGGTCGGCCAGGTCTTCATAAGTGAAGCCGCTCAGGTCCAGGTCCTTGTCGGCGTAGACCACCCGGTCACGCAGCGACAACGCAAACCACTGGCCTTCCGGTGAGCGCAGGTGCGCCGGGATGGCAGCTTCAAGTACCTGCGATTTCACCGCCTGGGTGTGACCGGCTTCGACCACGTCGAGCAGACGCCCGGTATCGACCGTCATCAGCACGTCGGCAGGCGAACGCTCGCCTTCGGCAGCCAGCCGCTCGGTCAAACCGTCCTTCAGCAAAACCGTGTTGACCTTGATGCCGGTATCGGCGGTGAAAGCATCCAGCAGCGGCTGTACCAGCGCAGGTTCGCGGGTGGTGTAGAGGTTGACCTCACCAGCGCCAGCGGACGCCTGCGGCGCACTGGCAGAGGCAGGGTTGTCACCGGTCTTGGCGCAGGCGCCAAGCAGGACGAGGGAACACAGGGCAGCCAGATGGCCGGCGGCACGCTTCGGATGGCGCATGGATTACTCCGGAAGTGGTCGTCGGTCCCGGCCACAATGGCCGGACACGGATCAAATGAGAACTTATCTCATTTGATCCATCCGCGCACTGCGTCAAACAGCCGCACCCTCGCCGGCAGGGAACAGCAGCATCGCATCGCCATAGCTGAAGAAGCGGTACTTCTGTTCGATGGCGTGCGCATAGGCCTCGAACACCCGTGCCTTGCCGGCAAACGCGCTGATCATCATCAGCAAGGTGCTTTCCGGCAGGTGGAAGTTGGTGACCATCGCATCGACACTGCGGATGCGGTAGCCCGGGGTGATGAAGATCTGGGTTTCGCCGGCATACGGATGCAGCTCGCCCTCGCGCATTGCGCTCTCCAGTGCCCGCACCACGGTGGTGCCGACGCCGATCACCCGGCCACCGGCAGCGCGGGTGCGGCGCACCTGCTCCACCAGCTCGGCACCGACATTGAGCCATTCGCGGTGCATCACATGCTGCGACAGGTCATCCACCCGCACCGGCTGGAAGGTGCCGGCACCCACGTGCAGGGTGATATGGCCGAACTGCACGCCGCCCTCGCGCAGGCGCGCCAGCAGTGGCTCGTCGAAATGCAGACCGGCAGTTGGCGCAGCCACGGCGCCTACCTGCTTGGCGAACACGGTCTGGTAACGCTCGCGATCGTCAACACCGGGCTCGCGATGGATATAGGGCGGCAGCGGCAGCCGGCCTTCGTGCACCAGCCAGGATTCCAGCGACTCGGGGATGTCGAAACGCAGCACGTAGAACTCGCCATCGCGCCCCAGCACTTCGGCTTCGCCACCGGCATCGAGCTGAATACGGCTGCCGGGCTTGGGCGACTTGCTGGCGCCAATCTGCGCACGCGCCTGCTGGCCGCCCAACAGGCGCTCGATCAGGATCTCGACGCGGCCACCACTGGCCTTCTGCCCGAACAGGCGCGCCGGAATGACCCGGGTGTCATTGAACACCAGCAGATCACCGGGCTGCAGCAAGGTCGGCAGATCGCTGACATGGCGGTCGTCGAACGCGCCCGGCGCCGGCGGCACCAGCAGCAGACGGCTGGCCGAACGCTCGGCCAAGGGAGCCTGGGCGATCAATTCCTCAGGCAGGTCATAGGTGAAATCGGACTTCTTCAAGGCCGGAACTTCGTACGGGGAGCCGACTATTGTAGCTCCCGATGAGAGACGGGCCGGTTTTCAGGCTGTAGCTGCGCGCTTCAGCGCCGACAGCCGCCGCTCCAGCCCCTGCCCGCTCAGCGCTCGAACTTGGTCGAAAGAATGATCGCGCTGTTGGTCCGCTCCACACCATCAATCGCGCCGATCGCATCGGTCACCACGTCCATCTCGCTGACCCCGCCCACCACCACCATCGCGATCAGGTCATGGTTGCCACTGACCGAGTGCAGCGAGCGCACTTCAGCGATGTCGCGCAGCGCCTTGACCACGGCCGGCATCTTCTTTGGCAGCACCGTGATCAATACGTGCGAGCGCACCTGGCCCTGTTCGTAGTCCTCGTGGGTGCGCACGGTGTAGCCGGCAATCACCCCCAGCTGTTCCAGCCGATCGATGCGGCTCTGCACCGTGGTCCGCGACAGCCCCAGGCGGCGGGCAATCTGCGCGGTGGACGCGCGCGCGTCCTCGCGCAGTACGGACAACAGGCGTTCGTCGGCGGGGGAAATATTCACATTGCTAACCAGCTTCGTCGATTCGACGAAATTACCCGAAAATATGTCGAGATCATAGCTGCCATATGACCAGAATCTCCACATAATGGGTATATACAAGAAACTTCTGGAGATGAGCATGACCGTACTCGGCCCCCTCGCCCCGCTTCGCGCGCACGCCGGCAGCCGCCTGACCACAGGCCTGGACGACGCCAGCGTTGAACGCCTGGCCGCTGCTCATCCCGACCTGGCAGCCGCCATCCAGGCCGCCGCCAGCGAATACACCCGGATCAAGGCCGAAGCCGCCGATCTGCTGGATCTGGATGAAAAAGACCAGATCGACGCCATGCAGGCTGGCTTCGTCAACTTCTATGCCGACGACGCCATCGTCCCCTATATCGCCCTGGCCGCCAGCGGTCCGTGGGTGATCTCGCTCAAGGGCGCGGTGCTGTACGACGCCGGCGGCTACGGCATGCTCGGCTTCGGCCACACCCCGGCCGATGTGATGGCGGCAGCGGCCAAGCCACAGGTAATGGCCAACATCATGACGCCCAGCCTGGCCCAGCGCCGCTTCGTGCAGGCCATGCGCAAGGAAATCGGCCACAGCCGTGGCGGCTGCCCGTTCTCGCACTTCATGTGTTTGAACTCCGGCTCCGAGGCCGTCGGCCTGGCCGCACGTATTGCCGATATCAATGCCAAGCTGCAAACCGATCCGGGTGCCCCGCACGCCGGTGCAACCATCAAGCGCGTGGTGATCAAGGGCAGCTTCCACGGCCGTACTGATCGCCCGGCGCTGTATTCGGATTCCAGTCGCAAGGCCTATGACCAGCACCTGGCCAGCTACCGCGGCGAGAACAGCGTCATCACCGTTGCACCGTACGACGAAGCGGCGATGCGCAAGGTATTCGCCGATGCCAAGAGCAACAACTGGTTCATCGAGGCAGTGTTCCTGGAGCCGGTGATGGGCGAAGGCGACCCGGGCCGCGCAGTGCCGGCCAGCTTCTACAAGCTGGTCCGCGAACTGACCCGCGAGCACGGCAGCCTGCTGCTGATCGACTCCATCCAGGCCGCACTGCGTGCGCACGGCACGCTGTCCTTCGTCGACTACCCGGGTTACGAAACGCTGGACCCGCCGGACATGGAAACCTATTCCAAGGCCTTGAACGGCGCGCAGTTCCCGCTGTCGGTACTGGCCGTGACCGAACACGCCGCCAAGCTTTACCGCAAGGGCGTGTACGGCAACACCATGACCACCAACCCGCGTGCACTGGATGTGGCTTGCGCCACCCTCGCCCGGCTGTCGCCGGAAGTGCGCCAGAACATCCGCCTGCGCGGCGAACAGGCCGTGCAGAAACTGGAAGCGCTCAAGGACAAGCTGGGCGGCCTGATCACCAAGGTGCAGGGCACCGGCCTGCTGTTCTCCTGCGAACTGGCCCCGCAGTTCAAGTGCTATGGCGCCGGCTCCACCGAAGAGTGGCTGCGCATGCACGGCGTCAATGTCATCCACGGCGGCGAGAACTCGCTGCGCTTCACCCCGCATTTCGGCATGGATGAAGAAGAGCTGGACATCCTGGTCGACATGGTCGGCCGCGCACTGCGCGAAGGGCCGCGCCGCGAGCAGGCCAACGCCGCCTGATCTGCACACCGATACAAGCAAAAAGGCGGCCACTGGCCGCCTTTTTGTTTCTCAGACAACACCGCGCCAATACGCCAGCATTCAACGTCGCGGCACAATGATGGTGTTGCCAATCGGCGCCGGCTTTGCAAACACACCACTACGCCGGCAAGCACCAGAAATTTCAAGAACGGCGTATGCAAGCACGTCGAATCACGCGCGTGTGGTCCGACGCGCCTGCGGCTGCCTGCCCCATCGTGCCGCAGGCAGCCGCACATCGCCTACCTACGCGGACGCTAGCCCTTGGTCGCGCCCACGCTGGCGGTAGCCACTGCAGACGAAGGCCGGCTGTCGCCGCCCAGCGCCTTGTAAATCCCGACCACACCAACATTGACCGAGGCCTGCGCCTGCGCCAATGCATCGTCGGCCTGCAACTTGTTGCGCTGTGCATCCAGCAAGGCCAGGAAATCCTCCGAGCCTTCGCGGTAGCGCACTTCGGCCAAGGCAGCAGCGCGACCGGCGGCCTCGGCCTGGTCGACCACGATGCGCAGACGTGCCTGTTCCTTGGCATAGCGCGTCAACGCATTCTCGGTATCCTCCAGCGCCAGCAGCACGGCCTTCTCATACTCGGCAGCGGCGCCATCGGCCTGCGCCTTGCTGGCACGCAGGCGTGCACGCACCGTGCCGAAGTCGAATGCCGCCCAGCTGATCGATGGCGTCAACGACCAAGCCTTGTTGTTGCCGTTGACCAGGCCATTGGCATTGCCACCGAGAAAGCCGACGAAGCCACTCAGGCTGATCCGCGGAAACAGATCCGCCGTGGCCACGCCGACCCGCGCGGTGGCAGCTGCCAGCCGGCGCTCGGCCATCCGCACATCGGCACGCTGACGCAGCAGGTCGCTGGTATCACCCAAGGGCAAGGCCTTGGCGAAAGCAGGTATTTCGCGCGGCTGCAGCAGTGCATCCAGCGAACCCGGGCGCTGCCCCAGCAGCACCGCCAGTCGATGCCGCGACTGCACCTCGGCAACCTCAAGCAGCGGAATATCCGCTTCGATCGCCTTCAGACGGGCGCGGCTGCTCTGCACATCCAGCTCGCTGCCAGCGCCCAGCTCAAACCGGGCTTCGGTCAAGCGCTGGGTCTCATGCAGATTGACCAGAGTGTCGCGGGCAACTGCAATCCGTTTCTGCGAACCGCGCAGCTCGAAGTAATTGCGCGCGACTTCCGCCGCCACCATCACCTGCGCATCGGCAAGGCTGTCGCGCTCGGCGCCCAGGTCGGCGCGCGCAGCTTCAGCAGCACGCCGTTGCCGGCCAAACAAGTCCAGCTCCCAGCCTGCATCGAAGCCAAGCTGATAGGTTTCAGTGAAGACGCGCTCACCACCGGCCAGTGGGTCGGGTTGCATGCGCCTATCCTGACTGCCACCTGCAGTGACATGCGGCAGCTGGTCAAGGCGCTTCTCGGTGAAGACCGCACGTGCGGCACGTACCCGTGCCAAGCCAATCTGCAGATCCAGATTGTCACCGAGCGCGTCATACACCAACTGCTCCAATACCGGATCGCCAAACTGCGCCCACCAGCTCGCCACCGGTATTTCGGTGGAGAAGGCGGCGTCGCCGGAGCCCTGCAGGTGTACCGGCTCCACCGGCGGCGCCTTGTAGTTCGGGCCTACCGTCATGCAGCCAGCAAGCAAGGCCGTGGCCATCGCCGTCACCAGGATGCGCGTTACCATGGCAGCGACTCCCCTAGATGGCTGAAGCTGCCATTGGGGCCGTCGAAGCCGATCAGTGCCATGGCTACACTGGAACGCGAGCCCTCGGCCACATCGACTTCACCCTGACCACCGTTCATGTCGGTTTTGACGTAGCCCGGGTGCACCGCATTGACCTTGATCGGGCCCTCGCGCAACTCGTGCGCCAACTGCACCGTCCAGGCATTGAGCGCGCTCTTGGACGCATTGTAGGCAGGCACCAGGAAGCCATAGACCTCCGAACCCGGCTGCGCGTGCAGGGTCAACGAGGCCAGATTGCTGGATACATTGACGATGCGTGCAGCCGGCGCATTGCGCAGCAAGGGCAGCAATGTGGTGGTCAGTTCAACCACGGCGAACAGATTGGTGTTGAAGGTGCTGCGCCAGGTATCCAGTGACTGGCCGCTGGCACCGGCCTGCAGGTCATCAACCAGCACACCGGCATTGTTGACCAGGATATCCAGACGACCATGTCGCTGCTGCACGTGTTCAAACGCCACCGCGATGCTGTCGGTATCGTCTACATCAAGCCGCAGCGCTTCCACTGGCAGGCCTTCGGCCTGCAGTTCCAGCGCCCGCGCAACGGCGGTCTCGTAGTTGCGCCCAGCCAGCAGCGTATGCACGCCTGCGCTGGCGAGCTGACGTACGGTTTCAAGACCGATGCCGCGGGTGGCACCGGTAACCAATGCGATCTTTGTGCTTTGGGTTTTCATTCGTTTTCCCTTGGGGGATGAGTTGATGCAGGCCCGGAATCAGTCCGTCCTGGCCCACGATCCGGCCGTACCGTGAGGCGCGGGAGGCAGCCATCTGCCGCCTCCCGCAGCCCTTCAACGGCCTCAGTGATGCAGGGTTGGCTCACCGTGCTGGACCAGCTTGCTATGGCCATGGCGAGACATGAACTTGCGTACTGCCACGTAGAACACCGGGGTCAGGAACAAGCCGAACAAGGTCACGCCCAGCATGCCGGCGAACACCGTGATACCCGTCACCGAACGCACCTCGGCACCTGCGCCATGCGAGAACACCAGCGGCACGGTGCCGGCGATGAAGGCGATGGAGGTCATCACGATCGGCCGCAAGCGCAGGCGACAGGCTTCCAGCGCCGCTTCGACGATGCCATGACCGCCCATCTCAAGTTCGCGGGCGAACTCGACGATCAGAATGGCGTTCTTACACGCCAGACCCATCAGCACCACCAGACCAACCTGCACGAACACATTGTTGTCGCCACCGGTGAGCCATACACCGAACAAGGCCGACAGCAAGGTCATCGGTACGATCAGGATCACCGCCAGTGGCAGCGACCAGCTCTCATACAGCGCAGCCAGCACCAGGAAAGCCAGCAGGATTGACACCGGGAACACGATGAAAGCAGCCTTGCCCTGGGTAGCCTGCTGGTAGCTCAGGTCGGTCCATTCGGTGGCCATGCCGGCCGGCAACACCTGCCCTGCGATTTCGGTGAGCTTGGTCATCGCCTGCGCCGAGGACAGCATGCGCGGATCGGCTTCACCGGCCAGATCGGCCGCCGGGTAACCATTGAAGCGCAGCACCGGATCCGGGCCGTAGGTTTCCTTGACTGTCACCATCGAACCAATCGGCACCATCTCACCGCGGTCGTTGCGGGTACGCAGCTTGCCGATGTCTTCCACGCTGTCACGGAACTGGCCATCAGCCTGCGCGATCACCTGCCAGGTACGCCCGAACTGGTTGAAGTCGTTGACATAGGCCGAACCCAGATAGGTCTGCAGCGTGTCGAACAACTCGGTCAGCTTCACGCCCTGCGCCTTGGCCTTGACCCGGTCCACCTCTGCATCCAGCTGCGGCACATTGGCCTGGTAGCTGGTGATCGGATAGGCCATGCCCGGCGTCTGCGAGATCGTACCCTGCATGCCCTGCAAGGCATTCTGCAAGGCGCCGTAGCCCAGGTTGCCGCGGTCCTCGATGAACATCTGGTAGCCATTACCGTTGCCCAGGCCGAGGATCGGCGGCGGCATCATCGAGAACGAGAAGCCCTCCTGCAGGCCAGCGATCTTCTGGTTGATCTCGGCATTGATCTGCGCAGCGGTACGACCGTGACGCTCGCTGAACGGCTTGAGGGGAATGAAGGCCACACCGGTATTCGGCGTATTGGTGAACTGCAAGGCATTCAAGCCCGGGAACGAAATGGTATGGGCCACACCCTCGGTTTCCCGAGCAATCTGTGCCACCTTGCGCAGCATTTCATCGGTACGCGCAAGCGAGGAACCTTCCGGCAGCTTCACACCGGCAATCAGGTACAGCTTGTCCTGGGTCGGAATGAAGCCCGGCGGCACCAGCTTGAAGATCACGCCGGTACCGACCAGCAATACCGCATAGACCACGAACACCGCGCCACGACGGCCCAGGATGCGCGACACACTGCGCTCATACTTCTCCGAACTGGTCTTGAAGAAGCGGTTGAACGGACGGAATATCCAGCCGAACAACTTGTCGATCACACGGCTCGGCGCATCCTTGGCGGCACCATGCGGCTTGAGCAGACGTGCTGCCAATGCCGGCGACAAGGTCAGCGAGTTGATCGCCGAGATCACCGTCGAAATGGCGATGGTCACCGCGAACTGCTTGTAGAACTGGCCAGTGACGCCCGACAGGAACGCCATCGGCACGAACACCGCACACAGCACCAGCGCGATCGCGACGATCGGGCCAGAGACTTCCTTCATCGCCTGGTGCGCGGCGGCCGTTGGCGACAAGCCCTCCTCGATGTTGCGCTCGACGTTTTCCACTACCACGATCGCATCATCGACCACGATGCCGATGGCGAGCACCAGCCCGAACAGGCTCAGCGTATTGATCGAGAAGCCCAGCAGGTATAGCGCCGCAAACGTACCCACCACCGACACCGGCACCGCGATCAGCGGAATGATCGATGCGCGCCAGGTCTGCAGGAACAGGATGACCACCAGCACCACCAGTGCGATGGCTTCAAGCAAGGTGCTCACCACGGCCTTGACCGAGTCACGCACGAAGATGGTGGTGTCGTACACCGCCTCGTACTTCACGTCGGCCGGGAAGCTCTTCTGCAGCTCATCCATCTGGCCGATCACCGCATCGCGGATATCCAGCGCGTTGGCACCCGGCGACTGGAAGATACCGATGCCGACGGCGTTCTTGCCATCCAGCTGCGAGCGCATGGTGTAGTCACCCGCGCCCAGTTCGATACGCGCCACATCCGACAAACGCACCACTTCGCCATCCGCACCGCTCTTGAGCACGATGTCACGGAACTCCTGCTCACTGCGCAGGCGGCCCTGGGCGTTGATCAGGGTCAGGAACTGGCTGTTCGGCATCGGCTCGGCGCCCAGCTGGCCGGCGGAGACCTGTACGTTCTGCTCGCGGATCGCAGCGACCACGTCGCTGGCAGTCAAGCCGCGTGCAGCTACCTTGTCCGGATCCAGCCAGGCACGCATGGCGTAGTCACCGCCACCGAAGATCTGTGCATCGCCCACGCCCTGGATACGTGCCAATCCGTCCTTGACGTGCAGGCGCGCGTAGTTGCGCAGGTACAAGGTGTCGTAGGTACCCTTTGGCGAGGTCAGGTGCACAACCATCAGGAAGGTCGGCGACTGCTTCTGGGTGGTCACACCCTGCCGCCGCACGTCCTCGGGCAAGCGCGCCAGCGCCTGGGCAACGCGGTTCTGCACCTTCACCGCGGCCTCGTCGGGATCGGTACCGGGACGGAAGGTGATGGTCATCTGCAGCACGCCATCGGAACCGGCCACCGACTTGAAGTACATCATGCCTTCAACGCCGTTGATGGCCTCTTCCAGCGGTGTTGCCACGGTCTCTGCAATCACCTTGGGGTTGGCACCCGGGTAGACCGTGCGCACGACCACCGATGGCGGCACCACGTCGGGGTATTCACCGATGGGCAGGAAGGGAATGCTGACCAATCCTGCGGCGAAAATCATGATCGACAGCACCGCCGCGAAGATCGGCCTGTCGATGAAAAACTTGGAAAAATCCATGGGAAGTCCTTTCAGAGCCGGCGCTGGCTGCAGCCGACCTGCCCGCACCCGATCGGATGCAGAAGCAGTCGGCCAGCAGCCACGCCGGCAAACGGAGTTGGCGGCTTAGTTGATGCTGCTCACAGCCTGCGTGGGTGCGGCTGCGGCACGCTGCATGGGCACCGGCTTGGCCTGCACCGGCATGCCGGGCATGTACACCTTCTGCACCCCGTCAACGATGACCTTGTCGCCCGCAGCCAGCCCGTGTTCGACAATGCGCAGGCCTTCAGCATTGCGGCCGAGCTGCACGTCACGCCGCTCCGACTTGCCGTCCTTGTCCAGCACGTAGACGTATTTGCGATCCTGGTCGGTCAGCACCGCCTTGTCGTCCACCAGCACCGCCTGGAACTGGCCGCTGCCCAGCAAACGCACACGTGCAAACAGGCCGGGGGTGAATTGACGGTCGCTGTTTTCCAGCAGGGCACGCACGCGGATGGTGCCGGTACTGCGGGTGACCTGGTTGTCGAGGAAATCAACCTTGCCTTCGTGCGGGAAGCCATCCTCACCGCTCAAGCCCACCTTCACCGGCAAGGCCTGATCGCGCTCGCTCGGGCGCTGGCCGTCGCGTGCCATCTGCGCATAGCGCAGGTAGGTGGATTCGTCGGCATCGAAGTAGACATGCACCGTATCCAGCGACACCAGCGTGGTCAGCACGCTGGCAGCATCACCGGCGGTGACCAGGTTGCCAGCGGTGACCATCGCCCGCCCGGCACGGCCATCGATAGGTGCGCGCACCTTGGTGAACTCCAGGTTGAGCCGTGCGGCATCCAGGGCCGCCTGCGCGGCCTGCACCTGCGCACCGGCCTGGTCCGCGCCAGCCCGGCGCTGCTCGGCGGTCTCGGCGGCAATGGCCTGCTGCTCGGCCAGGCGGCGCGCGCGTTCGGATTCACTGCGGGCCAGCGTGGCCTGGGTGCGTGCCCGGTTCAACTCGGCCTGGGCGCGGTTGAATTCGGCCTGGTAGCTGCGCGCGTCAATGGTGAACAGCACGTCACCCTTTTTCACCTCGTCGCCTTCGACATAGTTGACCTTGTCGATGTAGCCGGAGACGCGCGGACGCAATTCAACGCTCTGCACCGCCTCGACGCGGCCGCTGAACTCATCCCACTGCGCAACCTGCTTGATCAGCACCGGCGCGACGCTGACCTCCGGCGGCGGCGCTGCACCGCTTCCGGCATGGCCGCCGCAGGCGACCAGTACGGCCAGGGACAGGGCCGACATGCTGGCAAACGCCGCGCGTCGAAGCGTGGGGGTCTGGGAGATACCTTTCATTTCATGCTCCAAGGGGGGAGGTAATCAGGGGACTGAAGGAAGACAAGGCGAGCCTGGACATCGCGTTGGCGCTGGGACGCTGCAGCCGCGTTTGCGCAGTGCTGGCGAAAACCGCATGAGGAGTGGATCGTTCACTATCCCGCCCGCGGAAATTTTTGGACCATCAATGGGACAAACGACTTCAGTAGTTCGCGCATGCCAGTGCGTGCGGGAACCACAGGCGCCGGCTTGGGCAGTACCCGCGCCGCATCCAACAAGGCCTCAAACTGCAACGAATTCAATCGATTGCCCGCCAAAGCTGGCGGTAGAACATTGCTGTAACTGGGTTCGCGGCGTGGCGCAGGAAGAGCCAGTGGGGAGCGCATACGCATGGCGACTTGTCCGTCGTGAATACAGGCGTACACGGTAGGCCTCAAATCCATACTTGATTAGTACGGATTCAAGGGAATAATCATCCCGTCGCCGGCACAATTCCGCTGCCGCAAGGGTTCTCCGATGGCCAATGATCTCAACGACACACTGATCTTCGTCAAAGTCGTCGAACAGGGCAGCTTCACCGCCGCTGCGCGCCTGCTGGGCCAACCCAAGACCACGGTCAGCCGCAAGGTGCAGGAATTGGAGACACGCTTGGGCGCGCGTCTCTTGCACCGGACCACCCGCCGTCTCGGCCTGACCGAAGCCGGAACGGTCTATTACGAGCATTGCCAACGCATTGCCCGCGAGCTGGACCAGGCCGAGAGCGCCGTCAGCCAGCTGCAATCGGGGCCGCGTGGCTGGTTACGCTTCACCGTTCCATACTCGATCGGCACCAGCTGGATTGCGCCACTGCTGGGCCAGTTCCAGAGTGCCTATCCGGATATCCGGGTGGACATGCACCTGGGCAACGAAGCGCTGGACCTGATCAGCGGTGAAGTGGACATGGCGCTGCGGGTTGGTCCCCTGCCCGACTCCAACCTGATCGCCCGCAAGCTCGGCAGCCTGCGCACCCAGGTATTCGCCAGCCCGGCCTATATCGACCTGCATGGCGAACCGCAGCATCCGGATGAGTTGCAGTTCCATCGCACGCTGGCAGTACGCAAGAACCATCACGGGCAAACCCAACGCTTTGCGTGGACGCTGGTCGAGCATGGCGGCGAGATGCGCGAATTTGGCGTCAATCCCTTGATCATCGCCAACGATCCATCAGCCCTGAACGCACCACTGGTGGCCGGCGAAGGCCTGGTGCTGAGCAGCGATGTGATGGCCAAACCCTTTGTCGAAGCCGGCCTAGTACGCCGCGTGCTGCCGGGCTGGACCGGGCCGGATTACGACTTCAACGCGGTCTTTGCAGGTGGCCGCCTGGTGTCGCCGAAGGTGCGCGTGTTCATCGACTTCCTGGTCGACAAACTCAACTTCGATGCCAACTACATGCTGCTGCAGTGCCCCAACGCCAAGCGGCTGGCGGATATCGAACAGGAATACCAGCAGCGCTCCAAGGGCCACCCCAAGCTGCGCATCGTTGAGGCGCTCAGCGCCTGAGCGGGCATCAACACAAACAACAACGGCGCCCCTGAAGGGCGCCGTTGTTGTTCTGGCATCAATTGATCAGGCCGGGTCGCCGGCGATCAGCTGCCGGCAAACTCAATAGCCGCGGTAGTACGGCCACAGCGGCACGATGTGTACTTCCTTGCAGCCGTCATAGCGACTGCAGCTGCCGAAGTAACCGGGCCCCGAGTAACGCTGGCGGGCGTCGCGGTTGTACGGGCTGTTGTAGAAATCCGGGCGCGAAAAGTGGCCGGAACCAAAATAGCGGTATGGCGTGGCGCCAATACTGGATTCGCTCTGGAAGTTCTGCGCCAGCGCCGGCGTACCGTCGTTGTCCACATAACCGTTTTCGTTGTCATAGCGGACCAACCGGTAGTACACCGTCTCGCCGCCCTGCTTGCGACTGTGCAGCTGCTCCATGCGGCCACCACCGGCATCGACGTAAGCCTTGCCACCCTCGAACAGCACTTCGCTGGGGTTGACGAACTCTTCCTCCAACGGCGGCGCTGCCCCGGCACTCGCTGCCACCGCAACCAACATGGCCGCTACGGCCACCTTGCTCCAAGCCTTACCCATAATGCGCATGACCACCCTCCTTGATTGGGCACCTGTCGCTGACGACAGCCCGCCGTGATCGCCCAGCCAACCCCGTGGCTGGGCCGTCATTGCTACCAGTTACCCTCACAGCGGCCCAGTCCAGCTGGCACACCCGCGAGAACACATCGGGACAAATCCGTGTTCATTATAGGGGGAAGCCAAAGGCATAGCCGTGAAGCAGGTTGGATACTCAGGGCCCGCCTTGAGCCTGCCGATAGCCTGCCAGCGCCTGGCCGATCACCTGCCGCGCCTGCGCCGCATCGCCCCAACCGTTGAGCTGGATGTCTGCCCCACCCGGCAGCTGCTTGTAGCTGCGGAAGAACGCCTCGATGCGCTGGACTTCCATCTCCGGCAAGTCATCCAGATCGCGAACCTTGGCATAGGTTGGATCCAGCGCATCCACCGGCACGCCGATGATTTTCTCATCGGCCTGGCCCTTGTCGCGCATCCGCAGCACCGCCACCGGACGGAATCGCAGCACCGCACCGGCCTGGACCGGAAAGCGGGTCAGCACCAACGCATCCAGCGGATCACCATCGCCGGCCAGGGTCTGTGGCATTGCCCCGTAGTTGGCCGGGTAAGCCACCGGCATCGACAGGAAACGATCCACCCGCAGTTCGCCATGCGTGCCGATCTCGTACTTGATCGCGCCACCGGCGGGGATTTCCACCGCCAGCAGCACTTCCTGCGGTGCGTTCTCCGCTTGCGGCAAGGCAAACGGATGCAGCACCTGCGCGCTGGCCAGCAGCGGCGACGCCGTGGCCAGCAGCATCACACCCAGACGCATCAGCACGCTGCTCATCGGTTCATTCCCAGCACCGGTCATCGCGGCCCTTTGGTGAGACAGGCCGTGGGCAATCGCGCTGCGGGATGCGCCCCTCGGTGACTTCGCTGAAACGCTTGCCGCCCTGCGCATCACGGCTGATCTGGAACGCGTCATACAGCCGGCCGGTCGCCGTACGTGCTTCGTAGCGCAGGCCCTTGTCGTCCAGCCGCAGCACCTGGAACAACTGCGTGTCCTCGGCGGTGGGCTTCATCGTCGCACGCGCCTGCGGCGACAGCCGGTACTGCTTGGGGCCGGCCACCGATGAGATGTACTGCGGCAAGCTGGCACCGTCGTCGGCGCGGCGGCCGTAGGTGTGGTCATGGCCTTGTAGCACCAGATCCACCTTGTGCCGCTGCAGCACCGGCCGGATCTCGCTGGCCAGCACCGAGCTGTCGCGTTCGGCACGCAGCGGATACAGCGGCTGGTGCACGACCACGATATTCCACGCCTGCGCACTGTCCTCCAATACTTTCTCCAGCCAGCTGGCCTGTGCCTTGGCGGTGCCCAGGTCCAGCGCCGAGGTGCCATCCAGCACCACCACGCGCAGCCCCTGGTAGTCGAACCAGTAGGTCGTGCTGGCGGTAGCGGCAGCGCCGTTGGACGGCAGTGCGAAGGTTACCGGCCAATGCTTGCCGAGCACCCGCCGCTCCTGCGGCGTGTCTTCGAATTCCTCGAAGTACTCGTGGTTGCCAGCCGCCGGCGCAACCGCCATGCCCGGCAGCAGCCAGCCACCGGCAGCGAACCACTCGCCCCACTCGTTGTCATCCTCACCGTCGCCGCCGCTGACCAGATCCCCGGCGAACAGGGTCAGCCGCGCATCCGGTGCGCTCTGCCAGCCCTGGCGGATAACCCGGCTGACATGGCTGAGGTTCTTGTTCTGGGTATCGCCGAAGTACAGCACGGTCAGCGGTTCGCCTGCCGCAGCGGCCGTGCGGAAATGCTGCCACGCGCTCCAGCTGCCCTGCCCCTGCACGCGATAGGCATACAGGGTGTCGGCCTGCAGGCCATCGATGAGGACACGATGATGCTGGCTGTCGCCGTTCTCGGTCTGCAACGCCTGGCTGCTTGCGCGCAGCTGCTGCACCTGGCCCATGTCCGGCGAATCACCGGCCACGGCCAGCTCCAGCAAAGGCGGCTGCGCCAGCGGCGCGGTACGCCATGCCACCGCAAAACCGCTGCCTGCGTCCTGCGCCGGCGAGGCGACGATGCGGTCCGGGAAACCACTTGCTGCATAGTGCCGGCTCCCCGCCGGCACCTGCGTATTGGGCTCGGCGGCTGGAGCGGCCCCCACCGCTCCAGCCGCTCCAATTAGGGCCGCCAGTAGCAGCCCCTGCCTCACACGTTGGCCCCTCACTTGCCGCAATCCTGCGGCAGCGACAACGCCGTGGCGATATCACGCCAATCGAAGGCCACCACGCCCTGATCGTCATGCACCGCGTACAAGGCGCCCTGCGGGAAGCGCGCCGAGACCTGCTGGCTGTTCCAGATACCATCGGTATTGGCCACGGTATTGCCGTGGAACGATCCCACCGGCGCCAGCGTTTTGCGATCAAAGAGATGGAAAGTGCTGCGCTCCTTGCCTTGCTCGGTGGTAATCCACCAACCGCCATCGCCGCAGGTACGCAGCATCACGCCTTCGGCCTGCGCCTTGAACAGGCCACGGCCAAACGTCTGGCCACTGAAATCGCCGGCCAGGTTGTAGACCTTGAACTCGCTGGCATAGGTTTCATCTTCCTCGGCAATCAGCAGGCGGTCGTTGGCCGGATCGCCCCAGATCGATTCGACCACGCGCAGCGCGCCCTTGGGCGAGCTGTCACCGATGCTGCGCACCAGCTTGGCCTGCACCGTGCCGCCCTCAACGTTGACGTGATAACGGCGTACGCGCTCGTTCAAACGCTCCAACGCCGGCAGGATGTCGTTGCCCGCCGCATCCTCGCCATCGTCATAGGAATCGGTGACGTACAGGTCATAGCCACCCTGCACCGGGTTCACCCACAGGCCGTAGGGCTTGCGCAGATCATTGCCGGCGAACACGCCAAGCGGCTTGAAGTCAGGCAACTGCAGCACCTGCACGCGGTGGTTGTCGCGCTCGACGATGAACACCAGATCGTCCTGCACGGCGATGCCGTTGGGGCGATCAAACTGGCCCAATGCGGTGCCGGTGCTGCCGATGTCACGCAGGTGCTTGCCGGTCTGGCCGTCATAGACCACCAGCTTGTCGGTGGCCTTGGCGGTGGCGATCAGCCACAGCTGGCCATCGGCACCGCGCCAGCTGGCCGGCGAGTCGATGTTGTCGGCCGGCGTCATCGGGGTCAGGAAGGCTTCCGCCACCAGCTTCGGCGGCGCGGCGGTGGCGCCTTCGGCAAGATCGGCGGCGGTCGGCGGCGTCGCCGAGCGCGGCGCCGGGTGGCAGGCACTGAGCACCAGCGCCATTGCCGTGCAGAGCAGCGCGGCCCTCACAGTGCCACCTTCACGCCGATGGCGTAGGTGCGGCCGTATTCCTCGTTCTGCAGGGTGTGCGAGCGCACGCCCTGGTACAGCTCCAGCGGCTCATCCAGCAGGTTGGATGCTTCCAGATACAGACTCACGTTCTTGCTGAGCTTGTAGTCGAAGCTGAAATCAAGCTGGGTGTGCGGGGCAACATAGATATCAAAGGCACGGCTGTCGCCGATGGTGTCCAGGTACTCGCTGCGATAGACACCAGCCAGGCGCGTGCTCAGGCCGCCCCACTCGTAGCCGATATGCGCGCTGTAGATGTTCTTGGAGGCACGCGGCAGGTTGAAGTCATCACGCTCGCGGCCGGCAATACCTGGATCAAAATCGGTATCCAGCCAGGTGCCACTGGCGCCGAGCAACAGCCCCGCCCATGCACCCGGCAGGAAGCTCAGCTGCTGCTGCCAATTGAACTCGGCACCAAACACCTTGGCCTTGTCGCCATTGATCGAACGGGTGACGTCGAAGCCCGGGTATTGCGGGTCGTTGTCGGTCACCGTCTGCACGATGTAGCCGTCGATGGATTTGTGGAACAGCCCCAGCGAGACGATGCCGCTGTCGCCCAGATAGCGCTCGAACGAGAAATCCAGGTTGGTGGACTCGTACGGGTCCAGGTTCGGGTTGCCGATACGCGCTTCTTCATCGTCGCGATTGACGGCAAGGCGCGGCGACACATCGCCAAATGCGGGGCGTGCCACGGTCTTGTTGACCGAGCCGCGCAGCACCCAGTTGTTGTTGGTGTCATAACGCAGGTGCAGGCCCGGCAGCACACTGCTGTAGCTGCTGTTGGCGGTACGCGGGGCAACGCTGACGGTCTTGCCATCGCTGGCGATATCCACGTCGTTGCCAGTGGCATTGAACTGCGTGTTCTCCACACGCACGCCGCCGATCACACGCAGCGCGCCGATGTCCCACGTGCCCATCGCATAGGCCGCAAGGATGTCCTCGTTGGCCACATAGTCCTCTTCCAGCGAGGTCATCAGGTTGCCTGCGACATCGCCGGATTTCGCGCTGTACTTGCTGCCGTTGGCGGCCCACCAGGCGCGCATCGCCGCCGAGCTCATGCCCTGACCAAGGCTGCCGCCACGGTGGTCCAGAGTCTTGCCGTTCCAGCTGGACAGATCGACCGCCGGACCGGTACGCAGCTCGGCCTCGTCCACATTGACGTCGCGCTCGCGCCAACGGCCGAGCACGCCGAACTTGTAGCTGGCATTGTCGCCATCGAAGCGGATGTTGACCTGGGCGCTGCGCTCGCTGTCGTCGATCTGTTTGGGAGAGATCACCACCCGATCGAAGGCGTAGTTGGCGTTCTCCATCCAGCCGCTGTCGCTGAGGCTCAGGCCGGGGATGCCGCTGTTCTGGTTGAGCGTGGCCGACATGTCGTCGCCATCGTAGTCAAAGCGCGCTTCCATTTCATCGTTCACCCGCTCGCGGGTCTTGGTATAGCCGATGCGGTAATCCAGCACCGCGCCGGTCAATCGATTCTCACCGCCCAGGCTGAGCGCAAAGGTATTCTCTTCCTTGGTGCGGTAGCGCATGCGCTTGCTGATGGCATCGGCCGGCAGCGCATCCACCTGGTAGCGACCACCACCCAGTGCAGTGATTTCGCCGTCGCCCAGGCCGAAGATGGTGCGCTGGCGGGTTTCGGCATCGTCGAACTGGCTGTACAGGGTGCGCAGGTAGTAGCGGTTGGCATCGTCCGGGCGCCAGTCCAGGTTCACGTTGGCGCCGGTGCGCTCGCGCTCGATGGTGTACTTGCGGTGCTGCAGGTCGACGGCGACCAGATCATCGTCGGCGCCGCCATCAAAGTTGTCGTACTCGACTTCGGTATTGTCCGATTCGAACTTGCGCTTCTGGTAGTTCACACCCAGCGCTACACCGAACGTGCCGCCGAATACTTCGCTGTAGTTGAATGCCGCCTTCGGGCTGGTCTCGCCGGACAGCTCCTGGTGGCTGCCTTCCAGCTTGCCCTTCAAGGAACGTCCATCGCGATCGAAGGCCGAGGCCGACTCCACCACCACCGCACCGCCGATGGCATCGCCAGGCATGTCCGGGGTTGCCGACTTGATCACCCGCAGGCGTTCGGTGGACTCGGAGGGAATCACATCCAACGGCGCCGCGCGCGAGGAATCCTCCGGCGTACCGATGGCGATGCCGTCGATGCTGACGCTGTTCAAGGCCGCGTCCAGACCACGGATCACCACGAAGCGACCTTCACCCTGATCGCGGGTGACACTGACGCCGGGCAGGCGCTGCAGCGACTCGGCGACATTCATGTCCGGGTAGTCGCCCATCGAGTCGGAGGCAACCGCATCCTGCACGCCATTGGCGTCGCGCTTGAGTTCCACCGCGCGGATCTGTGCTTCGCGCTGGGCGCGTACTTCAATACGCTCCAGGTCGATGGCTGCCGCAGCCCCGCTGGCAACAGTGGATGCAGTATCGGCCGTGGCCTGTTGTGCATATGCAGGCGCGACAGCCATGCAGGCTACCGCGGTCGTCACCGCCACTACCAAGACGCTCTTGCGCACTACCGCCCCCAATCTGTGTAAAGGATGGGTGTGCACGGTATGTCCGTTCAGTTACGCGACAGTTACAGTGGCAAAGCGGGAATATTTCAGTCTGTCATGGCCTGGGTACAGCACGCAGACGCTCGCAATTGATGGCGCAGCGCCAGCAATGGCCCACCAACTTCAGCGACGCCGCACCCGGATCGTGCCGGACACGCCCTCGACCTGCATCTCGTACTCGTAGCCGACGTCCCAGCGGGTCAACGTGACCTTGGGGGAGTACCGGTTTGCTGCCTGCCTGCGCCCATCCACCTGCTCCCAGGTCTGCCCGTTCCCAAGATGGAAAACACTGGCACCGCTCCAGCCCTCAAAACGCCCCTCTATCCGGCTTTCGATTACCTGCAATGCGGCCGGCGTAGGCAGCTCCTTTCGCGCAGGCACGGCGGCAGGGCCAGCCGCCACCAACTCGACTTCGGGTTCTTGCAGGTATCCAGATTCCGCGTCGTAGCGGACCAGCCGGTAGTACACCGGCTCGCCATTCTGTCGTCGCAGCTGCAGCGGCTCGAGCCGGCCCCGCCCGAGGTCCATATAGGGCGCCCCGGCACGAAAGATCACCTCGCTTGGATTCACCAGCTCCCGCTCAAGCGGCGGCTGCGCCGACACGGACCCGGCACTGCCGATACACACGGCGAACAACACCCCCGCACAGACCCGCATCTCATCGACCTCCCCTGCGCCGCTCGCACGGCAGCAGACATCATCTCCACAAACCCCGTTCTGGGCCACCGACCGATTGATCACGCCCGCCTGCATGAAGGTGCTGGAAGATGACGACCAGCATGGCCCAGCCCTTTGCCCGCCTTCACGAGCCGGCACTGCCTGACACCTGCGCGGCTGCGTGCTGCCACCGAAGGGGGCGACGCGCAGAAGCGCTAAAATGCTGTCCTCCCCTTTCCAGCGCCCTCTCCCCATGAAAATCGTCGAAGTCCGCCACCCCCTGGTCCAGCACAAGATTGGCCTGCTCCGCGATGCGTCCATGAGCACCAAGGATTTCCGCGAGGTGGTCAACGAGCTGGGCACCCTGCTCGCCTATGAGGCCACGGCCAACCTGGAGACGGAAAGCCACACCCAGGCCGGCTGGGCCGGGCCGGTGCAGGTGCAGCGCATTGCCGGTGCCAAGATCACAGTGGTGCCGATCCTGCGTGCAGGGCTGGGCATGCTGAGCGGCGTGCTGTCACTGATTCCGGCCGCGCGGGTCAGCGTGGTCGGCCTGCAGCGCGACGAGGAAACCCTGCAGCCCGTGCCCTACTTCGAGCGCCTGACCGGCCGCCTGGAAGAACGCGATGCGCTGATCCTGGATCCGATGCTGGCCACCGGCGGCACCTTGATCGCCACCATCGACATGCTCAAGCGTGCCGGCGCACGCCGCATCAAGGGCATCTTCCTGGTCGCCGCACCGGAAGGCCTGAAGGCACTGGAAGCCGTGCACCCGGACGTTGAGATCTACACCGCCGCCATCGATGAGCGCCTCAACGAGAAGGGTTACATCATGCCGGGCCTGGGTGATGCAGGCGACCGCATCTTTGGCACGCGGATGGGTTGAGCCCGTCGCGTCACCGCCCAGAATGCAAACAGGTGCCGCTGGCACCTGTTTTTTGTAGTGCCGAGCCATGCTCGGCTGGGACGATATCGGTGAAGCTTCTGCCGAGCATGGCTCGGCACTACCGGTTTAGCCCCTCTCCCTTCGGGAGAGGGGTTGGGGTGAGGGTGGCTTTGGGGCAATACCGGGAAAGCCTCTGCCGAGCATGGCTCGGCACTACCGGCTTAGCCCCTCTCCCTTCGGGAGAGGGGTTGGGGTGAGGGTGGCTTTGGGGCATTACCGGGAAAGCTTCTGCCGAGCATGGCTCGGCACTACCGGTGAAACCCCTGCCGAGCATGGCTCGGCACCACCGGAGCATTGCTGGCTTGTTCATGCCGCCAGCGTACGTGCCTTCAACTCGCTCACTTCATGGGCGGTGCCAAAACGGCCCTTGTCATCGCGCACCACCTGCGCCATCGCGCACTGCGGGTCGTGGGTGAAAAACAGATGCACGTTGCGCGCCAGCTTGTCTTCTAGGAAAGCCCGCTTCTCGTCGATCAACAGTTCGGCGTTGCGGTCATAACCCATGGTGATCGGCACATGCACCCACGAACGTCCTGGTATCAGATCGGCACAGAACACCACGCCACCACGCGGCTGGCCATTGACCAGTTCCGGCCCGATGATCTCGGCCAGCATCAGCCCCGGGGTATGGCCATCGCTGAAACTGAAACGCACCGATTCGCCCAGCACCTTCGAATACGGGCCGCTCACGATCTCCAGCCGTCCGCTGGCTTCCAGCAAGCCGGCCAACTCGGGAATGAAGCTGGCACGGTCACGCGGGTGCGGATGGCGGGCACGCTCCCAATGTTCGGCACCAATCACGAAGGTCGCATTGGGAAACAGCAACTCGGGCTCGCGGCCTTCCGACCACGGCGCCAGCAAGCCACCGGCATGGTCGAAATGCAGGTGGCTGAGTACCACCACGTCGATGTCCTCATGCTCGAAGCCCGCTTCACGCAGCGAATCGATCAGCACATGTCGCGGCTCCTGCACGCCGTAGCGCTCGCGCAGCTTGGGCTCGAAGAAGGCGCCAATACCGGTTTCAAACAGCACCGTCTTGCCACCCAAAGGGCTGGCCAGCAACGCCCGGCATGCCAGTTCGATGCGATTGGCGTCATCGGCCGGCGCCCAGCGTTCCCACAAGGCCTTGGGTGCGTTGCCGAACATTGCACCGCCATCGAGTTTTTGCGAGTTACCGCGAATCGACCATAGTTTCATTTGAAAAATTCTACCCGCCGCGCGTTAAATATTCGCAAGTAAATGCTGCCGGATAATTGACGCAGGACGCTACAGATCAACAACGCAACATTGCGTCTTGTTTCTGGATTGATGACAACTGCTGCGTTTAATATTAGCCGGGGACTGATGCCTGATTCGCGCATTGCGCGTGCACTGTGCTGAACTCACTGCTATTCCCTCGCCAGCGAAAAGGCACAGAAAACGTAGCGCCGGCAAAAACAGCGCAGCACCCGCGCATTCTCCGGGCAAAGAAAAACCCCGCCGAAGCGGGGTTTCCTGTTTGACTCAATCGGCCTTGCCGAATTTGCGAACCTCGGCACTGCCCACCGGGTTGCGCGGATCGCTACCGCCGCTGAGCACATTGCTGCGCCGGTCCCATTCCACCGTCTGCAGGTTGCCCCAGACATGGCTGGAACCGCGGCCGCCTGCTGCCAAGTCACCCGGCAGTTCAACCTTGTGGCCCATCGCCTGCAACTGCCTGGCCACTTCCGGCGAGAACGCGCCAGACTCGGCCGAGATTTCATCCGGCAGCCACTGGTGGTGGTAGCGCGGCAAGGCGGCAACCTGCTGCGCATCCAGACCTGCGTCATAGCCAAGGATGCCGAGCAGCACCATGGTGATGATGCGGCTGCCACCCGGCGTGCCGATCACCACCACCTTGTCGTCATTCTCCATGAACGTCGGCGTCATCGAGCTGAGCATGCGCTTGCCCTTGGCCGGTGCGTTGGCCGCATAACCCATCACCCCGAACGCGTTCGGCGTGCCCGGCTTGAGCGCGAAATCGTCCATCTCGTTGTTCAACAGCACGCCGGTGCCGGCCGGAATCAAGCCCGAGCCATACAGCAGGTTCACCGTCTGCGTGCCGCCAACACGGTTGCCTTCACTGTCGATGATCGAGAAGTGGGTGGTCTCGTCGTCTTCCAACGGCGTCGGGTTGCCCGACAACAGGTCGCTGGGCGTGGCCTTTTCCGGATGGATGGTGGCACGCAGGCCCTGTGCGTAATCGCGGCTGGTCAGCACCTTCTGCGGGATGTCGACGAAGTCCGGGTCACCGAGGAAGAAGGTACGGTCGCGATAGGCACGGCGCATCGCCTCCACCACCAGATGGGTGCTGTGTGCCTGGTCCATCTTGTTCAGATCCCAGGGTTCCAGGATCTGCAGCATCGAGGCCAGCGCGATGCCACCGGAAGACGGCGGCGAGGCGGTGGTGATCTTCCAGCCGCGGTAATCGAACACGATCGGCTCGCGGGTCTTGACCGTGTAGCCGGCCAGTTCCTCGGCGGTCCAGCGGCCACCGGCCTGCTTCACGCCAGCCAGCAGCTTGCGCCCGGTTTCGCCACGGTAGAAGCCGTCAAACCCGTTGGCGGCGAGCAGCTGCAGGGTGTGTGCCAGCTCCGGCTGCTTGAAGATGTCGCCCTCGGCGATCGGCTTGCCGTTGCGCAGGTAGACCTCGCGGGTACCCGGATAACGGTCCATCACCTCACGGCGTGATGCGTAGCCACGCGCCATGCGTGCATACACCGGGAAACCATCGGTGGCCACGCGGATCGCCGGTGCCAGCGAATCGCTGAGCGGCAGCTTGCCGTGTTCGCGCGCCAGCTTCACCAGTGCCGCCGGCAGGCCGGGGATGCCAGCCGACCACGGGCCATTGACCGAGCGATCGCGGTCAAGGTCGCCGTTCTTGTCCAGGAACCGGTCCGGCGTGGCGGATTCGGGCGAAGTCTCGCGCGCGTCCAGCATCACGTCCTTGCCGGTCTTGGCGTCGTGCAGCAGGAAGAAACCGCCGCCGCCCAGTCCCGAGCTGATCGGCTCAACCACCGCCAGGGTGGACGACACGGCAATGGCGGCATCGAACGCATTGCCGCCCTTGCCGAGGATTTCCATGCCGGCCTGGGTTGCTAGCGAGTGACCGCTGGCAATTGCCGCGCCGTCAGGGTGCGCGGCGCGGGCCGGTGCGGTATCAGCGGCCCACGCAACCGGTGCCAGCACCAGTGCGAACAGCAGCAGCGAACGAGCAACGAGTTTCATGCCGTTGGTTTCTCCTATGGGTAGAGCTCAGGGTGATCGCGTTGCAGGCCGGCCAGTTTGGCCAGCAGCTGATCTTCGGTCTCGACGATATCCGGGTCCGGGTCGATGCATTCGACCGGGCACACCACCACACATTGCGGTTCATCGAAATGACCGACACATTCGGTGCAACGGGCTGGATCGATCACATAGATCGTCTCGCCCATGGCGATTGCCTGGTTGGGACAGGCCGGCTCGCAGACGTCGCAGTTGACGCAGAGCTCATTGATTTTCAGAGACATTGTTGCGGTGTTCCCGTCAGAGCGGGGCTTGCAACCGGCGCATGCCGGTTCATCGGACCTGCTGTTCATGGCCTGCCAAGAGCAGCGCCGACAGCAAGCTTACCGGATCCTGCTTTTGCCGGGGCCGGGCTGGCGGCAACGCCGCAGTCCCGCACCGTTCCGCTGATGTGGAGACCGGCTTGGGCGGCATCCGCAATGTGCAGGAGTTGTTGAATCTGGCTGCCCCCGGACCGGATCGGAGCCAGGCCAACCCTGCAACCGGAGCAACCCCCACCTGTGCGGGGGCCCCGCCGTGGCAACAGCGGGGCCGCAAGGCAGCCCCGCCATTGAATTACTTGGCTTCGACGAAGATGTAGTCGGCGCCGGTCGGCTTGACGATGGTCTGCACGCGGGCGTTGTCGGCGGCGTCGCCGATGAACACCACGCGCACACCCTTCATCGAGTCAGCCTGCACGTCCTTGAAGCCGGTTTCGATCAGGTCAGCCATCTTGGCCGAGTTCGACGAACCGAAGGCCAGCATGTTGCCCGGCTGGATGCCGCGGCCAATGGCGGTGGTGGCGCTCTCGACCTGGCGGTCGTACTTGGCGGCGAATTCCGGATCCGATGCCGGCGGCAGGTAGTACAGGAACGGGCTGGCGGTGATGTTGCCCATGTTCTGCACGGCAACGGCCTGCAGGTACTTCTTCCAGCCTGCGTCGTCATCCTTGGCCGGGGCGACCAGCGCCTGCTGCGCTTCAACTACCGGCGCTTCTTCTTTTTTGCAGGCAGTTACTGCCAGCACCATCGAGGCGGCAAGCAGCACGCGCATCGTGTTCTTCATGATCGTTCTCCCGTTGAAAGTGGTGTTACTGAAATAGGTTTTAGTGCCCGCGTGCTTCGCGGGCCTTGCGCAACGCTTCCAGCACGGTTGCCGGCACGAAGCCCGACACATCCCCGCCCAACCGGGCGATCTCACGCACCAGCGAGGAGGAAATGAAGCTGTGCTGTTCGGAGGGGGTGAGGAACAGGGTTTCCACCTCCGGGATCAGATGGCGGTTCATGCTGGCCATCTGGAATTCGTATTCGAAATCGGACACCGCACGCAGGCCGCGCAGCAGCACCCCGCCATGTACCGAGCGCACGAAATGGGCCAGCAGGGTATCGAAGCCCACCACTTCCACATTGTCGTGGTGCTGCAGGGCTTCCACCGCCAGCGCCACGCGCAGGTCCAGCGACAACGTTGGGCCCTTGGCCGGGCTCTGCGCCACGCCCACCACCACCTTCTCGAACAGCGGCGCGGCACGATTCACCAGATCGATATGACCATTGGTGATCGGGTCGAAAGTGCCCGGGTATACAGCGATGCGGCGGTTGGCTGAGGTCATGCGGGTTCGGTCGCGTTCATGTCGCCGCGAAGTGTAGCAGCGGCTCGCCGATAGAGGGCATAGGCCACTTCGCGGGTACTGCCTTCGCGCCGCAGTTGCCATTCCGGTGGCAACAGTGGAGCCGCGCCCACCGGCGCTTCCACGTACAGCCATGCGTCCGCGGCCAGGTGCCGGGGCAGCCGCGCGATCACCTGTTCCCACAAACCGGCGGCAAAAGGCGGGTCCAGGAACACCACATCGGCCTGCGCGGCAGCCGCGCTGTCCAGCCATTGCACCGCATCGGCGGCAATCACCTCGACCTGGGTGGTCGCATCCAGCCGCTCCACCACCCCACGCAGGGCGGCCACCAGGCGAGGATCGCGCTCGACCAACTGCGCCGTGGCGGCACCGCGCGACACCGCCTCCAGCCCCAGCGCACCGCTGCCGGCGAACAGATCCAGCACCCGCGCGCCGGGCAGTTTGGGCATCAGCCAGTTGAACAGGGTTTCGCGAACGCGGTCGCTGGTCGGCCGCAAACCCGGCAATTCAGGAACCTGCAGACGGGTATTGCGCCAGCGCCCACCCACGATGCGCACCTGGCCGCTGCCGGCGGCCGCCTTGCCGTGCGGCGCGCTCATCCGGCCCATACCGGCAAAGCCAATGACAAAACGTGGCAAATCAAATACATCGGCGGCCTACATCGAATAACTCTGGGGTGCGCAGATGATAGACCAGCACCCGCCCCGGCTGCGCCCACCTTGAAATCGGCCCATTCACCCTTACCCCAGTTGCAGCCGCCGCGCAGCTGCGCGGCCCCTCTGCAACGGAGCACCCCGACCGATGACTGACCAGAATCACAAGGAAACCCGCGGTTTCCAGACCGAGGTGAAGCAGCTGCTGCACCTGATGATCCACTCGCTGTACTCGAACAAGGAAATCTTCCTGCGCGAGCTGGTGTCCAATGCCGCCGACGCAGCCGACAAGCTGCGTTTCGAAGCGCTGACCCAGCCCGAGCTGCTTGAAGGCGGCGCACCGCTGCGCATCCGCATCGAGGCCGACCCGGTCGCGCGCACCCTGACCATCGACGACAACGGCATCGGCCTGAGCCGCGACGAAGCCATTGCGCACCTGGGCACCATCGCCAAATCCGGCACCGCCGAGTTCCTGAAGAACCTGTCCGGTGACCAGAAGAAGGACTCCAACCTGATCGGCCAGTTCGGCGTGGGCTTCTACTCGGCCTTCATCGTCGCCGACCAGGTCGACGTCTACAGCCGTCGCGCAGGCCTGCCGGCCAGCGAGGGCGTGCATTGGTCTTCCAGGGGCGAAGGCGAGTTCGAGGTCGAGACCATCGACAAGCCCGAGCGCGGCACCCGCATCGTGCTGCACCTGAAGGAAGGTGAAGACAGCTATACCGATGGCTGGCAGCTGCGCAGCCTGATCAAGAAGTACTCCGACCATATCGGCCTGCCGATCGAGCTGCAGAAAGAACACCACGGCGAAGAAGCCGACAAGCCGGCTACCCCGGAATGGGAAACCGTCAATCGCGCCAACGCGCTGTGGACCCGTCCCAAGTCCGAGGTCAAGGACGAGGAGTACAAGGAGTTCTACAAGCACATCGCGCATGACCCGACCGATCCGCTGGCCTGGACCCACAACAAGGTCGAAGGCAAGCTTGAGTACACCTCGCTGCTGTACACGCCGGGCCGCGCACCGTTCGACCTGTACCACCGCGACGCACCCAAGGGCCTGAAGCTCTATGTGCAGCGCGTTTTCATCATGGACCAGGCCGAGCAGTTCCTGCCGCTGTACCTGCGTTTCATCAAGGGCGTGGTCGATTCCAACGACCTGCCGCTGAATGTGTCGCGCGAGATCCTGCAGTCCGGCCCGGTGATCGACTCGATGAAGTCGGCGCTGACCAAGCGTTCGCTGGACATGCTGGAGAAGCTGGCCAAGGACAAGCCGGAAGACTACGCAGGCTTCTGGAAGAACTTCGGCCAGGTGCTGAAGGAAGGCCCGGCCGAGGACTACGGCAACCGTGAAAAGGTCGCCGGCCTGCTGCGCTTCGCCTCCACCCATGATGGCAGCGGCGAGCAGAGCGTTGCCTTGGCCGACTATATCGGCCGCATGATCGAAGGCCAGGACAAGATCTATTACCTGACCGGCGAGAGCTTCCAGCAGGTCAAGGACAGCCCGCATCTTGAGGTGTTCCGCAAGAAGGGCATCGAAGTGCTGCTGATGACCGATCGCATCGACGAGTGGCTGATGAGCTACCTCACCGAATTCGACGGCAAGTCCTTTGCCGACATCGCCCGTGGCGACCTGGATCTGGGCAAGCTGGAAAGCGAAGAAGACAAGAAGGCGCAGGAAGAAGTCGCCAAGACCAAGGAAGGCCTGGCCACGCGCCTGAAGACCGCGCTGGGCGAAGAAGTGGCCGAGGTGCGCGTCTCGCACCGGCTGACCGATTCCCCGGCGATCCTGGCCATCGGCGAACAGGACCTGGGCCTGCAGATGCGCCAGATCCTGGAAGCCAGCGGCCAGAAGGTGCCGGACAGCAAGCCGGTATTCGAGTTCAACCCGAGCCATCCGCTGATTGAAAAGCTCGATGCCGAGCCTGACATGGACCGCTTCAACGACCTTGCCCATGTGTTGTTCGACCAGGCCGCACTGGCCGCCGGCGACAGCCTGAAGGACCCGGCCGGCTACGTACGCCGCTTGAACAAGCTGCTGCTGGAGCTGTCGGCCTGACGATTGGCCCCCTCCCTTTCGCGCAGCGAAGGGGAGGGTTGGGGAGGGGTGCTCTTGCCCTATGCGGAAAATCAAAAGCCGCCCTCACCCCAACCCCTC
>NZ_LDJJ01000063.1 GCF_001431465.1 Stenotrophomonas terrae | reverse complement strand
GCGGCGGCGGTGGCGGCGGCGGTGCGTCGACCAGCGTCACCATGACGTTGCGTTCCTTTTCAGCAGCTGCCTTGGGGGCAACAGCCGGGATCAGAAGCATCATCAGGGCTGCAAGATGCAGTGCGATTACAAATGCGATACCCGCGATCCGAGGCCAGCTCAGGCCCGTTTCTTTCTGGGTGTCATACCTGTGGTGGAAGACCAGTTGTTCCGTCATGCGCCAAGAACTCTTTAGTGGGGTCGGGGCGGTGGTGTGGAACCGCCCCTGATTCAGCGGTGCATGACACCGCAGGAACCTCCAAGCTTATACCAATCCTGACCAGCTGCGCATCAAAAATGCAGCCGTTCAGGCGTTATTCCTGCTTACTTCAGGTTGATGATTTTGTTTGCATCGGCAGGGTTTTTGATGCCCTTTGCCAGTGCGTCACGCGCGGCCTGCTTTGCTTCGGGAATACGACCTTCCGCATGCAAAACCCGGGCCAGATTCAGGTACGTTTCACCGTCCTTGGACAGCGGCGCCGCGCTCCGCCAGGCTTCAATCGCCTGCGGCACCTGCTCGGTGTAGTAGTACGACTGGGCCAACGCCAGGTAAGTCTGGTAGTCCGGCTTGAGGATGCCCTTCGACATGCCCTCGTTGATCACCGCAATGACGTCCCGTTCCTTGTTGTCGGTGTTGGCGTAGATCGAATACAGCTGCTTGTATTCGCGCTCTTCGGTGAGCTGTCCAGCCGCGCGCAGCTTGTCCATCACTGCGGCAGCCTTGTCCATCTGGTCGGCCTGCATGTACATGCTGGCCAGGTTGAGCTGGGCCTTCTTGTCGGCCGGGTTCTTGGCCGCCAGCGCTTCTGCTTCCTTGACCGCTTCACCGGTCTGGCCGGCTTCGGCGTAGGAGGCCATCAACAGCTGGTTCCAGTTGTCCTTCGGCTCGGGCGAGGCAGCGATGGCCGCCTTCAGCACCGGGATCGCCTCGGCGTACTTTTCAGTCTGGTACAGCGCCTGGCCCTTGATGATCAGTTCTTCGGGCTTGTTCGACTTGGACTCGGCGAAGTACTTGTCCAGGTTGGCCAGGCCTTCCGGGTACTGCTCGTCCTGCAGCTGCAGCTGGGCCAGCATCAACATCGCCTGGAAGTGGCCGTTGTTGTCCAGCTGGTTCAGCGCGATGGCCTGCTGCAGGTACTGCTTGGCGGCGGCGTTGTCGTCCAGGTTGTAGGCACCCTGCGAAGCCAGCTGGTTGGCCACGGCCTTGTCGTAATCGTTGGCATCGGGCGAAGCGATGATTTCATCGGCCAGGGTGCGGGTTTCCGCGTATTCCTGCTTGTTGTAGGCAGCAAACAGCTTGTTGAGCTTGCTGCCCATCTTCGAGGAGGCCTTGCCCTTCGGATCGACGCGGGTCGCTTCCGGGTACAGCACTTCAGCCTTGGCGCTTTCCTTGTTGCCACGACGCTCGGACGAGCGCGACTGCGCCGCAGCGTCAGCGACGACAACACCGCCCAGTGCAGTGGCGATGAGGATGGAGAGCACGGCGTGCTTTTGGCTGCGGAAGATCATGTTTCACCTCGAAGGAGCCGCCGTGGCGGTAGAAATTCAAACTGTCGGAACGAAACCGAGCACACAAACGTATCAGAAATTATTTGACGGAGAAATCACTTCTGATGGTGTACTGCAGCATTTCCCTACAACTAACCACAGCGAGGGACTACACCAGAGCGCCGCGCCTGCTGATAGACAGGCTCCAACGCCGGGGTGTCGCGCTGCAATTCACGGATACGGTTGGCAGGGTCGGGATGGGTGGAAAGCCACTGGGGAGAACGGTTTCCACTGGCCGCCATCATGTTCTGCCATAGGTTCACCGCTTGTGAGGGGTCAAAGCCGGCCTGTGCCATCAGACGTTGCCCCACCACGTCAGCCTCACTTTCCTGAGTGCGTGAGCCGGGCAACAGGATCAGGCCCTGTGCGCCCATTCCACCGAACTGATTGACCGCGCTGGCGGCTGTATCGCCGTAGGCTGCGCCGGCCAGCGCGCCAAGAATGCCCAGGCCCAGCTGGGTGCTCTGCTGGCGGGTCAGGCGCTCTTCGTGGTGGCGCGAGATCACATGGCCGATTTCATGGCCGATCACCGCCGCCAGCTGGTCCTGGTTCTTGGCCACGCTGAAGATGCCGGTATTCACCCCGACCTTGCCACCGGGCAGGGCGAAGGCATTGGGTTCCTTCTCGACGAAAACGGCCGTTTCCCACCGTACGCCATGGTATTGAGGCGGCAGCTGCGCCACCAGCGCGTTGACCACGCATTGCACGTAGGCGTTCTGCTTGGCATCGCGGTTGAGGGTCTGCTTGGCCTTGGTTTCAGCAAAGGCCTGCGCACCGAGCTGATCCAGCTGTTGCTGGGAAATGCCACCTATGACCTGACGCCGCCCGGTAGGGGAGGTGGTGGTGGCACAAGCGCTGAGCAACAGCGCGGCGACAACGGCTAGTCCGACAGCTTTCATCCGGGTCCCCCAGGTTCACATCTGCAGTGTGCGAGCGTCTTGCTTAATTTTTCGTCAACCGCTGCCGATTTATTGCGTGCCGAACAGGACCATGGCCGCCAACGCAACCGCATTGTTCACAGCATGCGCTATCACCGCCGCCCATAACGTGCCGGTCTTGCGGTAAACCCAGGCGAAAGCTGCGCCCATGCCGCCGTAGATCAGCCACAGCTGCAGCATTGCCGGGAAGCTGTTGGGGCTGATGCCGGGGATTTCGTGCACCAGCGCAAATGCCAGGCTGCTGAGCACGATGCCCAGCAGCGGGCGGCCAGCCGACCACAGGCGCCCGAACAGCACACGGCGGAACAGCAGTTCTTCGTAGGCAGGGGCCAGCAGCACGGCGAAAGCCACCAGAAACACCGGGTATTGCGCCCATGCCTGCTGCATCAACAGCAGGTTGGTAGGCACCGGCTCCACGCCCATCTGCTTGGCCGCCCAGCCAATAAAGCTGCTGCCGAGAAACACGCCGGCAGCGACCAACGCGATCCAACCCCAGGTGGAAGCGCGGCGTAATGCCTGCCGCGAATCTGCACGTTCTGCCGCGCTGGCACGACGGCGCAGGAAATACAGCAGCAGCGCCGCACCACCGGTGGAAAACAGCGCAATCAACATCTGCGCCAATGCGCCAGGCGCGCCCAGCGCGCTGGCCATTCCGGCCGCTGCGGGTGCGGCACCACCGGCGGCGGCCGTTTCAACCGCGCGCCACAGGCCCCATGCCACAGCACCCAATGCACTCAAAAGCAGCAATACAGCGATGCCAATAAGCAGATCCAGGCCGAAGCCCAATAGCGGCGATCCTGACGACGACGGTGGCGAGGAGGGTGAAGAAAGCGGCACGTCGGGGAGGCTGGACATCGCGGACCTGGGAGTGGCACGGATAGGAAGTGGGCGCCGGTGTCGGCGCCCACGCTAGCGGCTGCGCTGGATCAGATATCCAGGTTCATGACCTTCAGCGCATTGCTCTCGATGAAGTCGCGACGCGGTTCCACCACATCGCCCATCAAGGTGCTGAAGATCTGATCGGCTTCCACGGCATCTTCGATACGGACCTGCAGCAGGCGCCGGGTATCCGGATTGACCGTGGTATCCCAGAGCTGCTCGGGGTTCATTTCACCCAGGCCCTTGAAGCGCTGGATCATGCGTCCCTTCTTGGCCTCTTCCATCAACCAGGCCTGGGCCTGGGCGAAGCCGGTGATCTCCGAGGACTTGTTGCCACGGTTGATGGTGGCACCTTCGCGCACCAGGCCGTGCAGCAGCTGCGAGGCCACGTGCAACTGGCGCAGTTCGCCGGATTCAAAGGCAGCCAACGGCAGCACCTGGGTATGTTCCTCACCCATGTGACGGCGGGTGACCAGCACCGCGGCCGGGCGCTGTTCGTTCGGTTCCTGCAGGACCAGGCTGTAACGCGGCGTACCCAGGCTGCCCTGGTTCAAACGCGTGGCCAAGGCGTCCAGGCCTTCGCCCGGGCCTGCAGTGCGCAGATGCTCCAGGTCCATCGGGGTGAAATCCACCAGTGCCTCGAGCAGGCTGCGATCGTAGCGGTGCGCGTTGCGGTTGATGGTTTCCTGCGCGGCGGCGTAGGTCATCAGCAGCTTTTCCAGCGCCACGCCTTCGATCGGCGGTTCGCCGGTGGCCGGAATCAGCGCCGCGTTTTCGACGGCGTTGTTGGCAAGGTAAGCATCCAGCGCCGGGTCGTCCTTCAGGTACAACTCGGTCTTGCCCTGCTTGATCTTGTACAGCGGCGGCAGGCCGATATACACAAAACCACGCTCGATCAGTTCCGGCATCTGCCGGTAGAAGAACGTCAACAGCAGCGTACGGATGTGCGCGCCGTCGACGTCGGCGTCGGTCATGATGATGATCTTGTGGTAACGCAGCTTGTCCGGGTTGTACTCGTCGCGGCCGATGCCAGTGCCCAGCGCGGTGATCAGCGTACCGACCTGATCGGAGGCCAACATGCGGTCGAAGCGGGCACGTTCCACGTTGAGGATCTTGCCGCGCAGCGGCAGCACCGCCTGGTTCTTGCGGTTGCGGCCCTGCTTGGCCGAGCCACCTGCCGAGTCACCCTCGACGATGAACAGTTCGGACAACGCCGGATCTTTTTCCTGGCAGTCGGCGAGCTTGCCGGGCAGGCCGGCGATATCCAGCGCGCCCTTGCGGCGGGTCAGATCGCGGGCCTTGCGCGCGGCTTCGCGGGCACGGGCAGCATCGACGATCTTGCCGGCAATGGCCTTGGCTTCGTTCGGGTTTTCCTGCAGGAATTCTTCCAGCTTGGCACCGAAGGTGCTTTCCACCGCCGGCTTGACGTCGGAGCTGACCAGCTTTTCCTTGGTCTGGCTGGAGAAGCTCGGGTCCGGCACCTTAACCGACAGCACCGCGATCATGCCTTCACGCATGTCGTCGCCGGTGAAGCTGATCTTGGCCTGCTTGGCGATACCGCTCTGCTCGATGTAGTTGTTGAGCGTACGGGTCAACGCGGCACGGAAGCCGGCAAGGTGGGTACCGCCGTCCTTCTGCGGAATGTTGTTGGTGAAGCAGTACATCGTTTCCTGGTAGGAATCGGTCCACTGCAGCGCAACTTCGACCACGATGCCATTGGCTTCGCCGGTCACCGCGATCACGTTCGGATGCAGCGGGGTCTTCACCTGCGCCAGATGCTCGACGAAGCTCTTGATGCCGCCTTCGTAGTGGTAGTCGTCGCGACGGCCTTCGCCGCGCTCGTCCACCAGAGTGATGTTGACGCCGGAGTTCAGGAACGACAGCTCGCGCAGACGGCGGGCCAGGATTTCGTAATGGAACTCGACGTTGCCGTGGAATGCCTTCACCGATGGCCAGAAGCGCAGCACGGTACCGCGGCGGTCGCTGGCTTCCAGCTGCTTCAGCGGAGTTACCGCTGCACCGTCAGCGTATTCCTGCTGGTAGTGGAAACCACCCTGATAGATATCCAGCATCAGCTTCTGCGACAGCGCATTGACCACGCTGACGCCGACGCCGTGCAGGCCACCGGAAACCTTGTAGCTGTTGTCGTCGAACTTGCCACCGGCATGCAGGACCGTCATCACCACTTCAGCGGCGGAGACTTCGCGGTCGAGCTTCTGGCTCATCTGCGCGTGCTTGCCCACCGGGATGCCGCGGCCGTTATCGGCCACCGACACCGAACCGTCGGCATGGATGGTGACCAACACATTGTCGGCATGACCGGCGAGTGCTTCGTCGATGGAGTTATCGACAACCTCGAACACCATGTGGTGCAGGCCAGTGCCGTCATGGACGTCGCCGATGTACATACCGGGACGCTTGCGTACAGCCTCCAAGCCTTCCAATGCGGTGATGCTGTTGGCGTCGTAATTGCCGTTGTTGACCGGGGTGTTCTGTTCTTCGCTCATTGCGCTTGCCGTAGGCTCCGCAGGTCATGCGCCGTTCCGTGGAACAGGCATGAGAGATAGGGGATGACGTTCCGATTATACCTGCCGGGGGGATTTCCGCCCTGAAGGCTCAGTTCGCGGCATTGATAGCGCCATGTTCCACGTGGAACACAGCGGCTGGACGCAGATCGGCTGCAAGTGCGGCCGGTGTTTCGGTGGCGGTAATGAAGATCTGCGCAGGTGTGCCTGCAAGATACTCCAGTACGCGCTGTTGGTGGTTGCGATCCAGCTCCGAACCCAGATCATCCAGGGCGATGACCGGCCATTCGCCGCGCTGTGTTGCATAGTCGTCGGCCTGGCCAAGCAGGCAGGCCAGCGCCGTAAGCTTGGCCTGGCCACGCGACAAGGCGTCTCGCCCCGGAATCTGCGTGAAACCTACGCTCCAATCGGCGCGGTGTGGGCCTACCGAGGTATAGCCGGCGCTGCGGTCGCGTTCGCGCGCCAGCAACAGGGCATCGCCCAACGACATTTCGTGCCGACGCCAACCCGGTTGCAGTTCCAAACTGTTCAATTGCAGGCCGGGTGCCAGATCGGCGCCAATCGCCACGGCTCTATCCTGCAGGCGTTCCAGATAGTGCTGGCGCCTGGAGGTCAGCGGGGTACCTGCTTCGGCCAGCTCCCAATCCCAGGCATCGAGCTGCTTGCCGGGGGCGCCCATCTTCAACAAGGCGTTGCGCTGTTTGAGGGCACGGGTATAGCGCCGCCACAGGGGGAGGAAGTCAGGTTCCACGTGGAACAATCCCCAATCGATGAAGCGCCGGCGCGGTTCACTACCGCCGCTGACCAGCGCATGGCTGCCCGGTTCAAAGGTCACCACCGCCAGCGCGGCGCAGAGATTGCCCAGTTGCAGCACATCTTCGCCATCCAGACGGCCTTTCCAGGCCTGTCCGCTATGGCGCAGACCTGCGCGGCGCGTTGAAACGCCTTGTTCTGCGCCGGTTCGCTCCTGCCATTCGACAAAAACGTCCAGATTCTCCGCACCTTTCTGCACCAGGCCATCGCGCACGCGGCCACGGAAGCTGCGCCCATACGCCATCAAGTGCAGGGCTTCGAGCACGCTGGTCTTGCCAGCGCCATTGGCGCCGGTAATGAGGTTGATGCCGGGGCGGGGAGCCAACTCCACCGAATCGAACCGCCGTACACGGTTCAAGGCAACACGGACGATATGCATTGACGCTCGAAAGAAAGCATGACGCCGCCACGCAGTCCGTGGCTGGCCATGCGCAGCTTAAAGCATCCGCCCAGTTTGAGCTGTTCCATCGACTGTCCGCTGCCGGGCTAAACAGGTGCCACGTGGAACATCCCCGCATTTCTTCAAATCTGAGAGGTGATGTGGGCGGAGCTGCTGCAGATTTCACGAAATCCGCCGTCTTTCTGCCGGATGTATAGAACGGGGTACAAACCCTGTGTATAAGTGGGGCAATCTGTGGATAAGATGACCCCTTGAAGCTCCCTTCGCTCTTATCCACAGATATCCACAGGCTTGAAGGCCAGTTCTACAGGGGGTTTCAAGGCTAATAAGGCCATGTAAAACAGTCACTTAAGGTAGTTTTACATAAAATCTGCTCCTACCATCACCACCAAGCTTTTGATTTATTCTCAGATTTAAAGCATAGAGCTGAGAAAACCGGTAGCCAGAAAGGGCCAAAACCAAGCCCTGTGATTTCTTGAAATCTGCGGGCGGAGATACTGCTGCGGGTTTCAGATTTCACGAAATTCGCAGCTGAGCAAAACCGCTCCGTCTGCCTGCCTCGCTGCCCTGGATACCGGCACGTGGAACAGCGGCAGATTTCTTGAAATCTGATTACCTCTCGCCGGGAAGTGCGCGCGGATTTCAAGAAATCAGGGGCGCATGGAAAGCTCGGAAAGGTCCCTTGCCCAGACGTTGGCCTAGCGGCAGTTGGGCACATCGGGAAAGCTTCAGTGAATCCAAGCGGCTGCTACCGCGCGGATAGCCACACTGCAGGAACTGCGTGCAGTCATCGGTAGATCTTGCCGATCTACTGCGACAGCAATGGGGTAGGGGACTTGGATCCAGGCATCGAAGCCGCTGGCCAGTCCTGGAGTCTTTGGCTCAGCCAAGCCAGAACGTAGCGGGAGTGTCACCGCCTACGCGTAGAGCGCTGAATCGTAAAAGCCAACTTGCTCCGGCAATCGGCAGATGTGCTGTCCAGATCAATGCCCCGCACTGAGGATCTCCCCTCAATTCGCCGGTTCGGCTGGAGAAGGGGAATCGGCCGGGTCCGGCATTGCTCGGCGAATTTCCAGCAGCCCAGGCCGCGGAAAACATCCAGAATCCAGCGAATCAGCGATTGAGATCGCGCTGTTCCACGTGGAACCTGGGTTGGATCCCGGAATTCAGGCAAAAAAAAGCCCGGCATCAAGCCGGGCTTCTTCGTGTTCCACGTGGAACCTGCAGGTCAGAGACGCAGCGGCATCACCACGTGGCGCGACTTCTCGCTGCTGGCTTCACGCACCAGTGCCGAGGAGTTGGAATCGCGCAGCTGGATGACAACGTGCTCATCGCGCAGCGCCGACAGGGCGTCGAGCAGGTAGTTCACGTTGAAGCCGATGGCTAGGTCGCTGACCACGGTATCGGCTTCGATTTCTTCCTGTGCCTCTTCCTGCTCCGGGTTGTGCGCGCTGATTTTCAGCTGGCCCGGGGTGACTTCGACGCGAACGCCGCGGTACTTCTCGTTGGAGAGAATGGCCGCACGCTGCAGCGAGGCACGCAGGGTTTCACGCTCGACCTTCACTTCGCGGTCGGCACCGATCGGGATCACCGCTTCGTAATCCGGGAAACGGCCGTCGATCAGCTTCGAGGTGAAGGTGACATCGTCGCGCTTCATGCGCACGTGGCTGCGGCCAACTTCCAGCTCAACCTCACGCTCGCCGCCTTCCAGCAGACGCTGCAGTTCGGTAACGCCCTTGCGCGGCACGATGATCTGACGCTTTGCGCCGTTATCGTTTTCCAGTGCGGTTTCGCACAGTGCCAGGCGGTGGCCGTCGGTGGCCACGCAACGCAGGATGCTGTCGCGCAGGTCGAACAGCAGACCGTTGAGGTAGTAGCGAACATCCTGCTGCGCCATGGCGAAAGCAGTGCGTTCGATCAGTTCCTTCAACGCCGCTTCCGGCACGACGACGCGCTCGGTGGCTTCAACTTCGTCCACCGACGGGAAGTCGTTGGCGGGCAGGGTGGCCAGGGTGAAACGGCTGCGGCCAGCCTGGACGGTGATCTTGTCACCGGTCTGCGAAACCGTGATGCGGCTGCCATCAGGCAGGGCACGGATGATTTCGAACAATTTACGCGCCGGAATCGTGGTTTCGCCGTCCTGGGCATCTTCGACCGCGATGCGGGAGACCATTTCCACTTCGAGGTCGGTACCGGTCAGCGAAAGCTGGCCGCCTTGAACCTGGACGAGGAAATTAGCCAGAACCGGCAGAGTCTGGCGGCGTTCAACCACGTTGACGACCTGGGCCAACGGCTTGAGAAAGGCTTCGCGCTGCAGTGTGAAACGCATGTGGTTTCGTGCCCCTATGCTTTTAAAAGATGTGGATTAAATCAAAAGCTTGGTGGTGCTGGTAGAGCCAGATTTGGTTTAAAACACACCCAAGTGTTTGTTTTATATGGGTTTATTTGCGTTGAAACCCGTGTATTACTGGCACTGAGCTGGTGGGTGAAGCTGTGGATAAATTTGCCGTGCTTTTGCAAGTCAATTTTATCCACAACTTCTCCAACGCCTGCCCCCGAATCATGCACCGTTTTGTGCGATGACGCCGCTGTGGCGTCGGTGCATGATTCGCTCAACTTCTCACCACCCCGCCGATTTCCCGATGGATTTCCCGCCCAAATTGCCGACGAGAGCCTCCTGAGGTGATGTTGCTGCGCTTACTCGCTGAGCTTGCGGATGAGCTTTTCCCAGTCCTCGCGCAACTTGCCGTCGGTTTCCATCAGGGTCCGGATCTGGCGGCAGGCGTGCAGCACCGTGGTGTGGTCGCGGCCGGCAAACGCATCGCCGATTTCCGGCAGGCTGTGTTCGGTCAGCTCTTTGGTCAGCGCCATCGCCACCTGGCGGGGACGGGCCAGCGAACGGGTGCGGCGCTTGGACAACAGATCCTTGATCTGCAGCCCGTAATAGTCGGCAACCGTTTTCTGGATGTTGGGAATGCTGATCGCCTGCTGCTGGGCACGCAGCAGATCGCGCAGGGTTTCCTGGGCAAACTCGGTGGTGATCGCGCGGCCGGTGAAATTGGCGCGGGCGGTCAGCGTATTGAGTGCACCTTCCAGATCACGCACGTTGGAGCGCATCTTCTTGGCGATCAGGAACGCCACGTCGTCCGGGATGTCGGCGCCGCGTTCGCGGGCCTTGGCCAGCACGATGGCGGCACGGGTTTCAAAATCCGGCGGCTCGATGGCCACCGACAAACCCCAGGCCAGACGCGACTTCAGGCGTGCTTCCAGACCTTCCACTTCGCGCGGGTAGCGGTCGCAGGTCAGGATGATCTGCTGCTTGCCGTCGAACAAGGCGTTGAAGGTGTGGAAAAACTCTTCCTGGGTGCGGTCCTTGCCGGCGAAGAACTGGATGTCGTCGATCAGCAGCGCATCGACCTGCTGGAACTGGCGCTTGAACTGGTCCATGGACTTTTCCTGCAGCGCACGGATCATCGCGCTGAAGAACTGTTCCGAACGCAGATACAGCACCTTTGCCGCTGGATTGGCCTGGCGCATGGCATTGCCGGCGGCCAGCATCAGGTGGGTTTTACCCAGACCGGTGCCGCCGTACAGCAGCAGCGGGTTGTGCGCACGATCGCCCGGTTTCTGCGCGGCCTGGAATGCGGCCGCCAGGCCCAGCTGATTGCTGCGGCCTTCGACGAAATTGGTGAAGGTGTAGTGCGCGTCGAGGTTGCCGTTGAACGGCACCACCGGCGCGGCCGGCACAAAACTGGCCGTCGGGGCGAGCAGCGGAGCCGGTTCCGGCGCCCGCGGACGCGAGCCGATTTCCAGGATCACCTCACCGAAACCGGCAAAGTGGGTCAATAGTTCGCCGATGCGCGGCAGGTAACGTTCGCGCACTTGGTCGACAATAAACGCATTTGGCGCGTACAGCACAAGGCTGTCAGCGCGTTGGTCAGCCTGTAGTGGCTTCAACCAGGTGTGGACATCTTCGGGCGGGAATTCCGCCTCCAGACGTTCGAGACAACGTGTCCAGGCATCCATCAGCAATAGTCGTCAAAGGCTTGTCAGCCGGGCGCAGAAAGCCGCCGGGCCACAGGCCGGAAGGGGGAAAGTGGATGGCCCAGACTACCACCGCAGGCCCGATGCGGGAATGCTTGTCCCGGATTTATTCACAGGCTCATCCACAAGATGTACACCGGCCTGTGGATAGCTTTGTCAGCCAAGACTTGACGAGGCCCCGTTAGGGTCTATAGAATTTCCGGTTCTTTCCGTCCACTTCATACAGGTGCCCCAATGGCCACCAAGCGCACGTTCCAGCCCAGCAACCTCAAGCGCAAGCGCGATCACGGTTTCCGTGCTCGTATGAAGACCGCCGACGGCCGCAAGATCCTGTCGCGTCGCCGCGCCAAGGGCCGCAAAGTCCTCAGCGCTTGATTGCGTTGCCGCGTGAAGCGGCAATCGCAACACCGATCGTGATCAGTACCTGCCCGCGCAAGCGATTTCCTCGCTCTGCGCGGGTTCGTACGCGTGCCGAATATACAACGGTCTTCAACGGCGCCCGCCGTGTATCCGATCCTTTGATGACACTCCACTGGTTGAAAGGGGATAGCCCCGCTCGACTAGGTCTGGCTGTGTCACGCAAAGTGGATACGCGTGCGGTCGGTCGTAACCGTATCAAGCGTGTGTTGCGGGATGCAACACGCCACCTACGGTCGTGCCTGAGCGGTGGCGATTACGTCATCGTTGCCCGCTCGGCGGCCAAGACCGCCAGCAATCAACAGATCCGTGAGGCGTTCGAGCGCCTGCTGCGCCGTGCCGGCGCATTGCCCCCTGTGGCTGCGGGCGGCACAATGCCGCCGCGCGAGGGCGTTGATGCCCCTCTTCCTTTGAACGTACCGGACACCTCCTCCGGTCGAGCCGAGCCTGCCTGCTGATGAACCAGACCCGTGTATTCCTGATTTTTGCCTGGCTGATGGTAGCCGTGCTGCTGTGGATGGAATGGGGTCGCGAAAAGGCCGCACCGGATCCGGCGACCGTAGCCACCACCCAGCAAGCCGTACCCGGCGCCAATGACGCCGATCTGGCCGCTCCGGGCACCGCTGAAGTGCCGCAGGCCACTGTGCCGGGCCAGCCGCCAGTTGCCGCTGCCGCACCAGGCATGGAAGCGGCGACCAGCGCACAGCGCGTCACCGTCACCACCGACGTATTGAAGCTGGTGCTGGACGGCCGCAGCGTGCTCGACGCCGATCTGCTGCAGTTCCCGCAGACCAAGGCCGCCGGCAGCCCGCCGGTGCAGCTGCTCACCGAAGACAAGGCGCACCCGTACAGCGCCACCGCCGGTTGGGCCAGCCAGAACAACTCGCCGGTCCCCGGCGCCAATGGTTTCCAGCCGGCCGCCGGTGTCACCGCCGTTGCCCTGGCGGAAGGCCAGGATGAAGTGCAGGTGCCGTTCGTCTGGAACGGCCCGAACGGCGTCAGCATCCACCGCACCTATACCTTCAAGCGCGGCGATTACGCCGTCAGCGTGAAGGACGAAGTGGTCAATACCGGCACCGCGCCGTGGCAGGGCTATGTGTTCCGCAAGCTCGACCGCGTGCCGCCGGTGATCACCAAGGGCATGACCAACCCGGATTCCTTCAGCTTCAATGGCGCCACCTGGTTCAGCCCGGCCGATGGCTACCAGCGTCGTGCGTTCAAGGATTACCTGGAAGACGGCCCGATCAACCAGACCATCAGTGGTGGCTGGGTGGCGATGCTGCAGCACCATTTCTTCACCGCCTGGATTCCGCAGGCTGATCAGTCCTCGCTGTACCTGCTATCGCAGAACGGCCCGCGCAACGTGATCGAAGCGCGCGGCCCGGGCTTCACCGTGGCCCCGGGCCAGAAGGTCAGCACCGAGGCGCGCCTGTGGGTGGGCCCGAAGCTGGTCAACCAGATCGCCAAGGAAGACGTGAAGGGCCTGGACCGCGTGGTCGATTACAGCCGCTTCTCGATCATGGCCATCATCGGCCAGGGCTTGTTCTGGGTGATGAACCAGGTGCACAAGCTGGTCGGCAACTGGGGCTGGGCCATCATCGGTCTGGTGATCCTGCTGAAGATGGCGCTGTTCCCGCTGGCCAATGCGCAGTTCAAGTCGCAGGCCAAGATGCGCAAGTTCCAGCCGCGCATCGCGCAGCTGAAGGAACGCTACGGCGACGACAAGCAGAAGTTCCAGACGGCAATGATGGAGCTGTACAAGAAGGAGAAGATCAATCCGCTGGGTGGCTGCCTGCCGCTGCTGATCCAGATGCCGATCTTCTTCGCCCTGTACTGGGTGCTGGTGGAGTCGGTGGAACTGCGTCAGGCGCCGTGGCTGGGCTGGATCCAGGATCTGACCGCACGTGACCCGTACTTCATCCTGCCGATCATCAACATCGCGGTGATGTGGTTCACCCAGAAGCTGACCCCGGCTGTGGGCATGGACCCGATGCAGCAGAAGATGATGCAGTTCATGCCGCTGGTGTTCGGCGTGATGATGGCCTTCATGCCGTCCGGCCTGGTCCTGTACTGGGTGGTCAACGGCGGCCTGAGCCTGCTGCAGCAGTGGTGGATGATCAAGAAGCACGGCGAAGATGCGCCGAGCAAGGTGATCGAAGCCAAGTAAGCAAAAGCCCGCCGCAAGGCGGGCTTTTCGCATGTGGGGGAAGCTCCTGCAGGCCGAACGGCGGTTCAGCTGCTCAGCTGTTTGTGGGAGCGGCATCAGCCGCGAAGCTGACATTGCTGGAACCCTGGGAACCCATGCGATCTGATGCTACGTCGGCTTCGCGGCTGATGCCGCTCCCACAAACGTAGCCCGGGTAAGCGCAGCGCACCCGGGAAATGGGAAGCCAGCGAATCTTCCTGCTCTGCGCCAACAGCCCCGGGTGCGCTGTGCTTACCCGGGCTACGTCGCACTACGCCGACCGGCTGTTTGTGGGAGCGGCGTCAGCCGCGAAGCTGACGTTGCTGAAATCCTTGGCACCTGTGCAATCCGATGCTGTGCGTGCTTCGCGGCTGACGCCGCTCCCACAGCTCCCACAACGTTGGCCGCATTGCGCAACAAACCGGCTTGTTCGCCGGTGGCGTTAGAATCGCCAGATCTGCTGCACCCTTTCATCCCGAGCCTGCCATGCCCCGTTCGTTGTCGCGTCGCCTGACCTTGCCTGCCTTGTTGCTTGCCGCACTGACGGTTGCAGGCTGTTCCAAGCAGAACGAAACCGGCACCGCGACGCCGACCCAAGCCAGTGCGCAGGCCGCCGCTGCGGCAAACCCTGCAGCCGCACCGTTGTTGACCGCACTGCAGAAACAACTGGACGGGCACCGCCGCATCGTCGTATTGCTCGCCGACGAAGCACAGCAATCGCCAGCCGACCGGCAGACTTCCAGCCGCATCGGCCAGCAGCTGTTCCATGACGGACTGGAGCAGCGCCAGGCCATCGCCGCGCAGTTCGATGCGTTGTTGCGCGATCCCAACCCGCAGCGCTTTGCCACGCTGGGCACGGTGCTGGATTACATCGAATCCTCGCCCGAACTCTACGACGCCGACCGCCTGGCCTTCCGCGAAATACTGCGTGAGCTGCATCAGCGTGTCGGTGCGGATTCCTCGCTGCCGGCGGTGAAGCTGCACCAGCGCATCGGCGAAGACCTGGAGGCGCTGGATGAGATCGAGCGCAACTACAACCAGGAATTGACCCGCATCTTCAGCCGCTTCGAACGCACCCGTGCGATCGAACTCAAGCGCGAGAAGTGGGACGACTATGTCGCCCACCTCAACACCTTGTACAAGCGCGAGGCGATCCTGCGCGACTTCGGCGTGATCGAGCCCTATCCGATGTCGATGCAGGACAGCGACCGCGAAATCTTCGGCCGCGACCTGCCGGCCAAGACCGTGGTGCTGACCTTCGACGACGGCCCGCACAAGGCCTATACCGATGAAATCGTCGCCATCCTGCAGCGCTACGACGTGCCGGGCGTGTTCTTCGAAGTGGGCCGCAACCTGGGCGCGATTGAAGCCGATGGCAAGGTCAAGCTGGGGCCGATGGCCGGCATCAGCCGCAACCTGATGGAACACGGCTATGCGGTGGGCAACCACAGCCTGACCCACGCCCAGCTCTCGCGCACCAGTGGCGATGCGCTGCGCCAGCAGGTGCTCGACACCGATACCCTGCTCAAGGGTGTGGACAGCAAGCGCGCACCGCTGTTCCGCTTCCCGTATGGCGCACGCAATGCTGAAGGCCTGCAGCTGCTCAACGAAGCCGGCCTGAAATCCATCATGTGGAACATCGACTCGATGGACTGGGCCGACCCTGTGCCCGAATCCATCGTGCAGCGCGTGGTCGACCAGGTACAGAAGGAACAGCGCGGCATCATCCTGTTCCATGACATCCACGACCGCGCGGTGAAGGCGCTGCCGCAGATCCTCGACAAGCTGATCGCCGATGGCTACCAGTTTGCCGGTTGGAATGGCCGCGATTTCAGCGTCAGCCGTGCGCGCAAGGGCGCGGTGGCCGATGCCACGGTAACCACCGGCTATGAGAAATCCTGGGCGATTGTCATTGGCATCGATGAGTACGCCAAATGGCCGAAGCTGGAGTATGCCGGCCGCGATGCGCAGTCCATCGCCGATACGCTGACCGGCCAGTTTGGCTTTCCGTCCTCGCAGGTGATCGTGCTGAAGAACCAGCAGGCCACCCGCAACAACATCCTGGCCGCCTTCCACGACCGTTTGGCCGATGAACGCACCGGCAAGAACGACCGCGTGTTCGTGTTCTTCGCCGGCCATGGCGCCACCCGCCAGCTCGCTTCCGGGCGTGATCTTGGCTACATCATTCCGGTGGATTCGGACCCCAACGAATTCGCCACCGATGCGATCGCGATGACCGATATCCAGAACATCGCCGAGAGCATGCAGGCCAAGCACGTGCTGTTCGTGATGGACGCCTGTTACAGCGGGCTGGGCCTGACCCGAGGCAGCGGTTCTTCTTCGTTCCTGCGCGAGAACGCGCGCCGCAGCGCGCGGCAGATGCTGACCGCCGGTGGCGCCGACCAGCAGGTCGCCGACAGCGGCCCGAACGGACATTCGGTGTTCACCTGGGTGCTGCTGCAGGCGCTGGCCGGCAAGGGCGACCTCAATGGCGATGGCCTGATCACCGGCACCGAGTTGGCCGCCTATGTGGCGCCTGCGGTGTCGGCGGTATCGCGGCAAACCCCGGCCTTCGGCAGCCTGCCTGGTTCGCAGGGCGGCGAGTTCGTGTTCCAGGTGCCGGACAGCCAGGAATACCTCAATGCCGGCAGTGACCAGCTTTCAGCCGATGCCATCGCCCTCAATAGTCGCGTCGATGCCGCCGCGCAGGACGCCAAGCCCGCCGGCAAGGCCGAGGCACCGGTGACCGTGGCCGACCTGCAAGGTGGCAAAAGCACGCTGGTGGTGCCGGCGGCGGTACCGACCTCGGACCGTCAGCGCGCGCAGCAGGCAAACGACCGTGGCCTGCAGCTCTACCGCGAGAAGCGCTACGACGAGGCTGCCGTGCAGTTCACCGAGGCGCTGAAGCTGCGCCCCGATTTTGCCCAGGCCGCCAACAATCTCGGTTTCGTCTACTACCGCCAACAGCGCTATGCCGAAGCCGCGCGTTGGCTGGAGAACACCTTGAAGATCGATCCCTCGCGCGCGGTGGCCTATCTGAATCTGGGCGACGCCTACTTCAACGCCGGCGACAAACCCAGGGCCAAGCAGGCCTACAGCACCTACCTGGAGCTGCAGCCGCAAGGCAGCGGCGCCGCCCAGGCCCGCGCACAACTGCAGAAGCTGTAAGTCATGAGCGAGATATCCACAGGCCAGACCATCGTTGCCATCGCCAGTGGCGCCGCCGCCGGTGGCGTCGGCATGCTGCGCGTGTCCGGCCCGCAGTCACTACGGATTGCGGTTGCCTTGGGTTGTCCACAGCTCAAGCCGCGCCACGCGCACTACGCCAAATTCCGTGATGCGGCCGGCGAAGTGATCGACGACGGCATGGCGCTGTATTTCCCCGGCCCACGCAGCTTTACCGGTGAAGACGTGGTGGAGCTGCAGGGCCACGGCAGCCCGGTGGTGCTGCGGCAGTTGCTGGCCCGTTGCATCGAGCTGGGCGCACGCCAAGCCCGTGCCGGTGAGTTCAGTGAGCGGGCCTTCCTCAACGGCAAGCTCGACCTGGCCCAGGCCGAGGCCATCGCCGACCTGATCGCCGCCGGTGATGTGCGCGCCGCGCGCGCTGCCCGCCGCTCGCTCGATGGCGTGTTCTCGCGCCGTGTGGAAGAAGTGGGCGAACAGCTGGTACGGCTGCGCATCCACGTCGAGGCCGCCATCGATTTCGCCGACGAACCGCTGGACACCTTGGGCGGCGCGCAGGTCCGTGCCGGCATCGAACAGGCCAAGGCCTTGCTGGCCCAGCTGCGCATCGACGCCGAACGTGGCCGCAAGCTGCGCGATGGCTTGCATGCGGTACTGATTGGTCCGCCCAATGCCGGCAAGAGTTCGCTGTTGAACGCACTGGCTGGCAGCGAGCGGGCCATCGTCACCGATATCGCCGGCACCACCCGCGACACCCTGCGCGAGACCATCCGCATCGATGGCCTGGAGCTGGAGCTGGTGGATACCGCCGGCCTGCGCGAGGGCGGCGACGCCATCGAGCGCGAAGGCATGCGTCGCGCCCGCGCCGAGATGCAGCGCGCGGACCTGGCCATCGTGGTGCTCGATGCCCGCGACCCGCAAGCGGGCAGGGCCGCGATTGGTGACGCCGCTGCACAGGCCGCGCGCCAGCTGTGGATCTACAACAAATGCGATCTGCTGCCGCAGTGGCCGCAGAACCTGGACCAAGACAGCATCGCTCTCTCCGCTGCCAATGGCGAAGGCTTGGAGCAGCTGCACGCGCGCCTGCGCGAGATCGCCAATGACGGAGCGGGCGAGGGCATGCAGGGCGAGTTCTCCGCGCGCCTGCGCCATGTCGAAGCACTGGCGCTGGCCAGCGAGCACCTCGACGCGGCCGATGGCCAGCTGCACTACGACCAGTTGGAACTGGCCGCCGAGGAACTGCGCCTGGCCCATGATGCACTGGGCGAAATAACCGGCCGCATGACTGCGGACGATCTGCTGGGCAGGATATTTTCGAGCTTCTGCATCGGAAAGTGATGCAGAAGCGCAACTACGGGTCCGCAGGGCCAGGTACACAATAGTCAGGAGGTAGTGGATGTTTTCGCACATCGTGGTGGGTGCCAATGACCTGGACGCATCCAAGGCGTTCTATGACGCCCTGCTTTCCACGCTCGGCGCAAAGCCGGGTTTCATCGACGCCAAGGGCAACGTGGTGTACGTCCATGGCGGCGCCTTGCTGATCGTCGGCCATCCGCGCAACGGCGAGCCGGCCACGCATGCCAATGGCGGCACCATCGGCTTCAACTGCAGCACCGCCGAGCTGGTGGATGCATGGCATGCGGCGGGTGTGGGCAACGGCGGTACCAGCGTGGAAGACCCGCCGGGTCCGCGGCAGACGCCATTCGGCCCGCTTTACCTGGCCTACCTGCGTGATCCGGCAGGCAACAAGCTGTGTGCCACGCATCGCCCGGCCAAGGCCTGAGTTAATTGCTTTGCTGGCACGGCGGCGCGGTTGGCAACGCGCCGCCGGTTACTGACGGTTCGGTTTTCCGCCGTTAGGCTATACGCGTTACGGGATGCCCCCGCCAACGGAGTCCGGTCCAATGCGCCATTGATGTCACCGTCTTGAAGACGGTCCCTACCAGTCCCTGCTGCCATTGGCGGCCGGGTGCTTCGGGCATCGATGGAAAACCGCATGACAACTTCTGTTTCCCTGACGCTGGACGGCGTCGCTTGGCAGACGCCTGACGGGCGCTGCCTGTTCTCCAAACTCAATGCACAGTTCGACCCGCGGCCTACCGGCCTGGTCGGTCGCAACGGTGTGGGCAAGTCCGTGCTCGCGCAGATCATGGCCGGGCTGCGTCAACCCAGTGCCGGGCATTGCCGTCGGATCGGTGAGGCCTATTACCTCGCCCAGCAGATACAGCCGCGTAGCGGCCAACGTGTAGCCGAGCTGGCAGCTGTGGATAAGCGTGTGGATGCATTGCGCAGGATTGAAGCCGGCAGCACGCTGCAGGCGGATTTCGACGCCGTTGGCGAGCATTGGACGCTGTGTGAAACGCTGCAACAGGCCTTGGCCGATGCAGGCCTGCATGACGTCGACGCCGACACACCTGTGGATAAGCTCAGTGGTGGCCAATGCATGCGCGTGGCTTTGGTAGGTGCACTGCTGCAACCGGTGGAATGGCTGATCCTCGACGAACCCAGTAATCATCTCGATCACGCGGGCCGGCATTGGTTGGCCGAGCAGCTGCAAGGCAGAAAGCAGGGCCTGATCCTGGTCAGCCACGATCGCCTGCTGCTGCAACAGGTGGAACGCATCGTCGAACTGTCGCCACAGGGCCTGCGCAGCTACGGCGGCAACCATGCTTTTTATGCACAGGCACGCGCGGCCGAACGCGCGGCTGCCGATGCCCTGCTGCAGCAACGCCGGCACGAACGTCGCAAGGGCGAGCAGGCCTTGCGCGATCAACGGCAGCGGCTGGAGCAGCGCAGCGCGCGCGGCAACCGTGATGCGGCAAACGCCAATCAAGCACCGATCCTGCTTGGCCTACAGCGGCAACGCGCCGAAGCCAGCCTCGGCAAGGCCCGCGCACAGCTGGATCAACGCCAGGCACAGCTGCATGACGCGGTACGCGAAGCGCAGGCCGACAGCGAAGCCGCAGCGCCGGTATTGCTGTTGCCGGATGTGCAATCGACCGGACCGGAATGGGTGGTGCGCACCAACCAACTGCAGTTGCCCTATGTGGCACCGGCACTGCGCGCGCTGGACTTCCAGCTGCGCCGTGGCGAACGCGTTGCCATCACCGGCGCCAACGGTGTGGGCAAGTCGACCCTGCTGAAGGTGCTGGCCGGGCAACTGCCGGCGCTGGCCGGCGAGGTCAGCGTGCAGGTGCCGATGGCCCTGCTCGATCAGCAACTGCAGTTGCTGCCGGCGCAGTGCAGCGTGCTCGACACCCTGCGCCTGCGTAACCCCACATTGGCCGAAGCGGAGCTGCGCAGCCGCCTGGCCCTGCTTGGCCTGGATGCGGATCTGGTGCAGCTGCCCTCGGCCCGGCTCAGCGGCGGGCAACGGTTGAAAGCCGGCCTGGCCTGCGCGCTGTACGCCGATCCGCCGGCACAGCTGCTATTGCTGGATGAACCCGGCAACCATCTGGACCTGGAGGCGCTGGCTGCATTGGAAACCCTGCTGCGGCAATATCAGGGCAGCCTGCTGCTGGTCTCGCATGACGAGGCCTTGCTGCAGGCCATCGGCATCACCGCGCGCCTGCATGCCGGTGAGGACGGTTGGCACTGGCAGCGCGATTGATACCTGCGCGTTCTTACGCACGTCACATGCAGCCGTCATGCTGCGCGCCTTGTTTTCGATTGGAGTGCTGACGGTGCGAAGCTGGGCCTGGTTGATGGCGGTGGGGGTTGGCGTGGCATGCTGCGGGGCAATGGACAGCTCAGCCGCGCAGACTTATCCCCAGGTTTCGGTGTACGCGCACCGTGGTGCCAGCGCGTTGCTGCCCGAGCACACCTTGGCCGCTTATGCACAGGCCATCAGCGACGGCGCCGATTACATCGAGCCGGACCTGGTGATGAGCAAGGACGGAGTGATGCTGGCCCGTCACGAAAACGAGATCGGTTCCACCACCGACGTCGCCAGCCATCCCGAGTTCGCCAGCCGCCGCACCCGCAAGCTGATCGATGGGCAGGCGGTCGAGGGCTGGTTCACTGAAGACTTCACCGTCGCCGAGCTGAAAACGCTGTACGCGCGCGAACGCCTGCCGCAGATTCGCGGCACCGCTTTCGACGGCCAGTTCCGCATCGCCACCCTGGACGAGATCATCAGCTTCCTGGTGCAGCAGGCCGGCCGTGCCAACCGTGGCATCGGCCTGGCCCCGGAGATCAAGCACGGCAGCTACTTCCGCGGCATCGGCCTGCCGATGGAAGACAAACTGTTGAGCACCCTGCAGGGCAACAGCTACACCAAGGTGGCGCCGATCCTGCTGCAGTCGTTTGAGACCGCCAACCTGCGGCAGATCCGCGGCAAGCTCGGCAAGGACAGCAATATCCGCCTGCTGCAGCTGCTCGATGGTGGCGACCAGAAACCGGCCGACGTCGCCCTGGCCGGTGGCAGCCTGACTTATACACAGATGATGACACCGGCCGGATTGCGCGATATCGCCCGCTATGCCGATGCGATCGGCGTGGAACGGCGTGCGCTGGTGCCGCTGGATGCACAGGGCAAACTGGCCGCACCCACCGCGCTGATCGGCGACGCCCATGCCGCCGGCCTGCAGGTGGTGGCCTACAGCTTCCGCCCGGAAAACCCGTTCCTGCCGCCGGCACTGCGCCAGGGCGCGGAGAACGCACGCAACCCGGAAGCCTCGGTAGCCGAGATCCGCACCTATCTGCAGGCCGGCATCGATGCGTTCTTCACCGATGATCCGGCACTGGGGCGGCGGGCGGTCGACGGCAACTGAGCGTAGTTGGTTGGCAGCGAAGGTGCCTTCGGACCCTATGGATTTGCCCTGGCCGTGGTCCAGCGCTGGCTGGTGAGATAATGGCCGCCATCGGAGCGGCCATCATGGGTCGTTGCCCATCACGGATGAGGGCGGAGCATGTTGATTGGGTATCGCTACGAAGAAGGACCGGTGCTGCGGATCCACGCGGTCAATTGGGTGCTGCGGGCGGGGTTGCTGCTGATGGTGCTGCTCCTCTTGGGTTTGCCCGCGCTACTGATTGGGGACGTCGATTTTCGTTGGAAGTGGATGCGAGGCGGATTGCTGGATGCGCTGCTAGCGCTGCTGGCTTTGATGGCATTGCCGGTGATGGGGCTGGCCAGTGGCTGGTACACCCGGGTACGAGAAACACTGGAAATCGATGTGCCCGGCAATCGGGCGATACGTCGCTCGTGCAATATGTTCGGGGCTGCTGCGAAGGTTGAAGTCTTTGCTCTGGATGAGCGACGGAAGCTTCAGCTTCGTCGTCTGGTGATTGCCAGCAGATCGAGCGGCCGTGGCCCGACGCGATTCCCGGCCCAGTTGTGGCTGATCAACAACGACAGCAGCGAGCACCAGCTCAGTTTTGAAACCGTGCAGATAAGGCCAGGCTGGGCAAAAACGCAGGCGTTCTTGCAGCGGGTTGCTGACCAGCTGGGGCTGAGCGTTCCCAACGATGTCATTGAGCTGCCGCCTCCAGCGCAGCACGCAGCCTCAGGCTCTCAAAACCAGCCCAGGGACAGATGGCAGCCGCCAGTAGCAAGGCGTCGGGCCAAGCGCAGGAACAAGGATCGTGGCGGAGCACAACCGAGTCAGGCCGCACCTTCCGCCGGGCCAAATAGCAACGATGCTGTGCCGGCCATCATTCGTGCCGTAATGGCATTGTTTGGTGCAATGCTTGCGGTCTATAGCCTCGGCAAGGGGGTTGCGTTGGCCTTGGGGGTGATGCGTGGTGTCCTGATCGGCGGGTCACTACGAAACAACACGGTCCACTACTATTACTGGGCTGATGATCGGCTCTCTTTTTTGTTCCATCTGATGTCTAGTTCGATGGTAATGCTGATTTTGGCAGCGGCGGGTTGGGGGTGCTTGCGTGTGGCAATGAACGGAGACTTGCCAAAGCAACCTTAGTCATCCTGCCTGGGCGTTGGTCGCCGCAACGGCACCACCACCTCATAGTCGCGACCTTCGCGCGGCTGCCACAGCACCGGCACATCTCGCGGCAGTGGTGGCTCCAGCTCGTCGTTGGCTTGAGCCAGCTGTTCTTCTTCCTCGTCTTCCCAGCTGTAGCGCTTGCGGGCAGCGCGCGGGTCGGCGTTGCGGAACAGCAGCGCGGCGATCACGCCTGCGGCGGCGCCGCCCATATGCGACTGCCAGGACACGCCCGGCTCGTGCGGCAGGATGGTGATCAGCATGCTGCCGTAGAACAGGAAGCCGATCAGGCTGGCGGCAATCGCCGGCCGGTCGCGGCGCAGCAGGCCGAGTACGAACACCAGGAACATCAGGCCGTGGGTCAGGCCACTGGCGCCGAGGTGGCGGCTGCCGGCCTCGCCCAGCATCCAGGCCCCCAGTCCGGAACCCAGCCACAGCAGGGGCAGGGCACGCAGGGTGGCCTTGGGATAAACGCTGCCGGCCAGGGTGCCGAGGATCAGCAGGGCCACCGCGTTGGCGCCCAGGTGTTCGATCGAGCCGTGCAGCAGGGGCGCGCCCAGCAGGCCGGCCAGGCCGCTGGCTTCCAGCGGGGCTACCGCCCACGGCCGCCAATCCCAGCCGCTGCTCTGCAGGGCGAACATCGCCACCAGCAGCAGGACGAAGCCCAGGCTGATGTTGAACGCGCGCAGCACGCGGCTGCGGTCGTTGCGGGCGGCGGTGGCCGGCGTGTCGCCGGTGTCAGGCAGGGTTGGCGTGTCCATGATCAAGTGATTGCGGCGCCCGCTGGCAAAGCCAAGGGCGCCGCGCATGGGAACTGGCGTGCCACCGGCGGGACAATCCCGCCGGTGGCGCGTGGATCAGGCCTTGTGGCCGCCCTTCGGCGGGATCTTCAGACTCAGGATCACCGTGGCCACCAGGATCGCGGCAACCACGCCCAGCGATACCGGTACCGGGATCTTGAATATGTCGATCAGCAGCATCTTGGTACCGATGAAGGCCAGGATGACGGCCAGGCCGTAAGGCAACAGGTGGAAACGGTCGGCCATGCCGGCCAGCAGGAAGAACATCGCGCGCAGGCCAAGCACCGCGAACACGTTCGAGGTCAGCACGATGAACGGGTCGGTGGTGATGGCGAAGATGGCCGGGATCGAGTCCACCGCGAAGATCACGTCGGTGACCGCGATCAGGATCAGCACCACGAACATCGGGGTGAACCAGCGCACGCCATCCTTCTCGGCGACCAGGCGGTTGCCGTTGTACTCGTGGGTGATGCGCAGGTGCTTGCGCATGAACTTCAGCGCCGGATTGTTGTCCAGGCTGGGTTCCTCGCTGGCGGCAAACCACATCTTCCAGCCGGTGTAGAGCAGGAAGGCGCCGAACACGTACAGCAACCAATGGAACTGGGTAACCAGTACCGAACCGGCGAAGATCATGATCGTACGCAGCACGATCGCGCCCAGGATGCCGATGATCAGCACACGTTGGCGCTGCGTCTCGGGCACCGCGAAGTAGCCCATGATCAGCAGGAAGACGAAGATGTTGTCGACCGCCAGGGCTTTTTCGATCAGGTAGCCGGTCAGGAACTGCAGGCCGACTTCATTGGCCACCGCCGCGCCGGCGGTCTCGTGCAGGTAGTACCAGAGGCCGGCGTTGAAGGCCAAGGCCAGCGCCACCCAGCCCAGCGACCAGTAAATGGCCTCCTTGAAGGTGACCTTGTGCGGGCCACCGTGGCGCATCAGCACCAGGTCGATCAACAGCGCGGCGATGACGACGGCAATGAAGCCGCCCCACAGCCAGGGATTACCAATTGTCTGCATCATGGAAAAATTCCGGTCGTGAACGGGGGTATCTCGGAACCACAAAGGCCAAGAGCTGGACACGGAATAAGGAGACCGGGGACAGAGCTTCGCCAATGCGGCGAAGGTCTTGCTCACAGTTCCAATGGCTGGAACTGCCGTTGCACCGGAGTCTTGCGACTCGAATTGACGGCGACAACGTCTGGGAGCTACTCCCCTTCTGGGGCGAATAGTGCCGCCTGTGCCCATTCCAGTCAATGAATACGCTGCAGGCAGGGGGCGCTGCGCGGCTACAATAGCGCCATGAATACCCCACTTCCCGTCGTACGCCTGAAGAACGCGTGGCGCTCCAGCCACCCGTGGATTTTCCAGAAACTGGTCGAAAAGCCGACCGTCAAGCCCAAGTCCGGCACCATCGTCGACGTGGTCGGGGTGGACGGCGAGTGGATTGGCCGTGGTTTCTACAATGGCCATTCGCGCATCGCCGTGCGCATCCTGGAAACCAACCCGGACGTGGCGGTGGACCAGGCCTGGTTCGCGCAGAAGCTGGCGCAGGCGGTGTCATTGCGCCGCGACGTGCTCAAGCTCGATGCAACCTCCAATGCCTGGCGTGTTGTCCACAGCGAAGGCGACGGCCTGTCCGGCCTGGTGGTTGACCGTTATGACGACCTACTGGTGGTCGAGTTCTTTGCCGCCGGCATGTTCCGTCACCGCGAGTGGATCTACGAAGCACTGCGCGACCTGTTCCCGGGTTGCCGCTTCCACAGCTTCGCCGACGAACACGTGCAGAAGCAGGAAAGCTTCGATTTCCACGGCAATACCACCACCGAACCGGCGGTCATCAGCGAGTACGGCATCAAGTTCCGTGCTGATCCGGCAGGCGCGCACAAGACCGGTTTCTTCGCCGACCAGCGCGAGAACCGTGAGTGGCTGAGCCAGCAGGTGGAAGGCAAGACCGTGCTCGACCTGTGCTGCAACACCGGCGGTTTCGCGGTGTATGCCGCAGCGCGCGGTGCGGCCGACGTGCTGGGCGTGGACATCGACCAGGACGTGATCCAGCTGGCCAAGGGCAATGCGCGTTTGAACAACGCCAAGCCGCGTTTCGTGCAGGCCGATATCTTCCCGTGGCTGCGTGATGCGGCCAACCGCGGCGACCAGTACGACGTGGTGATCCTGGACCCGGCCAAGATGACCCGCGACCGCGACCAGGTCATCACCGCGCTGAAGAAGTACCTGGACATGAACAAACTGGCCTTGGGCGTGGTCAAGCCCGGCGGCCTGTTTGCCACCTTCTCCTGCACCGGCCTGGTGGCCGAGGACCAGTTCCTGGACATGCTGCGGCGTGCCGCGTTCTATTCCAACCGCACCATCCAGATCCTGAAGGTGGCCGGCGCCGGCCCGGACCATCCGTTCATGGCGCATGTGCAGGAATCGCGTTACCTCAAGGCGGTGTTCTGCCGCGTGCTGGACTGAATACAGCAGCGCTGCCGCAAACGGCGCCACGCCCGTGCAAGCGGGTGTCGGCGCCTTTTGTGGATGCGCCAAGCACGGCTTTCAGCTTTCTCATTACGCCGTGAATTGATACTTCCATCACACTTCGCCATGCAGACTCGCCCCCGCTGATCTGCCGCCGAAGTCTTCGGTGCCGGTGTTTCAGCCCGGCGCGGTGGCTGTTATCGGGGGGCACCTGCTCGGAAGCACACACAATCCTGGCCCGTGGCCGGTCCCCGTATAGCTGCACGAGGACGTGGCCCATGGGGTTTCAATCTATCCATCGATTCCAGCGCTGTTGCCTGCGCGCTGGCCTGCTTGCCCTGCTGTTGCTTGGCACCGGCCAGGCGCTGGCGCAATCGGTGCTGTGGGAAGACTACCGGGGACAGAGTGCGGTACCGGCGGATGCCAATTACATCGGCCCGGCCGGCAAACCCAAATACGACAATCGCAACGAAGCAGCGCCACTGGACGGCCTGCGCGCGCTTGCCAGCAACGTCAACAACGCGGTGCGCACCGGCACCGCGCCCGGCATCGATTTCCGTGTCACCGACTTTGCGCTGTGTGACAACCGTGCTGCCGGCGGTGACCCCAACAGTGCTTCCTGCAGGAACCAGGTGATGGGCCGGGTGATGTATGCGCTGGTGCGCTTCCCGCGCGCTGGCACCTATACCCTGGACGTGGCCCATGATGACTGGGTGGAGATCAACTTCGCCTCCGACTACACCAATACCAACTACCGGACGGCGTCCTACGACATTCCGGTTGGCACGCTGAGCAACTGGACGGACAACGAGAACAGCTATCAGGTCATCGGCCGCTTCAACGCCGCCAACGACAATGCCTGTGCCCTGCTGCGGGTGCTTTGGACCAACAATGCCGGCCTGGAATACAACCGGTTGCGCTGGCAGCACCCGGCGATCAACGGCGGCAACGTGCAGATCATCCCCGCCAGTCAGTTCAGCAACCCGTCGCAGGCCAGCAGTTCCGCCGGCTGCAACGGCAGCATCACCTTCCCGATCCCGGCAATCATGATCGACAAGGTGGTCGAGAACCGCCGCATCCTGCCGGCCGACCAGTTCGCCGTTTCGCTGCGGCAGGGCGGTACGGTGCTGCGTGAGGCAACCACCAGCGGCAGCGGCACCGGCCTGCAGGTCAGCACCGGCGCGGTCCAGGTCAACACCGGCGCCACCTACACACTGCGCGATGCCATGGCCGCTGGCAGCGGCATGGCCATCAGCGACTACGACAAGCGCATCAGCTGCCGGGCCATGCGCCTGGGGCAGCAGGAACAGGCCTATACGCCGGCGGGCAGTGGCCCGGATTGGACCATCAACGTAGCCGCCAATACCCAGTACAGCTGCATCATCACCAATACGCCACGGCCGGTACTGACGACGCGCAAGATCAGCCAGGGCGGGGTGGGCAGCTTCAACTTCACCGGCACCAATGGTGTTGCCGCGCACGCCATCACCACCAGCACGGTGGGTCAGGCCAGCGCCGGCAAACCACAGGCGTTTGCCAGCTTGAACACGGCCACCACCCTGACCGAGGCACAGACGCCGGGTTTCAGCCTGACAGGAATCCAATGCACCGGTATGGGCGAAGGCATCAACCCCACGGTCAACCTGGATGGACGCAGCGTCACCGTGCCGGCGGCTGCCGTCACCAACGGCGCCAACATCGTCTGCACCTTCACCAACAAGGCCGGCGCCGAGTTGTCGATCAGCAAGAGCAATGACGCCAGCAGTCTGGTCGCCGGTTCAACCACCCAGTACAAAGTGATTGCCAGCAATGGTGGGCCGGACGCTGCCGACGCTGCGGTATTGCGCGATACCCCCACCGCCGGCTTGAAGAACTGTGCGGTCAGCGCCTGCGAGGCCCTGGGCGGCGCCAGCTGCCCGGCCACACCGGCGGATCTGTTGCAACCGTCAGGTGTCACCGTTGCCCAGTTCCCCGCAGGCGGCAAGCTGACCCTCAGCGTGCAGTGCGAGGTGGAATAAGCCGGCGTTACCTGGTGGGGCGCTTATCCACAGGCGGCTGTGGATGGATGGGACAGCCGCTAATGGCGCGCTGCGCGCTCTGTGCCGTCCGTCACTGGCTGTCATCCGGCGACTGGCGTTAAGGTCGGATTTTCCTGAATCCGGTGAGGCTCCATGACCCTGCGTCCCCTGTCCGTGCTGGTATCCCTGTCGCTGTGCTTTCCGTTGGCGGCGTCGGCAGTTGAATTCAGCCAGGCCGAGCTGAGCAAGGCCACTGCCTTGCAGCAGGAGCTGCTGACCCTGGATACGCACCTGGATACACCGGCCAACTTCCCGCGCGCTGACTTCAACATCATGCAGCGGCACGACCATAACGCGCTGTCGCAGGTGGATTACCCGCGCATGGTGGAAGGTGCACTGGATGGCGGTTTCTTCGCCATCTACACCCATCAGGGCGACCGCAGCCCGGCCGCACACATTGCCGAACGTGACCACGGCCTGCAGCGCATGCAGGAAATCCACGAAATGCTGGCCGCCAACCCGGACAAGTTCCAGCTGGCACTGAGCGCCGATGATGCCGCCCGCATCAAGGCCGCCGGCAAGCGCGTGGTCTATATCAGCATGGAGAACGGCAGCCCGCTGGTCGCCGACCCCACCCTGCTGAGCTTCTACTACAAGACCGGCTTGCGGCTGATGTCGACCGTGCATTTCGCCAACAACGAATTCGCCGACTCGGCCACCGATCCCAAGGGCGCCGAATGGAAGGGCCTGAGCCCGGCCGGCAAGGCGCTGGTCAACGAGGCGGTGAAGCTGGGCATCGTGATCGACCAGTCGCACGCTTCCGATGCGGTGTTCGACAACCTGATCGAGATGATGCCGGTGCCCTTCATCCTGTCCCACAGCTCGGCCAAGGCGGTGTTCAACCACCCACGCAACCTCGACGACGCGCGCCTGCGCCAGCTGGCCGCCAAGGGCGGGGTGATCCAGGCCAATGCCTATGGCGGCTATCTGGTCGACGAAACCAAGAGCGCCGAACGCAAGCAGGCCGAAGATGCGCTGGAAGCGCGCTTGGGCGGCTGGGACAACATGACCATGGCCAAGGGCGTGGAGTTGCACAAGGCGATGGCCGAACTCGACCAGAAATACCCGCAGCGCAAGGCCACGTTGGATGATTTCTTCCAGCACTTCGGCCACCTGCTCGACGTGGTCGGCCCGGACCATGTCGGCATCGGCATGGATTGGGACGGTGGTGGCGGTGTGACCGGCATGGAAGACGCCGCCGACCTGCCCAAGATCACCGCGTGGATGCAGCGCCGTGGCTTGAGCGATGCGCAGATTGCCAATATCTGGAGCGGCAACGTGCTGCGGGTGATGCGCCAGGCGCAGGATTACGCGGCGGCGCAGAAGAAGCCCTGATCGCGCGCTGTTGGATGCAGGAATGACGAAGCGGGCTCAGGCCCGCTTTGTTTTTATCCACAAACGGCTGGGGATAAGTGGCTTATCCACATGCGGGGCTGAGCTTTGAGGCTTCAGGGCAGAAGCACCCCTCCCCAACCCTCCCCTTGCCTGCGGCAAAGGGAGGGAGCAGAGCCGCCCCCTCCTTTGCGCGTAGCGCAGGGGAGGGCCGGGGAGGGGTGCTCTTCAAGCAAGACCCAACACCCCAAATACAAAAAGCGGGCCGAAGCCCGCCTTTCGCTTTATCCACAACAGCCTGTGGATTACTTGCCGCGCCCCAGCACCGCATTGCGGCGGCTGTACAGCGCATACACCACCAGGCCCAATACGTTCCAGGCCAGGAACCACAGCTGGGTGCGCATCGGCAGGCTGATGAACAGATAGATGCAGCCACCGATGGCCAGCGGACCCACCAGCCACGCCAGCGGCGTGCGGAAGGTACGCGGACGGTTCGGCTCACGCTTGCGCAGCACCAGCAGGCACAGGCCCACCGCGGTGAACGCCGCCAGCGTGCCGGCATTGGCCAGCGCGGCGATTTCATCCAGGCGTGCCACACCGGCCAGCGCTGCCACCAGCACCGCGGTGAACAGGGTGATGGTCACCGGCGTGCCGGTGCGCTGGTTGACCTTGGACAGGCCACGCGGCAGCAGGCCATCACGCGACATCACGAAGAAGATGCGGCTCTGGCCGTAGAAGAAGGCCAGCAACACGGTCGGCAGGGCGATGATGGCGACGATGCCGATCACCAGGGCAGCGGTGCCGTGGCCGAGTTCGCGCATGATCAGCGCCAGCGGCTCGGCACTCTTGCCGAACACCGTGTAGCTCATCGCGCCCACCGCAGCCAAGGCCACCAGCAGATAGATGATGGTGCAGCCGACCATCGAACCGATGATGCCGATCGACAGGTCGCGCTTGGGGTTCTTGGTCTCTTCGGCCGCGGTGGAGATCGCATCGAAGCCGTAGAAGGCGAAGAAGATGATCGCCGCCGCTGCCATCACGCCGCGTTCCACACCGTCCGGGCCCAGTGACTTGGGGAAGCCATAAGGCATGAACGGCTGCAGGTTGGCGCTGTCGAATGCCGGCAGCGCCACTGCCACGAATACCGCCAGCGCGATCAGCTTGAACACCACCAGCACCGCGTTGAGCGTTGCGCTCTCCTTGGTGCCCACCATCAACATGCCGGCGACCAGGAAGGTGATGACGATGGCCGGGACGTTGAGGAAACCGCCTTCCACGTGCGGGCCGGCAGCCAATGCCTGCGGCAGTGCCACGTTCCAGCTAAACGAGGTGTGCAGCCACTCCAGGAAGCCGACGAAGTAGCCGGACCAGCCGACCGCCACCGTGCTGACCACCAGCGAGTACTCCAGGATCAGGCTCCAGCCCACCACCCAGGCGATGGTCTCGCCCAGCGCGCTGTAGCTGTAGGTATAGGCACTGCCTGCGGCCGGCATCATCGTCGACAGTTCGGCATAGGCCAAGGCCGCGCAGGCGCAGATCGCACCGGCAATGATGAAGGACAGCAGCACCGCAGGGCCGGCCTTGTCCGCACCCACGCCGATCAGCGTATAGATGCCGGTGCCAACAATGGCACCAATGCCCAGGGCAACCAGATGGGGCCAACTCAGCGAGGGAATAAGCCGACGGCCTTCTTCGTGTTCGGTGAGTTGGTCGATGGGCTTGCGCCGGAGCCAGGACTGCATGCGGACCTCACGGTTCGTGGTGGTTCGGGGAAGCGGCCGAGTTTGGCTTAACGCAGTGCAGCAAAGCTAGAAAAAACCGTCATTTGGCGTGCTTTTACCGCGTACGGGTGTCATCGCGCCGAATTCGGCATAAAAGCGACCTGCGCGCGGCCGCTTGCGGCGCGCGCCTGCTGCGGACACGGTCAGGGACGATGCCGTGGCCCATTACTCGGCAATGCCCAGCCGCAGCCCGAACACCACCAGGCAGAGGCCGACGCCGCGCCGCAGCCACACTCCGACGCGCGGGTAGCCGGCTAGCCGCCGGGCGATGAACTGGCCGCCGAAGATCAGTACCGAGCACCAGCCGATGCTGAGGATGGCGATCAGCACCGCCATCGTTGCCAGGGTCAAGGCGCCGCGCTGCCGCACCGGGTCGATGAACAGCGGGAAGAAGGCCATGTAGAACAGGATGGCCTTCGGATTGAGCACACCGACCAGCAAGGCTTGGCGGAACCAGCGCCGCCCGTGTTGTACCGGCGCACTCTCGCCGGCCACCGCAGCCGCCGGTTCACGCAGCAGGTTGATGCCGACCCAGATCAGATAGACCGCACCCACGTAGCGCAGCCCGGCAAACAGCAGCGGATGCGCCTGCAGCAGCGCGGCCACGCCGGTGGCGGCGATGGCGATCAGGATCTGATCGCCCAGCATCAGCCCTGCCAACGTCGCGTAACCGGCACGCACGCCGCCGCGCGCGGTGGCGGTGAGCAGGGTGAAGGTGCCCGGGCCGGGCAACATCAGGAACAGGATGACGGCCACCACGAAGGTGCCCAGGTCGTTGATGCCCATCCACGGCATGAGGCTTCTCCGTATGTCTCAGTGGTGGCTCAGGGCGCGCGCTGTTCGGCCAGGCGCTGCTTGACCGCGCTGATCAGCGCCGGCAGGTCATCAAAGCGCGGCACGCCATAGCGATCGCCGGTGATGTCCAGGTTGCCCTTGCGCCAGTAACCGGCGGGCGCGGCTACCAGCAGCTTGCCCGAGCGCGCGTACAGGCCGAATTCGAGCAGGGTGATCGGGCTCTGCGTGCCCGGCGCGAAATACATCAGCACGATGTCGGCCTGCTCCAACGCGGCCAGTTCCCATTCCACCTGGCGGCGGAACTCGGGCTCGTCGGCCTCGGCGCGCCAGGCCGGGTTCCAGTCGGCGCGGCGCGGGTTGAGCATCAGCACGCCCTGCTCGGCCAGGGCCGCCTGCACCTGCTGCTGCCAATCGCCGGCCTTGCCCATCTCGATGCTGCCGGCCAGGAACACCTTGGGCCGCGCATCGTTGGCGGGCAGGGCATGGGGCGAGGTGATGGTCTGCGAATCGGCGGCGCGGGCTGCCATCGGCAACAGGCACAACAGGCTCGACAACAGCAGGGACAGAGACTTCATGTCGGGGGTGCAGCAGGTGGGGGTGCCTATGATCGCAGATGCACGCTCAGGGAAGTTTTCGCCACCCGCCGAATGCTGCCGGATCAGCTTCTGAGACGGGCAGGGCTACACTTCTCCCCATGCAAACTGAAACCCTGATCCTTGGTGGCCTGCTGGTCGCCGTCCTCGTGCTGCAACTGCTGTTGCTGCTGCGCCGTAACGATACCTCCGCGCTGGAAACCACCTTGCGCGACGAACAGCGCAGCGGCCGCGGCGAGTTGCGTGAGCAGCTGGAAACCATGGCGCGGCAGCAGGACATCCGCATCGATGGCTTCGGCCGCAACCTCAGCGACCTGTCCACCCGCACCGACCAGCGCCTGGACCTGCTGCGCGACAGCCTCAACGACGACGCCCGCAAGGGCCGCGAGGAAACCGCCAACGCCCAGCAGTTGCTTGCGCAGTTGCTGGGTACGCGGCTGCAGGATGTGCGCGGCCAGCTCGACGTGTTCGGCCAGCAGCAGGAAGCGCGCATGGAAGCGTTCGCGCGCCAGCTGGCCGGCCTGCAGCAGAGCCTGGTCGAGGAAACCCGCAAGGGCCGCGAAGAAGGCGCACAGGTGCAGCTGCGCTTCGGCGAGACCCTCAACCAGAAGCTGGGCGAACTGACCCAGCGCAACGAGCAGCGCATCACCGAGATGCGGCAGACCCTGGAAGCGCGGCTGAAGGACCTGCAGGGCGACAACGCCGCCAAGCTCGAACTGATGCGGCAGACCGTGGACGAAAAGCTGCAGAGCACGCTCAATACGCGCCTGGATTCCTCGTTCAAGCTGGTCTCCGAGCGTTTGGAGCAGGTGCAGCGCGGGCTGGGTGAAATGCAGCAGCTGGCCACCGGCGTGGGCGACCTCAAGCGCGTGCTGAGCAACGTCAAGAACCGCGGCGGCTGGGGCGAAGTGCAGCTGGACAACATCCTTGAGCAGACCCTGACCGCCGAGCAGTACGCACGCGGGGTCAAGCTGCGCGTCGACAGCGGCGAGATGGTGGATTTCGCGGTGCGCCTGCCCGGCCGCGGCGATGCCGATACGCCGGTATGGCTGCCGATCGATTCCAAGTTCCCGCGTGAGGACTACGAGCGCCTGCTCGATGCGCAGGAAGCCGGCGATGCCGACGCGGTACGCAACTGCGGCAACCAGCTGGAACGGGCAATCCGCATCCAGGCCAAGTCGATCAGCGAGAAGTACATCGTGCCGCCGCACAGCACCGACTTCGCGGTGATGTTCCTGCCGACCGAAGGCCTGTATGCCGAAGTCATTCGCCGCGCCGGTCTGGTGGACGCCTTGCAGCGCGAGCACCGCGTGGTGATCGCCGGCCCGACCACGGTCACAGCGTTGTTGAACAGCTTGCAGATGGGCTTCCGCACCCTGGCCATCGAGCAGCGCTCCTCGGAAGTGTGGAGCCTGCTGGGCGCGGTGAAGAGCGAGTTCGGCAAGTTCGCCGGCATCCTCGAAAAGGCCGAGAAGCAGATCAACACCGTCGGCAAGAGCCTGGGCGACGCCAGCCGCAAGACCCGCACCATCGAACGCAAGCTGCGCGGCGTGGAGTCGCTGTCCAGCGACGCCTCGCAGGCAATGCTGGGCACCGATGATGAAGCCGACGAAGACAGCCCCGAAAGCAGCGACAGCTGAGGTAGTGCCGAGCCACGCTCGGCAGAGGCTCGACAAGCAACGCCCACTGTAGTGCCGAGCCATGCTCGGCAGAGGCTCTACCGGTAAGGCCCAATGTAGTGCCGAGCCATGCTCGGCAAGGGCTCTACCGGTAAGGCCCCAGCCGAGCATGGCTCGGCACTACAGGTAAAGCAGCACCCGAACGTGGTTCAGCACCACCACAGAACCCAGCGTTACAACCTGTTGGTCGTGCCAGCGCCACGGCCGCCGTTTATGCTTGGCCTTTCCCAACCCCCAAGCAGGCAACCGCATGACCGCTTCCGTTTACGACATCGCGCTGACCACCATCGACGGCGCACCGTCATCGTTGGCTGACTACCGCGGCAAGGTGCTGCTGGTGGTCAATACCGCCTCCAAGTGCGGCCTCACCCCGCAGTACGAAGGTCTGGAAAAGCTGTACCGCGAAAAGAAGGACGCCGGCCTGGAAGTGCTGGGTTTCCCGGCCAACAACTTCAACGGCCAGGAGCCGGGCAGCGAGGACGAGATCAAGCAGTTCTGCGCATTGACCTATGACGTCAGCTTCCCGATGTTCTCCAAGATCAGCGTTGCCGGTGACGATATCCACCCGCTGTACCAGCAGCTGACCGCCGCCCAGCCGGCCGCCATCGGCGAAGGCCCGATGCGCGAGAAGCTGGTCGGCTTCGGTATCGAGGCCAACCCGGCCCCGGCCGTGCTGTGGAACTTCGAGAAGTTCCTGATCGGCAAGGATGGCAAGGTTGTCGCCCGCTTCGCCCCGGACACCACCGCCGATGACGAAGGCCTGCGCAAGGCAGTGGACGCAGCACTGGCTGCGTAAAGCACCGGCTGATGTGTTCTTGTGGGAGCGGTGTCAGCCGCGAAGCTGACATTGCTTGGCGACCGGATCCAACCGCGATCTGCTGATCCGTCAGCTTCGCGGTTGACACCGCTCACACAAAAAATAGAAGCAAACAAAAAGCCCGGGTTTCCCCGGGCTCTTCGTATGTTGCTGAGTACCAACCAGCAACAACCAGGATCAGTCGCCCCAGTTCGGCATCGGCATCGCGTCGACCGGAATCGGGGTCTGGTCGTCGTCGTCGCGCTTGCCGCCGTGGCGCAGATCTTTTTCGATCTGGTAGGTGCGGCGCTGCAGCCAGGCATCGCGGGTCAATGCGTATTCGTCCACCGCGGTGTCACGCAGCGAATCCACGGCCATCAGCTGTGCACGCATGTCCACCAGCTGCAGGCCCTGCAAGCCGATGCGGACCTTGTCCATCTCGATCTGACGCATCGGCGACAGCGGGATATCACCGGCCAGGCCGAATACGTCACGCACGGTGCGCGGGCCGAAGAACGGCAGCTCCACGTAGCGCGAACGACGCCAGCCCCACGCGCCCAGGGTTTGGCCGAAGTCTTCGCTGCGCTTGGGCACCATGGCCTTGCTGGCCGGATCGAACAGGCCACCAATACCGAAGGTGGAGTTCATCAGGAACCGCCCCAGCGTGTCCCAGGCATCGTCGGCATGGCCCTGCAGCAGCTGGTTGACCATGGTCAACGGCGAACGCAGGTTGCTGAAGAAGTTGCTCACGCCGGTACGCGCGAACTGCGGCACCACGTTGACATAGGCGGTGGCCAGCGGGCGTGCGACCGTGCGGTCAACCGCATTGTTGAAGCGGTGCACGCCGCGGTTGTACTTCTCCCACGGGTCGTAGGTCATGCTGGCGCCAGCCGCGCCGTCCTGGCCTTCGCTGCCCGGTGCCGGGCCGCCGTAAAGCGCGGCGAAGTCGTCTTCGGCGCCGGTCGGTGCGGTGGCATCGCTGGCACTGGCAGTGGCATTGTCCTGCGGCGCATCGCTGCTGGTGCTGGCCGTGTCCTGCGTCGGAGCGGGGGCCGCTGCGGCGGTGTCGGCTGCCTGTTCGGTGGCCGCCGGTGCAACCAGCGTGGTTGCCGGCATGGCATCGCGCGCCGGCTTGCCGGCACAGGCCGCAAGCAGGGCCACGGCGAGCAGAAGGAGAAGGGTGCGGAAAAGTTTCATGTCAGCTTCCTGCTGAGGAGGCGTTGAAATCAAGGGACGGTGAGAGCCGGTAGGCTGCACACAATTCGTCCAGTCCAGCCGGCGCACCGCTGACGTTGCCGTCACCTTGTGCGCGCAGCCGTGCAGCAAGCTCACCCAACAAAGCCAGGCCGGCACTGTCGATGCGCTCCACTGCCTGCAGATCGAGCTGGCGTACGGGGCCAAGCCCACGCGCCAGCTGCGGCCACAGTGCAACCACCGCCGCGCGGTCGATCACGCCTGCCAGCAGCAGGGTGTCGCCATCGGTGCGGAAGCTGGCTTTACTTGCCACGGGGAGCCGGGCCGGCGTTGGCCTGCATGCTGCCGCTGCGCAGTTCGGTGGCCACCTGCTTGATCGACTTCTGTCGCAGCGGTGCATCGAACTGGTTCTTGAAGGTCTGCACGTAGGAGATGCCTTCGATCATCACGTCGAAGATCTTCCACTGGCCATCGACGTTGCGCATCAGGTACTCGACCGGGGTCGGCTCGCTGCCAGCGCGCACCAGTTCGGTGGACACCTTGACGCCGCGGTTGCCCGGCAGCGGCTGCTCGCTCTTGTAACGGAAGCTGGGCTTGCCCTGGATATCGAGCAGGGCCGAGCCGTAGCGCGACATCAGGTTGTCGGCCATGGCATCGGCGAACAGCTTGACGTCGGCATCGGCAGCACCGCGGCCGTGCACACCCAATACCAGGCGGGCAGCGTAGTCGCGGTCGAAGGCGCGGCTCAGCTCACCATCGATGTAGCTGCGCAGCGTTGCCGGATTGGCGCGGAACTCGGCGCGACGGGTCTGCAGGGCGTTGATGATGCGGGTGCTGGAATCCAGCACGGTGCGGGCGGCGGCCGAAGGCTGCGCGGCGGTTGCGGCCGGGCGCGCCTGCGCCAGCGTGACCGACGGCGCGGTGGCCAGCAGGGCCGCAGCGAGCACGGCGGTAAGCAGTTTCACTTTCATGGTTGCGGTTCCGTAGCGGGCGCGTCTGCGCCGTGGGTGTCATTGCCAGCAGCGCCGGTGTTGCCGCCACCGCTGAACATGTACTTGCCTACCAGCTGCAGTAGGTCCACCGCCGGCTGGGTGAAGACGATTTCATCGCCGGACTTCAATACATCCGGATCGCCGCCCGGCTGCAGGCCGATGTAGCTTTCGCCCAACAGACCGCTGGTGAAGATGCCGGCGGAGGTGTCGGCGGGCAGATCCTTGAACTTGCTGTCCAGCGACAGGGTCACGATGGAATCGTATTTAGTCGGGTCGAGCTGAATGTCAGCTACTTGGCCGATGGTCACACCGCCAACCTTCACTGGCGCCTGCTTGCGCAGCTGCCCGATCTGGCTGAAGCGTGCCTTCAATTCATAGTCGCCACCGCCCATGCCGAAGCGCTGGTTGGTGGAGGCCACGGCCAGCACCAGCAACGAAGCCAGGGCCAGCAGCAGGAAGGCGCCGACGGAAAATTCGAGTCTGGGTCCACGGATGGCCATGTTGTGTCTCACTCCTGATCCAGCTGTTGCTTCGCGGTGCGAAGCGGATTGTTCGGGTTTTTATTGACGCCCCGCACACGGATGCGCGGGCTTCTGCGAAGAAATCGCATCATTGAAACAGCAGTGCCGACAACACGAAGTTGAACATCAGCACCAGCAACGAGGCATTTACAACGGCGCGGGTGGTGGCCACCGAGGTGCCTTCGATGGTCGGCTCGGCGTGGAAGCCAACATAGGCCGCGACCAGCGCCGCGGTACCGCCGAAGATCGCCGACTTGAGCAGGGCCACCGCAAAGTCGTCCCAGAAATCGACGCTGCCACGCAGCCCCGACCAGAACGTGCCGTTGTCCTGGCCCAGGATGTGTACCGCTTCGAAGTAACCACCGGCGATGGCCAGCGAGCAGAAGATGCCGGTCAGCAACGGCACGGTCAGCACTGCCGCCCAGAAGCGCGGCGCAACTGCCTTGGCGATCGGATCGATGGCCATCAGCTCCAGCGCCTTGATCTGGTCGGTGGCGCGCATCAGCCCCAGCTCGGCGGCGATCGAGCTGCCGGCGCGGCCGATGAACAGCAGCGCGGTCAGCACCGGTGCCAGTTCGCGGTACAGCGACAGGCCGAGCAGGGTGGACAGCGCATCGGAGGCACCAAAGGTGGTCAGCGTGCGATAGCCCTGCAGGGTCAGCACCAAGCCGACAAACGCGCCGCCAACGGCGATGATCGGCAGCGAACGTGCACCGATCTTGTAGATCTCGCGGGTCAGCTCGGCCAGGAAGTCACGGGTCGGCAGGGAACCGCGCAGCACCGTCAGCGAAAACAGCCCGGCACGGCCCAGCGAGCGGATGGAGGAGGTGAAGGGCATCAGCAAGCGGCTCCAAAAGCACCAGCATTGCTGGGTGACGATACCTTCTCCCGTTTACGGGAGAAGGTGCCCGAAGGGCGGATGAGGGCAGCTTTGGCAACACCAGCTTCAAAAGCGCCTTCAAGAGCGCCCTCACCCCATCCCTCTCCCGCTGCGCAGGAGAGGGGGCAGGAATCACGCATTTCGCGCAGCGTCAGCATCACGCGTTCTCCAACCCGTAATTGCGCGTGGGCGCATCAAACGGGATCGGGCCGTCCGGCTCGCCGTGCAGGAACTGCCGCACCAGCGGGTCGGTGCTGGCCTGCAGTTCGTCCGGAGTACCAGAGAACACGATGCCGCCATTGGCGATCACCACCGCCTGATCGCAGATCGGCAGGGTTTCATGCACATGGTGGCTGACGATGATGCTGGTCAGGCCCAGGCTGTCGTTCAAACGCTGGATCAGGCTCATGATCACGCCCGAGGCGATCGGGTCCAGCCCGGTCAGCGGCTCGTCGTAGATCATCAACGGCGGGTCCAGCGCCAAGGCGCGGGCCAACGCGACGCGGCGCGCCATGCCGCCGGACAGCTCACGCGGCCAGGCATCGGCAGCGGCCAGCAGGCCCACCGCATGCAGCTTCATCTGTACCAGGCGCCGCAGCACCGGCTCGGGCAGCCTGGTATGTGCCCGCAGCGGCAGCGCCACGTTGTCGGCCACGCTCAGGTCGGTCAGCAGACCGTTGCCCTGCAGCAGCACGCCAACGTTCTTGCGCATCTCCAGCAGCTCACGGTTGCCGTGCGGGATATCCCGACCAAACAACTGCACGGTGCCGGAGATGGGCCGCAGCTCACCGGTCAATGCCGCCAACATGGTTGACTTGCCACTGCCCGACGGGCCCAACACGGCGGTGATGCTGCCTTGCGGTACCTGCAGCGAAACATCGCGCAGAATGGTGCGTCCGCCGCGATCGATTCGCACGTTGGACAACTGCACCAAGGGAGTCCGAGCTGAGGGCATGGTGGCCTTTAACGGAAAACCAACGTTCTAGGATTGCCAGCCGCGCCTGAACATAAGCGTACTGGACCGTGCAGTATTGTCGCATCCCGCGCGCCTCCCGGCATGCGCCGCAGGTCGGTATTGGTGGCAACACACTGTCCCCCCAGTGGTCGAATCGGCGTCCGGAAGCTGTGCACAGAGCGTGAGGGGTCCGGCTGTCGGGACAGTCCCTACGTCCACCTGCCGCCATCGCGGTGACCGACCGTGCTGCAGGGACAGCCACTTCCAGACATATCCCATTCTTGATCAAGAGCCAGGCCACTAAGGTCGAGCCCGACTGCAATCAACGCACCGGCCACGGAGGGGCCGAGCACGATGGCAAGGACGCTGATCGTAGTGGGCGATGCCCTGCAAGCCGGTGGCTCGGTATTGACCGGCTCGCCACAGACCGATATCGACGGCCACGCGGTCGCCCGCATCGGTGACCGCGTCATCTGCGCCCGCCACAGCCCGGGATCCATCATCACCGGTGATCAATGCCCAGCCGCTCGCACACCATGGTGACAAAGCCCGTTGCGGCTGCGCCAAGCCGGGAGGTCGTGTGCGTCGTCTCTTCTTGATCCTGATTCTATTGCTGCCCTTGTCCGCGCATAGCGGGCAGACTGCTTCCATGATTGAGCTGCGCGCTCATTGCCCTGGCGGCAAACCCTGCCCATTTACCGGTGAGATGATCCACGTGGAGTTGGAGCTGTTCAACGCGAGCGAGGAGCCAGTGTCGCTGCCAATCGATTACTACCGCAGGCGCGAACCAAAGGTGATCCTTGTGGACAATCACTCGGGAAAGGAGAGCCGACTGTGCATGGGACCACCCAGTTCAACTTTGGCCAAACAGGTGCAAGTTCTCTCTCCTGGCGAAGCGGTTCGAATCCCTTGGCTGGTAGCGCCAGATTCGATAAACCGATTTGCCTTGAAACCGGTAGATCTGACAGTTCGATTTTCTTTCGATCTGACACCGATGCTCTCCGCTTCGGATTCGGTATTTGTAGCGACGACACTGCAGGTTGTGGAGGCCAGGTAACGTCATCAAATTGATCTCTTCGATCGAAGTAAAGGGTTGATGGACGGCGTCGTCCGTGGAGTGGAGTTTTGAACCTGACCTGCCGTTTGATTCTTGGTGTTTCATCAGAAGATTGATGTTTGATCACTCCGCCGCGCCGGCTGGACATTGTTTGAACCGGCAAGCCACTGCGGCAGCTTGCTGTCAGACATAGCTGCCAAGCGCCGCAACCCAGCCGCTCTTCCACGACATACCCCGCGGATCACTCGTCGAAACCATCCCACTGCGGCAAGATGGCGCGATGAGCAATGCCCCCGATTTCCGCCTGTACCACTCCAATGCCCTGGACGTGTTGGCCCAGCTGTTGGCCCACGCGCTGCGTGAGCCGGCGTCAGGCCAGCCCTTGTTGGCCGCCGATATCGTGCTGATCCCGCAGGTGGCGATGCGGCGCTGGTTGCAGTCCACCCTGGCGGCCGAGTACGGGGTGTCGGCCAACCTCGAATTCCTGACCCCCGGTGAGTTCGTCGCCAAGGCGCTGAAGGCCAATGTGCCCGGTGAGCGCGATGACCTGGGCGCCACGGGCCTGCACTGGCGGCTGTATGGGGCGTTGACCGACAGCACCGTGATGCAGAAACCGGCGATGGCCGGGCTGCGCGCCTACCTGGACCGCGACGATCCGCTGCGGCCCTGGGCGCTGGCGGCCGAGTTGGGTGGGGTGTTCGAGAAGTACCAGGCCTGGCGCCGCGATTGGCTGCTGCGCTGGGAGGACGGTGCCGAGCCGGACGACCCGCAGGCCATCCTGTGGCGGCATATCGCCGGTGGCCAGAATTACCGCGCGCGCCGCATCAACGACTATCTGGCCCGCTTCGAAGGCGAGCACCAGCCCTTGCCGCAGGGCCTGCCGCAGCGGCTGTTCGCCTTCGCCACGCTCAATGTCTCGCCGGACGTGCTGCGGGTGATCGCTACCCAGGCGCGGGTCGGCACGCTGCACTTCTATATGCCGACGCCGACCCGCTCCTACTGGGGCGACCTGCAGACCTTGAAGGAAAAACTGCGCAGCGGGCTGGCCGAGCCGTTCGGCATCGAGGCCGGCGAGAACCCGCTGCTGCAGGCCTGGGGCGAAGCTGGCCGCGACTTCATGGCGGTGCTGGGTGATTACGAAGTGGTTCACCCCAGTGGCGAAATCGCCGCCTATGTCGATCCGGAAAGCATCCCGGTGCCCGGCCTGGATGCAGGTGGCCTTGGCGACAGCCTGCTGCATCGCCTGCAGGCCGACCTGTTCCATCGCCGCGCGCTGCCCTCGCCACCGCTGCTCGAGGCCTTGCGGCTGGACGACCCCAGCATCCAGATCCACGCCTGCCACACCCGTCTGCGCGAGATGCAGGTGCTGCACGAGCAACTGCGCGCGCTGCTGGAAGACCCGCGCTTCGATCCGCCGCTGCAGCCGCGCGAAATCGCCGTGTTGGCGCCGGATATCGATCCCTACGTGCCGTACCTGGAATCGGTGTTCGGCGGCCGTGGCGGCAACGATGCGCATATTCCCTGGGCGCTGGCCGATGCCAGCCCGCTGCAGGGCGAGCCGCTGGCCGAGGTCTTCGTGCAGCTGTTGGGCCTGCCGGTATCGCGTTTTGGCCTCAATGAAATCCTCGACCTGCTGGCCAGCGCACCGTTGGCGGCCGCCTCCGGCCTGGATGCGGCGGCCTTCGAACGCCTGCATGCCTGGTTGCAGGCGGCCGGCGCGCGCTGGGGGCTGGATGCCAGGCACCGCCAGCAGCATCAGGCGCCGGCCGACGATGCCTACACCTGGCAGTTCGCGCTGGACCGGCTGCTGCTCGGCCACGCCAGCGGCAGCGATGAGGACATCGGCGGTGTCGCCCCTTGGCCGGAACTGGAAGGCGGCGGCCTGGCCGCGCTGGATGCGCTGATCCGCCTGTTGCGGGTGCTGGCCCGCCACCAGAAGACCCTGGCCGAAGCCCTGAGCCCCAACCAATGGCGTGAGCGCCTGCTCGGCCTGTTGAACGCACTGCTGCCTGAAAACCCGAGCGAGCCGTCCGCCGTGCGCGCGCTGGACCGGCTGCGCAAACTGGTCAACGAGTTTGCCGAGGAGGCCAACAAGGCCGGCTTCGATGCGCCGGTGCCGGCCGAAGTGGTGCGTGCGCATTTCGCCTCGGTATTGTCCGAGGCCGATACGCGCGCGCCGCTGCTCACCGGCGGCATCAGTTTCGGCCGCATGGTGCCGATGCGCCTGCTGCCGTTCCGGGTGATCTGCGTATTGGGTTTGAACGATGGCGATTTCCCCCGCCGCGACCCGGCCGCCGGCCTGAGCCGGCTTACCGCCGAACTCGGCACCGAGCGCCGCCGTTATGGCGATCGCTCGCTGCGCGAGGACGACCGCTTCCTGTTCCTGCAGTTGTTCGCCTCCGCCCAGGAAGTGTTCTACCTGAGCTATCTGGGCGCCGATGCCCGCGACGGCAGCGTGCGTGAGCCGTCGGTGCTGGTCAGCGAACTGGTCAATGCGGCGGCCGCCTATCACCAGGATCCCACCGCTGCCCGCAAGCAGTTGGTGGTGCGCCACCCGCTGCAGCCATTCGCCCCGGCCGCGTTTGGTGGCGATGGCGAACCACGGCGTTTCAGCTACCGGCGCCAATGGCACCCGGCCGCCAGTGCGGTCGGCGGCAGCCGCCAGCGCCTGGCACCGTGGTTCGATGGCCCGCTGGACGCACCGCTGCCCAGCGCGCTCAACGACGACAGCCTGTCGCTGGACGCACTGCGGCGTTTCCTCAGCGATCCGGCCGGGCAGTTCCTCAGCCAGCGCCTGGGTTTGCGCCTGGCGGGCGAAATCGACGACAGCGAAGACATCGAGCCGCTGCTGGTGCCCGGCGGTGGCCGCCTGCACTCCTCATTGCAGCAGCATGTGCTCAGCGCGCTGCTGCAGGGCCGCGAAGCCGGCCTGTACCAGCGCCTGCGTGCCCGCGCTTTGTTGCCATCAGGCGCATTGGGACGGCAACAGTTCGAACGCATGCTCAGCCGCATCCGTCCCTGTGCGGAGGCGTTTTCGCAGTGGTACGACGGCCAGCCGCTGGACTCGCAACGCTACGAAGTGGAGCTGGATGGCGTGCGCCTGCATGGGCGTGTCGATCAAATCCATCCACAGGGGCTGGTGCGCCTGCATGCCGGTGCCGCAGGTGTGGCCTATGTGCTGCGCGGCGGCCTGGATTGGCTGTTGGCCAATGCAGCGGGAACACCGTCGGCGATGCTGCAGTTCCATGACAACGGCCAGGCCGGCTATGGCCCGCACCAGCTGCCGGAGCTGTCGTCTGAAACCGCAAAAACAGCCTTGAAAGCCTTGCTGCAGCTACGTTCTGAAGGCATGCAGCAACCGCTGCTGTTTGCCCCGTACACCGGCTGGGAGGTCTACAACGCTGCCGATGACAAACGTGAAAGCGCCGCCCAGGCGCGCTGGTTCGGCAGCGAACACAGCTGGGGCGAGCGCAATGGCGAAGCCCTGCAACTGGCCCTGCGCGGCCGCGATCCGTTTGCTTCGCCGGTCACTACACACAGGTTTATCCACAACGCCTTGTTGATATTTACCGCCCTGCGCGAGGGCCGCGCATTGCCCGATTTTGACGACGAAACCGATGCTGTCACCGGAGCTGGCGCATGAGCACTGAAGCGCTGCAATCCGATCCCTATCTGCACCTGCCGCTGGATGGTCTGCGCCTGATCGAGGCCAGCGCCGGCACCGGCAAGACCTTCACCCTGGCCACGTTGTTCACCCGCTTGGTGGTGGAGCAGGGCCTGCGCATGGGCCAGATCCTGGCGGTGACCTTTACCGATGCCGCCACCCAGGAGCTGCGAAAGCGCATCCGCGAGCGGTTGGAACTGGCCGCGCGCGTGGTCGACAGCACGCCCGCAGACGACGACAGCCCGGAAACCACGCTCACCCGCGCCATCCTGCAACGCCACCTGCAGCAAGGTACGGAAAGCGCCGCCCAGCTGGGCCGGCGCCTGCGCATTGCCGCCGAAGAAACCGACCTGGCCTCGATCTTCACCATCCACGGCTTCTGCACACGGGTGCTGGGCGAATACGCGCTGGAGAGCGGCCACACCTTTGCCGCGCCCGAGCTGTTGGCCAATACCCGCGCGCTGCATGACGAGTTGGCGGCCGACCTGTGGCGCCTGCATGCAGGGCAGGGCGAGCATCTGGAGGCCTTGCTGGGCCTGTGGAAAAGCCCCGATGCCCTGGCTCGTGATCTGCCCGCGCTGGCCGCCGAGCTGCCGCTTTATCCACAGCCACCGCAGACCCTGATCGAAGACACGCGCCCCTTCCGCGACGGCGCCGCGCAGCGTCTTGCCGCCAGCATTGAAGAACACGGCGAGAGCTACCTGCAGCAGCTGCGTGGCGCGCTTGATGGCGGCATCCTCAACAAGGCCAGCTACAAGCCCGACTGGATCGAACCGCTGTTCCAGCAACTGCTGCAGTGGAGCCGCCATCCGGATCCGGGCGCCGAGCTGGACGAACGCCTGGAGCGGCTGACGCTGGAGGCACTCACCGCCAAGACCAACAAGGCCAAGGCCGGCAGCACCCCGCAATCGCCGTTGCAGCCACTGATTGCCGACTACCTGCAGGCACTGGCGCAGGTCACGCAGTGGCAGCGCCAGCAATCGATCGTGCTGCTGCACCAGCTGCGCGACGAGGTTCGCCAGCGTCTGGCCAAGCTCAAGCAGCTGCGCCGCCAGCAGACCTATGACGATTTGATCGACAACGTCGCCAATGCCCTGCACGGCCCGCATGGCGCACATCTGGCCGAACGCCTGCGCGCGCAGTACCGCTTTGCGCTGGTCGACGAATTCCAGGACACCGACCCGCGCCAGTGGGACATCTTCCGCCGCATCTTCGCCGCGGACGACGAGGCCGCCGCGCTGTTCCTGATCGGCGACCCCAAGCAGGCCATCTACGGCTTCCGTGGCGGCGACGTGCATACCTATCTGCAGGCCAAAGCGTTGGCCGAAGCGGCGCCGGCGCTGGACCGCAACTTCCGCTCGCGTCCCGGCGTGCTGCGCGCGATCCAGGCGCTGTACGACAATGCCGGCCCCGAGGCCTTCCTCGACGAACGCATCCAGTTCGAGCCAGTCCTGCCGGGCAGCAAGCGCAGCGACGCCGACTATCTGTTCGACGGCAAACCCGCCCCAGCGCTGACCCTGCAGCTGATCGCCGCTGATGCCGATGGCAAACCGTTGAAGGCCGACGCCTCGCGCGATGCCGCCACCGCGGCTTGTGTTGCAGATATCCACAGGGTGCTCAGCGCCGCCCGCGAAGGCCGCGCGCTGGTCGATGGCAAACCGGTGCAGCCGGGCGATATCGCCGTGCTGGTGCGCTCGCACAAGGAAGCCTCGCGCGTGCAGCAGGCCTTGGCTGCACTGGGCATTCCGGCGGTAGCCGCCGGCAAGCAGAGCCTGTTTGCCAGCGCCGAAGCCCACGAACTGCGCCTGCTGTTGCTGGCCCTGCTGCAACCGGCCGACGAAGGCCGCCTGCGCGCCGCGTTGGCCACCGTGCTGCTGGGCGAGAGTGCCGCCCGCATCGCCGCGATGGAATACGAAGGCGAACAACAGCGCCTGCACCAGGAGCGCCTGCTGCAATGGCGCGAGCGCTGGCAGCGCGGCGGCGTGCTGGCCCTGCTGTCGGACCTGTGCGCCGAACAGGCCGAGCGCCTGTTGCTGCTGATCGACGGCGAGCGCCGCCTGACCAACTACCTGCAGCTGGCCGAAACCCTGCAGGAAGCCAGCAACCGCAGCATCGGCCTGCACGGCCTGCTGGACTGGCTGCAAACCCAGATCGCGCACGCCGACGAAGGCGACGAAGCGCAGCTGCTGCGCCTGGAATCGGACGCGCGCCGCGTGCAGATCATCACCCTGCACAAGAGCAAGGGCCTGGAATATCCGCTGGTCTACCTGCCCTTCGTCGGCATCGCCACCAATGCGCCAGACAGCAGCAACCATCGCACCGTGCACGATGGCGAACAACGTGTGCTGCACTGGAAGATCGACAAGGAAGACCCGGACTGGAAGGCCATCGGCCAGCAGGTCAACGCCGATGAAGAAGCCGAGACCGCGCGCCTGCTCTACGTCGGCCTGACCCGCGCCGAGCATGCCTTGTGGATAAGTGGCGGCGCATTGACCGGGCTGGCCAGCTCGCGGCTGGGGCCGATGCTGCAGGGCTTGCCGGCGCATGCCGACATCGCGGTGATCGAAGGCGACACCGGCCCGGTGCCGGCGCGGCTGCCACCCGAGCGTGAGCAGGCCTTGCCGCCGGTGCGCGACGTACGCCGCAGCGTGCCGCACGACTGGTGGGTGTACAGCTTCACCCAGCTGGCCCATGCCGAAGGCGGCCACGACACCGCCGCCGCCTCTACCGAAGACAGCGGCGGTGCTGCCGACGAACCGGCGCAGGTCGATGTGGATGCCGAACCGGCCAGTGAGGCTAGCACCGCACAGCCGGAAGTATTCGATCCGCGTTTTGCCGGCAGCCGCTTCGGCAACGTGCTGCATGCCGCGCTGGAAAACGTCGACTTCGGCGCTTGGCGCGACTGGCGGCCCGGCGATGCGGCACCGGAGGGGCAGGGCGAGATCATCGAGAAAGCCATGCGTGCCGACGGCTATATCGACGAAGAAATCGCCGACGGCGTAGCGCTGCTGACCCAACTGATCGGCCAGACTCTGACCGTGACCCTGCCCGAAGGTGGCGCCCTGCATTCACTGGACGAGGGTGAGCGCCGCGCCGAAATCGAGTTCCACTTCGCCATGCAGCCGACCACGGTGCCGGCACTGCTGCGCGTGTTGCATGCACACGGGGTGGTACGAGGCCGCCACGGCTTTGGCCTGCGCCGCCAGCTGGAAGGGCTGATGACCGGCAAGATCGACCTTACCTACGTCCGCGACGGGCGTTGGTATGTGCTCGACTACAAATCCAACCGCCTGCCCGACTACGCCCCAGCGCAGCTGGACGCGGCCATGCGGCATAGCGAATACGACCTGCAGGCGCTGATCTACACCGTGGCCCTGCATCGTTGGTTGCGCTTCCGCATCGGTGCTGGTTACGACTATGCGCGTGACTTCGGCGGCATCCGCTACCTGTTCTGCCGCGGCCTGGATGCAGCACGCACGCCATCGCCGGGCCTGTACGCGCACAACTTCGCCGCGGAACTGGTGCACGCGGTGGATGAATTGTTTGCCGGTGGCCGCGACGGCCACGCGGCCTTGTTGGCACGACTGGGAGGCGAGGCATGAGCCTGCTGGCCGCATTGAACAAAGCCGGTGCCTTGCGCGCGCTGGATCATGCCCTGGCGCAGAGCCTGCGCCGCCTGGACCCGGACACGCCGGATGCGGTGCTGGCGGCGGCGGCCTTGGCGTCGCTGGCGGTATCGCAGGGCCACGCCGGCTTTGATCCGACCCAGCCGCAGCGGCTGGTGGATGCCGGCGTGGAATGGCCGGTGGCCGAAGAGTGGATTGCACAGCTGGCGGCATCGAAGTGGATAGCCAGTGCTGTGGATAACAACGCGGCGTCGGAACAGGCACCGCTGGTCTGGGAAAACGGGTTGCTGTACCTGCGCCGCTATCGTGAGTACGAGCGCCGCTTGGCAACGGGCTTGCAGCGGATCGGGCAGGCACCGGTTGTTGGCGGCGATGTTGCCGGCTTGGCGGAGGTGTTTGCGCGCTTGTTTCCGGGGCAGGCGGCATCGCAAGACTCACAGACCTCAGCGCAGCCGGATCTCTTCCTTCTCCCGCAAGCGGGAGAAGGTGCCCGAAGGGCGGATGAGGGTAGAGCTCCAGACCACCAAGCAAGAGCCGCAGCCACCGCCCTGCGCCACAACCTGCTGCTGATCACCGGCGGCCCCGGCACCGGCAAGACCACCACCATCACCCGCCTGCTGGTGCTGCTGGCCGCACAGGCGCAGGCGGCAAACCAGCCGGCCCCGCGCGTCGCCCTGGCCGCACCCACCGGCCGCGCTGCCGAACGCATGGCCGAAAGCCTGCGCCACGCCCTGCAGAAGCTGCCGGCCGCCGGTATCGACAGCGCCCTGTGCGAACAGCTGCCCAGCACCGGCACCACCTTGCATCGCTTGCTCGGCGTGATCCCGGATTCCCCGCGCTTCCGTCACCACGGCGACAACCCATTGCCCTACGACGTCATCGTGGTCGACGAAGCCTCGATGATCGACCTGCCATTGATGACCAAGCTGGTCGAAGCAATCGCGCCGGGCACCCGGCTGGTGCTGCTCGGCGATCCCGACCAGTTGCCGTCGGTGGAAGCCGGCGACGTACTCAGCGCCATCCTGCGTGCCGCCGGTGATGGCCAGCGCAGCAACGCGGCCGATGCCGAAGCTCTGCGCACACTGTTGGGCGAACTGCCGGCCGAGGCAATTGAATCCAAGCCTTCCGACTTCGCCGGGGCCCGCGTGCAACTGCAGCGCGGCTACCGCCAGAGCGAAGCCCTGCAGCTGGCGCCACTGGCCAATGCCATGCGCGACGGCGATGCGGAGCAGGCATTGGCCTTGCTGCGCGAGGCGCAACTGGCCGGCGTGCATTTCCACGAAGGCGATATCGATCCGCTGCAGGCCTGGCGCGAGCCGCTGCAGCACTACTGGCAGTCACTGGCCGATGCCGCCAGCCCGGCCGATGCGTTGGCCCTGGCCGGCCGCATGCGCCTGCTCACCGCCGTGCGCGAAGGCCCGCAGGGCGCGCGCGGGCTCAACGCCCGCATCGAAGACCTGCTGGCAGGCAACCGTGGCCGCGCGCTGGGGCCAGGTTGGTTCCACGGTCGTCTGCTGATCATTGGCGAGAACAGCTACCGCCACCGGCTGTTCAACGGCGATGTTGGCATCTGCCTGCGTGATGGCAGCGGCATCAGCGCCTGGTTCCCCGGCGACGACCCGGCCAACCCGCGCGCCTTCCACCCGGCGGCATTGCCGCTGCACGAGAGCGCCTTCGCGATGACCGTGCACAAGGCACAGGGCTCGGAGTTCGACCAGGTCTGGCTGCAGCTGCCACGCCGCGATAACCGCGTGCTCAGCCGCGAGCTGCTGTACACCGGCATCACCCGCGCGCGAAATGGTCTGCATCTGGCCGGTAGCGCCGAGGTGATCGAAGCGGCGCTGGCCCGCCATGCCAGTCGCTGGTCGGGCTTGGCGCAGCGGTTGGCGCCCGCGCTTTTGCAGTAGGCGAAGGGCGGCGCCTTGGAGCGGCAGCGTTCTGCACCCGATGTAGCCCGGGTAAGCGCAGCGCACCCGGGGAACAGTGATCGGGAGGTCTTTCAGCTTCCCAGCCAACAGCCCCGGGTGCGCTGCGCTTACCCGGGCTACGGTGATGGGTGGGCTGGCCAGGTGGCAGCACACGCGCGCAACTCAGCGGTTGGCCAGCAGTACCAGTACCGCACCGGTGCCGCCCTGGGTGGGCGGCGCCGAATGGAAGGCCAGCACATCATTGCGTTGGCGCAGCATGCGGTCGACCAGATTCTTCAGCACCGGCGCACCGCCATCTGACTGCAGGCCCTTGCCGTGGAT
>NZ_LDJJ01000062.1 GCF_001431465.1 Stenotrophomonas terrae | reverse complement strand
GCCCCTCTCCCCTTGCGGGAGAGGGGTTGGGGAGAGGGGGAAGCCTCACCGCGCGCAGCAAAAAAAATCGCCGCGACAAAGCGCGGCGACTTGCAGCTGGAAACCCCGGCTGGCTCAGAAAGCAGGTTGTAGTCGCAAACCATCATCCCCGATGTGGTTGAGCTTGCCGACCAGTTCCGAATGCTGGCGCATGCGGCCCAGCTCACGCATGATGCGCACGTCTTCGTGGCGCAGCTCACGGGTGTTGGTGACGGCCTGCTTGTAGTCCAGAACTTCCGGATAGTGTTTGGCCATCTCCAGCGCTTCGGCCACTTCGTCCACGCTGTCGGCGTCGGAGCTGATCCGGGCGCGGCTGTTGAAGGCCTTCATCCAGCGCTCGAAGCCTGCGGTGTGGTCGAACATATTGGCCATGAACCAGATCACGAACAGGATCGACACCCATGAGCCGAGCACGATCACCACGCGGGTGAAGGTGATATGGAAGTCATCGCGCCACAGATAGTTGGTGATCAAGCCCAGGATCAGCAGTGACGAGGCCTGCCACAGCACGATCGACGCCATCAACCACTGGCACTTGGCCTTGGCCAGCACCGACACTTCCTCGCGTATCTGCTGATCGCTCAGGTTCTTCCAATGATCAACCTGTTTCTCGAACGGGCTGTTGTACAGCTCGTTGTCTTGCAACAGCAATCCCAAACCTTTGAACAGTGCGATCATGTTGAGCTCCTTGCAGATACTTGCTGGAACGAGCGACGGATGCAGGTTGAAGCGGTCAGGCAGGCTCAGTTCTAGCACTTTCGGCCGGCTTGGCAATGGGGGGCGTGCGAAGAACCTTGTGGTGACGCCGGCCGTGGCGCTGCAACGGCGTGGAATTTTTGCGCTGCGTCATGGCCCAGCGCGAAGGACGTTTCAATTCCCGTGAAATTCCTTGCTGCAGTTGCACATGCGGTATCCGTGGCTGGCGCCGGGCCTTGATGGCGGCTGTACGGCGGCCGGATCGAGCGTCCAGGCAAGCCAGCTGCGCAGCTGGACCGGTACGATAGGCAGCATGTCATCCCTGTTCAGTCCCGTTTCCGCCGCCGCCACCGCCCATATCCGCCGCTGGGTGCTGGATGCCTTTCCACGCAACCAGAATGGGGTGGAGTACGACACGCCCCTGGGCGACCCGGGCTGGTTTGGCCCGGGCAGTGTCACCTGGCGTATTCATTCCGAATTCCCGGGCATGTTGGCGGGTGGGCTGTGCGCGCTGATGCTGCAGCTGCTGCACCCGCGCGCGCTGGCCGGGGTCTATGACCATTCCAACTTCCGCGAGGATCTGGTCGGGCGGCTGCGCCGCACCACCAGTTTTGTCGCCGGCACCAGTTATGCGCCGGCGGCCGAGGTCGAGAAGCTGATCGCCAAGGTGCGGCGTATCCATGCGCAGGTGGTGGGTACGCTGCCCGATGGCCGCACCTATGCCGCGGACGATCCGCAGCTGCTGACCTGGGTGCATGTCACCGAAGCCTATGGCTTTCTGGAAGGCTGCCGGCGCTATTGCCGCGAGGTGCCTGCAGCCATTGCCGATCGTTACTACGATGAATACCGGCGTGTGGCCGAGGCCTTGGGCGCGCGCGATGTGCCGGCCAGTGAGGCGCAGGTGCGCGAGTACTTCCAGTCGCAGCAGTCGCAGCTGAGCATGGACGCGCGCTCACGCGAGGTATTGGAGGTGCTCAGCGACGTGCGCCTGCCGGTGCCGTTGCCGGGCGTGTCGCGCGATGTGTTTCTGGCTGCCGGTGCGGCCTTGTTGCCGGACTGGGCAGTGCAGTTGCTCGGACGCAGCCGCGGCCAGCAGTTGCAGTCGGTGGTGGCGGCACGCGTACTGCGCAGCGTCGCACCGCTGTTCCGGATCGCCTTGAACGACGGCATCTCCACCCGCGCCTGCAAGCGGGTAGGGCAGGAGCCTGCAGTGCTGTCTGCGTGGCCTGAGCCGGCCTGACCAACGCGTGTGTAGTGCCGAGCCATGCTCGGCAGGGGCCTTGCCAGCACAAGTTGGGGTGTAGTGCCGAGCCATGCTCGGCAGGGGCATTACCGGTAAGGCTTCTGCCGAGCATGGCTCGGCACTACAGGAAGCATGAAGCAGGAAACAGGCGCCATCGGCGCCTGTTTCCACAAACAAAAACGCAGCCTGTTACCAGACCTTCTGTTACCAGACCTTTACCCGCTGCTCCGGTGCCAGGTAGAGCTTCTGTCCTTGCTTGACCTCGAACGCCGGGTACCACGCATCCAGGTTGCGCACGGTCAGCGCACGGAACTGGCCCGGCGCATGCACATTGGTCAGCAACGAATTGCGCAACGCCTGCTCACGCGCCTTGCTGCGCCAGGCCTGGGCAAAACCGAGGAAGAAACGCTGGTCCGGGGTGAAACCTTCCAGCGTCTGCTCCTGCTTGCCCTGCAATGACAGCCGGTAGGCGTCATAGGCGGTGCCGAGGCCGGCAACGTCGGCGATGTTCTCGCCCAGGGTCAGGCGGCCGTTGACGTGCACGCCGGGGAAGGGCTCGTAGCTGTCGAACTGCATGGCCAGCGCATCGCCGGCGGCGTTGAACTTCTTCAGGTCATCGGCCGTCCACCAGTTGTGCAGCTTGCCGGTTTCATCGAAAAGCGCGCCGGCGTTGTCGAAACCATGGCTGATTTCATGGCCGATCACCGCACCAATGGCGCCGTAGTTGATCGCATCATCGGCGGCGCCATCGAAGAACGGCGGCTGCAGGATCGCGGCCGGGAATACCAGACGGTTTTCCAGCGGCACATTCATCGCATTGATGGTCTGCGGCAGCATCGCCCACTCGCTGTGGTCGACCGGCTGGCCGAGCTTGGCGATATTGCGCTGGTATTCAAACAGCGAGGCACGCTCGGCATTGCCCAGGGCATCGTCGCGCTTCACCTCCAGCGCGCTGTAGTCACGCCACTTGCTCGGGTAGCCCATGTCCACCTTGAGCCCGGCAACCTTGGCCTTGGCATGCGCCTTGGTTTCCGGCGACATCCATGCCAGCGCGTCGATGCGCTTGGCGAAGGCGGCGATGATGTTCTTGGCCATTTCATCGGCGCGAGCCTTGGTGGCAGCGTCGAAGTGACGTTCCACATAGATTTTGCCGACCGCTTCACCGACGGCGGTATTGGTGTCGGCGACCGCGCGCTTCCAGCGATCGCTCTGCTGCGGGGTGCCGCTCATCGCGGTGCCATGGAAGGCAAAGCGGGCGTCGGCAAAGGCCTTGGGCAGGTAGACGGCAGCCTCATCCAGCGCATGGAAGGTCAAGTAGTCCTTCCACACATCCAGCGGTTCGCTGGCCACCAGCTTGGACAGGCCGGCCACGGCCTTGGGCTGCCAGACGATGAAATCCTGCTGTGCGCCCAGGTTGGCGCCGTCCAGGAAGGCCTTCCAGTCCATGCCCGGCGCCTTGCCGGCCAGGTCGGCCTGCTTCCAGGCGTTGGCGCCCTTCTGCACGTCGTTGGTTTCTTCCTGGGTGGCGTGGGCCTGGGCGATCCTGGTTTCCAGCGCGACGATGCGCGCGGCCTTGGCCGCAGCATCCTTGTCGCCGGACAGCGTCAGCAGCTGGGCGACATACGCTTCATAGGTTTTGCGCAGCTCGGCCATGCGGCCGCCCTGCAGGTAGAAATCGCGGTCCGGCATGCCCAGCCCGCCCTGCACCAGGTAGGGCGCGTTGCGGTCCGGCTGCAGCAGGTCCACCGACACCCACACGCCGAACAGGTGCGGCGTATAGAAGTTGGTGGCGTTGAGCAGGTCGACGTCGGCGCGCATGCTGGCACCCAGTGCCTTGGCCAGCGCCGGCTTGTCGGCGATGCCGGCAATGGCCTGCAGCGCCGGCTGCACTGGCGCGGTGCCGCGCGCTTCGATGCCGGCTTCGTCCATGAACGCGGCGTAGTAATCGCCGATCCTGCGCACATCGGCGACATCGGATTTGCCGGCTTCTTCCATGATGGCGCGGGTGTCGGCCAGGGTTTTCTCGGCGATCACATTGAAGCTGCCATAGTTGGAACGGTCAGCCGGAATCTCGGTGCGCTGCACCCACTGGCCATTGGCAAAGTCGAAGAAGTTGTCGCCAGCGGCGATACTGCGGTCCATGCCGTCGACATCGAAGCCAAAGCTGCCCAGCTGCGGTTTGGCTGCAGCGGCCGGCGTGGGCGCCGCGCTGTTGTCAGCCGGCGGCGTGCTCGCATCTTTGCCGCAGCCGCTGAGGGTAAGTACGGCGCCGATTGCCAGTACAAGGAAAGAACGTTGCAGGACCATGACGGTATCCGAAGGGTGGGTGCGAGAAGTCTAGACCTCCAACCCCGTTCATAAAGATATCGATTCTGGCACTTGACGGATGTGCACAAGTACGGGGAATGCGAGAAAATTGGTCACGCACTCTTCACGCCGACGGTGGTTGTGCTGCATGCTTGAGCGAGCGCGCTGTAGATGGTGTCTGGGGAGACATTGGCAGCGCGGGGTTTGTGGTGTTCGCATGCGGCCGTTGCAGGTCCCCACCTGACGGCTCCTAGTTGTAGTGATGCCAGGACCAACATACGTAATGCCAGCTGACCACCTACTGATACGTTGGACTCACCGGTGAGCAGAACGCCGGCTCATCCATTGCGGGTCATGGTCATTGCCGGTGTGGCGGTGGCGTTGCTGCTTGCCGGCGCCCTGATCACGATGCTGTGGAACGACCGTAACAGCCGGCTGGAAGCAGCGCAGCGGCAGACGATGGCGCTGGCCAGTGGCAGCAGCCGCCTGCTGCGCGCACAGCTGGTTACCTGGGAGCGCGCGCTGCGGGGCAGTGCCAGCGATTGCCGGGAGTTCTACCGCCAGGTGCCTGATCAGGCACCTGCTTTGTTTGAGGCCAGCCTGCGCGGTGTGCTGGAGCGCAACCAGGATCTGGCCTCGGTGACCTTGGTGGATGATCACGGCGCGCCGCTCTCGGCCGGTGTTGGCGATCCCACTTTGCAGAGTTGGGTGGTTGCGGAGAATCGCCTGCTCAGCGGCGGCCTGTATCTGGGCGCGCTGGAGCAGACGCCTGACCAGCATTGGGTGCTGCGTGCGGCACTGCAGGTGCAGCCGGGCCAGTGGTTGTTGACGCGGGTTCGGCTGGGGGCGTTCCAGGATGTGGTCAGCGGCCTGGATCTGGGCCGAGACGGCACGGCCTCGATCGGCAACCGCTATGGCCAGTTGCTGGCCCATAGCCGCGATCCGGAGCAGTTGGTTGGCAAAAAGCTGGCACGGCCGATGAAGGTTCTGCAGCCGTCACCGGAGGTGATCAAGCAGGGAACGGTGATCAGTCCCTACGATGGCCAACGGCGTATCGCGGCAGTGAGTGTGCCGACGGACTACCCTTTGAGCCTGTACGCATCGCTGTCCTACCAGGAAGTGATGGCCGGCTGGTATCTGCTGCTGTACGCCTCGATCGGCATCATTCTGTTGTATCTGGCTGGCTTTGCTTACCTGTTGTACCGCGTCGGCCGCAGTACCCGGCACCAGCAGCAGCTCAGTGAAGAGGTGCAGGCCGGCAATGCCGAGCTGGCGCTGGCCCATGAAGTGGGCAAGGTCGGTACCTGGTCCATCCACGGCGCCAGACCTATCGTCTATTGGTCGGCGCTGACCCAGCAGATGCTCAGCCTGGCCGGGCGCAGTACCTCGCTGGAGGGCTTCCTGTCGCGCGTACACGAGGAAGACCGCGCCTGGTTGAACGACATGCTGCTGCGCGCCTTGGCCGGCAAGGGCGCCTTGAACGCGATGTTCCGGCTGCGCAGTGGCGATGGCTCATTGCGCTGGCTGTCGGCGCGCGGTGAACTGGTCGACGATGCGGGTGACAGCAAGCGCCTGGCCGGCGCGGTGGTGGATATCAGCGAGCGGGTCAACACCGAGGCACGCGCACAGGAGGCACAACGCCAGTTCCGGCTGGTGTTTGACCGCAATCCGGCGCCGTTCTGGATCTTCGACCTGGTCACCCTGCGCTTTCTGGAAGTGAACCAGGCCGCGATCGACCAGTACGGCTATAGCCGCGAGGAATTTCTGGCGATGTCGATCCTGGATATCCGGCCGGCGGTGGAATGGGACGAGATCCGCCAGAGCGCCGGCCGCGCCCTGAGCGGTGACCTGCTCGGCCTGCAGATCAGCACCCATCTGCGCAAGGATGGCAGTGCTTTCCTTGTGCAGGGGCACTTCGCCAAGCTGGAATTTGACGGCCGCAATGCCTGCCTGGTGCTGGCCGAGGATGTCAGCCAGCGCCTGCGTTACGAAAACGAGCTGGCCTACCGCGCCAGCCACCATGCCGGCACCGGCCTGTTGACCGTGCGCGCGCTGTCCGAGCGCCTGGATGCTGGCAGCCGCGGCTATACCATCGCCCACGTGCAGCTGCGCGGTCTGCAGATGATCACCGATACCCTGGGGCGGGATGCCGGTGAGGAGGCGCTGCGCGCCGTATCGGTGCGCCTGGGTGGTTTGGCCTCGCGTTACGGTCTGTTGGCCCACCAGCCGGCCGAGGACTTCGTGCTGGCCATTGAAGGCGAGCGCGATCCGCAGCTGGCGCTGGATGCGCTGATGGCGGCGGTGGCCGAGCCGATCCGTGGCCGCGACACCTATCACCAGCTGGAGGCGCGCATCGGCGTGGCCAGCTGTCCGCTGGATGGCGAGCTGGCCGAACAGGTGCTGGGGCGCGCCGCGCAGGCCGCGCATGCCGCCCGCGAGAGCGGCGTGGCGCTGCTGCACTTCAACGCTGGCATGGCGGCCCATTACACCGAACGCCTGCAATTGGCTGGGCGTATCCATATCGCCATCGACCGCGGCGAATTCCTGCTCCACTTCCAGCCGATCATGGACGCGGCCGAGGGCAGCCCGGTGGCGCTGGAGGCCTTGCTGCGCTGGCCGCAGCTTGATGGCAGCTTCATTCCGCCGGCCGATTTCATCCAGCTGTGCGAAGACACCGGCCTGATCATCGCGCTGGGCCGCTGGGTCATCCACGCCGCCGCACGCGCGCAGCAGCAGTTGTCGGCGGCCGGCTGGCAGCACCTGCCGATCGCGGTGAACGTCTCGGCGGTGCAGTTGTTCAACAGCGACCTGGTCGGGGAGTTCAGCCGCGCCATGCAGGACCACGGCCTGGCCCGCGGCGCGTTGCAGATGGAGCTCACCGAGAGCGTGCTGATGCGTAATCCGACCCAGGCCCTGCAGACCCTTGGCCATCTGCATGCCAACGGCGTGGGCGTGGCGCTGGATGATTTTGGTACCGGCTTCTCCAGCATGTCCTACCTGCAGCATCTGCCGCTGGATTCGCTGAAGATCGACCGCGGTTTCGTCACCGATGTGGAAAGCAATCCACGCAACGCCGCCATCTGCCGTGCGCTGCTGTCGCTGGGCCACAGTATGGGCTTGTCGGTGATTGCCGAGGGCGTGGAAACCGAGGGCCAGCGCCGCTGGTTGGCCGCGCATGGCTGTGACCAGGTGCAGGGCTATCTGCTGGGCCGGCCGATGCCGCTGGAGCAGGTGCTGGCGATGCTGGATGAAAGCCGCTCAGCCTGAGCCGGCAGCGCTCGGGTCCAGGCACTCGACCAGGTAATCGATGAAGCTGCGTACCTTGGGCGCCAGGTGGCTGCGGCTGGTATAGACCGCATGGATGCCGATGGCTGGGCTTTCCCAATCCGGCAGTACCGGCAGCAGACGGCCGTCGGCCAGCGCCTGCTCGATGATGAAATCCGGCTGGGCGATGATGCCCATGCCGGCGATGGCCGCCTCACGCAGCACTTCGCCATTGTTGGCGCGCAGGTGTGGCACGAACGGCACATTGATTTCGCCCTGCGGGCCCAGCAACTGCCAGCTGTCGCCGCCGGCGGAGTAGGTGTAGGCCAGGCAATCGTGGGCGGCCAGATCCTCCGGGGTGGCGGGCGTGCCGCGCCTGGCCAGGTAGGACGGTGCCGCGCACAGGCGGATGCGCACCTGCGCCAGATGCCGCGCGATCAGGTTGGGAGCGGGGTTGCGGGTGATACGGATGGCCAGGTCGTAGCCTTCCTCGACCATGTCCACCTGGCGGTCGGCCAGCTGCAGGTCCAGTTCGACCTGCGGGTAACGCGCGCTGTAGGCGGGCAGCAGGGCGCCCAGCCGGGCAATGCCATAGCTGACCGGCGCGTTGATCCGCAGCCGCCCGGACGGTTGCAGCGCCTGCGCGCCTACCGATGCCTCCAGTTCGTCGAATTCGGCCAGCAGCTGGACGCAGCGCTGGTAATAGGCCGCGCCGGTGCTGGTCGGGCTGACCCGGCGGGTGGTGCGGTTGAGCAGGCGCGTGGACAGGCGCTTTTCCAGCGCCGCTACCTGGCGGGTGACGGCGGCGGTGGAGATGTCCAGGGCATCGGCGGCGGCGCTGAAGCCGTTGCGCTCGACCACCGTGACGAACACACGCATGGCATCGATGGTGTCCATTGTTCCCGTTTTTGAAATAAAACGTTGACGATGAGGTTATTTGTTGCCCGAGCTCTGCGCAATAACCTGTGCACTCCGCAAACGTCCGGGAGCTTTCGATGAGCAGCCTGTTGCCTTCCCTTTATATCTCGCATGGTTCGCCGATGACCGCGCTGCAGCCGGGATTGGTGGGGCCGCGCCTGGCTGAACTGGCTGCCGGGCTGGAGCGCCCGCGCGCCATCGTCATGGCCTCGGCGCACTGGCTGGGGCGCGCGCCGCTGGTATCGGCAGCGGCCCAGCCGCAGACCATCCATGACTTCGGCGGCTTCCCCGAGGCGCTATATCAGCTGCAATACCCGGCACCGGGTGCGCCTGAACTGGCCCAGGACGTTGCCCAGCGGCTGGCCGCTGCCGGCCTGCAGCCAAGCATCGATCCGCAGCGCGGGCTCGATCACGGCGCCTGGGTGCCGCTGCGCTACCTGTACCCGGAAGCCGACATTCCGGTATTGCAGGTGTCGATCCAGCCCTCGCTCGGGCCCAGGCATCAGTTTGCGATGGGCCGTGCCCTGGCCTCGCTGCGCGAGCAGGGCGTGCTGTTGGTCGGCTCGGGCAGCATCACCCACAATCTGCACGACTGGCACCACTACGAGGCCGGCAAGGAGGCGCCGTATGTGCGCCCCTTCATCCAGTGGGTGGAGGAAAAGTTGCAAGCCGATGACCTGCCGGCCATGTTTGATTACCGCCAGCAGGCGCCGTTCGCGGCGCAGGCGCATCCCACCGACGAGCATCTGCTGCCGCTGTACTTCGCCATGGGCGCGGCTGGCAGCGACCAGCTGGGCGCACAACGGATTGATGCCGGCATCGACATGGGCTTTCTGGCGATGGACATCTATCGCTTCGACGGCGCGGCCCGATAACTGTTGCTGAGTGGTATGGGTGCAGCGGCAAGGCACGGCGCTGTCGCCGACCTTGCTGGGTAGCTGGCGGTGGCCGATCCGGCTGCCGCCAGTCACGGCTTTCATGCATCTGCGCGTAATCAGCAACAGCAGCGACACCAGCAACATCGGATTGCTGTGGTAATTTCCCGGTATTCATCCGCCACTGCCAGTGTCGGCAGCCTGCTGTCGTGGTAGTGATTCCGTGGAACGGGCATGCACACGATTGAAGTTGTTCTGGCGATGCTGGTGGCGGTTGTCGCCAGTGGCTATCTGGTAAGAATCCTCCCCTTCTCATTGCCGTTGCCACTGGTGCAGATCGGCTTGGGCGCCCTGATTGCGGGTGTGTTCAATCGCGGGCACGCGCTTGAGCCGGATATGTTTTTCCTGCTGTTCCTGCCGCCACTGCTGTTCCTCGATGGCTGGCGCATTCCCAAGCAGGGGCTGTTCCGCGACAAGGGCGCGATCCTGGAACTGGCGTTCGGCCTGGTGGTGTTCACCGTGCTCGGCGCCGGGTTGCTGATCCACTGGATGATTCCATCGATGCCGCTGGCGGTGGCCTTCGCGCTGGCGGCGATCATCTCGCCCACCGACCCGGTGGCGGTCAGCGCCATCGCCTCGCGCGCACCGATTCCCAAGCGGCTGATGCACATCCTGGAAGGCGAGTCGCTGCTGAACGACGCCTCCGGCCTGGTCTGCTTCCGTTTCGCGGTGGCCGCGGTGATGACCGGCACGTTCTCGCTGGCGCAGGCCTCGCTGACCTTCCTGTGGGTGGCCCTGGCCGGCCTGGTCATCGGCGTGGCGGTGACCTGGGGCGTGTCCACCTTCCAGCGCTGGCTGTGGCGCAGCTTCGGCGAAGAGCCCGGTGCGGCCTTGCTGGTGAATCTGCTGATCCCGTTCGCGGCCTATCTATTGGCCGAAGAACTGCATGCATCGGGCATCCTGGCGGCGGTGGCGGCCGGTGTGACCATGAGCTACGTGGAGTTGACCGGCCGCATCAGCGGCAGCATGCGCGTGCAGCGCAATGCGGTCTGGAACATGGTGCAGTTCAGCTTCAACGGCATCATCTTCGTGCTGCTGGGCGAGCAGTTGCCCGGCATCGTCGAGCGCGCGATCCAGACGATGTCGGCTACCGAGCACCACAGCGCCTGGTGGCTGGTGGTGTACGTACTGGCGATCAATGCGGTGCTGGTGGCGCTGCGGCTGGTCTGGGTATGGCTGTCGCTGCGCTGGAACCTGCTCAGGGCGCGGATGCGTGGCGAGAAGGAAACCAGTACTTCATGGCGGGTGGTGTTGGCGATGTCGGTGGCTGGTGTACGCGGCGCCATCACCCTGGCCGGCGTGTTGACCCTGCCGCTGATGATCCCCGGTGGCGAACCGTTCCCGGCACGTGACCTGGTGATCTTCCTGGCTGCAGCGGTGATCTTGGTATCGCTGGTGGGCGCCAGCCTGATGTTGCCGCGGCTGCTCAAGGGTCTGGAACTGCCCAAGGACGACGACAGCCGGCGCGAAGAGGATCTGGCCCGTAGATCCTCGTCCAAGGCGGCGTTGGCGGCTGTGGAAAAGGCCCGCCAGGACTTGGTGCAGGGGCAATCCACCACGGCGGTGCAATTGCTCAACGACGCGGCGGCGCGGGTGAGCCTGCTGTACCAGCGCAATCTGGAAAAGGGCCAGGGCCCGGACGAAGACCCGGAGAAGGTGCGGCGCATGGAGCAGGCGTATCGCAGCCTGCGCACGGCCGGCTTGAATGCCGAGCGTGAGGAATTGTTCCGGCTGACCCGGCGCGGGCAGGTCTCCGATGAGATTGCGCGCAAGCTGATCCGCAATCTGGATCTGCTGGAGACCCGGCAAAGGGATTGAGGGGGTGTGTTGTGGGGTTTGCTTGTCAGGAGCTTCCCCTCACCCCAACCCCCGCTCCGCGCCCCGGTCCTTGCGCTGGCGCAAGGACCGGGGCGCGG
>NZ_LDJJ01000061.1 GCF_001431465.1 Stenotrophomonas terrae | reverse complement strand
GCCGCCGCCGCCGCCGCCGCAGGACACCCCGCCGCCGCCGGTCAAGAACCTGGCGCCGCCGAAGGCTTCGCCGTTGCCGCCGCCGCCGGAAGCACCGGTGATCGACGTGCCGGAACCGCGTCCGAACGACGTGGTGACGCCGCCGGCTCCGCCTGCACCGCCGTCGCCGCCGGTTGACATCCAGGCCAGCGTGGACATCTCGTCCAAGGCCATGAACCCGCCGCGTTACCCGCCGGCTGCATTCCGTGCCGGTATCCAGGGCGAGGTCATCCTGATCATTGATGTCGATGCCAGCGGCAACGTCACCAATGTGTCTGTCGAGAAGTCCAGCCGTAACCGTGACCTCGACCGAGCTGCAATGGAAGCGGCGCGCAAGTGGAAGTTCAACCCCGCCCAGAGCGGTGGGTCGAAGGCAGCTGGTCGCGTCCGCGTCCCGGTCAACTTTGCGCTGAGCTGATCCGTGTGGCGGCTTCGATCGCCGCCACCAGGTCAGGTCAACATTAGCTATACCCTTTAACACCACACACAACAAAGGTAAGCGTCATGCTGCAGGAAATTTTCATCGCCGCTGCTGCCGGGGGCAACGCAAACAACGCCCTTTCGCAGATGGGCTTCGAGCATCTGATCCACGAAATGACCACCAAGCCGGGCGACTTCGCCGTTTCCTGGGTTGTTCTGTTGACCCTGGTGATCATGTCGGCCATGTCTTGGTACTGGACCGTCATCAACATCTTCCGTACCGCTCGCCTGAAGTCGGCTGCTGATCGCGTGCCGTCGCAGTTCTGGGATGCCCCGAACGCACAGGACGCCATCCGCGCCATGGAAGAACAGCCGGCTTCGGAGCCGTTCTCCAAGATCGCACTGGACGCTGCCCAGGCTGCCGCTCACCACCAGCAGGCTGGTGCTTCGGAAACCCTGAGCCGTTCGGAGTTCGTTGACCGCGCCCTGCGTCAGGCCGTGACCCGCGAATCCAACAAGCTGCAGGGCGGCATGATCCTGCTGGCCACCGTCGGTGCTACCGCTCCGTTCGTGGGTCTGCTGGGTACCGTGTGGGGCATCTACGGCGCGCTGATCAAGATCGGTGCAACCGGTTCGGCCTCGATCGACGCCGTTGCCGGCCCGGTGGGTGAAGCACTGATCATGACCGCCATCGGTCTGTTCGTGGCTATCCCGGCCGTGTTCGCCTTCAACTTCTTCAGCAAGATCAACAGCGCGACTGTCAGCAAGTTCGACACCTTCGCTCACGATCTGCACGACTTCTTCGCCACCGGTTCGCGCGTTCGCTAATCCGGCAAGTCGAGTAAGTCTTCGCAACGATATAGACGGAGCCCGTTATGGCTTTCAGTAGTGGTAACAGCAGCGGCCCAATGGCCGACATCAACGTCACTCCCCTCGTGGACGTGATGCTGGTGCTGCTGATCATCTTCATCATCACGGCTCCCCTGATGTCCCATAAGGTCAAAGTGGAGTTGCCGGAAGCCAACCTGATCCAGAATCCGGATACTGCGCCTGATCGCAAGAATCCGATTACGGTGGCGGTCAAGGAAGACGGCAAGCTCTACTGGAACGACGAAGAGGTCTCCAAGGAGACCTTGGAGTCACGTTTCGCGACCGCTGCACAGCAGACGCCGCAGCCGCCGTTGAATCTGCGTGGTGACAAGACCACCAAGATGAAGGTGATCAACGAGGTCACCAAGATCGCGCAGGGTCAGGGCATGCTGGATGTCGGTTTCGTTGCCACCAAAGACAAGCAGGGGCAATAAGACATGGCATTCAGTAGTGGTGGAAACAGGGGCCCAATGGCCGACATCAACGTCACGCCCCTCGTGGACGTGATGCTGGTGCTGCTGATCATCTTCATCGTTACCGCGCCGATCATGACGTATCCGATCGCCGTGGATCTGCCGCAGCGGGTTATCAATCCGCCGCCGCAGCTGCGCGAGCCGCCGCCGCCGATCGACCTGCGGGTTGATTCAAGCAACCAGGTTTTCTGGAACAACAGTCCAGTGAACGTGCACGACTTGCAGCAGAAGATGGAAGAAGAAGTACAGAAGGATCCGACCAACCAGCCGGAACTTCGCATCGAAGCAAGCCCGGATTCCGAGTACGACGTCATGGCCAAGATCCTGGCCCAGGCGAAGAACGCTCAGATGAAGAAGATTGGCTTCGTGCAGTAAGTAATACTGCAATACCAAGTCATGACGCGACTGGAAAACGCCCTCCTTGTGGGGGCGTTTTTTTTGTTTTGCCCGTTGTGAAAACAGCACCGTAAGCCGGTCATTCGCCCGCTTTGGGTCGGGGCGCTGGCTGCGGATTTCGTGCGCTGCAGCCGCTCTGCCCAATGTGCTCGTTCCACCCATGACCGTCTTCGCAAATAGCATTGCTTGCTGCATGGATGGCTTCGGCAAGCCCGAGGTTCTGGCAGGTAACCGACTTTGGCCGTGACGATCTGTCTCAGGCATCAGCCTCTGCTGGTTCACTTCAGGCCCATGTTCCACATGGCCTGAAGGCTGATCGAACACCTGCGGCATGGCGAGATTCTTTGCCCGCAGCAGAGAGGTATGTTCGAACGGGATGATCCCAGTGTTCGACGAGCAGCGCGCGCACGGCGATCTCATCCAGAGTCTGGTGCATGCGCGGCGGGGAACAGGTGATTGACCACCTTCCTCGAGCAGTGCGGACCGACAACCAGATGCTGAAAAAGGACGACCCCGAACACGGCCCAGGCCGTTGCTGAGCGTGTCACCCGAGCTGGAATAGCGGGATATGAATGTCCAGGGCCAGTGCGCCTGCAGCCGCTCCAGCGATCACCGGCCAGGCCATGGCGATGACTTCGTCGCTGTCGAGCAGGAAGCGCGCGGCATCCTGCCGATTCCCGCCGTTGGGCTCAGTTGCCCGTCGTCATCGGTAACGCGCTTGCGCAAGGTTTTGGCCGAAGCCTGGTTGCAGGGTTGGGCAGACGTCTATCGGCGCAAGCAAGGCAACACGTGGGTGATCTCCTGCAATGGATGCAGAGAGTTGAAGCCGGCGCGCCCGCTGTCGATGCGCGCCTTGGCAGCGGCGCGGCTCATGGTGCCGCTGCAGGCACTGCTACCAGATCAATACTTCTATGCTGGATGACCCGCTCGCTCCGGCCCGCCCGCAACGATTGGCTGCGGGCGGCGGCGACGCCAAGCCTCATCGATAGCGGTTGATGCAAAGCCGGTAGTCGACAAAGCCGCATTTGCTCTTGGCGCGCTCGACGTCCTTCTGGCCACTCATGGACCATACGTCGATCACGCGGACCTTTGCATCATCCTTGAACCGGGCCAGCTGATCTTCGCCACTTTCTGCAAACGAGGCCGGGTAGAAATGGGACAGCCAGCTGTTGGAGGCGTCCTTGAGGTTGCCGATCTGCACCAAGCCACAAATGTCGAATATCCAAGCGTCGTGACCCGAGTAGAAGGAGACGATGCCAATCTCGCACATGCGGATCCGTACCGGTTCGTCCAGATAGCGCTGGATGATGTACTTGCCATCACCGATGGAACTTCTGCCTACCTCCTGGTAACCGAGGTACATCGGTGAGTTTTCGTTCCAGGCCCTGTCCACATTCCTGCCCAGGTTCGTCATCAACGTCAACGCCAGCGCGAGCAACGCCATGCCCGCCATCGCGAATGCCGCCCTGTCCAGGCGCTGCCTACGAAGCTCTACAGCCACCGCCACCATTACAACCAGCCAAGCCAGCAGGAAGTTCTGGCTGTACCAGGGGAAGTTCCCCGGCATGGAGAAAGCGATTGCCAGCAGCAGTCCAAGCGCGATCAGTACCGGGATGGCCGCGCGCCGCAACATGAGCGAAAACGCTGCCGGCAGTATCAGCAGCAACCAGCCGACCCACGCCTGCTTCGAGCCCAGGGTTTCGGCGATCTGCGCCGGAAGCACACCGATCAGGTTTTCCTGAGAGAACAATCTCAGCTTCCCGGTCACTTGCTTGGACCAGATGGTGCTGGGGATGGGCCAGACGCCCAGCGCAGCCATAACGATCCAGTAGATGGCCGCGCCAGCGGCCAAGCCCTGCAATATCCGCCCCAGTGCTCTGGGTTGGGAGTGATACACCAGCGCAGTTACCACCACCGCCACCGCCCCAAACTCGGGCCTGGAAAGGCCGACCAGCAGCACCGCCAGCCCTACCGCGAAATGGTTGCTAGATCTCTCGGCCAACAGCTTGGCCAGGCTCAGCAGCGAGAGGAACAGCACCCCGCCTTCCATCAGGAAGACTGCGTCCAGCGACATGCCAAGCAGGAACAGCACGACGCCCACCCACATGTAGGCCTTCAGACGGTTGCGCCAGAACGGCAGGAAGACCAGGAACGACACCAAGCCGCTGCTCAGGAACGCGAAGCGTGCCGCTTCGATGGTCCGCAGTGGTACCTGGGCCAACTCCAACGCGAGGAGGCCCGGCACCAGGGTCAATAGTCGCAACGGCGAACTCGACAAGAGCATTGACGAGCCGGTGATCGGGAAATAGCGCGCCGTTCCTGCTTCCACGATATTGGCGGCCATGTGCAGATAGATGAAGGCGTCGTCGAAATACGTCGTCTTCCTGCACAGGAAGAACCATGATGCCAACGCCATCGAGATCGCCAGCATGCCGAGCGCAACGGCCAGTGCCCATCCGGACTGGCCCCTCGGTTGGCGCATCATCGCCGCGTCCCCATCGTTGCCCATATCAGACATCCATCCTGTTGAAAACAAAGGCCGGCAGATGCCTGACGACCTGCATGATGAGGCGCCATTTCGCAGGCGTGTAGATCACGCTCTGCCCCTTCGCGATGCCATCCACGATCTGCCGGGCCACTGTTTCGACTGGCGCCAGCTTCGGTGCCTTGTCGCCGAGGTTGGCGGTCATCGGCGTCGCGGTCGGGCCTGGTTTGACCAGAACGACCTTCACCGGAGTGATCGCCAAACGGTGCTGCAGCCCCTGCGCGTAGCGTGTGACCAGCCCTTTGGCGGCCCCGTACACGTAGTTGGAGCGGCGTCCCCGGTCGCCGGCCACCGAACCGATGAGCGCCAGCGTGCCATGGTTGGCCTCGGCCATTTTGCCGGCGAAGGCTTCAGCGAACAGCACCGGCGAAATCGCGTTGACTCCCAGCGCCTCGTGGCAAGCCTGCAGATCGCGTTGGCACTCGGCCTGATCGGGCAGCGAGCCGTGTGCGATCAGTGCGATATCCACCGCGCCCATCCGGGTGATGTCTGCCACCGTGTCAGCGATGGCTGCTGGGTCGAAGAACCGGGCTTCGACTGCCCGGATGCTGGACTGTGGACTACGCGCGCGCAGGTCTGCGGCCACCCGCTCCAAGCGTGATGCGTCGCGCCCGACCAAGGTGAGGTCGATGGCCGCATCCTGTACCCACAGCCGGGCGCAATGCGTGGCGATCGAAGAGGTCGCTCCGATGATGACGATTCGTTTCATTCAACTTCCCAGCAGGCGGCGCGAAAGACCCGAGCTGATACCTGGGTCGCGATAAGGTAGGAATTCCGGCAGCCGCGGATACCCGGCTTCGAACAACTCGCGTGGCATGCGCGCGTCCTTGGCCGGATACAGGCGCCCCCTTGCCTCGCGCACGATGGCGTCCAAGCGTGCGAACAACCTGTGCGTCCGCTCGCCGAGGTTCGGGAAGTCCAGTGCCAAGGTCACCCCGGGCCGCGGGAAGCTTAACATCCCGATCGGCTGCCGATCCCCGAACGTTTTCAGTACTGCCAGGAACGAACCATCGCCGGATATTTCCCGCAACATGGCCTGCACGGCATCGCGGCCAACCTCCCGCGGTACCACGCTCTGGTACTGGAAGAATCCCTTCGGTCCGTACATCCGGTTCCAATCGCGCAGGTTGTCCAAGGGATAGAAGAACGACTCGTAGTGCGCCAAGGCCCTTCCCGCCCGCCACTTGCCAAGGCGGTAATACGCCGCGTTGAAAGGACGAAGTGAAAGCGAGTTGACCAGTGATATCGGCGGGACGAACGGCATGCTGCGCTCGCGCAGCGCCGGTAACGGTCGAGATTCCACGGAAACCGGATTGCCGCGCATGAAGAGGCCGCGCGTGCGAGGTCCCGACATGCAGTCGACCCAGGACACGGTGTGTTCCCAATCCACTTCGGCATCATCTGCCAGACGGAAGAACTCGCCCAGGCCTGTATAGGCAACGGTTTCCGTTGCCAGCCAGGGCCCGGGTACGCGGCGCAGCTGCAGTTCGGCCTGGGTGATCACACCCGTCAGTCCCAAGCCACCTACCGTCGCCGCAAACCAGTCCGGGCGCGCTTCTGGTCCACATTGGATGACCTCGCCATCGGTGCGCAGCAGGGTGAGGCTGCGGACGTGGTCACCGAAGGAGCCGGCCACATGATGGTTCTTGCCGTGCACGTCGTTGGCGATGGCCCCACCCACGGTAACCAGCTGGGTGCCAGGAGTGACCGGCAGCATCCATCCACGGGCAATCGCAAGCCGTTGGATGTCGCGCAGCAATACCCCCGCTTCGCAGACCAGCCGCCCGCTCACGTCGTCGAAAGCCACCAGATGGTCCAGCCCGGTGGTTACCCACAACGTGCCCGTTGGGTTGAGGCATGCATCGCCATAGCTGCGGCCCATGCCATGGGCAAGTCCAGGCAGCGGCCCGTTGCGCAGCACATGTGCCACCTGCGACGGATCGGTCAGTTGCACCACACGGTGGGCCGGAGCGGCCAGGCGCCCCCATGCGGACACCGGTTTCATGCAGGGTCCAAGCGGAAGACGTAGTGCTTGTCCAAGTGGTACTTGGCCAGATAGCCGATCGTCAGACCGAGTACACCGCCCAGGTAACGCATCGCGCTGGTCTGGAAAACATGCTGGAAGCCGAATTCGAAAGCCCAGAATACCAAGGTGGTGACGCCGCCCATCGCCGTGTACAGCAGGAAGGTCCGCATGTCGTGGATTGCGTTGCGCGGGTGGAACTGAAAGATGTAGCGTTTGTCCAGGACGTACTTCACCACCAGGCCGACGCCAGTGCCGACGATGATCGAAGCCATGATGTCAAAACTGCCGCTGTAACACTGGATCACGAGATGCTGTGCGCCAATGTTTGCCGCCATTGCGATTAATGCGAAAATGGCATAGTTAATCGTCAGCTTGGTTGAGGCGAACATTCCGTAATATTACCGGGGGCACTTGATGGATGGTAGCGCAACGGCCTACGGGCCTCTAGCGCAGGCAGTTGGCTTGATCAAGCTGATGCGGCCGAAGCAATGGATCAAGAATGCTTTCGTTCTTGCGCCGTTGGCATTCTCAGGCTCGTTCCGGAACCTCGATGCCGTCACCCATGCGTTTGAGGCCATGGTGTTGTTTTGCATCGCATCGTCGGCGACCTACATCGTCAACGACATGCATGACATCGACCATGATCGTCGTCACCCGACGAAGTCACGGACTCGACCGCTCGCATCAGGCCTGATCTCGGTGCGCAGCGCCACGCTCCTGCTGCTCTGCCTCTACGCCCTGCTCATCTGTGGTTGGTTCATTGCGCCGAAGGTGGTGCTGGTGATCGCGGCGTACGTCGCTTTGAATCTGGCTTACACCTTCGTGCTCAAACACCAGCCGGTGGTGGATATCTTCACCATCGCAATCGGCTTCGTGCTGCGGGTCTATGCTGGTGCCATGGCGCTGGACGTCCCCGTGTCGTCCTGGATGTTCATCACCACGCTATGTTTGGCACTGTATCTGGCCGCGGTAAAGCGACGCCAGGAGCTTAGCCAGAACGGCAGCGAAAGTCGTGGCGTGCTGAAGAAATACTCTGTCGCCTTGATCGATCGCTATGCGGAAATGTCTGCGACCGGGGCGCTGCTGTTCTACAGCATGTTCGTGATGTCGTCCCGGCCAGAACTGGTCATTACCGTCCCACTGGTGCTGTTTGGTTTGTTTCGCTACTGGTTCGTGGTCGAGGCCCTGGATGGTGGGGAATCACCCACTGACGCGCTGTTGGCCGATTGGCCGCTGTTGCTCACCGTTGTGCTGTGGGTCGGGCTGTGTGGTTGGGTGCTTTGGCCGGCCGGAGGATGACCATGGATTACGCCTACGCAATCACTCCGTTCCTGGCCTGGCTGGTAGCCGGGGTTCTGAAATTCGCCATCAACAGCGTCAAGGCGCGCCGGCCTGCCTTTGGGCTGATCGGCTACGGCGGGCTGCCCAGCAACCACAGCGCCATTGTCAGTAGCATGGCCGCGCTGATCGCCTTCAGGGAGGGCATTGGGCACGCGGCCTTCGGCGTTGCCGTGACCCTGGCCTTCATCGTCATGCTGGACGCGAGCAGCCTGCGTCGGCAGGTGGGTAGGCAGGCTGCCACGATCAATCGGCTGACCGAAGCAACCCCGGAACCGGCCCGGCTTCGCGAACGCATGGGCCACAGCCTTTTGGAAATCATTGCCGGCATCGCGGTGGGCATCATCGTCGCGGCTTTGGTGAACGGCGGGATTTGAATACGAGCGATCAGTCGTAGGACAGGCCCCACACATGCGTGGTCTATGCCAGCGGAGGCGGAGCAGGCCTGCGGGTGCGAGGAACCGGCGCAATGCAGGGCCTGGCGATTGCCAGCGAAATCGAGCCAGGCTCTCAACTCGATCCAGGCTGAGGAAAATTCGCTCGGCGCCAATCCATGCAGGCACTTATCCACAAGGTGCTGTGGATAGCTGGGGCTTGTCTTGGGCGCCAGGAAAATCCTGCTACAGCCTGTGGATCATGGTGGCGCGAGCCACGTGGAACCCTTTCCATACCGCATCGGTTGTCGTGCCGATCCCTCCTGCATGGATGAGGAGTCATGGGCGGTGACAAGTATTCGGATCACCGACATGCGGTGTGCCATCCATGCGCGGCATGACTGTGGATAACCCGAGCCGTAGATTGCAGGCTCAGGCAGCAGCTGCGGGCTCCAGGCGAATCGCAGCAACGGTTCGGGGTTGTGGATAAGGCTGTTTCGCGCATATCGTCGAGCCTGTTCACACAAGCGGCAGCCGCAGCTCGAACAGGCTCTTTTCGCCTTATCCACAATGCTGAGCAGTTCAGCCAACGCCCTACGAAACTCTGTGGAAACGTATGTGGATAACTGTGTGGATGCAATTTCATCCCCACCCCGCCAGCGCAGCCAGCGGTGCGTGGGTATTGCTGCCGTGAACTGGCGGCCGCCAATGGCTTGCCGGAGTGAACGCAGCGCTGCTTGCGGGCTTTCGCTGCCTGTAAAGCAAACCTGAGCCGGCTTATCTGCTCAGGTTTTCGGCCTCGGCAATGGCTGCCAGATAGCCTGCCACGCTGGCTTCCAGCCCGGTATACAAGGCTTCGCTGATCAAGGCATGGCCAATGGAGACTTCCAATACGTTGGGGACGTGGGTGAGGAACGCGCTCAGGTTGGCCTGCGACAGGTCGTGGCCGGCGTTGACGCCCAGGCCTGCTGCCTGCGCGCGGCGCGCCGCGTCGGCAAACACGGCCAGCGATTCCCAGGGATCGCCGGCAGCATGCGCTTCGGCATAAGGGCCTGTGTATAACTCCACGCGATCGGCGCCGAGCACGGCGGCCTGGGCGATATCCGGATTGCCCGCATCCACGAACAGGCTGACCCGGCAGCCATAGGACTTGAGCGTGGCGATCAGCGGCCGCAGGCGTGCGCCATCGCGGTCGAAATCAAAGCCGTGATCGGAGGTCAGCTGGCCATCGCTGTCGGGCACCAGCGTGGCCTGTGCAGGACGGGTCTGCTCGCACAGTTCGAGCAGGCCGGGATAGCCCTCGCGCGGCGGCGCGAACGGATTGCCCTCGATATTGAACTCGACGCCATGTTGCCGGGTGAGCGCGGACAGCATCAGCACGTCGGCGGCGCGGATATGCCGCTGGTCCGGGCGCGGGTGCACGGTGATGCCGTGCGCGCCGGCGCGCAGACAGGTCATCGCCGCGCGCACCACATCCGGATCATTGCCGCCACGCGAGTTGCGCAGCACGGCAATCTTGTTGACGTTGACGCTGAGCACGGTCATGGCTGCGGCAGCTCGCGGTCGTTGGCCGGGGCCGACGGGCTTGCAGCTGCCTGCGCGACCGACGCTGCGGGCGTTGCAGTGCTGGCTTCGGCGTTGGGGCGCAGCTGCGCGCGCAGGGCCTGCAGTTCGGCGGCATGCAGCGGCCGCGGCACGGTGTTCATGCCACCAAAGCGGGCCACATACAGGCCTTTGGCCCACAGCAGCAGGAACACCAACGCCGCAAGCAGGGCCAGGACCAGCAGCCAGCTGTGGGTGGTGGAGAAGGCGAGCAGGAACGCTCCCAGCGCAAGCAATAGAAACAGCCAGTACATGACGATCTCCCCATCAGAGGTGTGCAGTGTAACGGCGCTGGCAGTGACGATTCCACGCAGGCAATGCGCATCGCCGCGCTGTACCAGTGAATCGGCAGAGCGGGTCAAGCCGCGGGTCATCGCTGCCGCCCGGGAAGGCGAACGCCGCCCGCGGCTGCCGGCCTTCGCCTACAACAGCGGCGAGGCCAGCCGAGCGAAGGCTTCTGGCAGGCGCTTGCGCCACAGCGAGCGGTCGCGGATGGGCTGCACCTCCTCGGCGCTGTCGAACTCGGCCTGCAGGATGGCCTCCAGTTCGCCGGTGAGCTTGCGGTCGGTATACATCATCGACAGCTCGAAATTGAGGCGGAAGCTGCGGTGGTCGAAGTTGGCGGTGCCGACGATGCAGGTGTCGTCGTCGGCGATGAAGGCCTTGCTGTGCAACATACGTGGGCCGTATTCGAAGATGCGCACGCCCGCTTCCAGCAGCTCGTCGAAGTAAGAGCGCGCGGCCAGGGTGACGAAGATCGAATCGCTGCGCTTGGGCACCAGCAGGCGTGTGTCCAGGCCACCGAGCGCGGCCGAGGTCAGTGCCATGCGCGCGGCCTCGCCCGGCACGAAGTACGGCGTCACCAGCCAGACCCGGCGCTTGGCCTCCTGGATGGCGGCCACATGCAGGCGGTGGATCGGTTCCCAGGCGGAATCCGGGCCGGATACCAGCACCTGCGCATCGATGCCGCCCTGCGCGCGGCTGGGCACATCGGCCGGGAACAGGTCGGCGCGCTCGAATGCCTCCGGGCGCTGCTCGGTGGCATAGATCCAATCCTCCAGGAACACCAGCTGCAGGCTGAGCACAACCTGGCCGCGAATGCGCATATGCAGGTCGCGATAGGCATTGGGATTGCGGCTGTCGTCTTCCTCGTCGGTGACGTTGATGCCGCCGGTAAAGGCCACCTCGCCATCGACCACCACCAGCTTGCGGTGGGTACGCATGTTCAACCACGGCCGCTTCAGCGGCTTGAGCAGCTGGCGTGGATGGAACCAGGCAAACTCCGCGCCGGCATCAAGCAGCGGCTGCAGGAAGTGCTTGCGTATCTTCGACGAGCCCACGGCATCGAGCAGCAGGCGCACCTTGATGCCAGCGCGCGCGCGTTCCACCAGGGCATCACGCATGGCGGTGCCGGCGTGGTCCGGCTCGAAGATGTAGTACTCCAGATTGACGTGGCGGCGGGCCTTGCCGATCGCGTCGATGATCGCGGCGTAGGTGGCCGCGCCATCCTGCAGCCAGTCAACGTCGGTGGCGGTGCTCGGTGACAGGCCGGTGGTGGCCTGCCCTACCCGCGACAGCTCGGTGCAGCTGGCATCGGGCGGACAAACCGCGTCATAGGTGCTCATGCCCTCGCGGGAGCGGCCACGGCGCAGGCGCTGGCGCACGATTTTCTGTGGACCGATCAGGTAGAACACGAACAGCCCGATATACGGCAGCGCGGCCAGCGACAGGATCCAGCTCAGCGTCGCCACCGGCTCGCGCTTCTGCAGCACGATGTAGCAGGCCAGTACGAGCAGATAGGTGAGGTAGGCGGCGGCCAGGATCTGGGCGACGTGGGGAATGCTGGACAGACTTGTCCACAGATCTTGGAGGGCTTCGCGCATGCGCCGATTCTAGCCATGGCCGATGACGGCAGGGGGCCCTGTTGCTCCTGCGGGCTTGTGATCTTGTGGTCTTGTGGGAGCGGCGTCAGCCGCGAAGCAACAGATGGATCAGGCGTAGAAGATCTGGACAGCCATGACATCGGGCATGCACAGCGCGCGGAAGGAATGCCAGCTTCGCGGTTTACACCGCTCCCACAAAAGCACTTGCGCTCTTTGTGCATTGCATCAATTACTACATAAGTGTAATATACCGGGATGGACAAACCCCTTCCCGCCGCCGGCGGCTACGCCAGCATCGACCAGAAGCTGGCGATCAGCAGCGCTCGCCACCCCGGCTTTCCGCGTGACCAGGCCATGCTCGCCCGGCTGATCAAGCTGGTGCACAAGCTGTTCTGCGACCACGGCAACCAACTGATGCGCGATTACGGTATCTCCCACCCGGAGTACAACGTGCTGATGATGCTGGATGGCTCCGAGCACGGCCTGAGCCCGTCGGAGATCAGTGAGGCGGCCAGCGAGAAGTCGTCCAATGTGACCCGCCTGATCGACCAGCTGCTGGCCAAGGGCCTGGTCAGCCGCGAACCCAGCGCCGAGGACCGGCGCAAGCTGGTAGTGCGCTTGAGCCCGGCAGGTGAACAACTGATCGAGCAGGTGATGCCGGCGGTGATCCAGCAGCTGCAGCGCTTCTTCAGTGGCGTCGAGCCGGAAGAACTGCGCCATACCGAAACCGTGTTGACCCGCATCCTGATGGGTTTGGAACAACAACCATGAGCGTCCGACCGGCTGAGTACGCGCCGGGCGCGCAGACGTCCCCTGACACGAAGTCCCGCAACACCTTGCTGCATACCTTCGCCCAGGCCATGAGCGGCGAACGCGCGGTCTGGGCCTACATCGGCAAAGTGCTGGTGGCCCTGTACCTGTCCGGCTGGCTGGCGATGCGGCTGGGCATGAGCTCGCCCGGCACGGCGATGATCACCGTGCTGGTGGTGATGAACCGCAATACCGGCATGGTGCTGGCCAAGGCGTTCTATCGCGGCGTAGGCACCGTGGTGGGCTGCGCGATGGCGGTGCTGCTCGTGTCGCTGTTCCCGCAGAGCCCGGTGATGCTGGTCACCGTGATGGCGCTGTGGGCCGGCTTCTGTGCCGGCGGCTCGGTGTGGAGCCGTGGCATGGCCTCGTATGGCTTCGTGCTGTCCGGCTATACGGTGGCGATGATCGTGTTCCCGGTGATCGAGCAGCCGCAGAACATCCTCAACAGCGCGCTGGAGCGCACCGGTGAGGTGCTGCTGGGCATGGCGGTGACCAGCGTGGTGTTCGACGTGCTGTGGCCCAACCGCCTGCGCGCCGGCCTGCGTGCGGCCGACGACGGCAACCTCAACGATTTCCTGGGCTTTGTCGCCGACGCCATCGGCGGCCGGTTGCAGGGCTTCGAGGTGATCGAGCGTACCCAAAGCCGGGTGGTGCAGGGCGCGATCCAGTTCGAGGATCTGCGCGCCATGGCCTGGTTCGACGACCCGATCCTGCGCAGCAGCAACGGCCAGCTGAAGCTGATCAACCAGCACTTCATGGCCGCCACCTCGCGTTTCCAGGCCCTGCACCACCATATCGAGCGGCTGCGCCGCAGCAAGGATGAGGCCCTGGTCAACGCAATCCGCGCCAGCCTCAAGCCCTTGCTGCCGCTGCTGGACGACAGCGCGCTGCGTGATGATGTCCCTGCCCTGGCCAAAGCATTGCAGCACTGGTGCGGGCAACTGGATGGGCTGTTCGCCCGCGAACGCCGCGCCTTGCCGGTGCAGCTGCAGACCGGCTTTGATGCCAGTGCGCTGCTGGTGCGCCGCTTCGCCGAAGAACTGCAGGCCTATCTAAGCGCCAAGGCGCGGATGGAAACCGGCAATGGGCGCTTGCGCGCGCGCGCGCCGCGTCTGAGCAAGGTGCGCTTCACCCGCGCCAACGACTGGTACGCGATCGCGCTGGCGGCGGTGCGCTGCTTCGTGGTGATGCTGGCCCTGTCGCTGCTGTGGCTGAGCAGCAGCTGGAACCAGGGCGGCCTGGCGGTATTCGGCATGGCCGCGCTGGTGGCGATGTCCTCGGCGGCACCGGACCCGCTATGGGTGGTGCGTCGCGCCACCATCGGCCACGTGGTGGCACCGTTCTTCGCCCTGCCCGGCTTCGTCGCCATGGCCTTGGCACCGGATTTCCCGATGCTGGTGCTGCTGACCCTGCCATCGATGCTCGCCTCGCTGTATATCTCCACCCGGCCGCGTTTTGCGGTGATCGGCATGGCGATGAATGTCGGCATCCTGGTCTCGTGGAACATGGGCCCGCATTTCCATCCCAGCGCGCAGAGCTTCCTGGACAACTCGCTGACCATGGCGGTCGGTGCCTTCGTGGCGATGGGCGTGTTCATGCTGGTGCCGGGTCTGCCCGGCAGCAAGCAACGCCAGCGGCGCCTGCTGGAGCGCCTGCGCGCACAGGTGCAGCTGGCGGTGACCGCCCCCCTGCCCGGCCTGTTGCCGAAGTTCGAGAGCGTCAACCGCGAACTGTTCCAGCAGGTGGCCAGCCGCACCACGCCGGGCAGCCGGCCGTCACGGCAGTTGTTCGAATGGGCCTTGCTGGTCCACGAAACCGGGCATTGCGCGATCGACCTGCGCCATGACCTGGCCGAGCAGGCACTGCCAGCGCCGCTGCATGCGCAGATCGAGCAGGCGCTTGCTCTGCTCGGCCAGCTCTACCGCACGCCGCGCGCACGCACCCTGCGGGAGGCCAAGGCCAGCGTGCACGCCGCACTGGGCGAACTGGCCGGCCCGCAACCGCAGGCGCTGCGCGCGGTGCGCGATCACCTTTACCTGCTACGCATGAGCCTGGATGACAGCGCCTCGGTACTGGCCGCCTATGTACAACGTTCCCGTCGCCAGCAACGCCTGAAGGAGGCCCGTCATGCCGTTTGAAGTTTCCATGGGCGGTATCTATTTCCCCGGCGCACTGGTGCTGGTGGTGCTGCTGCTGCCGCTGTTCGGCGTGCTCGATTACGGCCTGGGCCGGGTTGGCCTGTACCGCCGCGCGCTGCACCCCTCGCTGGTGCGGGTGGCCTTGTTCGCCGCCATCTACTGCATGGCGCTGTTGTTGTTCCTGCCCCACTTTTCTGATTGAGGATGTCCCGATGAAAACCGCCAGCCTGATACGAGGCGGTGTCACCAGCGTGGTGGTGCTGCTTGCCGCAGTGCTTGCCTACGTGGTGTGGCACCAATACATGCTTACGCCATGGACGCGCGATGCGCGCCTGCGTGCCGAGGTGGTGCGCCTTGCTCCGGATGTGTCCGGCCTGGTCACCGAGGTGGCCGTGCACGACAACCAATTGGTGGAGAAGGGCGATTTGCTGTTCGTCATCGACCGTGACCGCTATGCGCTGGCCGTCGCCAAGGCCGAAGCCGATCTGCAGGCCGCCGAAGCCGCCGCACGTGCGGCAGGCGCCTCGATCTCCGCCGCCAGTGCCGGTGCCAACGCCAGCCAGGCCGAATACCGGATGCGCCAGGAACAGGCACAGCGCCGCGCCCAGCTCGACGGCATCGTCTCGCGCGAATCACAGGCCGATGCCCGTGCGGTGGCGCAGGCCGCACAGGCCAGCTGGAAGCAGGCGCAGGCCAGCGCACATGCGGCCAGCGCCGGCAGCCAGCAGGCACTGGCCGCCTTGCAGCAGGCGCGGGTGACGCTGCAGCAGGCACAACTGGAACTGGCCCGTACCGAAGTTCGCGCCAGCGCCGACGGCACCATCACCAACCTCGACGTGCGCGTGGGCGATTACGCCGCCGCCGGACAGGCGCGGATGGCGCTGGTCGCCAGCGAAGGCATGTGGGTCTATGGCTACTTCGAGGAAACCAAGCTGCCCAGGATCCATCGCGGCGACACGGTGGATATCCGCCTGATGGCCGGTGGCCTGCACCTGCAGGGCAAGGTTGAAGGTATCGCCACCGGCGTGGCCGATGCAGCCGGTCCTACCGGCAGCAACCTGCTGGCCGAGGTCGAACCCACCTTCAACTGGGTGCGGCTGGCCCAGCGGGTGCCGGTGCGGGTAAGCATCGACCCGGCCTCGGTACCGGCCGATGCCGTGCTCAGCGCCGGCATGAGCGCCACCCTGGTGATCAAGCCCAAGGCCGGCTGAAGCGCGCGCTGGATGAATGCGGCTTGTCGCAGATCCTGCGACCAGGCCGCGTTAGCGTAGGCATATGCCTACCCCGATCAAGGGCCGCGGTGCCAGCACCTACCTGCCCGGCCGTTTCGAAACCCAGACCAGCGAAGCTGTCGATGACGGCTGGGCGGTCGATGAGAGCGAGGAATTCGCCGAGGCCAGGCTGCGCACCGACGTGCGCCCGGAAACCGCGCGCAGCATCATCAGCCGCAACAACTCGCCGGACGTGGGCTTCAGCCAATCGATCAATCCTTACCGCGGCTGCGAGCATGGTTGCTCGTATTGTTTCGCGCGGCCGACGCATGCCTATCTGAACCTGTCGCCGGGGCTGGATTTCGAAACCAAGATCTTCGCCAAGACCAATGCAGCGGAGGTACTGCGCCGTGAGCTGTCCAAGCCCGGCTACGTGCCGCAGCCGATCGCGCTGGGCATCAACACCGACGCCTACCAGCCGATCGAACGCAAGCTGGGCATCACCCGCCAGCTGATCGAAGTGATGCAGGAGACCAAGCATCCGTTTTCGCTGATCACCAAGAACGCCTTGGTCGAAAGGGACATGGACCTGCTGGCGCCGCTGGCCGAGCAGCAGCTGGTCAGTGTGCATTTCTCGGTGACCTCACTGGACCCGCATCTGTCGGCAAAACTTGAACCGCGTGCCTCGGCGCCGCATGCACGGCTGCGTGCAATGCGCAGGTTGAGCGATGCCGGCATTCCGGTCGGCGTAATGGTGGCGCCGGTGATTCCGTGGATCAACGACGCAGAACTGGAATCGGTGCTGGAAGCCTCACGCGAGGCCGGCGCCAGCAGCGCCGGTTACGTGCTGCTGCGCCTGCCATATGAAGTCGCCCCGCTGTTCCGCGACTGGTTGGATGCACATTACCCGCAGCGCGCGGAGCACGTGATGAGCACCATCAACCAGCTGCGCGGCGGCAAGGATTACGACAGCCAGTTCGGCAAGCGCATGCGCGGCGAAGGTGTGTACGCCGACCTGCTGGCCAACCGCTTCAAGCTGGCCAGCAAGCGGCTCGGCTTCAACGCCTCGCGGCAGCAATGGCCGTGGCTGGACTGCAGCAAGTTCATCGCCCCGCTGCCACCGAAGAAGCCATCGCTGCAGGGTGAGTTGTTCTAGACCCCGCTTGCAGTGCCGAGCCATGCTCGGAAGCACGTGAAGTCAGTTGTAGGAGCGGCGTAAGCCGCGAAGCTGATATCAATGAAGCAGCAGAATTCACCGCAGCAGATGGATGGGGAGCTTCGCGGCTTACGCCGCTCCTACAAGGCATTGCTGGTAAGGCTTCAGCCGAGCATGGCTCGGCTCTACAACAGCGGGTGCGCTACGCTGTTGGCTGGATTTCGAGGGCAGTCAAACCATGCGCAGGCAATACCATTTCCGTCAAAGCGACATAGGCCTGCTGGCCTGGGATGTGCATCGCTTGGTCGCGCTCAGCCGCGAACTGCCGGTCTCACATGTTCCGCTGTCCTCAATCGCCGAACTGGACGAAGCCTATTGGTGGGATGCCGGCTCGCCGCCACCCACATGCAGGCAGGTGATCGAGCACATGCAGCTGGTGGAAGCGGCAGACCTGCAGTATCCGATCATTCTCTGTCCGCAAGGACGGGTGATGGATGGCATGCATCGCGTGGCAAAAGCGTTGCTGCAGGGGAAGCAGGAAATCGCAGCAGTACGTTTGTTCGAGCTGCCTTCGCCGGATCATGTTGGTGTTGATCCGGATGATCTCTGCTACGACGATGTTTGAGATGTATTGATCACCGTAGTGCCGAGCGATGCTCGGCAGCTTTGTAGAAACGGCGTAAGCCGCGAAGCCGGCAGCAATGAAACTGCAGGCATCACTGCCTCGGATGGATTGCCAGCTTCGCGGCTTACGCCGCTCCTACATGGGTTTGCGGGTAAAGCTTCAGCGGAGCATGGCTCCGCTCTACATGTGAAGCGGGCAGCCCCCATGAGCGATAGGGATCAGCCACCATCGCCGTACAAACGCTGCGCCGACTGGAACAATATCCAACTCGTCGCAATGAACTTGTCCCCACCCTGCGGACGGTTGCCGCGATGGGTGTGGGTGAATGCCGTGGGGGCGATCAACAGGCTGCCGGTGCGCGGCGTCACTTTGCGCTGCTGGAACAGGAATTCGGTTTCACCGTCGTCGAATCCGTCATTGAGATACAGCGTCCATAGCAGATGGCGGTGCAGGGTTTCCCCGCCCGGGTCGCGCGGGAACAGTTCGCAGTGCCAATACGGATAGCCGCCCTCGCCCGCGGTATACCACTGCAGGTTGATCGCCCCCGGGCGCAGGCAGGTGCGTGCCAGTTCGGCCAGCGCGGCATCGTCCATGCGCGGGAAATCATCGGCGCTCAATCGCTGTGCCTGGCCGCCGGTGCCCGGCACCTGCAGCATCAATGGTGAAATAAGAACCTGTGGATAACGCCGCAGGTAATGCAGCATGCCGTTGAACACGGCCTGCTGCAGGCGCTGCTCGACATCGCGCCAAGCCTCGTTGCCGCTGATGCGCAGGTCATGGCTGCGCTTGAGTTCGGGGAATACGCCGCTGCCGACCTGGCCGGGCGTGAGCTGCGTGCTGTGGCGCAGGCGCTCGACGATGGCCGCGCAGTCGGCAGCGGACAGCGCGTTGTCATAGACCTCGATGAAGTCGGGCACGCTCATGGTGCGGTCTCCGCCAAGCGTGAGGAATGCGAGGCCAGCATCTGCCATTGACCATCACGCAGCAGCCAGACGCGGGTGAAGCGGAACCGCCCCTGCCAGGGTTTGCCATCGCTGACGGCCGCTTGCACGCTGGTGCCGGTGATCACCGCGGTATCGCCATGCAGGCGGACCTGCACGTCTTCGTTGTCGATGCGGGTGTTGCGGCGCTGGCGCGTGGCCAGTTCCTGCAGGTAGTCGGCCTTGTGCTGCACACGGCCATCGGAATGGGTCAGCAGCCAGTCGTCGGCCAGCAAGGGCGCCAGTGCCTTGGCATCGCCATGCAGGCGCAGCTGGTTCCAGGCCGCGTCGGCCTGTTCCAGCGCCGCCGGTGTTTGTGCCCAGGCCCAAGCGGGGACCAGCAACAGCAACAGCATGATGAATCCGCGCATCGACGGTATCTCCGGAGAGCTGCCGTCGATGGTGGCGCGAACCGCCCCGCATGTGTAGTGCCGAGCCATGCTCGGCAAGGGCCTTACCCAGCAATGCCAGCTTGGTTTACCGGGAAAGCCCCTGCCGAGCATGGCTCGGCACTACGCACAGCCGTAGCCCGGGTAAGCGCAGCGCACCCGGGGTTTTGCGCGAAACAGGGGCGGTTGCTCAGGCGTCGTGGTCGCGGTGGTAGCGGGTGGCTTCGGCCACTTCGTTCTTCGAGCCGAGGAACACCGGTACGCGCTGGTGCAGCTGGGTCGGGGCGATGTCGAGGATGCGCTCGCGGCCGTCGGTGGCGGCGCCGCCGGCCTGCTCCACCAGCAACGCCATCGGGTTGGCCTCGTACATCAGGCGCAGCTTGCCGGCCTTGGACGGGTCCTTCTTGTCCCACGGGTAGATGAAGATGCCGCCGCGGGTCAGGATGCGGTGCACGTCGGCCACCATCGAGGCGATCCAGCGCATGTTGAAGTCCTTGGCACGCACGCCATCCTTGCCGGCCAGCAGATCGGCCACATAGCCCTGCATCGGCGCTTCCCAGTGGCGCTGGTTGGACATGTTGATGGCGAACTCCTTGGTGTCCGCCGGCACCTGCATGCCGCGCTGGGTCAGCACGAACTCGCCGGTTTCGCGGTCCAGGGTGAAGGCATGGGTGCCATGGCCCACGGTCAGGATCAGCATGGTGCTGGGCCCGTAGATGCAGTAACCGGCCGCCACCTGCTGGGTGCCCGGCTGCAGGAAGTGCTCGTCGCCGGGCTTATCCACACCCTTGGGCGAGCGCAGCACCGAGAAGATGGTGCCGACCGAGACGTTCACGTCGATGTTGGAGCTGCCATCCAGCGGATCGAACAGCAGCAGGAAGTCGCCCAGCGGGTATTCGGACGGCACCGGCTGGCAGTGGTCCATTTCTTCCGAGGCGCAGGCGGCCAGGTGGCCACCCCAGGCGTTGGCTTCGAGCAGGATCTCGTTGGAGATCACGTCCAGCTTCTTCTGCGCCTCGCCCTGCACGTTGCCGGTGCCGGCATCACCCAGCACGCCGCCCAAGGCGCCCTTGCTGACGGCGATCGAGATGCTGGTGCAGGCGCGGGCAACCACCGCCACCAACTGGCGCAGGTCGGCGTTGATGCGCTTGGCATGCTGTTCTTCGATCAGGAAGCGGGTCAGCGACGTACGGGACATGGACGGCAACTACCTTCAGACAAAAGGAGGGCTATTGTCGCGGCTCGGCCTTTTTTTTACGAGCGATGGCCAGACTTTGTCTTTCTGTGGACAAATATGGACAGCGTCCATCGCCCGGGTTGTTGTGCCAACGGGGTGACAGGGAGAAACCCCGCCATGGCGGGCGTGGCAGGGTTATCCACAGATATTTGGGGATAACTTCCCAAGGGAATGAGATGTGGATAAGTCCGTGGGTATTGGCTTTATCCACAGGCTTCGTACCATTCAGGGCCTTGCTGGAGAACACGATGGATTGGAATCAGGCCATACACGGTTTGTTGACTGCCTTGGGCATCGGCCTGCTGATCGGTGCGGTGCGCGAACGCCAGCACGGTGGCCGCACCAGCCTGCAGGCCGGCGTGCGCACGCATGCGCTGGCCGCCCTGCTGGGCGCGGCCGGGTTGATGCTGGGCCAGGCCGTGTTCGTGGTGGCACTGCTGGCCGTAGCGGCGCTGGCCTGGACCAGCTATCGCGTCACCTCGCGTGAAGATCCCGGCCTGACCGGTGAGATCGCCCTGTTGATAACCGTGCTGCTGGGCGGCCTGGGCATGCAGCAGCAGGCCCTGGCTGCGGCGCTGGGTGTGGTGGTGGCCATCCTGCTGTGGGCCAAGGCGCCCTTGGCGCGGCTGAGCCGGGAAGTCATCAGCGACCAGGAAGTGCGCGATGCCTTGCTGCTGGCGGCCTGCGCACTGGTGGTGCTGCCGATGCTCCCCGACCGTGCGGTGGACCCCTGGGGCGTGCTGGTGCCGTCCAAGCTGTGGCAGATCGTGGTGCTGGTGATGGGCGTGGGCATGCTCGGGCATATCGCCCTGCGGGCAGTGGGCGCGCGCTGGGGCTTGCCGGTGGCTGGGTTCTTTTCGGGATTTGCCTCATCCACGGCAGCGGTGGCGGGCTTTGGCCGGGGCAGCCGTGCGGCGCCGGGGTTGGTGATGCCGTCGGTAGCCGCGGCCTTGTTGGCCAATCTTGCCTCGTTGCTGCTGTTTGCGGCGGTTATCGGTACCAGTTCGCCGACGTTGTTGAAGGCGGCGGCGTGGCCGCTGGCGGCAGCGGCGCTGGTGCTGCTGCTGTGTTCGGCGTTGGGGCTGCGCCATGTAGCCGATGAAGCGGTGCCGCAGGGGCCAGCGGCGAAGGCCTTCCAGCTCAAGCATGCCTTGTTGATCGCGCTGGTGATTGCGGTGGTGCTGCTGTTGTCCGAGGGGCTGCGGCAGCTGTTCGGGCAGGCCGGCGCCTTGGCCGGGGCGACGATTGCCGCCCTGGGTGAACTGCATGCGGCGGCCGCCAGCATTGCCGGGCTGACTGCCTCCGGTGGCCTGGAGCTGGCGCAGGCGCGCTGGGGCGTGGTGGCCTTGCTGGCCTCGGCGTCACTGGCCAAGTCGGTGCTGGCGTTTGCCAGTGGTGGCGGCCGTTATGGCGCCGGTGTGGCCTTTGGGCTGGGGGCGATGGTGGCCGCTGCGGTGGTGGTTACCTGGGTGGTGCCTGGGTAGCTGTTGGATGTCCACAGGGGCTTGTGGATAAGGCTGGGGGTGGGAGCGGCAAGAGCCGGAGCAACGGCACCCCTCCCCAGCCCTCCCCTGCGCTTTGCGCAAGGGAGGGGGCTAAGCTGCAGTTCGCGAAATGGTGAGGGCTGCAGCTATTGCCCCCTCCCTTTGCCGTAGGCAAGGGGAGGGCTGGGGAGGGGTGCTTTAAAGCTCTAAAGCCTTTGCTCCACAGCCTTATCCACAACCCTAAAACCACAAAAAAGCCCGGGTTTCCCCGGGCTTTTCCTCAACACATCAGCAGCAACGATCAATCAGCCGCGGCTGACTTCGTAAACCGCCTTGGCCACGTAGTCCAGGTTGTTCTGGCTGAGTGCGGCCACGCAGATGCGGCCGGTGCCGACGGCGTAGATGCCGTAGTCGTCACGCAGCGTGTCTACCTGTGCCTTGCTCAGGCCGGAGTAGGAGAACATGCCGGCCTGCTGCTGGATGAAGCCGAACTCCGGTGCGCCCAGGGCGGCCAGCTTCTGCACCATGCCGGCACGCAGGGCGTGGATGCGCTCGCGCATTTCGGTCAGCTCGGCTTCCCACACGCCACGCAGCTCGCCGCTGCCCAGCACGCCGGCCACCAGGGCGGCACCATGGGTGGAGGGGCTGGAGTAGATGGTGCGGATGATGCGCTTGACCTGCGACTGCACAGCCTTGGTCGAGGTTGCATCCGGGCCCACCACCGACAACGCACCCACGCGCTCGCCGTACAGCGAGAACGACTTGGAGTACGAGTTGGCGACGATGAAGCTGTCGATTCCGGCCTCGGCGACGATGCGTACGGCCTGGCCGTCCTGCTCGATGCCCTTGTCGAAGCCCTGGTAGGCCATGTCGATGAAGGGGAACAGCTGGCGGTCCTTCAGCAGCGCGGCAACCTGCTTCCACTGCTCGGTGCTCAGGTCGGCGCCGGTCGGGTTGTGGCAGCAGGCGTGCAGCAGCACCACGGTGCCCGGCTGCAGCTTCTGCAGGTCGGCCAGCATGCCGGCGAAATCCAGGCCGTGCGCGGCGTTGTCGTAATAGGTGTAGTCGACCACGTCAAAACCGGCGGCGCCGAACACGGCGCGGTGGTTTTCCCAGCTCGGGTTGCTGATGGCGATGGTGGCGCGCGGCAGCAGACGCTTGAGCAGGTCGGCACCGACGCGCAGCGCACCGCTGCCGCCGACGGTCTGCGAGGTAGCGACGCGGCCAGCGGCCAACAGATCCGAGCCCTCACCGAATACCAGCTTCTGGGTGGCCTGGGTGTAGGCCGGTAGGCCGTCGATGGGCAGGTAACCGCGCGGTTTGGCCTCGGCGGCAAGCGTCTGCTCGATCTGCTTGACGGCGCGCAGCAGCGGAATGCGGCCGCTCTCGTCGTAGTAGATGCCCACGCCAAGATTGACCTTGGTGGTGCGGCTGTCAGCGTTGTAAGCCTCGGTCAGACCCAGAATCGGGTCACCAGGAACCTGTTCCACGTTTGCAAAGAAGGACACGGCGATACTCGTATCAGTGGCGGGGAGTGGGGGTGGTTCGGCGCGGGATGCAGCAACGGCGCGCTCAGAACCGCATCATCCTAACAGGGCTGGGGCCTGCTGGCCCTAGGGTTTCAACTGGAACTTCAGCGCAGGGACGATGTCGCTGTCACCTCGGATCGGGGATGATGGCCGGATGCGGACATGTAATCGGTTTTTTGTGTTTTGTGGGCTGTTGCTGGGGCTGCCGGCGCAGGCCGGGGAGTTGCCCACCACCACCCTGGACCGGGTCCAGGTACAGGCGGCCAAGGTCCACGCGGTGGATGATTTCGACCTGCCGGCGTCCAGCACCACGCTGGGTGTGGATGCCGACGGCAATGGGCGCGGCGCGCAGCTGTCCGAAGTGCTGGGCGCGGTGCCCGGCCTGCTGGCGCGTGACCGGCAGAATTATGCACAGGACACCCAGCTGTCGCTGCGTGGCTTTGGCGCGCGTTCCACCTTCGGCGTGCGCGGCGTGCGGCTGCTGGTGGACGGGGTGCCGGCGACCATGCCTGATGGCCAGGGCCAGCTCTCGCACTTCAACGTGTTTGGCGCGGAGCGGGTGGAAGTGCTGCGCGGGCCGTTCTCGGCGCTGTACGGCAACTCCTCCGGTGGCGTGCTGCAGTTGTGGAGCGCGGACGGCGAGCAGGGCGATCCGTGGCGGCTGCGCAGCAGCTATGGCAGCAACAACAGCTCCAGCACCGGCGTACAGCTCAAGGGCCTGACCGGCGCAATGCACTACAACGTGGCGGCCAACCACTTCCGTACCGATGGCTGGCGCGCGCACAGCGCCGCGCGGCGGGAATCGGTGAATGCGCGGTTGGGCTTCGAGCTGGCGCCCGGCCAGCGGCTGGAGCTGCTGTTCAACGGCTTTGATGCGCCACATGCACAGGATCCGCTAGGCCTGAGCCGTGAACAGGTACGCACCAACCCGCGCCAGGCCACGGCGGTCGCCACGCAGTACAACACCCGCAAATCGGTGCGGCAGAACCAGGCGGGCGCGGTCTACAGCGCCGAGCGTGGCGCGCAGACCTGGCGGCTGATGGGCTATGCCGGCCAGCGTGCGGTGGAACAGTTCCTGGCGATTCCGCCGGGACCGCAGAACAGTCCGCTGCATTCGGGCGGGGTGATCGACCTGGACAGCGATTACGGCGGCCTGGACGCGCGCTGGGCCCTGCACGGGCAACTGGCTGGCAAACCTCTGGAACTGGTGATCGGCGCAAATGCCGACCGCCAACAACAACACCGCACTGGTTACGAGAACTTCGTCGGCAGCACCTTGGGCATCAAGGGCCGGCTGCGCCGCGATCAGCAGGACCGGGTGCAGAACATCGATCAGTTCGCGCAGGCCTGGTGGCAGTTCAGCCCACGCTGGTCGGCGCTGCTGGGTGCGCGCCACAGCCAGGTGCAATTCCGCTCGCGCGATCACTACATCACCGCCGGCAATCCCGATGACAGCGGCAGCCGCGATTACTCGGCAACCACACCGGTGGCGGGCCTGGTGTTCCGTGCCAGCGACGACCTGCGCTTCTATGCCTCGGCCGGTCGCGGCTTTGAAACACCAACCTTCAACGAACTGGGCTACCGCGCCGACGGTGCTGCCGGCCTTGCCCTGGATCTGGCCGCTGGACGCACGCGCAATTACGAGATCGGCAGCAAATGGCGGGCGCAAAGCGGTGCGCGGCTGGAGCTGGCGCTGTTCCGTGCCGACAGCGACGACGAACTGGCGGTGGCGACCAATAGTGGCGGCCGCAGCAGCTACCGCAACATCGGTGCCACCCGTCGCCAGGGCGCGGAGCTGAGCTGGCAGCAGCCGATCGGCGCCGATCAGCAATTGCAGCTGGCCTATACCTGGCTGCAGGCCGAGGTGCGCCAGGCCTACCTGACCTGCACTGGCCTGCCCTCGCCCTGCAACCAGCCTGCGAACGAGGTGGCGGCCGGAACGCGTTTGCCGGGGGTGCCGCGGCAGCAATTGTTCGCGCGCTGGCAGTGGCAGCCGGGGGCCTGGCAATGGGCGGCGGAGGTGGTCGCCGCCAGCGATATCGGGGTCAACGACCTGGGCACTGCCAATGCGCCGGGTTACGGCCTGGTCAACCTGGAAATGGCGCGGCAATGGACCACGCTGCGGGGACCGCTGCGTGCGTTTGCCCGTGTGGACAACCTGCTGGACCAGCGCTACATCGGCTCGGTGATCGTCAATGACGGCAACCAGCGCTATTACGAGCCGGGGCCGGATCGCAGTTTCACCGTCGGCCTGCAGTGGCAATGGGCGCGGTGATCAGCCTCACCGCAAGCTGAGCGCGCGCGATCAGCTCCCTCCCTTTCGCTTAGCGAAGGGGGAGGGTTGGGGAGGGGGCTTTTGCTCCTGCCCTTGCTTTTGCCGTTGCGCCACCCACCCAACAACCCCCTAAACACCCCGCTCACTCCCAACTAACGGCCACGGGCGTATCTGTGACCGCCCAACAGGGAGGGTTGTGCCATGTACCGCCCCGATCGAGTGGAGCATCCGCTAGCGCCGACGTTGTTTGGTGCTGATCCCAAGCTGATGCGGCGTGGCCGGCTCAGGCGCAGCCAACATGCGGCCGACGAAGTGGCGCAGGATTTCGTGCAGTACAGCCTGGCTGACTATGCGCGGCGACGGCGAGGTGCACGCGGCTGGCTTGACCTGCAACCGGCCTATGCCTTCGCCTTGGCCACGCATGCGGCGGACTGGCCGCGTGGCAACGGTGATACCGACAGCGAGCTTGCCGAGCACTGGGAGCAGGCACGCGGCGGCTCACGGCTGCGCTGGGAACAGGTGCGTGACCTGGTCGAAGACGCATGGCTGGCGCTGGATCGCATGCCGGTAGCAGCGGTGCATGTGCGCTAGCACGGCTTTTGTGGGAGCGGCGTAAGCCGCGAAGCTGGCAATACTTGGCATCCAGCTGACATGCGACCTGAAGGTGCATGAGCTTGGCGGCTTGGCCGCACCCTCTCCTGCCTTCGGCACGCTGCTTGTGTAGGAGCGGCGTAAGCCGCGAAGCTGGGAATGTTTGCTTGCCGATGGCTATGCAACCTGGGGGTGCTTGAGCGCTTGCGGCTTCGCCGCTCCCCTCTCCTGCCTTCGGCATCCTCTCCCGCAAGGGGAGAGGAGAAAATCAACAGCCAAAGCCAAAGCCAAAGCCAAAGCCAAAGCAAAAGCCAAAGC
>NZ_LDJJ01000060.1 GCF_001431465.1 Stenotrophomonas terrae | reverse complement strand
CCCGAGGCCGTCGCCGCGATGAAATCACGGATGATCGCGGCGACGGCCTCGGGCTGGTCCATGTGCACATGGTGATGGCCGGGCAGGGTATGCAGGCGGCCATCGCGCAGCAGCGCCGCGCGTTGGCTGCGTTCGGGTTCGGGAAAGTAGGCCTGCGCCGGCGTGGCGTAGATCACCTGCACCGGGCAGAGGATGGCGCTGACCACATCGCAGACCTGTTCTTCGGTCATGCGCACGGCGGTGGGCAGCATCAGTCGCGGATCGCTGCGCCAGCTCCAGCCACCGTCGACGGGCTTGACCCCGCGTTCGATCAGCAGCCGCGCCGAGGCCTCGCTGAGCTGGTTGACCATCATCCGCGCGCGTACCGGCGCGCTCAGGTCGGGGAATACCCGCAGCTGCTTGGCGTCCAGCTTCAGCATGGCTTCCACATAGGTGCGCAGGCGCTGCACGGTTTCCCCGGCCGGTGCGGTGAGCCCGCCCAGCGCTTCGATCGACACCAGCGCCTGTATCCGCTCACCGGCCACCGCTGCGACCAGGCTGGCAATCGCCGCGCCCATCGAATGGCCGAGCAGCACGAAGCGGTCCCAGCCCAGCGCATCGGCGATGGCCAGGGTCTGCACGATGGCATGCGGGGTGGTGTACGGCGTGGTCAGCGGCAGGTGATCGCTGTAGCCATGGCCGGGCAGGTCGACCATGACCAGGTCCAGCGTGGGCAGCTGCGCGGCCAGTGGCAGGAAGCTGGCCGCGTTGTCGAGCCAGCCGTGCAGGGCCAGAACCTTCAGGCCATCGGGATTGCCGGCACGCAGGCCGGCAATGCGGACGCCCTCAAGCTGCAGTTCGAACGGCGTTGCATTCATGCCGGCTGCGCCGTCGCCAGCGTGGCCAGGGCGGCGGCGTGGGCGCTGCTGTCATTGAGGCAGGGGATGTACCGCATGCGCGCGCCACGCGCGGTCAGGGTTTCGGTAAAGCCCATCTGCACTTCTTCCAGCGTTTCCAGGCAGTCGGTGGCAAAGCCGGGGCAGACCACATCCAAGGTCTGGATGCCGCTCTCGGCCAGTTCCCACAAGCGCGGCTCGGCATAGGGCTGCAACCAGCGCTCGCGGCCAAAGCGCGACTGATAGGTGAGTTCCCAGTCGCTGCTGGCCAGGCCCAGGGCGGCGGCGATGGCCTTGGCGCTGGCCTCGCAGCGCTGCGGATAGGGGTCGCCGGCATCGGCCACGCGCTGCGGGATGCCGTGGAAGGAAAACACCAGCTTGCCGCCACGGCCGTGCTGCGCCCAGTAGTCGGCAATGGAGGCGGCTACGGCGGCAACCCAGCGCGGGTCTTCGGCGTAGTCGCGGATGGTCTGCACCAACACCTTCGGATTGCGCGCCTGCCATTGCTGCACGCGGTCTTCGATGGAGGCGGTGGTGGTGGTCGAGTATTGGGGATAGAGCGGCAGCACCACGATCCGCTGCATGCCTTCGGCGGCCAGTGCGTCCAGCGCTTTCAACAGCGCCGGCTCGCCATAGCGCATGGCCTCGCGCACTCGCCACTGTGGCAGTTGCTGTTGCATGGCTTGCGCCAGGCGGCGGCTGTAGACCGCCAGCGGTGAGCCTTCCGGCAGCCACACCTGGGCGTACTTCTGCGCCGAGCGGCCGCTGCGCAGGGGCAGGATCAGACCGTACAGCAGCGGTTTCCACAGGATGGCGGGGATCGACACCACGCGGGGGTCGCTCAGAAATTCGGCCAGATAACGCCGTACCGCAGGAGCGGTCGGTGTCTCGGGCGTGCCTAGATTGACCGCGAGCAACGCGGTGGTGGGTGCGTCGGACATCCGATCATTTTCGCAGGTATGCACCTGGAAGGGGGTAGTGCCGAACCATGCTCGGCAGGGGGCTTTCCCGAAACTGCCTAAAAGCGCCCTCACCCCAACCCCTCTCCCGCAAGCGGGAGAGGGGCTAAAGCGATAGCGCCGAGCCATGCTCGGCAGGGGCTTTCCCGGCCAAGGCCAAAGCCACCCCTTCCCCTTGGCTTCGCCAAGGGGAAGGGGTGGTTCCCACAAACCCGTCCCATTCCCCCTCTATTCATAGCCGCGCTACTAATTTCAGGCACTTGCGCTATCTTTCTATGCATCGACCTACGGAGTTACCCATGCGCCGCCTGCCGTGCCTTGTTCTGCTGCTGTCCGCCAGCCTGCTGTCCACCACTGCCGTGGCCGGTCCGCAGGAAGATCAGCGCGCCCGCAATGCGGTGCGGGTGCTCAACGAAATTCAGGACATCCCCGAGCAGGCCATCCCGGACAAGCTGCTCGATGAGGGCCGCGCCATCATCGTCATTCCCGACACGATCAAGGCCGGGCTGGTGCTGGGCGGGCGTCGTGGTCACGGCCTGATGTCGGTGAAGATGCCTGATGGCAGCTGGTCCAACCCCGTATTCATCAAACTCACCGGCGGCAGCATCGGCTTCCAGGCCGGCGTGCAGTCCTCGGACGTGATCCTGGTGTTCCGCAACGATCGCAGCCTGGACAACATCGTCAACGGCAAGTTCACCCTGGGCGCCGATGCCGGCGTGGCTGCCGGCCCGGTCGGTCGCAGTGCCGCGGCGGCCACCGATGGCCAGCTCAAGGCCGAAATCTGGTCGTGGTCGCGTGCCCGTGGCCTGTTTGCCGGCGTGGCGCTGGATGGTGCCGCTCTGCAGATCGACGATGCCGCCAACCTCGATGCCTACGGCCAGAACACCACGCCGCGGATGATCCTGGAAGGCCGTCTGAATACCGCGCCGTCCTCCGATGTCGTCGCCTTCCGTGATCGTCTGGAAGAATCCACCTACGCCGCACGGCAGAAGCGTGGCACCCAGGGTGCTGCTGCACCGGTGGCCTCGACCGCACCGCGCAGCGATGCAGTCAGTGTTCAGCCACCGGCCGCCGCCACGGCTGTGGGCACCGATACCGCGACCACCGCACCGTTGCAGCATTCGACGGCTGAACCGGCACCGCAGCAGGGCTTTCAGCCGGTTTCGGAAGGTGAAATCCGCACCGAAAGCCTGGACGGCGGCAACTGACCTTTGGCATAGCGAACAGGCAATACCTTGTGCGCTATGCTCAACAACCTCCACACAGATAACGCGAGCAGATCATGGGCAGTTTCAGCATCTGGCACTGGTTGGTCGTGCTGGTCATCGTGCTGCTGGTGTTTGGCACCAAGCGCTTGACGAGCGGCGCCAAGGATCTGGGCAGTGCGGTCAAAGAGTTCAAGAAGGGCATGCGTGACGAAGACAAGCCGGCCGCACAGCTGGGCGACGAATCGCGCGATGCCGACAAGAGCAGCGAAAAGCAGGCCGAACACGACCGCGACGCGCGCTGATCCCGAGCGCACGACGTGTTTGATATCGGCTTCAGCGAACTGCTGCTGATCGCAGTGGTGGCCTTGGTGGTCCTCGGCCCGGAACGTCTGCCCAAGGCAGCGCGTTTTGCCGGGCTTTGGGTGCGCCGTGCGCGTAACCAGTGGGATTCGGTCAAGCTGGAGCTGGAGCGTGAGCTGCATGCCGAGGAGCTCAAGCGCAACCTGCAGGATGTGCGCCAGTCGATGCAGCAGGCCGAGGCCGGGCTGCGCGATCAGGCCGGGCAGGTGCGCGACGGCGCCGATGCCTTCAAGCGCGAAGTGGAACTGCCCGAATCGGCCGCCGAGCGGGTGATCGAGCCGCGCCCCATCGCCACGGCTGTGGTCCATGAGCCGACGGCTGATGGCACGGCGCAGCCGGCTGCAGCAGAAACCGTTGCCGCTGACCCCGCCAGCGTGGCGCATGACGCCACGGCGGATGATGGCCAGTTCAATCGCAGCATCCCCTTGGGCGATACGCCGGTGCCGGGCGGGCAGACACCGGTCAGCCCGGAACGGACACCATGAGCGCGGATTTCAACGAAAGCAGCCTGATCGAGCACCTGATCGAACTGCGTTCACGGGTGATGCGTGGGCTGCTTGGGCTGGGCGTGGTGCTGTTGGCGCTGATGCCGTTCTCACGCACCCTGTACACGCATCTGGCCACGCCGCTGATTTCGCAGCTGCCGGCTGGGCAATCGATGATTGCCACCAACCCGGCCGGCGCCTTCTTCGCGCCGCTGAAGCTGACCTTCTTTGCTGCCCTGTTCGTGGCCGTGCCGTGGCTGCTGTACCAGGCCTGGGCATTTGTGGCACCGGGCCTGTATGCGCGTGAAAAGCGCCTGGCGCTGCCGCTGCTGGGTTCGGCGGTGGCGTTGTTCTATATCGGCTGTGCGTTTGCCTACTTCCTGGTGCTGCCGGCGGTATTCCACTTCCTGACCACGTTCCGCCCGGAGGTGATCGCCATCACCCCGGATGCCAATGCCTACCTGGATTTCGTGCTGGCCATCTTCTTTGCCTTCGGCGCCAGCTTCGAGCTGCCGGTGGCGATGGTGATCCTGGTCCTGCTGGGCTGGGTGACGCCGCAACAGCTGCGTGAAGGCCGTGGCTACGCCATCGTCGGCATCTTCGTGCTGGCCGCGGTGCTGACCCCGCCGGACGTGGTGTCGCAGCTGATGCTGGCGATACCGATGTGTTTCCTCTACGAGCTGGGCATACATGCGGCGCGTTGGCTGCAGCCGCGCGACCAGGGCAAGACCGCCGCCCCCTGAATCAGCCGATAGGGCGGTTGCCAGCAATCTGCGCTATTTTCTCTGAATAGAGGCCGCGCGGATGGCAGGCGTGGTGGCACCCCGGGGAGCACCTGCATGACGCGTAAGAAAGAGAGCTGGATCAATAACATGCCACTGCTGGGCAAAATGCTGGCGGCATTTGGCCTGGTTTTCCTGTGTTTCCTGGCCACCAGCGTGGTCAGCTACCGCACCTCGGGGCAGGATGACGCCGCGCGCAAACGCGAGACGGTGCAGATCGAGGTCATCAACCAGGTTGAAGAGGCCATGCAGGCCGTACGCCTGCAGCAGATCGCCATACGCAACTACCTGCTCGGTGATGGTGAACGGCAGATGCAGGTGCTCAACCAGCAGAGCGCGCGCCGCGATGCGGCGATGGAAGCGGCGATCGTCGCTGCCGGCGACGGTGATGTGGCCGAGCGCCTGCGGCGTACACAGCAGCAGGCCCGTGCCTGGGACAGCGAGATCATGGCGGTGCTGCGCCCGGCCAACGATGCGCCCCCCGCCAGCCAGCTTGAAGTGCTGCATGCCATCAGCAATGGCGGCCAGGGCAATGCCCTGGCTGAAACATTGGATGGCATCTACAACTCCGAAGTCACCCTGATGTTGAATGACCGGGCGCAGATGAGCCGCTGGATTGCCAAGGCGCATGATGTGTCGCTGGCCCTGCTGGTGATCGGCTTCATCATCATCATCGTCACCCTGTGGTTGATTTCACGGGTGATCGTGGCCCCCATCAACCGCCTCACCGACAAGATGACGCGGCTGGCCAATGACGATCTGGACATTGAGATCAACGGCCTGGGCCGTGCCGATGAGATCGGCGAGATGGCCCGTGCGATGGATGTGTTCCGGCGCAACTCGGTGGCCTCACGCGAGGCCAACTGGATCAAGCTCAGCGTCGGCGAAGTGGGTGCTGAACTGCAGACCGCACAGACCCCGGACGAATACGCGCAGGCGCTGGTGTCGCAGATCGCGCCGCGTATCGATGCGCCGATCGGCGTGTTCTTCGCCTGGGACGAGCAACAGCAGAAGCTGCATCTGCAGGGCAGCTATGGCTTCCAGCGGCGCAAGCACCTGGGCCTGCAATATGGACTGGGTGATGGCCTGATCGGCCAGGCCGCGCTGGAGCGCAAACGCATCAGCGTGCAGCAGGTGCCGGATGAATTCTTCGGCGTGCACTCGGCCCTGGGCGAGGCGCAGCCGCGTCATCTGGTGGCGGTGCCGCTGCTGCTCAAGGACCGTCTGCTGGGCGTGTTCGAGTTCGGCACCTTCGGCCATTTCAACGCCACCCAGGAAGCCTTCGTCGACGGCGTGCTGCCGACCGTTGCGCTGGGCCTGGACAACATCCGCCGTGCCGACGAGACCCAGCTGCTGCTGGATCACACCCGCGCCCAGGCCGAACAGCTGCAGCGCTCGCAGATAACGCTGCAGACCCAGGAAGAAGAGCTGCGCGCCACCAACGAAGAGCTGCAGGGCAAGACCGTTGAGCTGGAAGAACAGGCCCAGCGCCTGTCCGCGTCCGAGGAAGAACTACGCGTGCAGGCCGAGGAACTGCAGGCCTCCAACGAGGAGCTGCGGCAGAAGACCGAGGTGCTCAACGAACAGAAGGACGTGCTGCAGGTATTGCAGCGCGAGACCGAGTTCAAGGCGCAGGAGCTGGCGCGTGCCAGCCAGTACAAGACCGACTTCCTGGCCAATATGTCGCACGAGCTGCGCACCCCGCTCAACAGCCTGCTGATCCTGTCCAAGGAGCTGGCCGAGAACGAGAGCGGGCACCTGGACGTGGAGGAAGTGGAGGCCGCTGCGGTCATCCATGATTCGGGTTCCAATCTGCTGCGGCTGATCAACGACATCCTCGACCTGTCCAAGATCGAGGCCGGCAAGATGGACGTGCACCGCGAGGAAGTGCGGGTCGATGCCATCACCCGCGAGGTCACCCGCCACTTCCGCCACATGGCGATGGAGAACCGCCTGGAGTTCGCCATCGATGTCGATCCATCGATGCCCGAGGCGCTGGTCACCGACCGCTCCAAGCTGCAGCAGGTGCTCAACAACCTGCTTGGCAATGCTTTCAAGTTCACCCGCGAGGGTTCGGTCACCCTGCGCATGGCAATCGCCGATGCGGCGATGCTGACCCGCATCGGTGCAGCCAGCGACGAGCAGCATGTGGCGCTGACCGTGCGCGATACCGGCATCGGCATTCCCGAAGAACGCCTGGATTCGATCTTCGAGGCCTTCGAACAGGTCGATTCCAGCACCAGCCGCCATTACGGTGGCAGCGGCCTGGGCCTGGCCATCGCACGGCGGCTGGCGCAGTTGCTTGGCGGCCAGCTGGTGGTCGACAGCGAGCAGGGCAAGGGCAGCAGCTTCAGCCTGGTATTGCCGTTGTTGTCGGCTGGCCTGACCAGCGCCATGGCCGCCAGCCAGGCGGCAAGCGAGCACCGCCCTGCGCCCACCCCGGGCCCGGCGCGGGTCGCCACCGCCCAGCTGATCGACTGGATTCCCGATGATCGCCACGCCATCGCCGCCGGCGAAACGGTGATCCTCACCGTGGAAGACGACCCGGCCTTCGCCCGCATCCTGGTCGACCTGATCCGCCGCAAGGGCCACCGCGCACTTGCCGCGGCCGATGGCGAAAGCGGACTGGAACTGGCGCGCCGTTACCGCCCCACCGGCATCCTGCTGGACGTGATGTTGCCGGGCATGGACGGTTGGTCGGTGCTGCAGCATCTCAAGCATGACCCGGTGACTGCGGCCATCCCGGTGCACTTCATTTCCGCCGTGGATGAAGCCGCCAAGGGTGTGGCGCTGGGCGCGGTCGGTTACCTGACCAAGCCGGTGGACCGCAAGGCGCTGGTTGCCGCCTTCGACCACCTGCTGGATGTGGCCGGCAAGATCGTGCGCAAGCTGCTGCTGGTGGACGACGACCCGGATTCGCGGCTGGCGTTGACCCGCCTTCTGCAGGCCGACAATGTCGAGATCGACCAGGTCGCCTCGGGTGAGGAAGCGCTGGAGCGCATCGCCACCCACAGCTATGACTGCATCGTGCTGGACCTCAACCTGGGCGGCATTTCCGGCATCGAGTTCCTGGAGAAGGCTGCGACGCTGGTGGCGGTGCCGCCGGTGGTGATCTATTCCGGCCAGGACCTGAGCCGCGAGGACAGCCTGAAGCTGCGCCAGTACACCGACAGCATCGTGATCAAGGGCCAGCGCTCGCCCGAGCGCCTGCTCGACGAGGTGAGCCTGTTCCTGCACAGCATCGGCTCGCGCGGCGCCAATGCCACGCCGTCCGACGACAATAATCTGGGCGGCCGCCAGGTGCTGCTGGTCGATGACGACATGCGCAACCTGTTTGCGCTGTCCAAGTCGCTGCGCGCACGCGGGGTGAATGTGTCGATGGCGCAGGACGGCTACAAGGCACTGCAGCAGCTGCAGGAAAACCCGTCCATCGAGCTGGTGCTGATGGACATCATGATGCCGGGCATGGACGGTTACGAAACCACCCGCGAGATCCGCAAGCTGCCCGAATGGAGCAACCTGCCGATCATCGCGGTCACCGCCAAGGCAATGCATGGCGACCGCGACAAGTGCCTGGACGCCGGTGCCAATGACTACCTGACCAAACCGGTTGACCTGGACAAGCTGTTGTCGATGATGCGCGTATGGCTGCAAAAGTAGCACCGACCACCACCCTGCCCAGCCGTGACGAGGTGGACGACATCGAGGTGGATGCGTTCATCCACGCCATGTCGCGCCGCCACGGCTACGACTTCAGCGGCTATGCGCCGTCGTCGCTGAAGCGGCGCGTGCTGCAGCTGGTGCAGACCCTGGACGTGGCCCATGTCGGCGAGCTGACCGCGCGCGTGCTGCGCGACGACGAGATGGTGCCGCAGGTGATCGCCAAGCTGTCGGTGCCGGTGTCGGAGATGTTCCGCAACCCGGCGGTGTTCCGCAAACTGCGCGACGAAGTCTTTCCGGTACTGGCCTCCTACCCGCAGATCAACATCTGGCAGGCCGGTTGCGCGCATGGCCAGGAGGTCTATTCACTGGCCATCCTGCTCAAGGAAGCCGGCTTGTACGACCGCTGCCAGATCTACGCCACCGACTTCAGCGATGAAGCGCTGGCCAAGGCCCAGGAAGGCATCTTCCCGATCCGTGATGCAAGGCTGTATTCGGAGAACTACCTGGCGGCCGGTGGCCGCCACACGTTGTCGGACTATTACCATGCCCGCTACGACTTCATGAAGCTGGATGCGCGCTTGAGGGAACGGGTCACCTTTGCCAACCACAACCTGGTCTGCGACGGGGTCTTCTGCGAGGCGCAGCTGATCCTGTGCCGCAACGTGCTGATCTATTTCTCCGACGCCCTGCAGGACCGGGTGCTGGGCCTGTTCCGCGACAGCCTGAGCCGTGGCGGTTTCCTCTGCCTGGGCAACCGTGAGTCGATCCGTTTTGCCCCCAGTGCCCGCGATTTCGCCCCGATCGACGCCGAGCTGCGGTTGTACCGCAATGCCGGGGGCCTGCTTTGAGAACTGCTTCCGGGCTGCCACCACAGGCAATTGTGGTTGGCTGCTCGGCGGGCGGGCTGTCGGCCCTGCATCAGCTGCTGGGCGGGCTTTCCGGGCCGTTGCCGGTGCCGATGGTGGTGGTCTGCCACAGCGGTTCGGAAGACATGCGGGTGTTCTGCGAGCTGCTTGCCAGCCGCAGCGGGCTGGCGGTCAGCGAGGCCGAGGAGCGCCAGCAGCCCGAGCCTCATCACATCTACGTGGCGCCCTCCGGCTATCATCTGCTGCTTGAACGGACTGGCCGTTTCGCGCTGAGCGTTGATCCCAGAGTGGCATTCTCGCGTCCCTCGATCGATGTGCTGTTCGAATCCGCCGCCGAAGTATGGGGGGAACACCTCATTGCCCTGCTGCTGACCGGTGCCAACTCCGATGGCGCCGAGGGTTGCGTGCGGGTGCGTCGGCGTGGCGGCACGGTCATCGTGCAGGATCCGCGGACCGCGCAGGTGCCGGCGATGCCGAGCGCCGCGTTGCAGCTGGCCGGTGCCGATCATTGCCTGCCGTTGCCTGAAATTTCTCTTTTGCTGGAAGCCTTATGTTCGTAGCCAAGCCGTCCGCACCGCCGCGCCCGAAGATACTGGCGGTGGATGACAACCCCGCCAACCTGCTGGTGATCCGCAGGGTGCTGGCCAAGCTCGACGTGGAAGTGGTCGAGGCGGCATCGGGCAACGATGCGCTCAAGGCCACCCTGGACGACGAGTTCGCGCTGGTGCTGCTCGACGTCTACATGCCGGACATCAACGGCTTTGAAGTGGCCGAGATCCTGTCGCAGGAAGAATCCACCCGGCAGACCCCGATCATCTTCGTCACGGCTACCTATGCCGATGACGTGCATCGGTTGAAGGGCTATGGCTTCGGCGCGGTCGATTACATGGCCAAGCCGCTGGAAGCGACCATCCTGCTGTCCAAGGTGCAGGTGTTCCTGGAACTGTACCGGCACCGGGTAGCCTTGCGCGACGCGCTCAGCGAGTTGTCCGAGCGCAACCGCCAGCTGGAAATCGAAGTCGAGCAGCGCAAGCAGATGGAGCAGGAAATGCGCCATCTGGCCATGCACGACATGCTCACCGGCCTGCCCAACCGCGCCTTGTTCATGGACCGGCTGGAGAGCGCGCACCATCGTGCGCAGCGCCACGGCGGCGTGTTCGCGCTGGTATACGTGGACGTGGACCGCTTCAAGGAAGTCAACGACACCTGGGGCCATGGTGCCGGCGATGCGGTGTTGATCGAACTGTCCGCGCGCTTGCGCGGTGCATTGCGCGAGAACGACACCGTCGCCCGCCTGGGCGGCGATGAGTTTGCCCTGGTGCTGGAAGAGCTCGATGACATCAACGACGCCCATCGCCTGATGGAGCGGGTGACGCAGTCCCTGCAGGCGCCGATGCACTACCTGCGCGACGGTGAAGACCTCACCCTGGCTGTCGCCGCCAGCATCGGCGTGGCCGCCTACCCGGCCGATGGCGCCGAGGTGGATGCGCTGCTGCATGCGGCCGACCAGGCCATGTACATGATCAAGCGCAGCCGCGAAGAAGCCAGGAACTAGAGGCCGGTAATCGGACGAGTAGCAGGCAAAGGCAGCCGTTCGTGCGCTGCGGCTTCTACCGGCTACTCGTTTCCAGTGCCTGGTTTCTGGTTTTCTCAGGCTTCGAAGACGTGACCGCTGCTTACCGGCGGCGGGGTCGGGCCAGCAGCGCTGGCCGAGGCCAGCATCTGCTTCCACGCCGCATAGACCGCACCGGCGAAGACCGGCATCAGCACGGCCATCAGCAGCAGCTGGGCGATCGCCATGGCCACTACCTGACCGGCGATCAGGCCAATGATCAGGGCCAGGATGATCACCGCGAAGTAAATCGCGAAGATGGCGATGAAGGCCAATACGAAGAACACCAGCATGGCCGGCAGGTTGTGGATGCTGGCACGCAGGCTTTCGCGCAGTGCATGCATGCCGCTGGCGCGGTCAAACATCACCTGCGGCGGCATGACGAACAGGGCCAGGGTCAGCGCGACAAAGCTGGCCAGCAACAACAGCAGCCACAGCAGGATGCGGCCGGCGGGCAGGGTCGCCACCAGCGCCTCGATCTGCGCCGGATCCGGCTGCGCACCGGACTGGCTGATCTCATTGAGTTTGACCATCACCACCGACAGCTGTTGCAGACCATCGGTGCCTACCAGCACCAGCAGCAGCGTGCCTAGCAGCAGGGCGGCAAACAGCTGTGGCAACAGGGCCACCAGCAACTGCGGTGCGCGCCCTTCCTGCACACCCTGCAGCAGGTGTGAAGGCTTGGCGACGCGGCCTTGGTCGACCTCGCGGATGGCCCACAACAGGCCGCCCATGAACAACGGCCCGGCCAGCAACAGCAGCAGCTGCACCACCGTGCCCAGTGCCGGCACCAGCATCGACAGCGACAGCACCAACGAAGTGCCGACGCCCCACAGGATGCCCAGCGAACCGAGCGCCAAAGGCGCACGCTTGAGCAGGCCGAAGCCGGTCAGCAGCCATTCCGCACCGGCGGAGGCAGGTACCTTGCGAATCTCGCTCATTGCAATTCCGAAACGGGGGAGGGCGCAGGCAACAGGCCAACGCTACGCGGATTATCGCCTGAAACCCGGCTCGGGTTTATGAGGACAAAGTAACGGGGGGCTGGGCGGCTTTGCCCCCTCCCTTT
>NZ_LDJJ01000006.1 GCF_001431465.1 Stenotrophomonas terrae | reverse complement strand
GCCCTTGCGCCAGCGCAAGGGCGTTCAATGAGCAGCGAACCTATGGTTCGCAAGCTGCTCCTTTCACCCCGTAAGGGGAGAGGGGCTTTGAAGCTGCAGGTGCATATGTTGCTGGCGCTCGGAGCGCGCTGAGCCCCTCTCCCCTTGCGGGAGAGGGGTTGGGGAGAGGGGAAGCCGCGAAGCGCCGCTTTCCCCAGACAAACCCCGCACACAACACCACCATGCTAGGCTCCACCTCCCACGCCACGTCACCAACGTGGCGTTTTTATTTCCCTTCGATCGACAGGAACAGGCCTTATGCCGACCGAACCCAGTACCGCCCTCATCACCAATGACATCGTCGGCCTCGGCCTGATTGCTGCCACATTGGCCCTGATCTTCTGGCTGGCCAGCGGCCCGACCCCATTCTGGAAGAAAGTCTTCAGCTGGGTGCCCGCACTGTTGCTGTGCTATTTCATCCCCGCCATCTACAACACCACCGGCCTGATCGACGGCCACAGCACCAAGCTCTACAACCCGATCGCACGCGACGTACTGCTGCCGGCCGCCTTGGTGCTGCTGACGCTGTCCATCGACCTGAAGGGCATTGCCAAGCTGGGGCCCAAACTGCTGATCATGTTCGTCACCGGTACCGTCGGCATCGTGCTGGGCGCGGCGGTGTCGTTCCAGGTGATGAAGTTCATCCACCCGGAAACCGTGGCCGGTGATACCTGGGCTGGCATGGCCGCCTTGGCCGGCAGCTGGATCGGCGGTGGCGCCAACATGGCTGCCATGCGCGAGACGTTCAATGTCGATGCAACGACCTTTGGTCAGATCGCCGTGGTCGACGTGGCCTGCGCCAGTTTGTGGATGGCGGTACTGCTTTGGCTGGCTGGGCGCTCGCAGGCGATTGATACCAAGAGCGGTGCTGATACCTCGGCCATCGATGACATGAAACGCCGCATCGCCGAATACGAAGCCAAGAGCGCGCGCAACCCCAGCCTGACCGACCTGATGGTGATCGTGGGTGTTGGCCTGGGCATCGTCGGTCTTGCGCATGCGCTGGCCACGCCGCTGGCCGGCTGGTTCGGGCAGAACGTGAGCTGGGCCAGCAAGGCTTCGCTGGATTCTTCGTTTGTGTGGGTGGTGATGCTGTCCACGCTTGCCGGCCTGCTGTTGAGCTTCACCCGCGCGCGCAACCTGGAAGCTGCCGGTGCATCGAAGATCGGCACCTTGTTCCTGTACTTCCTGATTGCCTGCATCGGCATGCAGATGGATCTACTGTCCTTGGCCGACCGCCCGTGGCTGTTCCTGCTGGGCGTGATCTGGATGGGCGTGCACATCGGCCTGCTGTACATCGTGGGTCGTTTGCTGCGGGCGCCGTTGTTCTTCTTTGCCATTGGCTCGCAGGGCAATATCGGCGCCGCCGCATCGGCACCGGTGGTAGCGGCGGCATTCCATCCCACGCTTGCGCCGGTGGGTGTGCTGCTTGGCACGGTGGGTTACGCCACCGGCACGGTGATCGCCTATATGACCGGCCTGATGCTGAAGTGGATGGCGGGCGCCTGAGGCTTCAGCACGTTGGTAGGAGCGGCGTGAGCCGCGAAGCCGACAATGCGTCCGCGCATTTGTAGTGCCGAGCCATGCTCGGCAGGGTGTTACCGGTGAGGCCTCTGCCGAGCATGGCTCGGCATTACATGAAGAGAATGCCGAGCATGGCTCGGCACTACAGGTAGCAAAAAGGCGGCGCCAGTGGCGCCGCCTTTTTGTTTATCTTCCCGTTGCTTCAGCAGCAGCGGAAACCGCTCCTGCCGCCGAAGCGGGCTTCCTGGCGTTCGCGGAAGAAGGTTTTGTAATCCATGACCTCGCGGTCGGGATGCTTCTCGCGCATGTGCCGGACATAGTTGTCGTAGTCCGGCACGCCGCAGCAAAGCCGCGCGGTCTGCACCAGACGCCGCCAGGTGCGGCGGAACGTCTGGTACTGGCCGACGGGGACCAGCTCGGTACCCATTACAGGTCAACCTCGTGCGGCTTCAATGCCACATAAGGCGTTTCCTTGTCGGTACGCGTCGGCGAACGACGTGCCACGGCAATGGTCTTGATCGAATACACCAGCACCGCGAACACCACGAACAGGAACAGCGCGGTCAGGCCGGTGTTGATGTAATTGTTGACCATCACCTGATGCATCTGGTCGAAGTTCTTCGACGGTGCCAGCAGCTCCTGGGCGGCAATGGCGTCACGGTACTTGTGTGCCTGGGCCAGGAAGCCCACTGCCGGGATGTCGGAGAAGATCTTGATGAAGCCGGCTGCGGTGGTGCAGATCAGCAGCCAGATGGCCGGGATCAGCGGCACCCAGGCGTACTTGTCCTTCTTCATCTTGAACAGCACCACGGTGCACAGCAGCAGCGCCACGCCGGCCAGCATCTGGTTGGCGATGCCGAACAGCGGCCACAACATGTTGATGCCGCCCAGCGGATCGGTCACGCCCTGGTACAGGAAGTACCCCCACAGCGCCACGCAGCCGCCGGTGGCGATGAAGCTTGCCACCCACGAATCGGTGCGACGCAGGGCCGGCACGAAGTTGCCCAGCAGGTCCTGCAGCATGAAGCGGCCCGAACGGGTGCCGGCATCCACCGCGGTCAGAATGAACAGTGCTTCGAACAGGATGGCGAAGTGGTACCAGAACGCCATCATGCCTTCACCCGGCAGCACCGCATGCAGGATCTGCGCGATACCCACGGCCAGGGTCGGCGCGCCACCGGCACGCGAGAGGATGGTGTGTTCACCAATCTCCGAGGCGGTTGCGGTCAACTGCTCCGGGGTGATGGCAAAGCCCCAGTTGGTCACGACCTGCGCAGCATGCACCACGTCGGTGCCGATGATGGCGGCCGGGCTGTTCATGGCGAAGTAGATGCCCGGCTCGATGATCGAAGCGGCCACCATGGCCATGATTGCCACGAACGATTCCATCAGCATGCCGCCATAACCGATGTAGGCGGCATGGCCTTCATTGGCCAGCAGCTTGGGCGTGGTGCCCGAACTGATCAGTGCATGGAAGCCCGATACCGCACCGCAGGCAATGGTGATGAACAGGAACGGGAACATGCTGCCCTTCCACACCGGGCCAGTGCCATCGGCAAACTGGGTCAGCGCCGGCATCTTCAGTTCCGGCATCACGATCAGGATGCCGATCGCCAGGCCGACAATCGTGCCGATCTTGAGGAAGGTGGACAGGTAATCGCGCGGGGCCAACAGCAGCCACACCGGCAGCACGGCGGCGACGAAACCGTAGCCGATCAGCATCCAGGTGATCTGGATACCGGTGAAGGTGAACATCGGGCCCATCACCGGGTCAGCGGCAACCTTGCCGCCGTACCAGATGGCAGCCAGCAGCAGGATAAGGCCAACGACAGAAATCTCGCCGATCTTGCCCGGCCGGATGTAGCGCATGTAGACGCCCATCAGGATGGCGATCGGCATGGTCGCGATCACCGTGAACATGCCCCAGGGGCTGCCCTCCAGTGCCTTCACCACGATCATCGCCAGCACCGCCAGGATGATGATCATGATCATGAATACGCCGAACAAGGCGATGGTGCCGGGCACCTGGCCCATCTCCTCGCGCACCAGGTCACCCAGCGAGCGGCCGTTGCGGCGGGTCGAGATGAACAGGATCATGAAGTCCTGCACCGCGCCAGCCAGCACCACGCCGGCAATCAGCCATAGCGTGCCGGGCAGGTAGCCCATCTGCGCGGCAAGCACCGGGCCCACCAGCGGGCCGGCACCGGCAATCGCGGCGAAGTGGTGGCCGAACAGTACGTGCTTGTTGGTGGGCACATAGTCCAGGCCATCGTTGTTGATCACCGCCGGCGTAGCGCGGGTGGGATCAACCCCCAGCACCTTGTTGGCGATGAACAGGCCGTAGTAGCGGAAGGCCACCAGATACAGCGATACCGCAGCCACCACGATCCACAGGGCATTGATGTGTTCGCCGCGCCGTAGCGCCACGACGCCTAGACAGAATGCGCCAATCAGGGACAGCAGCGCCCATCCGGCTTTTGAAAAACCTTTCATCGAGTTGCCTCGCAGGGGAATATGCCCAAGGTTCTACCCATGCTGGTCGGGGGTCAATGTGCATGGCGGCTGAAGCGGATGCGACTTTGGTCTTAGGCCAATGTCTTATCGAACATGACTGCGGGGGCGCTTTGGCTTTCAGTGGCAGGCTGGAACAAATGGTTGCAGTGATGATGATTGGTTTGGGTACTGGCGGCAGTCATTGTCTGCTGCATGTTCAAGGAGATTCCTCATGAGTAACCAGGATTCCGCCCGGGTGGTTCGCAGCATCCGTGGCATGCCCACTTCCGATGGTGCAGGGGTGCGGTTGACCCGTGTCATCGGCACGCCATCATTGCCGGAGCTTGATCCGTTCCTGATGCTGGACGAGTTCGGCACCGACAGGGCAGAGGACTACATCGCCGGCTTCCCGGAGCATCCGCACCGTGGCTTCGAGACGGTGACCTATATGCTCGATGGCCGCATGCGGCATAAGGACAACCACGGCAACGAGGGTTTGCTGACGCCTGGCAGCGTTCAATGGATGACAGCCGGACGTGGGCTTGTGCACTCGGAGATGCCCGAGCAGGAATCAGGTCGCATGCGGGGCTTCCAGCTGTGGGTGAACCTGCCGGCGCGCGACAAGATGACCGATCCGCGCTATCAGGAATTCGCGGCCGAACGCATTCCGCAGCTGGCAGCGGCCGAGGGCGTGAGCGTGAAGGTGATCGCTGGTACGGTGGATTCGGTCAGCGGGCCGATCCAGCAGCCGGCTACCGAGCCGTTGTATCTGGACGTAAGCCTTAGCCCGGGCAGCGCCTGGACCTGCCCGCTGCCGGCCGGGCACAACGCGTTCGCCTATGTCTTCGAAGGCGATGCATCGCTGGGTGAAGATGAGGATGCGCGTGCGGTGGAACTGCAGCAGCTGGCCGTGTTGGGTGGTGGCAGCAGATTGCAGATGCGCGCCGGTGCGCAGGGCGCACGATTGATCCTGGTGGCGGGGCGTCCGTTGCGCGAGCCAATAGCGCGGCATGGGCCGTTCGTGATGAACACCCGCGAGGAGTTGATGCAGGCCTTCGTTGATTACCAGGAAGGCCGCTTCTGAGCGATGACCGGTCCCGCGCGCTGCGCCGGGACCGGTATCAGCGCCGGCTCAGTTGCTGCCGGCCAAGGCGGACGGGTTGAGGTTCAAGCTCTGGGTCAGGTTCTGCAGCGTGCCCAGCTCGGTGGTGTCGGCGGCATCGATCCAGATCTGCGCGTAGCGGTTCTTGTCCAGCTTGACCACGCTGATGCGGCGTGACTCCAGGCCGGGGACGTCGCGGCCACCCATGTCCAGCTTGTACCAGTACATCTGCTCGCCGCCGAACTCGCCCTTCTCCGCACGCAGCGGGCGGTTCAAGGCCAGGTCGGGATCACGCCCGCTCAGCATCATGTTCAGTACCGTGCGGCCATCTTCGGTGGTGGCCTTGCAGACGATGAAATCACTCTGCGTCTGCTGGTCCCAGTGCAGCCCGCTATTGGCTGGCAGTGACGGGCATTGCACGGCCTGTTGGGCGAAAGCGCTGGCGCTGACGCCGAGCGCAAGTACGGCAGAAAAAATACAGACAGTCTTCACTACGCATTCCCCCATGGAACATCGGCCCAACGGCGCGACGAAGTCGTGTGGATGTTTCTGAAGTGACGTCATGGCTGGTGGGAGGTATCCGTCCCCCTCTGTACGTGCATCCCCATGCGCGCCAGCCAAGTGGCGACGGTATTACAAAATCCCCATCACATGCAAAACCTCGTTTCATAACGGGAACGGCCCCGCAGGGGGGCCGTTCGGTATATCCGTATCAGTTGAAACCAATAACGCGGTTTATTTGTCGCTGCCAATCCACTTATAGGCCAGGCCGCCGATGGCCGCGCCAAGGATGGGCGCCACCCAGAACAGCCACAGCTGGCTGATCGCGCCGGCGCCGGCAAACAGGGCGACGGCGGTGGAGCGGGCCGGGTTCACCGAAGTGTTGGTAACCGGGATGCTGATCAGGTGGATCAGGGTCAGGGCCAGGCCAATGGCAATCGGCGCGAAGCCGGCCGGGGCACGGCCATGGGTAGCACCCATGATCACGATCAGGAACACCGCAGTCAGCACTACTTCGCACAGGAACGCAGCAGCCACGGTATAGCCACCCGGCGACAGTGCGCCGTAGCCATTGCTGGCGAAGGCGCCGGGCGAACTGCCATCAATCAGGAAGCTGGCATTGCCTTGGGCGATCTGCAGCAGGATGAAGGCAGCAACGATGCCGCCCAGCACCTGGGCGACGATGTAGGGCAGCAGGTCCTTGGCCGGGAAGCGGCCGCCGGCCCACAGGCCGATGCTCACGGCCGGGTTGAAGTGGGCACCGGAGATGTGGCCGAACGCATAGGCGCCAGTGAGTACGGTAAGGCCGAAGGCGAGGGCAACACCGACAAAGCCAATACCAAGCGGATTACCGTCGCCGCCGAATTTCGCAGCCAATACCGCGCTGCCGCAGCCACCCAAGACCAGCCAGAAGGTGCCGAGAAACTCGGCCGCCAAACGCTTTCCCATGCTCATTGTGTCGTTCCTTTTATGTTCCCCGATTCGGGTGTGGGGAAAGTAACGGAGAAGAGGTGCGGACGCGTAGCGAAATCGTTAACTATTTCCCGCTTTTGCCTGTAGTGCTTTAGCACTATGCGCGGCTTGCGCCTTGCTGGCTACAGGGCGGCAACGGCTGTACGTGGTGACCTGCGTTGGCCTTGGTGGGAGGAGCGGAGTCAGCCTGGCAGCGGGATGAACTCCTTGTCATCGCCGGGGATGGTGCCGAAGCGGCCTTCACGCCAATCGTCCTTGGCCTGCTCAATGCGCTCCTTGGAACTGGAAACGAAATTCCACCACAGATGCCGCGGGCCATCCAGCGGCTCGCCGCCCATCAGCATGGCTTTGACGGGGGTCTTGGCGCGCAGGCGGCCGCGCGCGCCCGGCTCGGGAATGATCAGGTGCTGGCTGGGGACGTCGGTGCCGTCCAGCTGTGCGTCGCCTTCCAGGATGTAGAGCGCGCGCTCGATGTGCGAGGTATCCAGGTCGATCTCGGCACCGGGTGCCAGGTCGATGGCGACGTTCAAGGTGTCGGCAAATACCTTCACCGGCGATTCCTCGCCGTAGGCGCGGCCGGCAATCACCCGCAGCCAGGCGCCATCGCGGCGCTGCTGTGGCAGCTGGTCGGCGCCGAAATGGAAGAAGGCCGGCTCGGTTTCTTCGTGGCTCTTGGGCAGGGCAACCCAGGTCTGCATGCCATGCACGGCCTGTTCGTGCTCACGTACCGCAGTGGGGGTGCGTTCGGAGTGGGCAATGCCACGGCCGGCGGTCATCCAGTTGACGTCGCCGGGGCGGATGACCTGTTCCGAACCCAGCGTGTCGCGGTGCCCGATCTGGCCGGCCCACAGGAAGGTGACCGTAGCCAGGCCGATGTGTGGATGTGGACGCACATCAATGCCCTGGCCCGGGCTGAAGATGGCCGGGCCCATATGGTCCACGAACACGAACGAACCAACACTGCGCGCCTGCAGCGTGGGGACCGCGCGGCGTACCTGGAAGCCGCCAAGATCGTGGACGCGCGGGCTGATGATGGTGGTCATGGCTGGCTGGCTCCGGATTGCTTGAATGTGCGCGCAGGATGGCATGGCAGAAGCGAAGAGGGAGTCGTCGTGCGGGGAATGGATTGTTGTTTGGGTGGGTTGATGGGGCTGAAAGCGTTACCCCTCCCCAACCCTCCCCTTCGCTATGCGAAAGGGAGGGGGCGGTTCGCGGCTGTTTGATGAATCGCCGCGTAGCCGCTTTGGCCCCCTCCCTTTCGCGCAGCGAAGGGGAGGGCTGGGGAGGGGTGAGCTCCTGCTATTGCGCATCCATCAAAACAACCGGGCAAGCAAAGAAAACCAGTCTCCCCTGCAACTACACGGCTGCCCTACCCAAGCCCCCAAACAAGGACCGGAGAGCAACGTGAAGGGCTACAATCGCCATCTTCCTTCCCATTCCGGAGACCTCCGCAGTGACCCGCAAACTCGTGCTGTTGCGCCATGGCCAGAGCCAGTGGAACCTCGACAACCGCTTCACCGGCTGGGTGGACGTGGACCTCACCGAGCAGGGCCGCCAGGAGGCTGCTACCGCTGGCTGGCTGATGAAGGAAGAAGGCCTGCAGTTCGATGTGGCCCACACCTCGGTGCTCAAGCGCGCCATCCACACCCTGCAGGGTGCCTTGGCCGAGCTGGGCCAGGATTGGCTGCCGGTCAACAAGTCCTGGCGCCTGAACGAGCGTCACTACGGTGGCCTGCAGGGCCTGGACAAGGCCGAGACCGCCGCCAAGCACGGCGAGGAGCAGGTCAAGGTATGGCGTCGTTCCTACGACATCCCGCCGCCGCCGATGGACCTGGCCGATCCGGGCCACCCGATCCACGACCGCCGCTACGCCGGCCTGGACCGCAACGCGCTGCCGGCCACCGAGTCGCTGGCGACCACGCTGGAGCGTGTGCTGCCGTACTGGCATGACGCCATCGCCCCGCAGTTGAAGGACGGCAAGACCGTGCTGGTCACCGCCCACGGCAACTCGCTGCGCGCGCTGTACAAGTACCTCAACAACGTGAGCAAGGAGCAGATCCTTGAGCTCAACATCCCGACCGGCATTCCGTTGCTGTTTGAATTGAACGACGACCTCACTGTGAAGTCGTTCCGCTACCTGGGCGATCCGGAAGCGGCCAAGAAGGCTGCCGAGGCCGTGGCCAACCAGGGCAAGGCCAAGTAAGCGACCCGCTGAAAGCAGCGTCGTTGTTGCCTGCTCAGGCAGTGAATCACCCAAAAACCGATGTCAGCATGCTGGCATCGGTTTTTGCGTTTGTAGGAGCGGCCCACTTTGGATTGGTGGATTTTTGGATTTGTGGGAGCGGCGTAAGCCGCGAAGCTGACGTCGCTGAGGCGGCAAGCGCAGATGGCATCTGATGATGTCTCTGCTTCGCGGCTTACGCCGCTCCTACAAGAAAAATCAGTTCCGCAGCTCGGGCTGTACCCTCAACGTTGGCATTGGGTGGGGCTGGCGGCGCAGCGTGCGTTGTCACGCATGGCAAGGTCCTTCCCGATGTTGTAACCGCCATACAGCAGTGCCATCACCAGCAGTGCCAGACCAATCATCAGGTTCTCGGTACGGATGCCTGCAGGGTTTGGCGCGGCGGTGATGGTGAGTGGGTTGCTGACAGGCGGGATGGGCAGCAGGTCCTCCGCCGCAACCTCCAGCGCCGCCGCAACCGCCATCCGCGACTCAAGCGAGGCATTGCCCTCGGCTTCCAGACGTTGCACGGTGCGCGCGCTCAAGCCGCAGATGCTGGCCAGGTGTTCCTGCGACCAGCCTCGGGCTTCGCGCAGTTGCCTGATTCGCTTTCCATCGATCTTCACTGTTTCATCTTCCATGCTGCATTCCCGCCGATGTTAGCCGAGCTGCCAGGCTGCCGGACAACTGCCATCGACGACACGACAGCAAGCCGACAGCGGCGTGTCGGTCCAGTTGAATCAATAGCTTGCGTTTTTACCTGATGGCAACCACAGGTTCGCATCGCGTATGCCGGTGGCCGGGGTGAACTTCAGATGCGTGCGGCGGCATGCCATCATCGGCCACTGATCACGATCACTGGAGAGTCTGCTTGAGCAAATGGATGATGTCGGTAGTGGCAATGGTGGCGCTGAGCGCCTGTAGTGGTGCTCCCGAAGCTGCACCCAATGCCACACCTGAAGCGGCCGCTGCGAAGCCCGCAGCAGCAAGCGCTCAGCGCGGCGAAGGCAATCCTTACGAAGTGCTTGGCAGTGAAGTCTGGGACGTGCCCGATCCGGTCAGTGGCCGCAACTACCAGGTATTTGTGGCCCTGCCAGCGGGCTACGCCGATAACCCCGACAAGCGCTATCCGGTGCTGTATGTCACCGATGCCGACTATGCCTTCCCGCTGGTCTGGCAGATGGCGCGGCGCCTGAATGTCGAAGGCCGCAAGATCGACGACTTCATCCTGGTTGGCCTGTCCTATGCCAAGGGCGAGGGCGGCATGCAGAGTCGCCGTCGCGACTATACGCCTACCGCCAATGGCCCCAGCGGTTCGCCAGCCGATGCCGTGCACGGTGGCGCCAGCGCCTACATCACCTATCTGGAAACCCAGGCGCTGCCCTTCGTGGCCAAGCGTTACCGCACGGACGAAGCCCGGCGCTTGTTGCTGGGTCATTCCTATGGCGCCTTGCTTGGCACCCAGGTGCTGCTGGAGCGGCCGCAGTTGTTCAGCGGCTACATCCTCGGCAGCCCGTCGTACTGGTTTGACAAGCACGAGATGGAGCGCCGTCTGGCCGCGGCCGCCAAACCGGCCGAGCAGCCGGTGCGGGCCTACATGTATGTGGGCGAGTACGAAGCGGTACAGCACGGCGGCGATGTTGACATGGTGGTCGATGCGCAGCGCATGATCGGCCTGCTGGGCGCTCGTGGTGGGCAGGCACTGGAGCTGAAACTGGACGTGCTCAATGACGAGGACCATCTCAGCGTTGCCCCGCGTGGCTTCATGCATGGGCTGAAGTACCTGCTGGCCGCGCCGAAGAGCTGAGTCGTCCAATCCGCTGGGTCGGTACCGGCGCGCGGACAGCGGCCGGGCCCGGCTTGCGGAACCACGACCAACGGCAGGTGCGTCGCGGCCCGGTTTGGCTAGACTTCGTTCAATCCCTGCTGCCCTCGTTACGCCATGTCCTCGTCGCCAACCATGCATCGGATCGATGCCGCGCAGGGCCCAACCCGGCGCCGGGTGTTCAGCGGCGAGCATCTGGCGGCACGGGTCAGCTGGTATGCACCAGGTGAGCGCATGCGCCGACACGCGCACGACTGTCACCAGCTTTCGTTGTTGCTGCTCGGTACTTTGATGGAGCAGACCGGGCAGGGCGAGGAGCGGCTGGCTGCGCCAGCGCTGGGTGTGAAGCAGGCAGGCGTTGCGCATGCCAATGATTACGGGCCGAGCGGTGCGCTGATGCTCGGCATCGATCTGCCGGCATCGTTCGACCTGCAGGAAAACCTCGGTATCGGCCGCGCCTGGCAATGGCGCGGGCACGCGCTGCAGCCGTTGTTGTTGCAGGGACGGGGCCTGTTGTCGGCCTTGTTTGCTGAAGAGCTGCTCGCTGCCGATGTTGATGCCCGGCTCTGGGAGCTGCTGGCCGGCATGGCCAGCACAGATGAGCGCCCCAGCGGCACGCCGCCCCGTTGGTTGGTCTTGTGCTGCCAGCGTCTGCAGGATGAAAGCGTGCCGCTGACCGATCTGGCGGGCGAGCTTGGCCTGCATCCGGTGTACTTCGCCCGCGCGTTCGCGCGCTGGATGGGCTGCGCGCCATCGGTGTTCCGCGCACGCGCACAGCTGCAGCGGGCCTTGCCGTTGTTGGCCAAGGGCCACGCGCTGGCCGATGTGGCACAGCGTGCCGGCTTTGCCGATCAATCCCATCTCAGCCGCATTGCGCGGGCGCATAGCGGCTTGACCCCGGCCCGGTTGCGCGCGCTGCTGCGGGCATGAGCAGGTTCAATCCGTTCAAGATTTACCCGGCAGCGATAGGGCATCGTGCTTGCGGTCAGTCACGGAGTCAGCCCATGTATCTGCGCAACATCCTGTCGCTGCTCTTGCTACCCGCCTGCCTCGGCGCCGCGGCAACGGCATCGGCCGCGACTCCGGAACAAGCTGCGCGCCAACTGGCCACGTTCCTGGACGGCATTCCGGAGCTCGGGCCCGGCTATGCGGTGGTGGTGGTCGATCGCGATCGGCAACTGCTGGGCTATGCGCGCGGGCAGCGCAATGCCGGCACGGCAGCGCCGCTGACCATGCACACGCCGATGTATATCGCCTCACAGACCAAGTCGTATATGGGGCTGCTTGCGCAGTTGTTGGATCAGCAGGGCGTGCTGCGCCTGGACAGTACCCTGGCCGATCACTGGCCGCAGCTGCGCCTGCCCGACGGTGTCGATCCAGCTGCCTGGACCTTGGCCGATCTGCTCAATCACCGCGTTCCCTTGAGTGCCGATGTCATCACCACGCTGGAGGCCTACATCGGCAGTCCCGATCCGGCCCTGTATCCGCAGCTGCTGCAGCAGTTCGCCAGCAAGCGCGCCGATGGCTTCGACTACGACAACCTGGGCTACAACATCTACGCGGCCATCCTGCAGCAAAGCACCGGCCGCTCGTGGCAGGACTGGTTGCAGCAACAGCTTTTCACGCCGCTGCAACTGCATGAAACCGCAACCCGCACCTCGTCCTTTGATCCGGCACAGCTGGCCTTCAATCACCAGTGGCTGGGTGCGGGGCAGGGTTGGCGGCTGGTACCACCCAAACCCGATGCGCTCATGCATTCGGCCGGCGGGATGATGACCTCGCCGCGCGACATGGGCCGCTGGTTGCGCTTGCAGCTGGGCGCGGGCTTGTCGCCACAACTGGATGCCCGTGCGCTGCAGGCTGCACATCGTATCGGGGCGCAGGTGGATCCGAAGGCGCGCAATGCCTACGAGTTGCCCTGCAACGGTTATGCCTACGGCTGGAACGTGTGTGACTTCGAAGGGCATACGCTCTACATCCACGGCGGCAGCTATACCGGCGCACGCAGCATGATGGCGTTCTCGCCGGATCTGGGCGTGGGGATCGGCGTGTTCTCCAACTCGGACAATGCCACTGGCTGGCTGACCTCACGCACGGTTGTGCAGTTTTTCCAGTATCTGGTGGACCATCCTGAGGCGTCGTCGTGGGCGCAGATCCGTCAGAAGGCTTATCCGCAGCGCGTGGCCGAGCAGCTGGCGGGCATGCGCGCGCGGCAGGCAAAGCAGCATGACGATCCGCGTTGGCAGGGTTGGCGATGGCAGCCTGAAGTGACTGCCGCATATGCAGGTGAGTTCCGTGGTTCGGCGCTGCCGGTTACCGCGCGGTTGTCAGTCGATGGCGAAGATCTGCAGCTGCAGATCGGCGCGCTCAATCGCAAGCTCACACCGGCTGCGCCGGATCTGTTTGCTGCCCAGGATGGACCCTTGTCGATACCGGAGCCCTTGCAGTTCCTGCGGGACGGGCAAGGTGGGCTGCTTGGCTTTGAATTCGATGGGCAGCGCTATCTGCGTGCCTTGCCTGACTAACTGCAAGCGGCGGGCTCAGTTTGTGGGAGCGGCGTAAGCCGCGAAGCTGGCTACGCTGAAGTTTCCCTGGTGTTTGCGGTCTGAGCATCTACTTGCTTCGCGGCTTACGCCGCTCCCACAAACGAGGTGCGCGGTCGCATGTCGTACAACGCAGAAGCCCGGCGTCGAGCCGGGCTTCTGGTCACGCGTTCTGTACGGGCTTACTTGAAATCCAGGGTCTTCTCGAACGACTTCAGTTCGTGCCGCGCCATCGCCAGGTTGGCATGGGTGCGATCAAGCATGACGTACAGGAACAGATCCTTGTTGCCGTCCAGCGGGCGGATCAGGTGGTACTGCTTGGACAGGGTTAGCAGGATGTCTTCCACCACATCGGTCAGGCCGAGTGCGTTTGCGACGCGGCGCTTGGCACGGACAACATCGGCGTTGCCGGCGGCGGCAACTTCCATGTTGATGGCGCCGCCACCCAGGGTGCCCAGGGTCATGCCACTGTCGCCGTCCACCAGTGCCGCGCCGATGAAGCCGGCGATTTCGCTCAATGCGTCAAGTCTTACGTTTGCAGCCATTTGCCATCCAATGAAGTAAATATTTCTACAAATGCAAAGCCCGCGCAGGTGGATCCCGGGCGAGCGGCGGCGCAGCATAGCGAAAACCACGGAGTCGTTGCCAGCCGGCATGCATACATGCGCGTCGCGGCAGGTGCGCGTGCCGCATGGCGCCGCAGCGATGGGTCACAGCGATGGGCCGCAGCGCCGCGCGCCGCGCACGCCGGCAGCACTCAACGGAAAAACTGGCTGGGTGTCAGGCCGAAACGGCGCTTGAACATGGTGGCGAACGCGCTTGGGCTTTCATAACCCAGCGCCAGGGCCACGTCGATGACCTTCTCGCCCACCGCCAGCCGTTCCAGTGCGCGCAGCAGGCGTGCCTGCTGGCGCCATTGCCCAAAGGTCATGCCGAGCTCGCGGGCACACAGGCGCTGGATGGTTTTCACGTCCACCTGCAGGCGTTCGGCCCAGTCCTGCAAGGTGGAGGCATCGTCGGGATGTCGCTCCAGCTGCCTGCCAATCCTGCGCAGGCGCGGATCGCTGGGCTCGGGCAGGTGCAGGGGCAGCTCCGGCAAGGTCTGTACCTCATCCAGGATCAAACGCATCAGGCGGCCGTCGCGGGAGTGCTCGCGATAGGGCTGCGCCACGCTGGCGGCGGCGTGGATCAGGGCCGCCAGCAGTGGCGTGATGGAAACCGCTGACGGCGTGGCCGGTGCCTGCGGCATGTGACTGGGGGCGATGTACAGGCTGCGCATGCGTACCGCGCCGATGCAGTGCACCTGATGGCCGATACCGGCGGGCATCCAGATCGCGCGGGTACTGGGCACGACCCAGCGGCCCATGCCAGCACGCACCACCAGCACGCCGGTTTCGGCGTAGATCAACTGGTGCCGGTCGGGGTGGTGGTGCAGGGGAATCGGCGTGGTGGCGTCGTAATCGCGCGCCTTGCAGTACACGGCGGTATCCGGGCCCACCGGTAGCGGCATGCGGCGGCCCTTGCGGGGAGCTATGTCCTTTTCGAGAAGATGCATGACCATATCGCGCAGGATGGGCGTGGGGGTTGAATCTACCATGCGATCCGCCCCCCAACTGCGGTCACGCCATGTCATCCATTGCTCCATCGGTTGCAGTCCCCGCTACACAACGTCGCCCCGTCGCTGTCGGTGTGCTGGCTGCAATCAGCAGCTCGCACCTGGTCAACGACATGATGCAGTCGCTGATCCTGGCGCTGTATCCGATCTTCAAGGGCCAGTTCCATCTGAGCTTCGCCCAGGTGGGCCTGATCACGCTGACCTACCAGCTCACCGCTTCGGTGTTCCAGCCGCTGATCGGCCTGCGTACCGACAAGCGCCCGGCGCCGTACTCCTTGCCGATGGGCATGACCTCCACGCTGTGCGGCCTGTTGCTGCTGGCGTATGCACCCAACTTCGGTACGGTGCTGGCGGCGGCGATGTTGATTGGCGTGGGCTCGGCGATTTTCCATCCCGAATCCTCGCGCATCGCGCGCCTGGCTTCCGGCGGCCGCCACGGGCTTTCGCAATCGGTGTTCCAGCTCGGTGGCAACGCCGGCACGGCCGTCGGCCCGTTGCTGGCGGCGCTGGTGATCGTGCCGAACGGACAGAGCAGCGTGGCCTGGTTTGCCGGTGCAGCGCTGCTGGGCATCGGACTGCTGAGCTATGTGAGCCGCTGGTACCAGCAGCACCTGGTTGCCAGTGCAGCCAGCCCCCGGCCGGCGCAGGCCTACGCCTTGCCGCAGCTGCCGCCGCGCACGGTGGCTTGGGTGATCGCGATCCTGCTGGTGCTGATTTTCAGCAAGTACTTCTATATCGCCGGCCTGAGCAGCTATTACACGCTGTACCTGATCCAGAAGTTCGATGTGTCGGTGCAGAGCGCGCAGCTGCATCTGTTCGGCTTCCTGGCGGCATCGGCGGCAGGTACGTTGCTGGGTGGGCCGCTGGGTGACCGGATTGGCCGCAAGCCGGTGATCTGGGCGTCGATCCTGGGCGTGGCGCCGTTCGCCTTGATGCTGCCGTACGCCAACCTGCAATGGACCATGATCCTGTCGATGATCATCGGCTTCGTATTGTCCTCGGCATTCTCGGCGATCCTGGTGTATGCGCAGGAACTGATGCCCAACCGCATCGGTACCGTGTCCGGCCTGTTCTTTGGCTTTGCGTTCGGCATGGGCGGCCTTGGGGCGGCAGTGCTTGGCGTGCTGGCCGACCACACCAGCATCATCTGGGTCTACAAGGTGATCTCGTTCCTGCCGCTGTTGGGTATCGTCGCCGCATTCCTGCCCAGCCGGCGTGCGCTGGGACATTGATGCCGGACATACAGGTACGGCGCTTGGCGTTCGCGCGAACGCCGCATAGGCTGTTGCCTGGATGATCTCCCAAATACTGCACTGATGCCTGATTCGACGACGTTACCGGCCCGCCAGCGTGTGTCCACGCGTGCGGCGTTCTTCATTCCTGGCTTTGCCATTGCCTGTTGGGCGCCGCTGGTGCCCTTTGCCAAGGCCCGGGCGGGGCTGGACGATGCAATGTTGGGTGTCCTGTTGCTCTGCCTGGGCCTGGGCTCGCTGCTGTCGATGCCGCTGGCCGGGATGCTGGCAGCGCGTCGCGGTTGCCGCCAGGTGATGCTGCTGACCGTGTTGATGATGGTGCTTACCTTGCCGCTGCTGGCCACGGCATCCACGCCGTCGGCGATTGGTATCAGCTTGTTGGTGTTCGGTGCCGGCATAGGCGCGATGGACTGTGTGATGAACATCCAGGCGGTGGTGGTGGAGCGTGAGTCCGGTCGCGCGATGATGTCCGGCTTCCATGCCTTCTACAGCATCGGTGCGTTGACCGGCGCGGCCCTGGTATCACTGCTGCTGTCGGCAGGAGCCAGTGCCTTGGCGGCGTCGCTGGTGGTCGCCGCTGGGGTGGTGGCGATCACCGCTGGCTCGGCGCGCTGGTGGCGCAGCGAGCGCGCGCCGCACGGGGCGTCCAGCTTCGCCTTGCCGCGCGGCGTGGTCGTGGTTATCGGCGTGGTCTGCTTCATCAGCTTTCTCGCCGAAGGCTCGATGCTGGACTGGAGCGCGGTGTTCCTGCACGAGGTGCGAGGAGTGGCGGTGGCGCATGCCGGCTGGGGATTCGTGGCGTTCAATATCGCCATGACCGCCGCGCGCCTGTTGGGTGACAGCGTGGTCAACCGCTTGGGCCCGCGCATCGCTGTGCTCGCCGGTGGCATGTTGGCCTGCGGTGGTTTCGTTCTGGCTACGCTGGTGCCCAGTTTTGCGATGGCGATGGTTGGCTATGCGCTGGTGGGCATCGGCTGCGCCAATATCGTGCCGGTGATGTTCAGCCTGGCCGGGCGGCAGACACGTATGCCGGAGAGCGTCGCCATTCCGGCAGTCACTACCATGGGCTATGCCGGGGTATTGCTGGGGCCGGCAGCGATTGGCTTCATCGCCCAGCAGTGGTCGCTGCAGACTGCGTTTCTTGTCGCCGCGGCGGCATTGGCCTGCGTGGCGGTGATTGGTTCGCTGCTGCGGGTGCGCTGAACATCGTTGATGGGTGCGGCAGATGTTCAAGGTGAGGTGCTTGGGTTCACTGCTGGAACACGGTGCATGTCCAAGCCGTCGGCTACGACTGGCTTCCTCGCGCAGCTTTCAGTTATGCCATCGAACCAGGGCTCAAGCAGTCGGCGGCAGGGGTGGGCCGGAAGCATCAGGCGGCGCTTTCGGCAAGCTGCGTACATGCACATCCTGCTGGGGGTAAGGAATATCTATGCCAGCGTCTTGCAGGGCGGCGTGGATTCGGCTGATGAGCTCGCTGCGGACGCTGAGCCAGTTGTCGTAGTCGCGGGTCCAGGCGCGTACGCTGAAATCCAGTGAGCTGGCGCCGAAGCCGACAAACAGTGCGGCAACCGGAGGCTCATTGGCGACACTCGGCGTCTGCTTGGCGCAGTTCGACAACAGTTCAAGTACCTGCTGGGGATTGCTGCCGTAAGCAACCCCTACATTGACCTCGATGCGTCTATTGCGGTCGAGCAGGGTCCAATTGACCAGCGGTTCGGACAGCAAAGTGCCGTTGGGTACCACCACATCGGCGCCATCAAAGGTCTTGATGCGGGTCGAGCGCATGCCTATATCGCGTACGCGGCCGTTGATGGTGCCAACCTCGACCACGTCGCCGGGTTGGATGGGCCGTTCGAACATCAGGATCAGGCCGGAAACGAAGTTGTTGACCACGTTCTGCAGGCCGAAGCCAATGCCGACGCCCAGCGCACCGAACAGCAGTGCCAGTTGGCTGCCTTTGAAGCCGGCGGCGGACAACGCGATGATCAAGCCCAGCATCAGTACGGCGTACGAGGCCAGCGAAGCAATGCTGTTGCCGATGCCGCGTGAGATGCTGGTGCCGTGCTGGAGTACATCCTGCAGCAGCAGGCGGGTTATCCGCGCAGACCAGAAGGCGATGGTGATCGCCGCGATGAAGGCCAATACCTGGCCCAGCGACAAGCTGAATTCGCCTATCGAAAATTCATACGAGAGCAGGCTGCTCAGTACTGTGTAGGTCGGCCGCAGGATGCGGAAACTGTCCATCGCATAGACCACCCAGCCGACAACGGCGGCGAATATGCCCAACCGGCGGAGCAGCGCCAGCAATGGCGGCGCGTGATCACGGGCAAGCCGGTAGCGCGCCAAGCTGGGCCTGCTCAGCAACAGGTGCAGCAGGCTCAACAACGCGGCGATACCGACGTAAAGCAGCAAGCCGAAGTAGGCGCTGTCGATGATTGCGCTGGTCAGCATCTCTGCCAGCGTGAGGTTGCCGACGACGTTGGCCAGTAATGACACGGCGAACAAACCCTGTGCGCCCCATGCCGCCATGCGCAGCGCTTGCCCGGCGCGGCCGGTAGCACGGGTGTGCCCGCTGCGGTAAGCCTGCCACTGCACCAGCCCGGTCAACAGCATCGCGGTGACGGTCAATGCCAAGGTGTAGTAGCGGAATGCGATGTTGCTGGACAGGAAGACAATGCCCAAGCCCCCAAGCAGATACAGCAACGATGCGACCAATGGCCAGTAGCCCAGCAATCGGCGGCTCCCTGGTGGCAGCAGCCGCAACACCGAGACCAGCGCGAACAGCATGCCTATCTGCAGGGTAAGCAGCGGTGCATCCGGCTCGATGACCAGCATCACGATGGTCGACAGCAGCAGCCAGGTGGATACGGGCCGGGCCAGCACGCGCTGCGTCGCCGCTTCAATGCTGCCGTTGGCGGACATCCGCCGGCTGTAGTGCCAGCCCCAGATCAACAGCGGAATCAACAGGACCTGGATCGCATGGAACAGGAACTGCGTGCGCCGGTGCTCGCCGACATAGGCGCGGCTGAATTCGAGTTCGATCTGCAGGCCAGAGCTGAGGGCGTCGCTGGCAGCTGCGCGTTGGTCGGGAGAATCCACTTCGGCCTGCCACAACGGCGGCGCATCCAGCTGCAGCAGCTGGTGGTCGAGGTAGGTGATGGCATCGGTGACAGCGGCGTGGCCTGACTGCAGCCGCGCCTCCAGTGCATTGGCGCGGGCACCCAGTTCCATCTGCCTTGAGAGCGGGCCTGCAAGTGCCTGTTCGGCGCGGGTCAGCAGCGTGATCAGGGCGTCTATGCGGCTCAACAGCACCGGTGGGATGTCGGTTGGATGTTGCCGGGTCAGCTGCCAACTGGCCCGGCGTCGCGCCAGCTCGGCAGCGTCTGCGGCATAGGGCTCGGTGGCGGTCTGCAGGGCATCGCGCCAGCGTGCAAAGCGCTTGCTGTCGAATTTCCAGTGCCGGTCAAGGCTTTCCAGGCGAATGATCGGAACCCTGCGCAGCTGCACCGGTGACAGGGCCTGACTGCGTTGGTCCACGGAGCGGGTGATCGCTTCCAGGGTGGGAGCCAGCGCGGCGGTGGGGTCGGGCTGCCCGGCGAGCTCGATGGCGGAGATCGCAAGACGTTCGTCGGTGTCGGCGCGGATCACGATCAGCGCGCTGTCGACAGGTTCCGGCGGGGTGGGCGTCGATTGTGCGGCGGCGGCCGGTGTAGGCGGTGGCGTTGCCTGGGCGTGGGCGGCATGGCAGCAGGTCGCGGCCAAAAAGAGCACAGCTGGGCGTAGCCAATGCATGGGCGATTCCCGACGGGTAGACGCTCTTGTCCGCGTCGCCGCAGTGTCGCACAGCGTCGGTTTGCATGGAGGGGGAGGCGGGCCGTAGGGACGGGTTTGGCTGCAGTGGCCGGCCTCCTGACTCAGGTACGGCACGGTTATCTGCTGCCATCACCGGTCCGTGGTCGTGGCCAGGCGTGACCTTCGGCGGATCCCTCGATATGCGCCGATCCTTTACCCTCGGAGGTTGCGCCGCGCAGCCTTGTGCGGCCTTTCCCTGTTTGGCCGGAGATATCCATGTCGTTTTCCAAGCTCGTCCCGTTGTCCCTGACGGTCGCAATCGCCGCCTCGCTGGCCGCCTGTGGCAAGACCGAGGCGCCCGCCGCCCCGGCGGCTGAAGCCAAGGCTGCGTTCGACCAGTCGCAGCTCAAGACCCAGCTGATTTCACTCAATGCCGCCGACCTGGATCCCGCCATCCAGGCCTGTGCCGACCTGAACGGCTTCGTCAACAGCAAGTGGCTCAAGGCCAACCCGGTACCGGGCGACCAGACCACCTGGGGCAGCTTCGAGATCCTGCGTGAGCGCTCGCTGGAAGTGCAGCACGCGCTGGTGCAGCAGGCTGCTGCAGGCAAGGCCGCAGCCGGTTCCAACGAAGCCAAGATCGGTGATATCTGGAAGACCGGCTCGGACGAAGCCACCATCGAGGCGGCCGGCATCAAGCCGCTGCAGCCGGAATTGGACAAGATCGCCGCACTGGGCGACACCGCCGCCATCACCGGCTACCTGCGTGACGCCTATGCACAGGGCAATGGCTTCCTGTTCTCGCTGTATGCCAGCCCGGACTTCAAGGATTCGTCCAATGTCATCGCCTATGTTGGCCAGAGCGGTCTGGGCCTGCCGGAGAAGGGTTATTACTTCGATGCCTCGCAGGCCAAGATCCGCGACGCCTACGTGGCCTACATCGAGCAGCTGCTGACCCTGTCCGGCGTCGACGCCGCGCAGGCCAAGGAGCAGGCCAAGGCAGTGATGGACTTCGAGACCCGCCTGGCCAAGGCCTCGTTGTCGCGCATCGAACTGCGTGACCCGGCCAAGCGCTACAACCCGGTCAGCGCCGCCGATGCCGACAAGCAGACGCCGAATTTCAGCTGGACCGCGCTGTTCGATACGCTGCAGATCCCGGCCAAGGACAAGTTCTCGCTGGCCCAGCCGGGTTTCTTCAACGAGCTGAACACCATGCTGGCCGACGTGCCGGCCTCCACCTGGCAGGCCTACCTGCGCTTCCACACGGTGGACAATGCCGCGCCCTACCTGAGCAAGAACTTCGAGCAGGCCAACTTCGATTTCTTCAGCAAGACCCTGCGTGGCCAGCAGGAAATGCAGCCGCGCTGGAAGCGCGTGCTGGACTCGGTGAATGGTTCGATGGGCGAAGCGCTGGGCCAGCTGTACGTGGACGCGGTGTTCCCGGCCGAATCCAAGGTGGCGATGGAGCACCTGGTGCAGAACCTCTCGGTCGCGCTGAAGGCGCGCCTGGAAGGCCTGCCGTGGATGGGCGAGGACACCAAGAAGAAGGCGCTGGAGAAGTGGGCCAGCTTCACCCCGAAGATCGGCTACCCGGACAAGTGGCGTGACTGGTCGGGCCTGACCACCAACAGCGACAGCTACCTGGGCAATGTGCAGGCCGCGCAGGCTTTCAACTACCGCTACATGCTGGGCAAGATCGGCAAGCCGGTGGACAAGACCGAGTGGGGCATGACCCCGCAGACGGTGAATGCCTATTACAACGCGACCAAGAACGAAATCGTGTTCCCGGCCGCCATCCTGCAGCCGCCGTTCTTCGACGCCAAGGCCGATCCGTCGCTGAACTACGGTGGCATTGGCGCGGTGATCGGCCACGAGATGATGCACGGCTACGATGATTCGGGCAGCCAGTTCGCCGCCAACGGCAACTTTGACAACTGGTGGACAGATGCCGATCGCAGTGCCTTCAACGGTCGCACCGATCAGCTGGTCGCGCAGTTCGACGGCTATGAATCGCTGCCGGGCGTCAACGTCAAGGGCAAGCTGACCCTGGGCGAGAACATCGGCGACCTCGGTGGCCTGACCGTGGCCTATGACGCGCTGCAGATGGCGCTGAAGGAAGATGCAAAGGTCAACGTGCCGGTCGATGGTTATAGCCAGGATCAGCGCTTCTTCATGAACTGGGCCACCGTGTGGCGTCGCAACTTCACCGATGGCGAGCTGCGCGTGCGCTTGAACACCGATCCGCATGCACCGGCAAACTTCCGCGCCAATGGCGCGCCGTCGAACATGCCATCGTATGCCGCTGCGTTCCAGTGCAAGGCCGGTGATGCGATGGTGCGTGCCGACGACAAGCGTGTCGTGATCTGGTGATCACTGCGCTACATCGTGCGTAACGCTTGAATGAAGAAGGCCCGGCATTGCCGGGCCTTCTTTTTGTCTGGCCGACACCGGCGCGCGGGCTGGCCGGTTTTTGTGGGAGCGGCGTAAGCCGCGAAGCAGATAGACCATCAGATGGCGTATCCGCCAAGGGCTGCAGCAACATCAGCTTCGCGGCTTACGCCGCTCCCACAATGGCTGTGACCAGGCTGGGTTCGCTGAGTTTTGTAGGAGCGGCGTATGCCGCAAAGCAGATAAGCCATCAGATGGCGTATCCGCCAAGGGCTGCGGCAATGCCAGCTTCGCGGCTTACGCCGCTCCTACATGGGTGCGTCCTACACGAGCGGGCCAAGCAGCTTTGCCGCGAACGCGCGTTCCTCCTCGCGCAGCGTCAACACCCGTACGCCGGTCTCCGTCACTTCCACGGTGTGCTCGCATTGCGCTGACAACTTTCCATCGCGCGTGGTCACCGTCCAACCATCGTCATGGTTGTCGATTGCCGCGCGGCCCTGGTTGATCATTGGTTCGATAGTGAAGGTCATGCCGGCCTGCAGTTCCAACCCTGTGCCGCGATGGCCGTAATGCAGCACCTGCGGTTCCTCATGCATTTCGCGGCCGATACCGTGGCCGCAATACTCCTTCACCACCGAATAGCCGGCGGCCTTGGCGTGGCGCTGGATGGCGTAGCCGATGTCGCCCAGGGTCGCGCCGGGGCGTACCGTGGCAATGCCCTTCCACATCGCCTCGTTGGTGATGCGTACCAGCCGCTGCGCCGGGTGGCTGACGTCGCCGATCAGGAACATGCGGCTGGAATCGGCGATGTAGCCGTTCTTCTCCAGGGTGATGTCCAGATTGACGATGCTGCCATCGCGCAGGATGTCCTTCGATGACGGCACGCCGTGGCAGACAACCGTATCGATGGAGCTGTTGAGTACATAGGCGAAGCCATACTGGCCTTTGCTGGCAGGGCGCGCCTGCAACTGCTCGACGATGAAACGCTCCACCCAGTCGTTGACCTGCAGGGTGGTCATGCCTTCCAGTGGCAGCTTCAGCAGCGCTTCGAACACGGAAGCGAGCAGGCGGCCGGATTCGGCCATCAATGCCAATTCATGTGGCTGCTTGATCATGCTTCTGCTGCCCGCATGCTTACCGGGCTTACCCCGGCCGCCGCAAGTTCTCGGGCGACCAACTCCTGGAAGCTCAGCTGCGGATTGAGCTCGCAGAGCATGCCGATTTTGATCCAGAACCCGGCCTGCGCGTTGATTGAACGCCCCGAGACCGAACTGGCCCTGCGCAGGTTGTCATGCAGTTCGTCGTCGATGTTCACGATGCCCATGAGGCGCTCCAGCAACAGAATGCATGGATCATATATGAATCGTATATATCGGCACTGAACCTGCCGATGCCGGAATAGCGCGGCCACGGCGCTGCAGGCGCTGACCTCGCCGTGAGGGCAGGGGAGTTTGGAGGGTATTCAGCTTTGCAGCAGGGGGCAGGCTTGGAATGGGCCGCCACCGTCGCTATAATCGCCGGCTTACCGCGCCATCCTGGCGACTGGGCAACTTAGGAAAACACCACCATGGTCAAGATTCGACTGACCCGCGGCGGCGCCAAGAAGCGTCCGTTCTACCACATCATCGTCACCGACGTCCGTAGCGCCCGCGACGGCCGCAACATCGAGCGCGTCGGTTACTACAACCCGGTTGCCCAGGGTGCCGAGCAGCGCGTTGTGCTGGATATCGCCGCTGTCGACAAGTGGGTTGCCAACGGCGCTCAGCTGACCGACAAGGTTCGCAACCTGTACAAGGAAGCGACCAAGGCCCAGGCCGCTGCGGCCTGATCCTGGCGGGCCGCGCGCAAGCGCGGCCCGACTGCTATATGAAGAAAGATATCGAGCGCCGGATCCTGCTGGGCAGGGTTGCCGGCGTTTTTGGTGTGCGCGGCGAGCTGAAGCTTGAGTCCTGGACCGAGCCACGTTCCGCCATTTTCAAATACCAGCCTTGGATTCTGCGTACCCCCGCGGGGCAGGAGTCCGAGCTGACCGGTGTGCGTGGGCGCGATTCGGGCAAGACCTTGGTGGCGACCTTCCCGGGCGTGACCGACCGCGACGTGGCCGAGTCCATGATCGGGACCGAGATCTACATCGCGCGCAGCGCCTTGCCGCCGCCGAGCCCGGATGAGTATTACTGGGTGGATCTGGAAGGCCTGGACGTGCAGACCGTGGACGGCGTCAAGCTGGGCATTGCCTCGCACCTGTTCAGCACCGGCTCCAACGACGTACTGGTAACGCGCGGCGACCGTGAGCGGATGATTCCGTTCGTGATGGGCGACTTCGTCAAATCGGTGGATTTCGAGGCCAACCTGATCGTGGTTGACTGGGATCCGGAGTTCTAAAGCCCGTGCGTGTAGATGTCATCAGCCTGTTCCCGGAATTCCTTGCCCAATCGGCCGCGCTTGGCGTGGTCGGTCGTGCGCAGGAGCGGGGCTTGCTGGAGCTGCATGGCTGGAACCCGCGCGACTATGCCCAGGGCAATTACCGAAGGGTGGACGACCGTCCGTTCGGTGGCGGCCCGGGTATGGTGATGCTGATCGAACCGCTGCGCGCGGCCCTGGCAGCAGCACGTGCCGCTGACCCAGCGCCGGCGCCGCTGATCTACCTCAGCCCGCAGGGCCGGCCGCTGGACCAGGCCAAGGTCCGCGAGTTGGCTGCGCTGCCGCGGATGATCCTGTTGTGTGGCCGCTATGAAGGTGTGGACGAGCGTTTCCTGGCGAGCGAGGTGGACGAGGAGATCTCCATCGGCGATTACGTGCTGTCCGGCGGTGAGCTGGGTGCGGCGGTGATCATCGATGCGGTCACCCGCCTGCAGGAAGGCGCCTTGAACGATGCCGAATCGGCCGTCCAGGACAGTTTTGAAGGTGACGGTCTGCTGGATTGCCCGCATTACAGCCATCCGGCCAGCCATGCGCTGGGCGATGTGCCGGACGTGCTGCGCTCCGGCAACCACGCCGCCATCGCCGCCTGGCGCCGCCAGCAATCGCTGCTGCGGACCGCCCTGCGGCGCCCCGATCTGCTGGACGAAGCCAGCCTGAACAAGGCTGACCGCAAGCTGCTGGCCGAAGCCCGGCAGGCGCTTGCAGATTCGTTCAAGCAAGCTACTGGCGCCGGTGGCGATCAGTAGGTTAGAATTGCGAGTTCCCGTTGGCTGAATGGCCTTACGTGGAGCCAGAACAATAACGTGCAGCGCAATCCGGCGACTGTATGAGCCCAAGCTGTCGATCCGACACGCCCACCCCGAACAATCGGTGTAACCCAATGAGCAAGCTGAACAAGTCCATCGTCGCGGAATTCGAATCCGCCCAGATCACCCGCGAACTGCCGAAGTTCAGCCAGGGCGACACCGTCGTGGTGAACGTGAAGGTCAAGGAAGGCAACCGTGAGCGCGTGCAGGCATACGAAGGCGTCGTCATCGGCACCAAGAATGCTGGCCTGAACTCCGCTTTCACCGTGCGCAAGATCTCGCACGGCTACGGCGTCGAGCGCGTTTTCCAGACCCACAGCGCCATCATCGACTCGGTCGAAGTGAAGCGCCGCGGTAAGGTTCGCGCCGGTAAGCTGTACTACCTGCGTGGTCTGGAAGGCAAGGCTGCCCGCATCAAGGAAGACTTGGCTGCTGCCCAGCAGGCCAAGGCTGCCCGCCTGGCTGCCAAGGCTTCTGCCGAGTAATCCCGCCAACAGGCCCAGCCTGTTTGCAGCAACGGCCACCTTCGGGTGGCCGTTTGCGTTTGTGGGGTTTGGGGAGGCTGGGAAGCTTGGGAACGCTGGAAGTCTGAAAGGCTGAAGCGAGAAGCGAGAAGCGAGAAGCGGGAAGCGAGAAGCGAGAAGCGAGAAGCGGGAAGCGAGAAGCGAGAAGCGAGAAGCCCCCTCATCCGCCCTTCGGGCACCTTCTCCCGCAGGCGGGAGAAGGGAAGGCTGGCATTGCTGTGTGCTGAGGTGTTGCTTGCGCTTCGGCTTGCGCTTCGGCTTGCGCTCCGGCCTGTGCTCTAGCCTTTCGCTCTGGCTTGCGCCTTGGCCTGTGCTTTGGCTTTGGCTTGTGCTCTGCGCGGCCAACTATCAAGCAGCAGAAAAACCTGGCTATCCCTTCTCCCGCTTGCGGGAGAAGGTGCCCGGAGGGCGGATGAGGGCGCTGTTGCCCTGTGCTTGCTTATGCCGTTGCCGCTGCAGTTGCCGCTACCGCCAAATCAGGTCTCAGCGGAAATGCGCCTCGATCTGCTCCAGCGTCTTGCCCTTGGTCTCCGGCAGCCAGAACGCGGCGATCAGGAAGAACGCGAACGTACAGGTGGCCCAGAACAGGAACATGCTGGCATAGCCGTAATGCCCCACCGTCGGCAGGAACACCGCCGCGATCGTGGTCGACACAAACTGGTTGATCAGCAGCGCAATGCTCATGCCATTCGACCGAATGCGGTTTGGCATCAACTCCGACAAGGCCAGCCACACGCATACACCCGGGCCCACCGCGAAGAACGCCACGAATACCAGGATGCAGGTTGCCACCGCCCAGCCATGCGACGCCGGCGGCACCGGGCCTATCCAGGCCTGCTCGATGCGCAGCGGTGCATTGGCGGCGGTGCTCGGATCCGGGAACGGATTCAAATGCAGGCCACGGAAGAAGTGGCCAATCACACTATCGCCGCGCACGGTGGTCGCGCGTTCGATCAGCAACTGCTGGTCGCTGGGGTTGTCACTGCGCAGCGAACGTACGTCGCTGAAACCGCCGTAGCTCCATGACACGGTCAGCTGCGAGGGTTGCCCGTCGCGATTGCGGGTGCCGGCCAGCTGATGCCATTGCGCCGGATCCAGCTGCAACTGCAGGCCATCGCCCTGCACCGCGTGCTGCAACGCCGGCTGCACATCAGCGCGGCCCTGTTCGGCCTTGAAGAACAGCATCGCAGCGGCCAGCAGAGCAAGACAGATGCCGCCGCTACCAATCATCAACAGGAACTTGCGGCCTTTGCGATCGACCAGGAACAAGGCCACCAGGGTCATGATCACGTTGAGCAGCTTGATCGCCACATCCGCGCCATTGGCCGCGGCACCGGGCAAGCCGGCCTGGTTGAGGATGTTGACCGCGTAGGCGAGGATCGAGTTGATGCCGGTGGCCTGGGTGAAGGCCAGCACCAGGCAGGCCAGCACGAACGGCACCATGTAGCGGCGGCTGAAAAGCCGGTCGCGCTCGCCATCGGCCTTGGCTGTCACCGGATTCTGGATCTGCGCCAGCGTGGCTTCCACCTGTGATGCCGGCAGCGTGGCCTGCAGGCCGCGGCGTGCGGCATCAATGCGGCCACGGCGCACCAGCCAGCGTGGTGATTCATTGAGCCAGAACAGGCCGATGCAGAACACCACGCCCGGCAGCAGGCAGGTCCAGAAGATGGTGCGCCAGGCTTGGTCCTTGACCGCAAACAGATGCTGCGCCTGCTGCACCAGTGGCAGATTGCGCACCGACTCGGTCGCCGCGTCCACCGAATGCGCCTGGTACAGGCCGATCAAAGCCGCCAGCACCAGCCCCACCGTCAGCAACAACTGGAACATCGCCGCGCCGCGGCCGCGACGCTCTGGTCCCAGTACTTCGGCCAGATACAGCGGCACCACCACGCCGATCAAACCACCGCTGATGCCTTGCAGCAGGCGTCCCAGCAGCAGCGGCGTGTAGCCCGAAGCCAGCGCCATGATCGGAATGCTGGCGGTGAACAAGACGCCGGCCAGCAGCATTGCACCACGCCGGCCGATCAGGTCGGCGATCATGCCGGCGAACAATGAGGACAACACGCTGCCCAGCAGCACCGCCGCCACCACGAAGCCCATCTGCTGGCTGCTCAGTTGCCAGGCATGGCTGGCGGTGGCTTCCAGGTAGGGCAGGGCACCGGCAATGATGCCGATATCAATGCCGTACAACAGGCCACCGAGGCCGGCGATAAACAGTAGATAGCGCACCGGCCAACGCGGCGCGATGTCGGTGGCGGGCACTGCAAACGTGGTGTCAGTCATCGGCGCGTTCCTGGGGCGGGGTTTTGTAGTGCCGAGCCATGCTCGGCTTGCTGCGCGTTTGTGCGGCGCTTTCTGGCGATGTGGACGCCTGAAGGGAGAGCTGCCGAGCATGGCTCAGCACTACATATGGCGGGTCAGTTCGGGTCGACCGGATGGCCGGCTATCCATACCTGTTGCAGTTGCAGTTGCGGGTCCAGCACCACCATGTCGGCGCGCAGGCCGGGGGCGATGCGGCCGCGGTCTTCCAGGCCCAGATAATCGGCCTGGATGGTGGAAACACGCTGCGAGGCGTCGGCCAGTTCCAGCCCAACATCGACCAGATTTCTCAGCGCCTGGTCCATGGTCAGTGCGCTGCCGGCCAGCGAGCCGGTCGAAAGCCGCACGCAGCCCATGCATTTGTGCACGCGCTGTTCGCCCAAGGCGTACTCACCATCGGGCATGCCGGTGGCGGCGGTGGCGTCGGTGACCGCATACAGGCGCGGGATCGCGCGCACGGCCATGCGGATGGCGCCACGGTGCACGTGCTGCAGATCGGGAATCAGTTCGGCGTACTCGGCATGCGCCAAGGCCGCGGCAGCGATACCGGGCTTGTAGTGATCAACACCGGTCATGCCGTTGAACAGATGGGTGAAGCCGCTGGCACCGGCCTGCAGTGCGGCCACTGCATCTTCATAAGTACCGGCGCTGTGGCCGATCTGCACGCGGATGCCCATCGCCGCCAAGGCCGGGATCAAGGCGGTGTGCTGGCCAATCTCCGGTGCGATGGTGAGTACCTTGATCGGTGCCAGTGCGTGCAGGTGTTGCACCGATTCCAGCGTGGCTTCGAGCGTGCGCGGAGGTTGCGCGCCCAGCCGCTGCGGGCTGATGAAAGGGCCTTCCAGGTGCACGCCGATGATCTGCGCGGCATCTGCATCCGGCGTTGCCATCACCTGCGCCACACCGCGCAGGGCGTTTTCGATCTCGCCGTACTCGGCGGTCATGGTGGTGCCGAGCAGGGTGGTGGTGCCATAGCGGGCGTGGGTGTGGGCGATGCGACGGGCGACATCGCCGCCCTGCATCAGGTCCACGCCGGCAGCGCCATGCACGTGCAGGTCGATGAAGCCGGGCAGGATGATCGGTAGCTCGCCGCCATCACCGGCGTGATCGTCCACCTCCAGCGTGCGCAGCTGCTGGTCGAAATGGACGTGGCCGCGGCGCCAGCCCAGCGGGGTGAGAATGCGGCCGTACAGGCTGCGGGTATCGGTCATAGCGGTGGCTCGGCGGTGATCACTTCGATGCCCTGCCGCTGCAGCCCTTCGCGGGTTGCCTCGTCGATGCCGGGGTCGGTGATGATGGCGTGGATCTGGTCGAGGCGGGCGATGCGGTGCAGGCTGACGCGGCCGAATTTGGAGGCGTCGGTCAGCACCACGATGCGGCGCGCGCGCTCCACCATGCGGTGGTTGAGGCGGGCTTCGGCTTCGTCATGGGTGGTCAGGCCGAACTGCAGGTCCAGGCCATCGACGCCAAGGAACAAGGTGTCGAAGCTGTACGAGGTGAGGCTGGCTTCGGCCTGGCTGCCCTGCAGCGACAGTGACTGCTTGCGCAGCAGGCCGCCGGTCAGCAGCACATTGACGGCCGGCGCATTGGCTAGCTCCCAGGCGATGTTCAAACCATTGGTCATCACCGTGACATCGCGGTGATCGCGCAGGTGCCGGGCCAGGGTCATGGTGGTGGAGCCGGAGTCGATGATGATGTTGTCGCCGGGTTGCACCAGCTGCGCGGCGCGCATGCCGATGGATTCCTTCAGTGACAGGTTCAGCGCATCTTTCTCGTGGATGTCCTGCTCCTGCGGCGGCATGCGTACCAGCGTGGCGCCACCGTGGGTGCGCGTCGCCAGACCCTGCGCCTCGAAGTGGCCCAGGTCGGTACGGATGGTCACCGCCGACACGCCGAACTGATCCACCAGTTCGGCGACCTGCACGCTGCCCTGGTCGATCAGGCGCTGCAGGATCTGTTGTCGGCGGGGACGGGTATTGCGCATGGTCAGCTCTCGTGTGCGTTTGAAAGCGGAGATTAACCGTTCGCAAGGTTCGCGGCATGCGAACTTTCGCTTTGCTTGCGAGTACCTGCCTGGTTGGCACTACAGGCGCGCGCGTATTCGTCCAGGCACTGGCCGATGCGGTGCTGCACAAGCGCTGCCGGCGTGGCAGCCAGCCGGCCTTCGCGTACGGCCAGATACTGGCCCGGCAGGTATTGGCTGAGCAGTACCAGCGGCGGGGCGTGTTGTTCGAGGTTGGCAAACAGCGTCTGCACGGCCTGCAGCAGTACCGGCTCGCCCCAGTAGTAGCGGCAGCGGTCGCTGAAGGCGTAGGAGCGCAACAGGCGCAGCGTGGCTTCATCGCCGTGGTAATGCGCCTGCCAGTTCTTCGGCTTGGCCAGCATCACCTGTTCCAGTATCTGCGGCAGCTTGGAGCACTGCGCTGCGGGCAACAGTTCGGCTTCAATCGCGGCCAGCGCGAACAAGGCTTCGCGGTAGGCGAACGTCGCCGCCGGACCAACCTTGAGGATGGCGAAGTGATCGCGCACCAGCGCATGCAGGCCGGATTCGCGCTGGTAGTCGGTGGAGTGCGCTTCAAACACGATGCGCGGCTGCTGTTCCAGGAAGTCAGCCAGTTCACTGGCTGCAGCGGCGTCGTACTCGTGCACGCTGCTGTGGTCGAAGTCCACGCCCGGTTGCACCACCATCGCAATCACGCGCTGCCAGGCATCGCGTAGATCCGGCGTATCAAACGCCTGCTGGTGGATGGCCAGGGTCTGCGCGGCGGCGGCTGGCGTGGTCACCGCAAGGCCGCCTGCCAGCGAGGCTTCGCCACCGGGGATCGGCACTTCGGTACCGATCACATAAACCGGCGGCGGCAGGCCCATGGCCTTGGCAGTGGCTTCGGCAATACGCGCCAGCTCGGCCGAACGGGCGGCGACGGTGGCGTCGGGCAGCGGTGTCGGGTCGTCGGCGCAGGACATGCTGCAATCCAGGTGGATCTTGTGGAAGCCGGCAGCGACATAAGCGTCGATCAGCACGCGCGCGTTGGCCATGGCTTCGGCGGCTGGCTGCTTCTGCCAGGCATTCGGGCCGAGGTGGTCCCCGCCCAGGATCAACCGCGCATGCGGGAAGCCTTCTTCATCGGCCAGTGCTTCCACATAGGCGCGGTACTGCGGCGGGGTCATGCCGGTGTAGCCGCCGAACTGGTCAACCTGGTTGGAGGTGGCTTCGATCAGCAGCACGGTGCCGTGGCGGGCGGCCACGTGCATTGCCGCGCGCAACACCTGTTCGTTGCTGCAGCAGACGCTGTACAGGCCGACGTTGTGGCCTTGGCGATGAGAGGCAAGCAGGGATTGCAGCGGTGACATGGTCAGGCTCCGGGAATCAGGTAAGCGGGTTGGCAGGCAAGCAGGGCGGCGCCACGTGCACCGCCGGCATCGCCGAAGCGCGGTGGCACGATCGGCGGCACTTCCACGCCATTGAACAGATGTGCAGCGATGGCTGCGGGGAGTTGCTGGTACAGCGGTGCGTATTGCGACAGGCCACCGCCCAGCACGATCACGTGCGGGTCCAGCGCCAGAATCAGCGCGGCGAAGCTGTGGCCCAGCAGGTCGCGGTGGATGTCCAGCGCCTGCATGGCGCGGGCATCGCCGGCTTCAGCCAGGGCGATGACCTGGCTGGCGTTGGCGGCGGTGCCGCCCAGGTGGCGTTCGATCATTGCCACGCCGCTGCCGGAGACATAGCGCTCCACGCAGCCGCGCAGGCCGCAGCCGCATTCCAGTAGCGGCAGGCCATGGCGTTGCAGCAGATCGGCCGGCACGCTCCAGTGGCCCCATTCGCCGGCCAGGCCGTTGAAACCGCCGACCAGCTTGCCGTGCAGGCAGTAACCGCCGCCCGCACCGGTGCCGAGAATGGCGCCAAACATGCTGGCGTAACCGTCAGCCGCACCGCCGTGTGCCTCCGACAAGGCAAAGCACTGCAGGTCGTTGCCGAAGTGCAGTGGCCGTTGCAGGCGCGCCTGCAGGTCGGCGCTGACACATTGACCGGTGAGTGCCTGGACGTTGGCGCTGAGCTGGCGGCCACTGCGCCGTTCGCGCACGCCTGGCAGGGCGATGCCGATGGCGTCGGCGCGTTGGCCGAGTTCGGCGTCGGCTTCGGCCACCAGCATTTCCACTGCCTGCAGGAAGCCGTTGTAGTCCCCCTGCGGCGTGGCGATGCGTCTGCGCCACACAACCTGCAAGGCGGCATCGCAGGCCACCAGTTCTATCTTGGTACCGCCGATGTCGATGCCGTAACAGGCTGGGGCGCGGGTATCAGCCATGGTGGATGGTGACGCCCTTGACGACGCGGTTGACGGTTCCGTCCGGGAACGGATTGTCCGGCGTCAGGCCGAGTGCGGCCGAGCGCTGCAGTGCGTACAGCTGGGCGAACGGCAGCCACACCGGTGCCAGCCAGCTGTCGGGCAGGGCAGGCACGGACATGGTGTAGTCGTCATGGATGCCCAGGTCAGAATGCGGGCCGATCGACAATACCTTGCCGGCAACGCCATCACCGCGCAGTTCTTCCAGCAGGTCCTGCTCGTAGCGACGCGACAGCGGCTCGGCGCTGCGCAGCACGACGACCAGGGTTTCATCATTGAGCGTGGACTTGGGGCCGTGGCGGAAACCCAGCGGCGTATTGGCCAGTGCCAGCACGCGGCCGGCAGTGAGTTCCAATACCTTCAGCGCAGCCTCGCGGGCCAGCGCTTCCAGCGGACCACTGGCCAGGTAGATAACGCGGTTGTACGGCTGCGCAGCGAGAGCGGCGACCGCTGCATCCCAGTTGCCCAGGCCCTGGCGCGCGAGTGCGGCAAGCTGCTGCAGGCGCTGTACGCGTTCGGCCCAGGGCGCGCTGTCGAATACGGTCAGTGCGGTCAGCAGCATGCAGCTCAGGCTGCTGGTCATGGCGAAGGCGCGGTCACAGCTGGCGGCCGGCATCAGCAACGTGCAGGTGTCGTCGCGGCCGGCGCCACGGCGGGCCAGTTCGCCGTCGGCATTGCAGGTGATGTCGAGGAAGCGGGCATCGTCGACGTCGGCGCGGACGCGGTCGACGGCGGCAACGCTTTCCGGGCTGGAGCCGCTGCGGCCGAACGACACCAGCAGGGTCGGGCGGTCACGCTGCAGATACAGCCCTGGGTGGGTGAGCAGGCTGGTGGTGTGCACGGCGCGCACTTCGGCCGGCCACTGCGCGTTGATGCTGTCGGCCACCATCTCGGCGATGAAACCCGAGCTGCCGGCACCGGTGAAGATCACCCGTTGGCGTGGGTCGGACAGGCGCTGGCCGAGGAAGGCCTGCAGGCGCGTGCTGGCCTGTTGCAGATCGGCGGCAAGGGTTTCCCACAGCGCAGGCTGCTGGGCGATTTCGGTAGCGGTATCGGCTCCGCCCAGGCGCTGCCAGGCGGTCAGATCGTGAAGCAGGGTGGCATCCATGTGTGATTCCTGATTGGCCAGCGCACGATCTTTCTTTTCTTTCGAAATGTCAAATAGCGAAAGTAAAACGAAAGAAAATAATTCAGCGGCTTTGCCTGCCTGAGAACCGTCCCAAGCGAAAGGTTTCTCGCGAAACGCTTTCGCAGCAATGAATACAGTCAGCTGGGTGATATGAAAGGTGTTGCTCCGCACCATCTTTCGTTTGTAAGAAATCTTACTTACTTTTGGCTTTCATTTTGTTGACATCTTTCGATTTACTGCCCTAGAGTCGGCGCACTCGGTTTCGAAACGCCCGTTGAACGGGTTGGAGGCAAGGTGGAACACTGCGTTCGTCAATCGCCGCTGTTGCTGGCTCTGCTTTCGGCCCTGTTGTTGCCGGCAGTGACCGCACAGGCCGAGCCCATCGGCAACCTGCGCTCGGTCGCTGCCAGTGATGGCCGCGACGGCGTACGCGCCTGGGACGTGCGCAGTGACAACGGCAGCACCCTGCGCATCGAGGTGTTGGCCAACGACATCGTGCACGTGCAGGCCGGCCGCAACGGCAAGTTGAGCGGGGCCGGTGACAAGGCGGCCCCCATCGTGCTGCCGCAGCCGGTACAGCCGGTGCAGGCACAGCTGGAGGAAGACGCGCAGGAAATCCGCGTGCGTACCCCGGCGCTGGTCCTGCATGTGCAGCGCCAGCCCTTGCAGCTGCGCCTGGAGCGGCTGGACGGCGGCAAGACGGTACCGCTGTGGCAGGAACAGCAGCCGCTGGATCTGGCTGCCGAACAAACCGTGCAGGTGCTGTCCTCGCAGGCCGATGAGGCGTTCTACGGTGGCGGCCAGCAGAACGGCCGTTTCCAGTTCAAGGGCCGCGAGCTGGAAGTTTCCTATTCCGGTGGCTGGGAAGAGGGTGACCGCCCGAGCCCGGCACCGATGCTGCTCAGTTCGCGCGGCTGGGGCATGTTGCGCAATACCTGGAGCGACGGCAGCTACGACCTGCGCCAGCCCGACCAGGCCACGCTGCTGCACCGCGAAGACCGCTTCGACGCGTATTACTTCGTAGGCAATGATCTGCAGCGGCTGCTGGAGCGCTATACGCAGTTGACCGGGCGGCCGAACATGGTCGCGCGCTGGGCGCTGTCCTATGGCGATGCCGATTGCTACAACGACGGCGACAACATCAAGAAGCCCGGCAGCGTGCCCGAAGGCTGGAGCGATGGCCCCACCGGCACCACCATCGATGTGGTCAACAGCGTTGCCGCCAAATACCGCGAATACGATATGCCCGGTGGCTGGATCCTGCCGAATGATGGTTACGGCTGCGGCTACAAGCAGTTGCCGGAAACCGCGCAGGGGCTGGCCAAGTACGGCTTCAAGACCGGTCTGTGGACCGAGAACGGCGTCGACAAGATCGCCTGGGAAGTGGGCAAGGCCGGCAGCCGCGTGCAGAAGCTGGACGTGGCCTGGACCGGCCAGGGCTATCAGTTCGCGATGGATGCCAACCGCCAGGCTTTCGACGGCATCCTCAACAATTCCGACTCGCGCCCGTTCCTGTGGACGGTGATGGGTTGGGCTGGCATCCAGCGCTACGCGGTGGCGTGGACCGGCGACCAGAGCAGCAGCTGGGACTACATCCGCTGGCACGTACCGACCCTGGTGGGTTCCGGTTTGTCCGGCATGGCCTACGCCAGCGGCGATGTCGATGCGATCTTCGGTGGCAGCGCTGAAACCTTCACCCGCGACCTGCAGTGGAAGACCTTCACGCCGGTGCTGATGGGCATGTCCGGCTGGTCGTCGAACGCGCGCAAGCACCCGTGGTGGTTCGACGAACCCTATCGCTCGATCAACCGCGATTACCTCAAGCTGAAAATGCGCCTGACCCCGTATATGTACGGGCTGGTGCACGAGGCCGCACAGAGTGGTGCACCGCCGGTACGCGGGCTGATGTGGGACAACCCGCAGGACCCGCATGCGCAGGATGAAACCTACAAATACCAGTTCCTGCTCGGCCGCGATCTGCTGGTTGCGCCGGTCTACCGCAGCCAGGCGGCAAGCCGTGGCTGGCGCCGCGACATCCATCTGCCTGCCGGCGGTTGGTACGACTATTGGGATGGCCGCCATCTGCAGGCTGGTGCCGCAGGCCGGCAGCTGGATCGCCCGGTCGAGCTGGCGACGCTGCCGGTATTCGTGCGTGCCGGTGCGATCCTGCCGATGTATCCGGAGATGCTGTTCGACGGCGAAAAGCCGTTGGATGAAGTGAGCTTCGATCTGTATCCGCAGGGCGAGTCCAGCTACACGCTGTACGAAGACGATGGCAGCACCCGCCGTTACCAGAAGGGCGAATCCAGCACGCAGCAGATCCGCGTGCAGGCACCGGCGCAGGGCAGTGGCCCGGTGCAGGTCGAGATCGCGCCGGTGCAGGGCGAGTACCAGGGCCAGCTGGCGCAGCGCCGCTATGGTCTGCGCGTGCTCAACCGCAGCGCGCCCAAGGCGGTGCAGCAGGATGGTCGCGCGCTGCCGCAGCTGGCTGATGCCGCTGCGCTGCAGGCCGCAGCAGAAGGTTGGTACTTCGATGCTGGTGAGCGCAAAGGCACCTTGCATGTGCGTACTGTCAGCCAGGACATCCGTGCGCCACTGAAACTGCAATTGGATTTCCCGGTAGCCGCCGCGCTGGCCGACGATGCCTTCCCGAACGCGCCAGAGCTGGGCCGCGCGCTGCCCTCCGACAGCCTGCTGGTGGTCAACCGCCCGGCCGAAGAGCCCGGCCATCCGCTGGAAAACGCATTCGACGACGATCCGGCGACTTGGTTCCGCAGCGTACGCAACCAGGCCATCCGCACCGGTGCCCACGAATGGGTGGTGGGCTTTGGCGAGCGCAAGCTGATCGACGGCATCGAGCTGGCGCCGCGCAACGACCAGCATTGGAAGCATGGCCAGGTGCGTGACTATGAAATCTACATGGCCGACAGCAATGGTGAGTGGGGCAAGCCGATTGCCAGCGGTCACCTGCAGCTGAAGCAGGAACTGCAGCGCATCGACTTCCCGGCCCACGCCGGTCGCCTGCTGCGCTTCCGCGTGCTCAGCGTGCAGAGCCCGGAGGGCGATGGCGCAAGTGGTGCTGATCCGATGGTGACCGCAGCGCAGAGCAACAGCGCACGTGCAGTGGATGCACTGCAGCCGCGCGATGTTGGCCCGATTGCACTGTCCACCTTCCATATCCTCGAGCAGCAAACGGCCGAGCGGCCGGCGCGGCAGCTATACCTCTCCCAGCTGCCGCTGCCGGCCGTGTTGGCCGCCCAGGTGCATGCCGACCGTTCGTTCGCCGCTGAAGTGCCAATGCGCATGAACGGCTTGCAGTTCCGCCGCGGTCTCGGCGTCGGTGCGCAGAGCCGCATCGACATGAACTTGAAGGGCCAGTGGAAGACGCTGCGCGCCGATCTGGGTGTCGATGACCAATGCCGTCAGGCCGGTGGCCTGCAGTTCCAGGTCTGGGGCGATGACCGCCTGCTCTATGACAGCGGCTTTGTGAAAGCACCGGGTGTGGTCAAGCCCGAGCTCGACATCCGCGGTCTGTCCAAACTCAGCCTGCGCACCTTGGGCGCGCAGGGCAGCCAGCCGTCCCAGGTCTGCGCCAACTGGGCCAATGCCGTACTGATCGGCGAGGAGGGCGATTCCGCCGACATCCTCGCGCCATGACCCACCCGTAACACCGCTCCCCACCGGATTACCCAGGCTACGGTCCCAGAACCGTGGCATGGGATCGCTTTGCCCGCCAACTGTTGTTTTTCGCGTGCCCTTGCCAGGAGAGAACCCGATGTTGCCAGCCAATCGCAGTGCCAAACGCTGTTTGCCAGCCCCGCTATCGTTGGCTGTCGCCAGCGTGTTGTTCGCCATCGCTGCACCTGCGTTCGCGCAGAGCAGCGCCGAGAAGGAAAAGGAAAAGGACAAGACCACCGAGCTGTCGCGCATCGAGGTCACCGGTTCCAACATCCGCCGTACCGATGTGGAAACCGCATCGCCGGTGCAGGTGATCAGCAAGCAGGACATCGTCAACATGGGCGCGCGCACCTTGCTGCAGGTGCTCGACAACCTGCCGGCAGCACGTCCGGGCCAGGTCGATTCCAAATCATTGTTCTCCGGCTCGGACGGCGCCTCGCAGGCCAATCTGCGTGGCCTGGGTGCACAGGGCACGCTGGTGCTGTTGAATGGCCGGCGCCTGTCGTACTACGGCGCACCGGCGGGCTTCCAGACCCAATTCGTCAACATCGACTCCATCCCCGCTGCAGTCATCGAGCGCATGGAAGTGCTGACCGACGGCGCCTCGGCGGTGTACGGCACCGACGCGGTAGCTGGCGTCATCAACGTCATCACCAAGCGCAGCTACCAGGGGCTGGAAGTCAGCGGCACCTGGGACACCGCACCGCGTTTTGATTCCTTCGATGAAAAGCAGGCCAGCGTGACCGGCGGCTTCGGCGACATGGACGAGGACGGTTACAACGTCTATGGCAGCGTCAACCTGTATGAGCGTGCCGGCATCCCCAATCGCGAGTGGTACCTGAAGCACCCGAAGCAGTACTACGCCAACAATCCGGACTACATCAAGAACCTGCGCCTGGACACCGGCAGCGCACCGGGCGTGTTCAACCCCGGCTACTACTACGCCATTGATCCGGTCACCAAGGCGCGCGTGGACGAGGCGGCCCCGGGTTGCGAGAACGTGCTGCAGGTTGCCACCGGCACCCGCTGCATCTGGCAGGACTGGATGACCAGCCAGATCAATGGCGGTGCCGATTCCAAGCGAGTCACGGCGTACCTCAACGGCCATTTCCGGGTCAATGATGCGACCGAGGCATTCGCCGAACTGACGTACACCGACATCGACCTGCGCGCCAACGGCGGCACGCCGCGCGCCTATGGCACCACCACCGGCAATCCGCAGAGCTGGTTCTCGCGCAATACCGGCAATACCGTCAACCAGTTCCTGACGCCGTGGTTGGGGCCGAACAACGAGTACAACCACGCCAGCCCGGAACTGAAAGCCTTGATGGGCGGCGTGGTTGGCCTGGGCTATCTGCTGCAGGATGTGGGCGGCAACCATTTCGGCCAGCGCAACACCGACAAGAGCTACCGCGCGGTCACCGGCCTGCGTGGCAATGTGGGTGACTGGAACTGGGAGACCGCGTTCGCTACCGCTGGCTCGCATTCGGTGACCTACCAGACCACCAACGTGAACCTGAAGGGCTTTGAGAAGGCATTTGGCCCGTACACCGTCGATCCGGGCACCGGCCGCGTCATCATCTCCGATCACCCCGCCTACAAGTTCGGTGAGATCAGCCAGGCCAATGCAGCGCTGATCCGTGAAGCCTTCCCGACGTTTGATATCGAGTCGTGGACGCGCCTGCATACCTTGGACGGTAAGATCGAAGGCCCGCTGTTCAACCTGCCGGCCGGTGAAGTGCGTGCGGCGTTCGGCTTCAATGCCACCCGTGAGACCTTCTATACGCCGGGCAACCCGGACGCTGCCAATGGCCTTATCACCCAACAGGGTGGCTCGTGGTTCGACGGCAAACGCAATACCTATGCGATCTTCGGCGAAGCCGTGGCACCGCTCACCGACAAGCTCGAGATGGACCTGGCATTGCGCCTGGACAAGTATCCCGGCTTCAGCACCAATGCCGCACCGAAGATCGGCCTGAAGTACCAGGCACTGCCGCAGCTGATGCTGCGTGGTACCTACTCGGAAGGCTTCCGTGCACCCAGCCTGGCCGAAGCCGGCAGCGGTGGCGTGTACGCGCAGATTGGCGGCTACCGCGACGAAACCCGTTGTGCCGAAACCAATGCCATCGCTGGCCTGTTGCGCCAGTCCAATCGTGGCGTGGACAAGGACCTGGGCAACGCACTGTGGAACAGCGACTGTGCCCGCAACGTGGCGCGCATGACCCAGCCCAACCAGGACCTGAAGCCGGAGAAGGCCAAGATCGCGACCTTGGGCTTCGTGCTGGAACCAACCGATTGGCTGTCGGTTTCTGCTGACTACTGGTTTGTCTATCGTCGTGACGAGATCGTCGCACCGGACTACAGCAAGGAAGAAGAGATCAGCGCGCAGACGCGCTTCCCGATCACCGAGACCGACCTTGCCAACCTGGCCGCGCTGGCCAGCATGTGCAGCGATCCGGCCAGCGGCGTCAGCTGCCCGTCGACCCTGCCGGGCTACAGCACCGGCAATGTGGCCAGCGTGATCGGCCAGTACCGCAACCGTGGCCGTACGCTGATCGATGGCTTGGATGTGGATGCGCGCGCGCGTTTTGACCTGGGCGAGTGGGGCCGCCTGACCACCGGCGTTGCCGCGACCATTGCCAATCGCAACATGTACAACTCCGACAACGGTGATGGCTGGTACTACGGCAACACCGTGGGTTACTACAACAACCCGCGCGTGCGTGCGACCTTCAACGCCAACTGGAACTACGGCAACTGGGATACCGGCTTCTACATCAACTATGTCGGCAAGACCAAGTGGGCCTATGACCGCATTGACCAGGAGGACAACAACGCTGAAACCTGTACCGGCAGCTACGTCAATGCCGGGCCGAAGCAGTGCCATGGCGCTCCATCCTGGTGGACGGGAAATCTGAGTGTGAATTGGCAGGCGAACGAGCACCTCAGCGTGGGCGCGACGGTGAAGAACGTATTCAACCGCCTGCCGTTCTACGACCCGAACGACTGGATGAACTTCTCCGGCTATGCCAACAACTTCGGCCGCATCTACAGCGTCACCGCGACCTACAAGTTCTGAGTCAACCGCAGCATCGCTTCCCCCTCATGCATTGCATGAGGGGGAAGACAGTGACAACGTCAGCAAGGTCGTGGCACGCACGCCACCGCCGGCAAGATCCACGAAAGAGGAAACACAATGAAGCGTAGGGAATTCATCATGGCCAGTGCGGCCCTTGCCGCCACCAGTCTGCTGCCCGAAACCCCGGCCTGGGCACGCGGCCGCAAGATGCGGATGGGTGTGATCGGCACCGGCATGCGCGGCCAGGTGCTGCTGAAGGAACTGGTACGCCGTGACGACGTGGAAGTGGTTGCCCTGTGCGACATCGAACCGATCATGCTTGGCCGGGCAATGGACATGGTGGCCAAGGCCGGCAAGCCGGCGCCGCAGGCCTACGGCGCCGACCGCGACCAGAATGCCTGGAAGCGCCTGCTGGAACAGCGTGGCCTTGATGGTGTGATCATTGCCACGCCGTGGGAGCTGCATGCACCAATGGCGATTGCCGCGATGCAGGCCAAGGTGGCGGTGGGCTGCGAAGTGGTTGCCGGCATCACCCTGCAGGACCATTGGGATGTACTCAATACCCAGCTCAGCACCGGTACCCCGTACATGCTGCTGGAAAACGTCTGCTACCGGCGTGACGTGATGGCGGCACTGCAGATGGTGCGGCAAGGCCTGTTCGGCGAACTGGTGCATCTGCAGGGCGGCTACCAGCACGACCTGCGCGGGGTGAAATTCAATTCCGGCGATCCGTCGCAGCCCTATGACAGCGGCGTGGAGTTTGGTGCCAAGGGTTGGTCGGAGGCACGCTGGCGCACCGAGCATTCCGTGCAGCGCAATGGCGAGCTGTATCCCAGCCACGGCATCGGCCCGTGCGCGATGTATACCGGCATCAACCGCGGCAACCGCTTCACCCATATCAATGCGTTCGCCAGCAAGGCGCGCGGCCTGCACGACTACACCGTGGCCAAGAGCGGTGGCACCACCCATCCGAGCACCAAGGTGAATTTCAAGCTGGGTGACATCGTCACCACCACGCTGGCCTGTGAGAACGGCGAGACCATCCTGCTGCAGCACGACACCTCGTTGCCGCGCCCGTACTCGATGGGCTTCCGCGTGCAGGGCACCAAGGGCCTGTGGATGGACGTCAACCACGGCATCCACATCGAAGGTCGCAGCCCGCCGCACCAGTGGGAAGAGTTCAAGACCTACCAGGACCAGTACGAGCACCCGCTGTGGAAGCAGCATGCCGATACCGCTGCCAGTGCCGGCCACGGTGGCATGGACTGGTTCGTGATCCATGCCTTCATTGAAGCCTTGAAGGCCAAGGCGCCGATGCCGATCGACATCTATGACGCCGTGACCTGGAGTGCGATCACCCCGCTGTCCGAGCAGTCCATTGCCAACAGCTTCCAGACCCTGGAGTTCCCGGACTTCACCAAGGGCCTATGGCAGCAGCGCAAGCCGATCTTCGCCTTCGACGGCAGCTACTGATAGGAAGCACCTGTAGTGCCGAGCCATGCTCGGCAAAAGCGAAACCTGTAGTGCCGAGCCATGCTCGGCAGAGGCTTCACCAGCAATGCCCCTGCCGAGCATGGCTCGGCACTACACCCCCTCCCTTGCGCCGTAGGCGGAGGGGAGGCTGGGGAGGGGTTGGCTTTCAGGCCTTTCGCGCATTGCCAGCTTCGCGGCTTACGCCGCTCCCACGCGGTTCCCAAGCGGCTTAGCGCTCCAGCTCCAGATCCGGATCGGCCACCGGCGAGGGCGGCGTGGCTGGCACTTCCGCTGGCGTGGCTTGCGCGTGCTTTTCCAGGATCGTGGCTTTGCGCCAGTTGCCCCAGCGGTAATAGCTCATGATCATCAGCATCGAGCAGAACGCGCTGACCGGGAAACTCCACCAGATCGCATCGGCGCCAAACCGTGGTTGCAGCCACAGTGCGAATGGCACCCGGATGCCCCACATCGCCACTGCCAAAATCAGCAGCGGCGGCACTACCGCACCGGTCGAACGGACCACGCCGGACACCACGAAGTTGACGCCGAAGAACAGGAACGACCACACCGCGATGTGATTCAGGTGGCGGCCGATCTCCAGCGCTTCGCTGGTTGCCGGCAGAAACAGTGCCAGGGTGCTGCGATCAAACAGGATGATCGGTGCGATCAGTGCGCCGGTCAGCAGGAAGTTGAACAGCACGCCGGTGCGTGCGGTGGCATCCACGCGCTCCCAACGGCCGGCACCAACGTTCTGCGCAGCCATCGTCGAGCAGGCCGCGCCAATGGCCATCGCTGGCATCTGCACATAGGTCCACAGCTGCATCGCCGCGCCGTAGGCCGATGCGGTTTCCACGCCATAGCCATTGACCATGCTGATCATCATGATCATCGCCAACGAGATCAGGATCATCTGCAGGCCCATCGGCACGCCTTTGATCACCAGCGCCTTGAGGATGACGGTATCGATCTTCAGCAGGCCGATGTCCTTGCGGCCAAGCCACAGCATGTGCCGCTTGTTGCGCAGGTAGAGCATCAGCCCGGCCAGCGCCAGGCCCTGCGAGAAGAACGTGGCCCAGGCGGAACCGGCGATACCCAGCTTGGGGAAGGGGCCGATGCCGAAGATCAGCAAGGGGTTGAAGGCGATATCCAGCAGCACCGCCAACAGCAGGAAACGGAACGGCGTGCGCGCATCGCCGGCGCCGCGCAGGGCGGCGGTGATGAAGGCGAAGGCGTACAGCAGCGGCATCGCCAGGAAGATCACCTTCAGGTAGGCATCGGCCATCGGCAGCGATTCGGCCGGCGTACCCATCGCAAGCAGCAAACGGTGTGACAGGAACCAGCCCAGTACCGCAATCACCACAGACAGGCTGATGAAGAAGGTGGCGCTGGTGCCCATGACCCGCCGCGCCTGCGCCAGGTCCTTGGCCCCGATCGACTGGCCGATCAGGATGGTGGCGGCCATGCCGATGCCGAATACCGAGCCGATCAGGAAAAACATGATGTTGTTGGCATTGGCGGTGGCAGTCAGCGCCGCCTCGCCGAGGAACTTGCCGACCCAGATGGCATTGACCGAGCCGTTCAGCGACTGTGCGATGTTGCCGGCCAGAATAGGCAGCGCGAACATCAGCAGGCTGGACCCGATCGGGCCTTCGGTGAGCGAGCGGGTTTGCTTGGCTTTCGACATGGACAACGTTGTCGGGATCGGGGCTGGCACACTAGCATCTTGCAGGTGAGAGCGGCGGTGGCAGGTATCACCGTCGGCATATCTACCAAGGAGCCATGGCAGCGCAATGAGTGGTGAAGTCGTAGCAGTAGCGAGCATCCGTCTTGATATATGGCTGTGGGCCGCGCGCTTTTTCAAGACCCGCAGCCTGGCCAAGCAGGCCGTCGATACCGGCAAGGTCGACGTCGAAGGGCAGCGCCCGAAATCTTCCCGTGCGATCCGCATCGGTGACGCGCTGCGGGTGCAGCGTGGCGACGAGATTTTCGAGATCGCGGTACGCGGGCTCAGCGCCAGCCGCGGCTCGGCGCCGGTAGCCCAGGCCTTGTACGAGGAAACGCAGGCGTCCAAACAGGCGCGCGACGAACTACGCCTGCGCCGCGCCGCCGAACGCACCGGCTACCAGGCCCCCGAACACCGCCCCGACAAACGCGCCCGTCGTTTGATCCGCGCCCTGGGCGACCTGGACGCGCTCTGAGGATGGTCGGCAAGGGGAGGCCCTGTAGTGCCGAGCCATGCTCGGCAGGGGCGTTACCGGTAGAGCCAAACATGTAGTGCCGAGCCATGCTCGGCAGGGGCGTTACCGGTAGAGCCAAACATGTAGTGCCGAGCCATGCTCGGCAGGGGCGTTACCAGTAGCACCGATTTGTAGGAACGGTGTAAGCCGTGAAGCTGGCGATGCGCGAAAGGCCCAAAAGCCGACCCCTCCCCAACCCTCCCCTCCGCCTTCGGCGCAAGGGAGGGGGTGTAGTGCCGAGCCATGCTCGGCAGGGGGCATTACCGGTAAGGCCTCTGCCGAGCATGGCTCGGCACTACAGGGCATTGCTTGTGAAGCCCCTGCCGAGCATGGCTCGGCACTACATAAACAAAAACGCCACCTTGCGGTGGCGTTTTCATTCAAGCTTCGGCTGCTCAGCGCTTGCCGCTGCCCAGCAGGCCGCTGCCCAGCTTGATCAGGTCGCTGACGCCGAACTGGCCGTCGCCGTCCTGGTCCAGCACGCTGCCCAGCAGGCCGCCGCCGATGCCGCCGGCTTGGGCTACCTGCTGCTTCTCCTGGCCCAGGACCTGCGCCAGGCCGTCCGGATTGGCCGGTGCGGCGCCGCTGCTCATGCGCTGGGCGATATAGGCCATCACGATCGGGGCGAGGATCTTCAGCAGCTGGCTGGAGGTGCTCGGGCTCAGGCCGGTGGCCTGGGCCAGGCCGGTTTCGGCGCGGTCCTGGCTGCCACCAAAGATGTGGCCAAGGATGCCGGCGCCATTGGCAGCCGGGCTGTTGCCGCCGCCCATCACCGCACCCAGCACGCTGCCGATGTCCATGCCGCTATGGTTGTTCTGCAAAGCACCAAACAGCGCTTCAGCGCCCTGCGGCTTGGCCGCGTTGTTGCCCAATGCGCCCATCAGCAGCGGCAGCGCGGCGCTGATCGCGGTCGATGCCTGCTGGCTGTCGATGCCCAGCTGCTGCGAAACCTGCTGCAGCGGTGCGCCCTGCAGTTGGGAGAGAAGGTCGTCGGTCAGGCTCATCGGGTGGATCCTTGAAGGTTGGGTTGCCGAGCGGCATGGTAACCCCCGCAAGGGGGCGTAAGTGAAGAGGCCAATGACGTGTTGGTTTGTGGGCAGAAACAGCACCGCCCGCGCGAGGCGGGCGGTGCGTTGACCCGTATTGCGGCATCGGGCCGGGCTTACAGCTCGATGTCCTCCGCGCCCGGGGTGGCGGCGGGGAAGTCACTGCCCGGATGCGGCGGCGGTGCGAACGGATCGGCCGGCGCGCTGGCCTCGCCCAGCTTCTTCAGGGCGGCAGCAATACCGGCACCATAGGCCGGGTCGGCCTTGTTGCAGTTGTCGATGTGGCGTTGCTTGATGAAGTCCGGCGCATCGCCCAGGGCGCGGGCGGTGTTCTCGAACAGACGCTGCTTCTGCACGGCGTTGTAGCTGCGGAACAGCGCACCGGGCTGGCTGAAGTAATCGTTGTCGTCTTCGCGGAAGTTCCAGAAGTCGGCATCGCCACGGATCTTCAGCGCCGGCTCGCGGTACTGCGGCTGTTCCTGCCATTGACCATAGCTGTTGGGCTCGTAGTGCGGCAGGCCGCCGTAGTTGCCGTCAACGCGCATGGCGCCATCGCGGTGGTTGCTGAAGACCGGGCAGCGGGCGGCGTTGACCGGAATCTGGTGATGGTTGACGCCCAGCCGGTAGCGCTGCGCATCGGTATAGGCGAACAACCGCGCCTGCAGCATCTTGTCCGGCGACGGGCCGATGCCCGGCACCAGGTTGCTCGGTGCGAATGCCGACTGTTCCACGTCCATGTACCAGTTGTCGGGATTGCGGTTGAGCTCGAATTCGCCCACTTCGATCAGCGGGTAATCGCTCTTCGGCCACACCTTGGTCAGGTCGAAGGGATGGATGCGGTAGGTTTCCGCTTCCAGCTCCGGCATCACCTGCACGAACAGCTTCCACTTCGGGAACTCGCCGCGCTCGATCGCCTGGAACAGGTCGCGGCCATGGCTCTCGCGGTCCTTGCCGACCAGCACTTCGGCCTGCGCATCGGTCAGCGCCTGCACGCCCTGCTGGGTGACGAAGTGGAACTTGACCCAGAAGCGCTCGCCGCCGTCGTTGGTGAAGCTGTAGGTGTGCGAACCAAAGCCGTTCATGTGGCGGAAGCTGCGCGGAATGCCGCGGTCGCTCATCACCACCGTGACCTGCATCAGCGCTTCCGGCAGCAGGGTCCAGAAGTCCCAGTTGTTGCGGGCGCTGCGCAGATTGGTATGCGGGTCGCGCTTGACCGCCTTGTTGAGGTCGCCGAACTTGCGCGGGTCACGCAGGAAGAACACCGGCGTGTTGTTGCCCACCAAGTCCCAGTTGCCTTCTTCGGTATAGAACTTCAGCGCGAAGCCGCGGATGTCGCGTTCGGCATCGGCCGCGCCGCGCTCACCGGCCACGGTGGTGAAGCGGGCGAACATCTCGGTCTGCTTGCCCACCGCCGAGAAGATCTTTGCGCGGGTGTACTTGCTGATGTCATGGGTGACGGTAAAGGTGCCGAACGCGCCGGAGCCCTTGGCGTGCATGCGGCGTTCGGGAATGATTTCGCGGTTGAGGTTGGCCAGCTTCTCCAGCAGCCAGACATCTTCCATCAGCAGCGGGCCACGCGGGCCGGCAGTCTTGCTGTTCTGGTTGTCCACCACCGGCGCACCGAAGGCGGTGGTCAGTGGGGTTACCGGCGCATCGCCGTGCTTCTGCTTGGGCGTGGTGCTGGTGTCGCGCTGCGATTGCGCAGCCTGTTCCGGTGAGGGGGCCTGGTGATACGGACAGGTCGGCTTGGTGTCGTTGCTCATGGCTGGCTCCTGCTGGCGTTGGGGGACATCTTTCATCGACTTTAACCACGGAACCGTTAAATGAGTAATCAAATGATCCGTTCATTGCCATAGGGTTTGTCTATCAGTCAGGATGCTTGAATCAATCCTGCCTCTTTCAAGCGCGGTGTCGGCTCGGCTTTGTGCCGGCACTGCTGCCATGCCCCATTCACCGGACCATTCCATGAGCCAGCGCGCCACCCGATTGCTGCACCTGCTTGACGAACTGCGGCGCCGGCGCACGCCGGTGCGCGGGGCCGAACTGGCGCAACGGCTGGAGGTGAGCCTACGCACGCTGTACCGGGATATCGATGCATTACGCGGGCAGGGCGCGGAGATCGTCGGCGATCCGGGTATTGGCTTCCAGCTGCGGCCGGGCTTCCTGCTGCCGCCGATGATGTTCTCCGCCGAGGAGCTGGAAGCGCTGTTGCTGGGTGCGCGCTGGGTGGTATCGCATGCCGATCCGGAACTGGCTACTGCCGCCGGCACCGCGCTGGACAGGCTAACCGGCGTGTTGCCCGAGCCGCTGCGGCTGCAGGTGGAGACCAGCGGCTTGTTCGCCCCGCAATGGAAGCGCAGCGAGCCAGAGCCGTGGTTGCCGGCACTGCGGCTGGCGATCCGCGAGGGCAATGCGGTGCGCATCCAGTACTGCGATGCCGAAGGGCAGGCCAGCGAACGGGTGATCTGGCCGTTTGCGATGGCCTTCATGGCCGAGCTGCGGTTCCTCGCCGCCTGGTGCGAAATGCGTGGCGATTTCCGCCATTTCCGCGCCGACCGGATGCTGGCCCTGGAGGATACCGGCCGCCGCTATCCCGATCAGCGCCACAGCCTGCTCAAGCGCTGGCGAGCGCTGCAGCTGCAGCACCGCAATGGCTGACTGCTGACAGCAGCTGTCAGCAGCCCCTGCGCACACTGCAGGCTCTTCCAACAAGGTGCCTGCCATGAGCAACACGCTGACGTTCTATACCCATCCTTATTCCCGTGCCCGTATCGCCCGCTGGATGCTGGAAGAAACCGGTCTGCCTTACGACGAGGTGCTGCTGGAGTTCGGCAAGAGCATGAAGTCGCCCGAATACCTGGCGATCAACCCGATGGGCAAGGTGCCGGCACTGCGCCAGGGCGACGTGGTGCTGACCGAGAACGCGGCCATCTGCCTGCACCTGGCCGACCTGGTGCCGGACAAGGGCCTGCTGCCGCCGGTTGGCAGCGCTGAGCGTGGCCTGTGCTACCGCTGGATGTTCTTTGCTGCCGGACCGATGGAGTCCTTCATCACCGCGCGCCGCCATGGTGCCTTGGCACCGGCGATCGAGGCCGGCTACGGCAGTGAGGCAGACCTGATGCGCACCTTGGTCGGCGCTGTCGAGGGCAGGAAGTATCTGGTCGGTGACCGCTTCACCGTGGCCGATCTGTATATGACCGCCTTCCTCAGCTACCACCTGCGGGTAGGCGAGCTGGAGCCACTGGCGGCGTTCGAGAACTACGTCGCACCGCATCTGCAGCGACCAGCGGCAGTGCGTGGCAACGCCAAGGATGATGCATTGATCCCGGCTGTGGAAGCTGTGGGAGCGGCGTAAGCCGCGAAGCTGGGAGCAAGGGAACCGCCAAGCAAATCAAGCTCCGGTCATCTACCCGGCGCTTCCGGAAAGCAGCAAGCAGCGCAAGTGTGGGAGCGGCGTAAGCCGCGAAGCTAAAGGCAAGGAAACCGCCGAGGAAATCATGCTCTGACAATATTTCCGGCATTTCCGGCCTTTCCGGACAACAGCAGGCTTCGTGGAGGCGCTTCGACGGCCCTACATTGCTACTCCGTCGCCCCTCTCCCCAACCCCTCTCCCGCAAAGGGAGAGGGGCTTAAGCAGGATCGCCAGCGCCCGACTAGATCAACGACTTCACCCGATACAACGCCTCCAACGCCTGCTTCGGCGTCAACTCGTCCGGATCAATCGCCTGCAAGGCATCCAGCGCCGCCGAATTCGGCGCAGCAAACAAACCAAACTGCTGCGGCGCATCCAGCGCCTGCGGCGCCATCGCTGCGCTCTGGGTTTCGCCGCCACGCTGTTCCAGTTCGGCCAGGCGACGCCGCGCCTGCGCAACGGTGGACTTGGGCAGGCCGGCCAGGGCGGCCACCTGCAGACCAAAACTGCGATTGGCCGGGCCGTCCTTCACCGCATGCATGAACACCAGCGTGTCGCCGTGTTCCACCGCATCCAGGTGGACGTTGGCGATGCCGCTGGCGCCGCCTTCATGGCTTTCGTCGGCCAGCGCGGTCAGCTCGAAATAGTGGGTGGCGAACAGCGTGTAGCAGTGGTTCTGGTAGGCCAGGTGACGGGCTACCGCGTCGGCCAGCGCCAGGCCGTCATAGGTCGAGGTGCCACGGCCGATTTCGTCCATCAGCACCAGCGAGTGGGCGGTGGCGTGATGCAGGATGTAGCTGGTTTCGGCCATTTCCACCATGAAGGTGGATTGGCCCTTGGCCAGATCGTCGCCAGCGCCGATGCGGGTCAGGATGCGGTCGATCGGGCCGATCACCGCGCGGCTGGCCGGCACGAAGCTGCCGATATGCGCCAGCAGCACGATCAGCGCGTTCTGCCGCATATAGGTCGACTTACCGCCCATGTTCGGGCCGGTGATGACCAGCATGCGGCGGTCCGGGTGTAGGTCCAGATCGTTGGGTTCGAACGGCGTGTCACGCACGGCTTCGACTACCGGGTGACGGCCACGTTCGATGCGCAGGCAGGCGTCCTCCTGCAGTTCCGGCTGCGACCAGTCCAGTGCCTGTGCGCGCTCGGCGAATGCAGCCAGCACGTCCAGCTCGCTCAATGCGCCGGCGCAGCGCTTCAGCGGCTCCAGGTGCTCAGCGACGATATCGAGCAGGCCTTCGTACAGCAGTTTTTCGCGGCTGAGCGAGCGCTCGCGGGCCGACAGCACCTTGTCTTCGAAGTTCTTCAACTCCTCGGTGATGTAGCGCTCGGCATTGGTCAGGGTCTGGCGGCGGGTGTAGTGCACCGGCGCCTTGTCGGACTGGCCCTTGCTGATTTCGATGTAGTAACCGTGCACGCGGTTGTAGCCGACCTTCAAGGTGGCGATGCCGCTGGCCTGGCGCTCGCGCGCTTCCAGATCGATCAGGAACTGGTCGGCGTGGGTGGACAGGCGGCGCAGCTCATCGAGCTCGGCGTCGTAGCCCTCGGCAATCACGCCGCCATCGGACAGCTTCAGCGGCGGCTGTTCGGCGATGGCGCTGGCCAGCAGCTGCGCGCTTTCATCGTGCGAGCCGAGTTCGGCGCGCAATTGCTGCAGGCGCGGTGAATCCAGCGTATCCAGCTGCGCGGTGATGGCCGGCAGTAGGCCCAGGCCATCACGCAGGGTGGAAAAGTCGCGTGGCCGCGCCGAGCGCAAGGCCATGCGGGTGAGGATGCGTTCAATGTCGCCAAGCGCGCGGAAGCTGTCGCGCAGGTCGGAGTCGGTGCCGCGATCAATCAGCGTGGCAACCGCGTGGTGGCGTTGCTGCAGTACGTTGCGCAGGCGCAGTGGGCGGTGCAGCCAGCGTCGCAGCAGGCGCCCGCCCATCGGCGAGACGGTGCTGTCGAGCACGCCGAGCAAGGTGTTGCGGGTGTCGCCATCGACACGCGTATCCAGCTCCAGATGACGGCGGGTGGCCGCATTCATCGCGATTGCTTCGCCGGCGTTCTCCATCGAGATGGAGGTCAGGTGCGGCAGCCGCTGCTTCTGGGTTTCCTCGACGTAGCCCAGCAGCGCGCCGGCGGCGCCGGTGGCGCGCGGCTTGTCATCGATGCCGAAACCGCTGAGGTCGTGCAGTTTGAAGAAGTTCAGCAGATGGCGGCGGCCACTGTCGGCATCGAACAACCACGGTGCGCGGCGGCGCACGCCATTGCGGTGGCGCAGGAATTCGGGCCAGTTTTCTTCATCCGGGACCAGCAGCTCGGCCGGTTCCAGGCGGGCCAGCTCGGCTTCCAGTGCGTCGTCGGTATCGACTTCGTTGACCAGGAAGCGGCCGCCGGCCAGATCGGCCCAGGCCAGGCCGTAACCGGCCTTGCTGCGCGAGAGCGCCATCAGCAAGGTATCGCGGCGCTCGTCCAGCAGTGCCTCATCGGTGACCGTACCGGGGGTGACCACACGCACCACCTTGCGCTCGACCAAGCCCTTGGCCAGCGCCGGGTCGCCGATCTGTTCGCAGATCGCCACCGATTCGCCGACTGCCACCAGCCGCGCCAAGTAGCCCTCGAAGGCATGCACCGGCACGCCAGCCATCGGAATCGGCGCGCCGCCGGAGCTGCCGCGCTGGGTCAGGGTGATATCCAGCAGACGCGCGGCCTTGCGCGCGTCGTCATAGAACAGTTCGTAGAAATCGCCCATCCGGAAGAACAGCAGCAGGTCCGGATACTCGGACTTGGCTGCGAAGAACTGCTTCATCAACGGGGTGTGTTCGGGCTTCTTCTCGGTCACGCGGAGTCCACTTCAATTTGCCGGGCAAGGGCACAGGACCGCTATTGTAGGCGCAGTGTCGGGGATGGACGAGGCCAGTTGGGGCGAGCGCCAGCGGGTTGCGGGAGCAGACGTTGCCACATCGCGGCGCTGAGCATGCATGCCGAGTCCCTGAATGCCGAGGCCGATTCATATTGGAAGGCGCAGCACGGATGGGGGCAAGCCCGATAGTGAGTCTGGTATTGATCTGCCTTGCGGATGAGGCCTGCCTAGCGAGGACGTAGTGAAGGCGCGTTGACCGGTTGCGTCCGGCAACGAGAGGAAGGGCGCCTGCACTACCGTCATGGTCGGGCAACGTTGCTTAGAAGTTCAAGGTCAGCGATACCCCTGCTGTGCGGAAGCTGTCTGGTGACAGGTATTGCATCAAGCCACCGCTGTTGAGGGTGGGGCTGTAGTCAATGAGGCTACGGTAGTGCTTGTCCAGCAGGTTGCGTGCGTACAGCGACACTTCCCATTTACCGTCCTCGGCGCCGATGCCGACGGAAAGGTTGGCCACGCCGTATCCCGGTGTCCGCGTGGAGGATTGCGCGGCGGTGTTGTAGAAATGGCTCTTGTAGCTCCAGCCGGCATTGGCGTTGACGGCCAGGCCGTTGCCGAGGGCGTGATAGTAGTTGCCACTGAGCGAATAGCTGTACTTGGACACATACGGCGGCGTGAATCCCGTCAGGTCGGCCTGCACAATGCCGTCGACGAGGCGACAGGGAGCATCCCGGTTGTTCTCGCAGGTGGTGAAGTAGTCCCGGAACTCGGCGTCAGTCAGCGCGCCGGTGGCGATCAACGAGAAATCCGCGCTGGGACGCCAGCTCACTTCCAGCTCAGCACCCTTGGTGCGCATCTCGCCGGCGTTCGACATGGCCCAGCCCAAGGTCTGCGGGATGTAGACCTGTGCCTGGAAATCCTTGTAGTCGGTCTTGTACAAACTGACGTTGACGGTGAGGCTGCGGTCAAAGAACTGCGATTTCGCGCCCAGTTCGTAGGCGGTGGATTTCTCCGGCTGGATCAGGGTGGACTGGTTCCAGATCGGATCAATGGTGGGGCCTTTGTAACCGGTGGCGATGTTGGCGTACCACATCAACGTAGCGTTCTGCTGGAACTGCAGGGCGAGCTTTCCAGATACGTTCTGCTTGCTGATCTCTCCCTGCGAGGGAAGGATAGTGCCAAGGTAGATCACCGGCTTGCCTTCGGCGGTGGGCATCTCGATGGGCGTCATGGAGGCGACCACCTTGTCATGGGTGTAGCGCAGTCCAGCGCTGGTGGACCAGCGATCGGTCAGCTTGTAGCCCAAGTTGGCGTAGAGCGCGTGGCTCTTGGTGTCGGCGTGGATATGCTGCCTGGGCCCGGTGAGGGAGAGATATACGCTAGGCGGCACGGGATCGAAATTGAAGCCGCCGTAAGCGTAGTACTCGTAGGTGCTGTCGACATTTGCGTAGTAAGCACCCAGCACGTAGTCCAGGCGTTCGTCCTGTGTGGCGCCGGCCAAGCGGAATTCCTGGCTGATCTGATGGGCACGGATCGTGGTGATGTTCTTGTTGATGAAGTCCGCAGGCGACTGGTCGATGTCGTGCACTTGGTTGACGGTTGAGGCGCGATAGGCGGTGATTGAGGTGAGCTGCGCGTCGTTGGCAAGACGCAGGTCGGCCTTGGTCGAAAAGCCGGTCACGCCCTGGAAGGCAAATGCGTCGGCGTCGGCCTGGCTGGTGAAGCTGTCGCCGCCGATATGCCCGAATCCGGCGAAACTGGCGTTGTAGTTCTCTTCCGTGCCTAAGCTGTAGAGCGTTGCGACGCCGCGGTTGAACAAGGTCTGGCGTTCGGCCGCAACCAGGATGTCCAGCTGTTCGGTTGGCTTCCACAGCCATTTGCCGCGGATGCCGCGCCCGGTCTGGTCACCGATGTTCCAGTCGTGGAAAGCATTGGCGGTGGCGCCATCCTGGTCCTTGTAGTAGGCGGAAAGACGCAGCGCTGAAGTGTCCGAGATGCCCAGATTGGCGGTGAGGCGCGCGACATGTTCATTGCGCTCACCCAGCGACAATGCGGCGGAGCCACTGGTGGTACCGATCTCCGGGGCGCGGGTGCTGATGTTCACAATGCCGGCTGAGGCATTCTTGCCGAACAAGGTGCCTTGGGGCCCGCGCAGTACTTCGATGTGCTCGATGTCGCTGAAGCCCGCCACGCCGGGGTCACGCGGGATGCCGATGACCACGTCATCGACCACGGTGCCAACCGTCTGTTCCGAGGCGACGCTGAACGCCTGGGTGCCTATGCCGCGCACCTGGAAACCGCCGCCATTCGCGGTGCCCGCTGTAGCGGAAAAAGATACGCCCGGGGCGACGTATTGCAGATCGGAGATGCTGCTCATGTTGGTACGGTCAAGCTGCTCGGCGGTGACCACGCTGATGGAGATCGGTGTGCTCTGCAGGGGCTTTACCTGATGTGTGGATCTGACCATGACCGTATCGAGGTCCTTGGTCGTTGGTTCAGCCCCACCTGCCGCGTCCTGGGCCAGCGCGGGGTGTGCAGCGGCCAACGCTGAAAGCAGAGCCAATGACAGGTGATTGCAACGGATCCTGGAAGCTGTGTGCCGAAATATTGGTCGGGGGGCTTTTGTCACGCGTTTCTCTCCGGTGATGGTGCTTGCGGGACCGGCTTAGCCGGCGTTGTGTACAGCGATCTATGTGTTGCGGTACAGCGCTTGGACGTTGTTTCTTGTGACGCGGCGCATGCCGCTGCGCGCGGCAGTGAACCATCGTGTTTGGTCATGGCGTTGCCCACCGGCACGCTGTCCCGCGCGCTGAGCGCAGGACGGGTTCAGGACACGGTTCTGGTAGAAGGGCTGCGCGGACTGGAGTTTGGAAGAACTCGGGTGGCGATGCGTGTAGTGCCTAAAGTCGGCTCGCCGAAGGTGCACTTCGCATGATTGGTCTTGTCGCGGTTCTCATGGATATTGCGCAGAGCGCAGCATTCATGGGTTTGGCTCCGTAGGCCAAATAACCGCCGGAAACTTTCGGGGCGATCGGCGTTGTTTCAGGAGTCCTGATCGAAGTGTGGTCGCGACCAACAGCGGCTGGCTTATGCGGGAAGTAGACAGTGAAAATACCTGCGCGGAACGCTGGTTCCGTCAGCTTCAATGTTGCAGGCGGTATGCCGTTAGTTGGCATGCCGCACTGCGATACCGGTGTACGTTCCATTGCTGGGTCGGCTCCACACACGTTGATCGATGACTTTCATGATCTACGGGAGGGAAGATCTTTAAGTGGCGATATCTTTGTCAACGGCAGTTGCGCGAGATGCGCGAACTGGAACATTCCACGAGCAGGTTACAGTCGCATCGGTATGGGGTAGCTGTTTGATTTCTATCGAGAGTGGCTACGGTGATATGGGTGCGGTGCGGCGCGCGCATGATCAGCAGTGCTGAGGTTTGCTGCGCTGGCGTGATGGTTCTGCGCCATCGGTGGGAGTGATGATTGAGCATGCCGTCGGAAATGGCTACAGGTTTTTCTGCGCTTTTCCGAACAGTTGGGAGCTCATGGTCATGCACGGATGGCGCCACCGTAGAAAGGCATAGGCATGTCAAATCATCTACTTCCCACGACAGTTGTATCTGGCTGCAATCCACCAAGGGCAACCGAGATTGCCGCCCAAGCGCAACAGCAGGCGTTTTTTGCGTGTGTCCGAGTTATGACTGCAACAGCTTCGAGGCCGATCAGGCACGGCCCCCAGCGCAGTGGGCGAGGACTATCCGCGTTTGCTCTTGTTGGCCTTTGCGGCTTCGAACATAGGCTGGCGGAAGAATGGATACAGGGCAGCGCTGAACAGGATCGCCACCGTGGCGTAAGCCAGCAGCTTCGCATCTGCACCGAGCAAGGCGTAAAGGCAGTAGGCGACCGCGGCGGCGGCAGTGAACAGGCTGGCAGCGCGCATCCAACCCTGTTCACCACGCTCCAGGGTGGAGCAGATCAGCGCGCCGGCCGAGAACAGGTAGGGAATGATGGTCAGCAGTACCGCGATATTGGTCAGCTGGTCGAACTGGCGGGCCAGCGTGGGCGAGGAGGTGACCAGCAGCAAGGCGCTCATCAGCACTGCCACGATCATCAGGCCAGTGCCCGGCATGCCGTGTTTGTTGAGCTTGCAGAACACCCGAGGAAACAAGCCGTCCTCGGCTGCTGCCTTGGCCGATTGCCCGACCAGCAGCATCCAGCCGCCCAGCGCGCCGGCTGATTTGAGGATCGCGCACAAGGCGATCACCAGCGCGCCCCAGGGGCCGATCATCAGCTGGGCGACATCGGCGAACGGTGCCGAGGAGTCGCGCAGCTGTGCCATCGGCACCATGCCCATGATCACCAGCGAGCAGCTGATGTAGATCACCGCCGCCAGCGCCAGCCCGAGCAGGGTGGCGAGCGGGATGTTGCGTTTGGGGTTGTCGATCACATCGGCCGATACCGCCGCGCTCTCCACACCCATGAACGCCCACAGCGCGATGGAGGCACTGCGCGAGATCGCGGCGCTGTCGTCCATGCCGCTGACGTTCCAGCCGGCACTGAACAGCGCCGGGTCGAACCACCACCAACCGAAGATGGCGATGCCCAGTATCGGGATCAAGGCCAGCAGCAGGGTGCTGGTTTCCAGCGCGCCGATCCAGCGGGCGCCGCGTGCGTTGGCCAGGCTCAGCAGCCAGATCACCGCCAGGGTGAAGCCAAGTCGTGGATAGACATCCTGCAGCCATGGCCACAGGTGGCTGAGGTAGCCGGTTACGACCAGGGCAATGGCGACATTGCCGATCCAGTTGCCGAACCAATAGGCATAGTTGCTGACGAAGCCGATGTAGTTGCCAAACGCATCGCGCGCATAGGCGTATGGCCCGCCCGGTTGCGGATCCAGCTGCGACAGGCGTGCGAACACCAGCCCGAGCGCGATGGCGCCGGCGGTGGCGATCAGCCAGCCCACCGAGGAGATGCTGCCGACCGTGGCCAGGTTGGCTGGCAGCAGGAATACGCCGGTGCCTATCATGTTGCCGGCGACCAGCATGGTCGCCATGGTCAGGCCCATTTTCCGCGATGTTGCCGCGCTCATGTCCAGGCCCGATCGGAGGTGAAATCGATGGTCAACCAGAAACGGCCGGAGCGTGCGTCCAGCTGTGATGCGATCTCATCGCGCAGGCGGTCGACATCGCCGATGCTGCCCAGCTGGGTGTCGGGGCGGGTAAGGATGTGGATCTCGACGAACTGCATGCGGCCGATCTTGGCGACATGGCTGGTGAAGCCTTCAAACTGATGCTTGGCGACGAACTGCTGCATCACCTGCTGGACAAGCTGGTCCAGCTCGTCGGGGGCAACCTGCAGCACTTCGCGGGCGGCCTTCCATGCGCCACGCAGCGGCACGGGCAGTGTGGCCAGGCTGATGCAGGCCAGCACCAACGGGTCCAGGTAGGGGATCCAGTGTTCATGCGCGCCACCGCGCAATGCCAGCGCAAGGACGAAGGACAGCACCACCGCCAGGCTCATCATGCCGGTCAGCAGCCAGGCGCGCGCATCCAGGGTCAGCAGGCCCGATTGCAGGCGACGTGCATGGCGGCCGATCCACACCGCCATTGCCAGGTCCACCACCACCAGCAGCGCGGCCCAGAGCAGGCCGGGGCCAAGCCGCGTCTCGTGGCCACCATCGCTGAGGCCGATCACTGCATTGGCCAGGGCGTAGATGCAGGCCAGGCTGAGGATGGCGCCGCCCAGCGCCTCGACCATGGGCTCCAGGTGCCAGAAACCATATTGAAAGCGAGGGCTTTGTTCCTTGGCCATCAGCCGTAGCACAGCCAATGCGACCAGCGTCAGTGCCAGATCCACCATGCTGTAGATGCCGTCGAACAGGATCGCCTGCGAGCGGGCGAGCATGCCGCCAAAGAAACCGATCGCCGCAACCAGCACGGTTGCTGCGATCGAGCGTTGCAAAACCTGTTGTTCCTTGCGTGTGCTGGTCATTTGGCTCTGCGAAGGGGCGGTTCGGGATGTAAGGGCGCCAGGCTTGAAAAGCCCCTCTCCCGTTTACGGGAGAGGGGTTGGGGTGAGGGCGCTTTGAAAGCACGTGGAGCAGATCTTGAGCTGAGCGGAGCGATAGTAAAAACAAAGATGCAAGAAGCCAGAAGCCAGAAGCTCCCCTCATCCGCCCCTGCGGGGCACCTTCTCCCGCAAGCGGGAGAAGGGAATGCCTGCAGCTGTTTCTGCAACCTGCCTCAAATCTTCAAAACCTCCACCCGATAACTCGGCTGCTCGCCGCTGTTGTCGATGATCAAGCCATGCACATCCGACTCAAATCCCGGGAAACGCGCGTTCTGTTCGCGGGCGATGCGCAGTGACTGGATGATGGGTTCGTCGCTGGCGCCGAAGCGTTCGCCCGGCATGATGGTTGGAATACCCGGCGGATAGGGCACCAGCATGGTGCCGGCGACGCGGCCGCTGAGCTGGTCGATGTCCACCCGCTCGATCTCGCCACGCACAAGATGGTTATAGGCTTCGGCAGGGGTGATGACCGGCTCCGGCAAATCCACATACATCTCGCGCATCACCTCGGCAACACGGAACTCCCGGTTGAACTCGTGCAGGGCCATGCACAGGTCGCGCAGGCCCCAGCCGGCGTAGGCTGCAGCATTGTCTTCGAGCAGGCTGGGCAGTGACTGGCTCAGCGGTGCGTTGGTGTCGTACAGGTCCTTGAACGCCAGCAGCTCGGTGACCAGTGTGCTCCACTTGCCCTTGGTGATGCCCATCGAGAACAGGAACAACACCGAGTACAGATTGGTCTTTTCCACGGTGAGGCCGCGCGACCACAGGAATTTGCTCAGTATCGCCGCGGGGATGCCGAGCTTGCCCATCTCGCCATCCATCGACAGGCCGGGGGTCAGCAGGGTGACCTTGACCGGATCGATCAGCACATAGTCATCGGCGAGGTTGTCGAAACCGTGCCAGCGCGCATCCGGGCGCAGATACCAGTCCGGGCGCGAGGTGACCATCGGCTTGGAGCTGTCGCCCTTGGCCAGGTTGCGCTCCACGCCATCGGGTTGCCAGACCTTGAACCACCAGTCATCGCGGCCAAGATCCTCGCTGACGTGCAGCATCGCTCGGCGGAAGGTAACGGCTTCATCGTGCATTTCCTGCACCAGCGATTTACCGGCCTCACCTTCCATCATCTTCGAGGCGACATCGCAGGAGGCGATGATGCCGTAATGCGGGCTGGTGGAGGTATGCATCATGAATGATTCGTTGAAGCGCTCTGCATCCAGTTCGCGCGTTGCCGCATTGCGCACATGGATCATCGATGCCTGCGAGAACGCAGCCAGCAGCTTGTGCGTGGAATGGGTGGTGAAGATGATGGCGTCCTGCTCGCGTGGCTTGCCCTTGGCCATGCCGTAGTGGTTTTCGTAGAAGGGGTGGAACGCGGCATAGGCGTACCAGGCTTCATCGAAGTGCAGGAAGTCCACCGCTGAGCCGAGGTTGTCGGCAATCTTTTCGGCGTTGTAACAGAGCCCGTCATAGGTGGAGTTGGTGACCACCGCTATGCGCGGCTTGACGCCGGGCTTGACGGCCTTGCTGGCCAGCGGATTGGCCTGGATCATCTTCTGCAACGCTTCAGCGGAGAACTGATCCAAGCTGATCGGGCCGATGATGCCGTGCGCGTTGCGGCTGGGGGTGAAGTACACCGGAATGCCGCCCGTCATGATCAGCGCGTGCAGCAGCGACTTGTGACAGTTGCGGTCGACAAACACGATGTCGCCACGCGCAACCGTGCCATGCCAGACGATCTTGTTGGCGGTGGAGGTGCCATTGGTGACGAAGAAGGTATGGTCGGCACCGAAGTTGCGCGCGGCCTCGGCTTCGGCGTCACGGATCGGGCCGGTGTGGTCGAGCAGCGAGCCCAGCTCCGGCACCGAGATCGACAGATCGCTGCGCAAGGTGTTTTCGCCGTAGAACTGGTGCAGTGCACGGCCTACCGGTGACTTGGTGAAGGCGACGCCGCCGGCGTGTCCGGGCGTATGCCAGGAGTAGTTGGATTGCGCGGAGTGATGGATAAGCGCCTTGAAGAACGGTGGCAGCAGCTTGGCCATGTAGTCGTCGGCGGCGCGCATCACCTGGCGGGCGATGAAGCTCTTGGTGTCCTCGAACAGGAAGATGTAGCCGTGCACGAACTTGAGCAGCTTGCTCGGTATTTTCTCGATGGTGCGGCGTTCGCCGTAGAGGAATACCGGCAGGTCGGCGCGGCGCTGGCTCTGCTCCCGCAGGAAGGCGAGCAGGCGTTGGAACTGGTCGTCATCGTCCTCGGTGCCGTCGATGGAGATCAGTACCGCCGACGCGGCCACATAGGTGCGTGCGCCGGCACGGGCATCGTCCAGGTTCAGGCCGGTGAGCACGCGCTGGTCGCTCTTGCGCAGCTCATCGGCCAGGGCGCGGATCAGGATGCCGGCGATACGCGGCGATTCGTAGTCGGCATCGATGATGACGATCGGGTAGTCCAGTGATTTGAAGTACATGGCGTTGTTCCTATCTACCGAGCGGGGGATCAGTTCGTGCTGGCACGTGCGGTGCCATTCGGAGTGAATTTGGCCAGGCGCTGCTTGCGGCGCTCATCGCTGAAGAACGGATAGAACACGGTGATGAACAGTACGAACAGGAAGGCGTACTGGACGATGCTGCCGGACGATCCATAGATGGCCCACAGGCAGTAGACGACGGTGATGCTGGTCAGGACCCAGAACGCGCCGGTGTGGGCCAGCGTATGCGAGCGCTCGACCACGAAATAGCAGGCCACGCAGGAGTAGATATAGGGCAGCAGGGTCAGTACCACCGCCGCCGAGGTGATCACGTCGAACTGTGCCGAGGCGGTTTCCGAAGTGGAGGTGATCAGCACCGCCAGCGTCATCAGTACCGCGACGATCAGCACGCCCTTGACCGGCACCTCGTCCTTGTTGATCTTGCTGAAAACGCTGGGGAACAGGCCATCATCCGAGGCTGCCTTGGCACTCTGCGCGGTCAACAGGATCCAGCCGCCCAATGAGCCGGCAGCGCCGACGAAGGCGCACAGGCTCACCAGCGCGCCGCCCCAGCCACCCACCGCGTTGGCTGCGGCCAACGCGAACGGTGCATCCGATACCTGCAGGTCGGCGTTGGGCACCATGCCCATGATCACCGAGGAGCTGGCGATATAGGCAATTGCCGCCAGAAACACGCCGGCCAGGGTTGCACGGGCCACGTTCTTCTCCGGGTTTTCCACCACGCCGGCGGTGACCGATGCTGATTCCACGCCAATGAAGGCCCACAGGGTCAGTGCCGCGGCGCTGGAGACCGCTCCGAAATTGGATTGGCCGGAAACGTTGTAGGCACCCTTGAAGATGGCGGGGTCGAAGTAGAACCAGCCAAAGATGGCAATGCCCAGGATCGGCACCAACGCGAAGCTGGTGGTCACCGTCTGCACGCGGCTGACGAAGGACGGGCCGATCACATTGGCAAAGCTCAATGCCCACACCAGCAGCAGCACCGCGATGCAGCGGGGCACTGGATCGGACAGCACCGGGAAGAAATAGCTGAAGTAGCCGACCGCTGCGATCGGAATGGCGACATTGCCGATCCAGTTGGCGAACCAGTAGATGGTATTGGTCTGGAAGCCCATATAGGGGCCGAACCAGTCACGCGCATAGGCATACGGGCCACCGGCCTTGGGCGCCAGCTTGCCGAGTTTTGCGAATACGAAGGCCAGCAACAGCGCGCCGGCCGTGGTTACCAGCCAACCCCAGATCGAGGCGGTACCGATCTTTGCCAGGCTCGATGGCAGCAGGAACACCCCTGAGCCCATCATGTTGCCTGCCACCAGGAAGGTCGCGCCAACGACCCCGATTTTCTTCTGACCTGCCATGACTATCTCCTTTCACCGGCATTGCCGGTTCATTCGATGGGAAGGACATTGCGTGAATCGTTGGGTGGCGAGCTGCACGTGGCGCGTGCAGGCATCAGCTGCCTGTTACTTGATGAAGTTGTATTGAAGGCTGCCCTGCAGGCGCAGCGTGTCCGCATCACGGCCGTCCTGCAGTTGCTGCTGGCCATACAGCAGCTCCATGCCCATGGTCCACGACGGTGCCGGGCTCCAGAGCAGGTTCAGTGCGGCATAGCGGCTGCGGCGGAAGGCATCGCTGGCGAGCGCGTCGGCGCTGTCGATCTGCAGTTGCCCGTAGATCAGGTTGGACCGCCACAGCTCCGACCAGTAGTGGGTGTAGCCGAAGAAGCCACCGCGCAGCGGTAGCGCCTTGAGCCGGCCGTCGCCATCGATGGCGGCATCCAGGTTGGAGCCGGTGAGGTCGGCGGTATAGCGGCTGATACCCTTGCCGCCAACCAGGCCGAACAGCAACAGGTCACGCTCGGCCACCGCATAGGAGCCGCTCAGCTGCAGGCCGCCACCGAACGTACGGTCGCTGCGGCCATCGCCGTCATAGCCCAGGCTGCGCAGCACCGCGCCCAGTTGCAGGTGGCCCCAATCACGCTCCATGCGCGCGATCAGGCTGACATCGGGAAGATGCTCGACGCTGCTGTCGCTCTGGCCGGTGTTGGCCAGCTGCGAATCCGGGTCTTCGGCGGCCACGGTCAAGGTATTGCCCTTGCCCAGCGCAAAGCTGTGGTGGATGCCGGCAACCAGCAGGTAGCCGGCCGCACCGGGCCCGGCAAAGTCCAGCGTGTCCGGCAGCGAGTCGGCATCCATGAAGGTGGAATAGCCGTAGCCGGCATAGGTATTGCCCAGCTGACCATAGGCATGACGCAGGCGGAACTGATAGCTGTCGCTGCTGCCGAAGAAGTCGTTTTCCAGGTAGAAGCGCAGGTTCCCATGCGTGGTTGGTCGGCGCGCCTCGAAGCTGAAACGGGTCTGCTTGGCATGCATGCCGAAATGCGAGACATCGCGGTGGGGGCCATCCACCGGCATCGACGAGGGAATGAACTGCTCGGTGTCGCCGGCGGCGCGGCTATCGGTGATGGCGTCGAGCTTGGCGTAGCCACCGAGCCGGATCAGGGTCTGCGTGCCGGGAATGGCGATGAAGCCTTTCAGTTCGGGGTCGTTGGGCGGGGGCGCGTTGTCCGGGCGCGAGGCGCCGGTAGATGGATCGGCAACCGAATCGCGGGCGGGGATGATGGCCTGCGCAAGCGACGTTTGATTGGTGCGGGGAGTTTCAGGCTTGGGCGGCGCGATTGAGATCTGCGATGCAGAAGCCGGAGATGGTGGAGGTTTTGCCGAAGGACTGCCCTGTCCCTGCTCCAGTGCATCAAGCCGAGCGTTGAGCGACTGCAGATGCTGCTGGGCCTGGGCGATTTCCGCGCGCAGGGCAGCGACGGAGTCCTGCGCGCCCGCCGTGGCAGGCAGCAGTGCAAAGGGCAGCAATGTGGCCAGCGTCAGTGGTTTCATCGCGTGTTCCGGGGGAAGAAACACCATTGGCGGCCGGAACGGATTCCGGCCACGGGATATCCTGTTTTAACCGCTGCCCGCGCGCCGACCGCCTCCCTCGAATCCGCGCCGAGCCTGCCCATTTACCATGGTCGAGATGAGGTTATTACTACGTGAATATCGGATGAAACCTGATGTCATAAAGAGTCAACTCCTGAGAGCTTTGCGTGGCGCGTTTTTCAGTCCTCACTTTCCATCTGACCTATCGCCAACGGCACCCGGCTGCCATCCAGCAAGCCGCGGCTGAGCTTGCCGTCTTCGATGAACAATAGTTCGCCGTTCTCGCCATTCTTGATGCTGCTGTCGATGGCGATGATGCGATCGCCGTGAAAGCTGCTGACATGCGGCATAGAAGTGTGGCCGACGACGATGCGCTTGAGCCCGAGCTGGTCGAGCACGCCCTGCACGCCGGCCGTATCCAGGCGGCCGTCGAAATAGCCGCGGTACCAGATTGGGCTGGTCTTGCCGTCGTACAGCGGCGCAGTTGTCGCATCGGCCTTGACCTCGGCCTTGGGCCGCCCCAGCGATGCCTGGTAGGCCGTATTGGTTGCGGTTTGATCCAGCGCCAACGGCAAAGCCTCGGGCGAGATGCCGCCGTGCAGGAACAAGGTATCGCCGATGCGCAGCAGCACCGGCCGGGTCCGCAGCCATTGGCCGATCACCGAATCCGCACCGTACAGCTGCGGGTAGCTGCGGCCCAGCAGCTGCGCGCTGCGCAGGTATTTTGGATTGACGTAGCGCAGGTCGTCGTACAGCACCATGGTTTCGTGGTTGCCGAGCACGAAGTGCACCGCGCCGCCAGCCTGTGCGGCCTGCTGCTGCAGGCTGTACAGCAGCCAGAACGCTTCGGTGACCTGTGGGCCGCGGTCGAACACATCACCGGCGATCACCAGCGTGTCGCGTCCCAGTGCCCAGTTGTCGTCCGGGTCGATCACGCCGTTGGCGCGCAGCAGCTGCCGCAGCAGGCCGTACTGGCCGTGGATGTCGGAGACGGCGACGATGCGCGGCACCGCCGGCAGTATGGCGATGGCGGGATCGGCAAGCGGGGCGATGTGCAGCGTATGCGGGTAACCGCAATCGCGGCTTGCGCGGCGTACGTTGTTGCGGTTGCCCCGGTATTTCCGCGACACCACGCGGTCGTCACAGATCCATTGCGCCTGCAGCCGCGTGCCGTCGCGGAAGATGTAGGGGCCATCGGCCTGTACATGGTCGGCCGGTTCAGGCACTTCGCGGGCGATGGCTTGCGATAGGGGCAGGGCACTGCACAGCAGCGCGATCAGCAGGGCGCGGGTTACGACGGGCATGGCGGATTCCGGAATCGGGTGGCCTGATGCACCCGAACCCAGCCTAGGCCGCTGCTGCCTGCACGGCATGTGCTATCGGTTGGTTGCGCGCGCTCAATCGCGGCGCAGCGCGTTGCGTCCCGGGGCAGCGGGCAGGGCGTCACTGCCCAGTACCACCCGGTTGCGGCCCTGTTTCTTGGCCTGGTACATGGCGGCATCGGCGCGTGCCATCACCCGCTCGTAGTCCGGGTGGCCGTCATACAGGGCCACGCCGATGCTGGCGCTGATCTCCAGCAGCTGGCCATCGGCCAGAACGACCGGGGTCTCGGCCATGCGCCGGCACAGGCCATCGGCAATCACCATTGCCTGGCGCGCTTCCACAGCGACCAGTACAACCACGAACTCTTCGCCACCATAGCGGAATACATAGTCGCTGCCGCGGGTGAACTGGCTGAGGATGCCTGCCACATGCTGCAGGGCGCGGTCGCCGGCTTCGTGGCCGTGCGTGTCGTTGATCGCCTTGAAATGGTCAAGGTCCAGCAACAGCACGCCGAAGCTGCCGGATGATTTTTCCGCCAGTTCAATCTCGCGACGTAGCACGGTGGGCAGGAAGCGTCGATTGAGCAGGTTGGTCAAGGCATCGCAGCCGGCATCCAACTCGCCGATGCGCTCGAACAGCATGCCCAGCAGGCTGCGCACCTGGCTGACCTTGGACCGCACATCCTGCAGCCGTGCAGTGCGCACGGCCGGATCGCTTTCCTGCTGCAGGGTGTGCTGCAGCAGCTGGTCAACCTCGTTGATCAGGGCGCTGATCTGGCGGGTTTCCGAGCTCTCGCCAAAACTCGGTATGCCCTTGTGGTTGAACCACAGGCCGAATTCCGAACGCGCCAGGGTCTGGAAACCGCCCATGTCGCCCTGCGCCGCAAGTGCGTAAAGCAAGGTGTTTTCCCAGTCCAGCAGCAGGGCGCGCTGGCGTTCGCGCTCGGTGCTGACGTTCTGCACCAGCGAGAACAGGCGGTAGGCGGCATCGGTGCGTGAGGAACGTTCCCGTGCATTGGAATAGGCAAGTGTCATACCCTCCAGCGCGATATCGAACGAAGCGGTAAGGCTGGCGATGGCCGCATGCGCGGTTTCGCTATGCCCGGCGTGTTCGCCGATCAATTGGAACAGGCGTTGTTTCAGTACGCGGGTGCCGCGGGTGACCAGATCCACCGGTATGCCCACGCGTGCATGTACATCGCCGATGACACGCTGGTTGGCGATCAACTGTTCGACGTCGGCAGTGCTGGCGCGTAGCAGGTCCCTGACCCAGCGTTGCATCGCCGGTTGCAGGCGCACCCGCACCTGGTCATGTGACATCGAGCGTGAGGCACGCGCGTCGTTCATCATGATCTTGTAAAAATGCGCGGCAAGTTCGGCGGCATGGCCCTCGGCCAGACCGGCCAACACGCTGCTTGCAGCGGGGCCGGCAGCCTCGAGGCTGTATTTCCAGGCATCGGCCAGCGCGCTGCTGTCGGTGTCGGAAGAGGGATTGGGCGAGGGGGCGATATTCATGCGTGTGATCGTTAAAGTGCCAAGAGGCAGCCGACCATTATCGGCAGCAACAAGCGGATTTTGAGGACTTTGTGTTGATAGCTGTGTTCACTGTTTGTTCAAGTGCGGTTGTGCTGCGCGATTGTGGGTTGAGCCGATGATCAGCGCCGGTCCGTTCCCCTTGATGGCCCTGCTTGCCTTGCTGGCGTTGGCGGTTGGATGGTTCTTCGCGCGCGCGCTGACGCCGGTGGCGGAAGGCATGCGCAGCCGCGCCGGCGCCGTGGTGCTGGATGCATTCCTGCTGGGGCTGCTCGGCGCGCGTCTGGCACATGTGGGCTTGCATGCAGGCGACTACCTGGCACAACCCCTGTCCATCATCCGGCTGGGTGATGGTGGCTTTTCGATCTGGGCGGGGCTGCTGGTTGCAGCGGCCTATGCGCTGTGGAAGACGCGGCAGCGCATTCTGCGCAAGCCGGTGCTGCTGGGCTTGTCCGCCGCTGCCGCGTTGTGGGTGGTAGGCGGCATGGCGTTGTTCGCGCTGCAGCGTTCATCGATACCCTTGCCCGATGCGGTGCTGGTGGACATGCAGGGCCAGCCCGCGCCACTGGCGGCATTCGCCGGCAAACCGGCCGTGATCAATCTATGGGCCAGCTGGTGTGGGCCGTGTCGCCGCGAGATGCCGGTGTTGGCGCAGGCGCAGCAGGCGCATCCGCAGGTGCAGTTCGTGTTTGCCAACCAAGGCGAAACCCACGATGAGGTCGCAGCGTATCTGAGTGCCGAGAAAATGCAGCTCGGCAATGTGTTGCTGGATGCCGACTCGCGGGTGATGCAGCAGACCGGCGCGCGCGCGTTGCCGACCACCCTGTTCTTCGGCGCCGATGGCCGTCTGCACGATGTGCATATGGGCGAGCTGTCGCGTGCCACCCTGGAAGCGCGTTTGCGCGCGATGCAATAACCCCTTACTGGAAGAGATACACGATGATGCGTTCGCGTTCGATGTTGCTGTTTTCCTTGCTTGCCCTGTCACCGCTGGCCTGTGCACAGACGGCCGGTGCCCCGGCTTCCACCGCCGGCAAGCCGGCGGCGGCCAACGAGCCGGCCGTGGTTGCCACGCTGCGCTCGCAGGGCGTGGAATTCATGGGCACGTTCGAAACCCCGGTTGGCCTGACGGGTTACGCCGGTGTCGCCGGCCAACGTCCGCTGGGCGTCTATGTGTCCAAGGACGGCCAGTACGCCGTGGTGGGCACCCTGGTCAATGCCAAGGGTGAAGATGTCAGCGCGGCCAAGCTCAAGGAGCTGGTGTCCGGGCCAATGGGCCAGCAGGCCTGGGCCAAGGTGGAAGCCAGCCATTGGGTGCGCGACGGCAAGGCCGATGCACCGCGCGTCATCTATTCTTTCAGCGACCCCAACTGCCCGTACTGCAATCGCTTCTGGGAAGCGGCGCAGCCGTGGGTGGCTGCAGGCAAGGTGCAGATCCGGCAGATCCTGGTTGGCGTGATCCGCGAAGACAGCGCCAACAAGGCCGCTGCCATTCTGGGAGCAAGCTCGCCGGAGCAGGCGCTGATCCAGAACGAGCGGGACTTCGCCAAGGGCGGCATCAAGCCGCTGGCGACGGTGCCGGCGGCGGTGCAGGCCAAGCTGCGCGCCAATGAAGCCTTGATGCTGGATCTGGGCTTCCAGGGCACCCCGGGGATCCTGTTCAAGGATGCCGATGGCACCGTGCAGATGCGCTCGGGCATGCCGCAGGGTGATGACATGCAGACGGTGCTCGGCCCACGCTGATCGCTGAATCGGTGGCGGCGATGTAATAGTCTCCGCCACCGCAGGCTGACTAAGCTGGCCCCGCTAAAAGGAGCCAGTCATGAGCCACGACCACAACCATCTGCCCAGCGAAATCCGCCACGAGAAGCCGCTGTGGTGGGCGCTGGGACTGACCACCGCCTATCTGGTGGTCGAAGTCATTGGCGCCTTCTGGACCAACAGCCTGGCGCTGCTGTCCGATGCCGCGCACATGGCCACCGATGCGCTCGGGTTGATGATCGCCTTGACCGCCGTGCGGCTAAGCCGGCGCCCGCCCGATGCCAAGCGTACGTATGGCTATGCGCGCCTGGAAGCCTTGGGCGCGGTGGCCAATGGCCTGCTGTTGTTCGGCGTAGGCATCTACATTCTCTGGGAGGCTGCACAGCGCTTCCAGCAGCCACAGGCAATCGCCTCCACCGGCATGATGTGGGTGGCGGCGTTTGGTCTGGTGGTGAACCTGATCGCGATGCGCCTGCTCAGTGCGGGCAGTGGCGAGAGCCTCAACGTCAAGGGCGCCTACCTGGAAGTCTGGAGCGACATGCTCGGCTCGGTGGCGGTGATCATTGGCGGTGTGATCATCCACTTCACCGGCTGGACCGTGGTTGATCCGATTCTTGCCGTACTGATCGGCTTGTGGGTGCTGCCGCGCACCTGGGTGCTGCTGCGCGATGCGCTCAATGTGCTGCTGGAGGGTGTGCCCAAGGGTGTGGTGCTGGCGGATATCGAGCAGGCATTGCGTGCGTTTCCCGGCGTGGCCGGTATCCATGATCTGCATGTGTGGGCGCTGGCCTCGAGTACGCCGGCCCTGACCGTGCACGTTGTGATGAATGATGGGCAGGCACCGGACGGCTTGCGTCGGCAATTGGCCGACATGCTGCATGAGCGGTTTGATATCGATCATGTGACGGTGCAGGTGGAGGTTGATCACTGTGGTGATGATTGCGCCGAGGTGAAGCCCAGGCTGGATGCTGACGACGATGGGCATGGTCACGATCACGAAGGTCATGCGCATGGGCCGGATCATCAAGGTCATCACGGGCATGTGCACCGCTGAAGGTAGTGCCGAGCATGGCTCGGCACTACAGCTGTTACGCAAAACGGAGCCTTTCGGCTCCGTTTTGCATTCCATCAATGACTCACAAAGCTCAAGCAACCGGCTCACGCAGTTCCGGCATGTCCCAGCCCGGACGCGGGGCGAAACGATCGCCATGCCGTGCCTGCAGGGTCTTCAGCTTCTCGACCAGTACATCAACGCCGGTGGCGCGGATATGCTGGATCGGGCCGCCGCGGAACGGGGCAAAGCCGGTGCCGAAGATCACGCCGGCATCGAGCAGGTCGGCATCGGCCACCACGCCATCGTGCAGGCAGGCCACGGCCTCGTTGAGCAGGGGCAGGATCAGACGGTCTTCCAGGTCCGACGGCGCCTGGTAGTCCTTGGCCACTTCCGGCTTCACCGCACGGCCGTTCTCCCACTTGTAGATGCCCTGGCCGTCCTTCTTGCCGCGCTTGTTCGGCTCCACCGTCGCCAATGCGGCCGGGATCTGCAGGCCGAGGAACGGTGCCAGCTCCTTGCCGACGCCAGCGGCCACGTCCAGGCCGACTGTATCCAGCAGCTCGATCGGGCCCATCGGCATGCCGAACTTGACCGCGGCCTTGTCGATCACCGGGCCGGGGATGCCTTCGGCATAGGCGGTCGCGGCTTCCAGCATGTACGGGAACAGCACGCGGTTGACCAGAAAGCCAGGGGTGCCGGCGACCGGTACCGGGAACTTGCCCAGTGCCTTGCAGAATGCGGCCAGGCGCTTCTCGGTCTCTGCCGCCATGCCGTCGTGGTGGATGATTTCCACCAGCGGCATCTGTGCCACCGGGTTGAAGTAGTGCAGGCCGGCGAACTGCGCCGGGCGCTGGATGTGGTCACGCAGCTCGACCAGCGGGATCGAGGAGGTATTGGTGGTCAGCAGCGCGTCGGCCTTCATCTTCGGCTCCAGCGTCTGGTACAGCTCGCGCTTGGCCTCCGGGTTCTCGATGATGGCCTCGATCACCAGGTCGGCCTGGGCCACGCCGTCGCCGGCCAGGTCGGCCTTCAGCCGTGCGGCCACTTCCGGGCGCTTGCTCTCGTCACGCACCTTCTTGTCGAACAAGGCCTGGGCACGGGTCATGGCCGGGTCGATGAAGCGCTGCTCGCGGTCCTGCAGCGTCACCGTGAAGCCCTTGTAGGCGGCCCAGGCGGCGATATCGCCGCCCATCACGCCGGCACCCACCACGTGTACGTGCTTGATGCCCGAGTCCTTGCCGCCCAGGCCCTTGAGCCGTTCGGTCAGGAAGAAGATGCGGATCAGATTGCGTGCGGTCGGGCTGCTGGCCAGCTTGACCACGGCGCGGCGCTCGGCGTCCAGGCGCTTCTGGATCGGGCTGCCGCCGGTGCGCACCCAGGTGCTGATCAGCGCGTACGGCGCCGGGTACTGGTCCTTCTTGGCCTTGCGCGCGACCTGCTTGGCCATCTGCGGGGCCAGAATCTTGCGGGCAAGGAAGGTGTTGGTGGCCCAGGCGGTGGCGCGTTGCTTGAACGGGCGGGTCACCCCCGTCTGTACCAGGGCCACGGCCGCATCCAGCAGTACCGCCGGGGCGGCAACCTTGTCGACCAGGCCAATGGCGCGGGCGGCCGATGCCGACAGGGTGCGGCCGGTCAGCATCATGTCCATTGCCGCCGGGGCGCCCACCAGCTGCGGCAGGCGCGAGCTGCCGCCCCAGCCCGGGAAGATGCCCAATTGGGTCTCCGGCAGGCCGATGCGGGTGGATGGGTCGTTGGAGGCTACGCGGTAACGGCAGGCCAGGGCCAGCTCGGTGCCGCCACCCAGGCAGTGGCCGTGGATCGCGGCCACGGTCGGGCAGGGCAGCTCGGCCAGCTTCTGGTAGACGCTCTGGCCGCGGCGGATGGCGTCGTTGACGGTGCCGCGGCGGTCGAATTCCTGGAATTCCTTCAGATCGGCGCCGGCGATGAAGCCGGCGGCCTTGGTCGAGCGCACCACCACGCCCTTGGGCGGATCGATGGCCAGGCGCTCGATGATGTCGCCCAGTTCCAGCAGCACGTCCTGCGACATGGCATTGACCGGGCTGTCTTTGCGGTCGAGGCTGAGCACAGCCACGCCGTCTTCGCGCAGTTCGGTGTGCCAATGATTGAAGCGGAGCCCGTCGAAGCCTGAGAGCATGGGACGTTCCATCCGGTTGTGTATGGAGAAGACCGCTATGATCCAGAGGTTGTTTCCCTGCCGTCAAATCCCAATGTCAGGAAGTGTGTTGGGCTTATCTGGTCAGCGCCCCGCAAGGCTAACCGAACGGGAGTTAAAAGCTGGTGCGGTACCGCTGCGACAGGGTGCTGAACTTTTGCCGCGAACAGCGGTCTTATTGCCCGACGTCGGTTGGGCTGACAGGAGTGCGGCCCGTTATGGCCGAGGTTGAAACACCGCAGGAGCTGGACCTGGAACTGGTCCGGCGTGTGCAGCGCGGCGAAAGCGCGGCGTTCGATGTCCTGGTACGCAAGTACCAGCATCGGGTCATCGCGTTGATCGGGCGCTACATCGCCGACTGGAGTGAATGTCAGGACGTGGCCCAGGACACTTTCGTCCGCGCTTACCGCGCGATCGGGAATTTCCGTGGCGACGCCCAGTTCTATACCTGGTTGCATCGGATCGCAGTGAATACCGCAAAAAACTATCTGGCAGCACACAACCGGCGCCCGCCCACCGACGACATCGAGATCGGTGACGCCGAGCAGTTCGACAGCGGGGTCCGGCTGCGTGACAACGACACGCCCGAGCGTGAGTTGATGCGCCAGGAACTGGAACAGACCGTGATGAAGGCGGTCGACGCGCTGCCCGAAGAGCTGCGCTCGGCCATTACGTTGCGAGAGGTGGAAGGCATGAGTTACGAGGATATCGCGCAGAAAATGGGATGCCCTATCGGAACGGTGCGGTCGCGGATCTTCCGTGCCCGTGAGGCCATCGATGCACAGCTGCGTCCCTTGCTGGATACCCCCAGCGCTACCCGTGAACGGAGTCGCGTATGAGCACGCAAGACCGTAACCCGGCCGGTGTTGCGCCGGATAAATTCGAATTGCATTACCGCCAGCAGCTGTCGGCGCTGGTGGATGGCGAGCTGGCGGCCGATGAGGCGCGCTTCATGCTGCGCCGGCTGGAACACGACAGCGAGCTTTCTGCCTGCCAGGAGCGCTGGCAGGTGTTGGGCGATGTGATGCGCGGCCAGGCCTGCGCACCGGCCCCGCTGGATTTCAGTGCGCGCGTGCGCCAGGCGATGGACGCCGATGCCCAGCAGAACGGGCCGGTGCTTGTCGCGCCCGCTGCGCCGGGCAAGCCCCACAGGGTTTGGCGGCGTTGGGGCGGCGGTGCCGCGCTGGCGGCGTCGGTAGCGGCGGTGGCCTTGTTCATGGCCCGCGAGCAGCTGCCGGTAACCAATGCGCCCACGCCGGTGATCGCTACCACTGCCGAAGTCGCTCCCGCGCCTGTGCAACCGGCTGCGCCGACCTCGGCGGATGCGGGCAATGTCGCTGGCCTGGTTGCGGCTGCCCCTGCGGTTGCCGCAGCGGTGAGCCGTCGTCAGGACGCCACCGCCCGCCGTGGTAGCGCAACCCGCACCCAGCAGGCGGCACGCGCCGGCACTGCGCGCATGGCCGAGCCGCAGCGGGCGATTGCCGCCGCGCCGGTACTGCCGGCAACGCCGGCCTTGCGCCAGGACCCGTTTGCCACCGGCAACGGCGTGCTGCATGCCCGGCCCTGGCCGCGCTCGTCGGTTGCGCCGTCGCTGTCGCAGGGGGCGCTTAACGCAAGTTTCCCGGCGCAGGAGCAGGGTGGGGCGACGTTCTACCCGTTTGAACCGCGCATGCCGGCACAAAACGCCGACGATGGTGAGTCGCGCAGGCTGTTGCCGCGTCAGTAAGTGTTGCTTGCCGGTCGTCCAGCTCTGGGCGACCGGTTTTCCCCCGGATTCCAGGTTTGTGCGCTGTGGTTGGGCGTACCGGGCTTGGCTGTTCTTTCCCGCTTTGACTGAATTGGAGGCTCGAGCTGATGACCCCACTTATCCAAAAAAAGGTGTTTGGCCTTTTGGCGATGACCCTGCCGTTGGTGGCTTGCGCACAGAGCCCGGCGCCGAGTGCCCCGGCCGAGCAGGTTGCCGCTACCCGCGCCGCGCCCGCGCCGCAGCTGGTGCAGGGCCTGCCTGACTTCACCCAACTGGTCGACCAGGTTGGCCCGGGCGTGGTCAAGGTCGACACCGTGATCGGCGCCCGCCGCAATCCGCGTACTGCCCAGCAGGGCCCGGACATGGACCAGATGCCGGAGTTCTTCCGCCGCTTCTTCGGGCCGGACTTCCAGATGCCGGGGCCGGGCCAGCAGGGGCCGGACAGCGGTCCGCGCGGGCGCAGCATGGGCTCGGGCTTCATCATCTCCAATGACGGCTATGTGCTGACCAACCACCATGTCATCGACGGCGCCGAGTCGGTCAAGATCACCCTCAGCGATCGCCGCGAGTTCAACGCCAAGGTGGTCGGTAGCGACGCCCAGTACGACGTGGCCTTGCTGAAGGTCGAGGCCAAGAACCTGCCGACCGTGCGGGTGGGTGATTCCAACTCGCTCAAGCCCGGCCAGTGGGTGGTGGCGATCGGCTCGCCGTTCGGTCTGGATCACTCGGTCACCGCCGGCATCGTCAGTGCGCTGGGCCGCAATACCGGTGGTAACGAGCAGCGCTATGTGCCCTTCATCCAGACCGACGTGGCGATCAACCAGGGCAACTCCGGTGGTCCGCTGCTGAATACGCGCGGTGAAGTGGTCGGCATCAACTCGCAGATCTTCTCCGCGTCCGGCGGTTATATGGGCATCAGCTTCGCGATCCCGATCGATCTGGCAATGAATGCGGTTGAGCAGATCAAGAAGACCGGCAAGGTCAGCCGTGGCCAGTTGGGCGTGATGGTTGGTGAGGTGACTAGCGATATCGCCCAGGGCTTCAAGCTGCCCGATAGCCGTGGCGCGCTGGTCAACCAGATGGTGCCCGACAGCGCGGCCGCCAAGGCCGGGATCGAGGTGGGTGACGTGATCCGCGCGGTCAACGGCACCGAGATCAACACCTCCAGCGAACTGCCGCCGATGATTGGCGCGATGGCGCCGGGCAGCAAGGTGCGGATGAGCATCCTGCGTGACGGCAAGCCGCGTGAGATCACCGTCACCCTGAACGAGCTGGAGGAAGATGCCGCACGGCCGGGCAGCGCCGCCGCCGGTGCCGATGAGGGCAAGCCGCAGGTTGGCGCCAACGCCCTGCTGGGCCTGGAAGTGGCCGACCTGACCGCTGCCGAGCGTCGCCAGCTGGGTCTGGATGCCGGTGAAGGCGTGCGCATCACCGGTGTCAACAGCCAGTCCGGCCGCGAGGCGCGTCTGGCTCCGGGGATGGTGGTGCTGCAGGTCGGGCGGGTCCCGGTGGGCAGTGTCGCCGCGCTGAACCGCGAGCTGGCCGGTTACAAGAAGGGTGATGTGGTGATGTTGCTGGTCCGCGCCGGCGCCAACAGCGCCTTTGTCCCGATCCGGGCCGGCGAATAAGCCGCACAGGCCTTGTCGCAGCTACAGGAGCCGCCTTCGGGCGGCTCCTTTCGTTCATCTGCCGGCCAAACCCTGTGCGGGGCTTGGCCCGGCCGTGCGATAATGCCCCGTTATCCTGACGACGCAGCGCCGCCGCCGCCACCTATGTCACACGATTCAATGCGGATGATCCGCAACTTCTCCATCATCGCCCACGTCGACCACGGCAAGTCCACCCTGGCCGACCGCATCATCCAGTTGTGTGGCGGCTTGACCGCGCGCGAAATGGAAGCGCAGGTCCTGGACAACAACCCGATCGAACGCGAACGTGGCATCACCATCAAGTCGCAGTCGGTGTCGGTGCCGTATACGGCCCGCAACGGCCAGACCTACTTCCTGAACTTCATCGACACCCCCGGCCACGTCGACTTCTCCTATGAAGTCAGCCGCTCGCTGGCCGCCTGCGAAGGCGCGCTGCTGGTGGTCGATGCGGCCCAGGGCGTGGAAGCGCAGTCGGTGGCCAACTGCTACACGGCCATCGAGCAGGGCCTGGAAGTGGTGCCGGTGCTGAACAAGATCGACCTGCCCACGGCCGATATCGACCGTGCCAAGGCCGAGATCGAGGCGGTGATCGGTATCGATGCCTCCGACGCAGTGGCGGTCAGTGCCAAGACCGGCCTGAACATGGAGGAGGTGCTGGAAGCCATCGTGCACCGCATCCCGCCGCCGGTTGACCGTGGCAGCGACAAGCTGCAGGCGCTGATCATCGACTCCTGGTTCGACAATTACCTGGGCGTGGTCTCGCTGGTGCGCGTGATGCAGGGCCAGATCAAGGCCGGCGACAAGATCCAGGTCATGTCCACCGGCCGTTGGCATCTGGTCGACAAGGTCGGCGTCTTCACCCCCAAGCGCAAGGAAATGCCTGCGCTGCGTGCCGGTGAAGTGGGCTGGATCAATGCCAGCATCAAGGACGTGCACGGTGCGCCGGTCGGCGACACCCTGACCCTGATGGCCGACCCGGCGTCCGAGCCCTTGCCCGGCTTCCAGGAAATGCAGCCGCGCGTGTTCGCCGGCCTGTTCCCGGTCGACGCCGAGGACTACCCGGACCTGCGCGAAGCCCTCGACAAGCTGCGCCTGAACGACGCTGCGTTGCGCTTCGAGCCGGAAAGCTCCGAGGCGATGGGCTTCGGCTTCCGCTGCGGTTTCCTCGGCATGCTGCACATGGAAATCGTGCAGGAGCGGCTGGAGCGCGAGTACAACCTCGATCTGATCAGCACTGCACCGACGGTGGTCTACGAGGTGCTCAAGACCGACGGCAGCATCCTGATGATGGACAACCCGGCCAAGCTGCCGGGCGGCAATTCCGTGGCCGAAATCCGCGAGCCGATCATCCGCGCCAACATCCTCACCCCCGAGGAGTACATCGGCAGCATCATCAAGCTGTGTGAAGAAAAGCGCGGCAGCCAGATCGGCATCAACTACATGGGCAGCCAGGTGCAGATCAGCTACGAGCTGCCGATGGCAGAAGTGGTGTTGGACTTCTTCGACAAGCTCAAGTCGGTCAGCCGTGGCTACGCCTCGCTGGAATACCACTTCGTGCGTTTCGAGGCTGGCCCGTTCGCGCGCCTGGACGTGCTGATCAACGGTGACAAGGTCGACGCCCTGTCCCTGATCGTGCACCGCAGCCATGCCGATCGACGCGGCCGCGAGCTGTGCGAAAAGATGAAGGACCTGATTCCCCGGCAGATGTTCGACGTCGCCATCCAGGCTGCGGTCGGCGCGCAGATCATCGCCCGCACCACGGTCAAGGCCATGCGCAAGAACGTTCTGGCCAAGTGCTATGGTGGCGACGTTTCGCGTAAGAAGAAGCTGTTGGAGAAGCAGAAGGAAGGCAAGAAGCGCATGAAGCAGGTGGGCCGTGTGGAGATCCCGCAGGAAGCCTTCCTCGCTGTGCTGCAGATGGATAAGTAACAGTGATCGGGGGCTTGGGACTGGTGACTGGAGAGCGCAGCATCCGCTCCAGCAATTGCCAATCCGGCGGCCCCCGTCACCAGTCCCATTCCGAAGGAACACCGAATGAAATGGTTTGAAATCATCCTGGTCGTGCTGACCCTGGGCTCGGGCCTGGTGGTGCTGCTGGACAAGTTGTACCTGCGCAAGCGCCGCGCCGAAAAGGCCAGCCTGCTGGACAGCGAAGAGCCGGCGGTAGTGGATTACTCGCGCGCGTTCTTCCCGGTGCTGGCGGTGGTGTTGATCCTGCGCAGCTTCGTGGCCGAGCCGTACAAGATCCCGTCCAGCTCGATGATGCCCAACCTGCTGATCGGTGACTTCATCCTGGTCAACAAGTTCTCCTACGGTTTCCGCCTGCCCATCACCAACACCAAGATCATCCCGGTGTCCGAGCCCAAGCGTGGCGACGTGGTGGTGTTCAAGCCGCCGCATGCGCCGGACCAGAACTGGATCAAGCGGGTGATCGGCCTGCCGGGCGACCGTATCGGCTTTCACGGCGATACCTTGTCGATCAACGGCGTGCCGATGGTCTACGAAGACCGCGGCGAGTACGTGGGCAAGGGCCGTGGCGCGGAAATGACCGGCGCCTCGCTGCTCAGCGAGCAGTTGCCGGGTCGCACCCATACCATCCTGGAACTGCTGGGCCGTGCCGACCCGCGCGGGCAGGGTGACTGGGTGGTGCCGGAAGGCCAGTACTTCGTGATGGGTGACAATCGCGACAACAGCGAGGACAGTCGCTTCTGGCAGCAGACCCATTTCCTGCCGGAAGAGAATCTGCGCGGCAAGGCCTTCCTGATCTGGCTGAACTGTGAAGGCTGGTTCTGCAAGGGTAGTTTCGAGCCGTCGCGTATCGGGACGGGTATTCAATGAGTGGACAACGCGTTTCTGGGGAGATCGCAATGAAGCACAAGCAAGCAGGTATGACGCTGACCTCGTTCCTGATGGTGTTGGCGGTGGTGGGCTTCGGCCTGTACGTGGGGATGAAGCTGTTTCCGATGTACCAGGAGTTCTACGCGGTCAAGACCTCGATGAAGTCGCTGGCCAGCGAACCGGGTAGTTCAGATCCGAACAAGGCGCTGGAGCTGTTTTTCAAGCGCATGGACATCAACAGCTCCGAGTCGGTGACGCGTGACGACATCAAGTTCGAGCGCATCGATGGTGGTGTCCGCATGAACGTCAAGTACGAAGTTCGCCGTCCGCTGGTGGGTAACCTGGACATCGTCGGCAACTTCGAGAATTCGCAGGAATTGACTGGAAGCAGTGTTGACTAGAACGTTCCAACGGGGTGACCTGATCGGTCATCCATTCAAGGATCAGGGTTTGCTGAAGCAGGCCCTGACCCATCGCAGTGCCGGTGCGCCGCATAACGAGCGCCTGGAATTCCTTGGCGACAGCATCGTCAACATGTTGATCGCCGAAGCGCTTTTCACGCGCTGGCCCAAGGCTGACGAAGGCGCGCTCACCCGTGCTCGCGCCTCGCTGGTCTGTGAAAGCGCCCTGGCGGTGATCGCCCGAACCCTGGAACTGGGCGAGCGGCTGACGCTGGGCCCGGGCGAGATGAAGTCGGGCGGCCATCGTCGCGACTCCATCCTGGCCGACACGGTCGAGGCGGTGGTTGCGGCGATCTACCTGGATGCCGGTTTCGAAGCCTGCCGCGCGCGGATCATGCCGTGGTTCGAGGCCTCGCTGTCGGCGGTGCCGGTGGGCAAGCCCGAGAAAGACCCCAAGACCCGTCTGCAGGAATGGTTGCAGGCCCGGCAGAAGCCTCTGCCGGTATACGAGCTGGTATCGGAGACCGGCGACGACCACGCCAAGCACTTCCATGTGCGCTGTTGCGTGGCTGACCCTGCCGTAAGTACCGAAGGCGAAGGCACTTCGCGACGGCTGGCCGAACAACAGGCGGCAGCCGCCGCAATAGAGCAATTGGATTCCAAGTGAACGACACCTCCTCTCATCGCTGTGGCAGCGTCGCCGTCATCGGCCGCCCCAACGTCGGTAAATCGACCCTGACCAATGCCCTGGTGGGCGCCAAGGTCAGCATCGTCTCCAACCGCCCGCAGACCACCCGTCACCGGCTGCTCGGCATCGCCACCTACCCGGAAGGGCAGCTGGTGCTGGTCGATACGCCCGGACTGCATCGCCAGCAGAAGCGAGCGATGAACCGGGTGATGAACCGTGCCGCCCGTGCCTCGCTGGAAGGCGTGGACGCCGGCCTGCTGGTCATCGAAGCCGGTCGCTGGGACGAAGAAGACACCCTGGCCTTCAATGTGCTGCGCGACGCCGGTATCCCGGTGGTGCTGGTGGTCAACAAGGTTGACCGGATGAAGGACAAGGGTGCGCTGCTGCCGTTCCTGCAGGAGATCACCGTTGGCCGCGACTTCGCCGCCGTGCACCCGATTTCGGCGCTCAAGCGCAACGGCCTGGAGTCGCTGGTACGCGACCTGATTGGTCTGGTGCCGGAAGCCCCGCCGATGTATGGCGAAGACGAAATCACCGACCGCAGCCAGCGTTTCCTGGCTGGCGAGCTGGTCCGTGAGCAGCTGATGCGCCAGCTTGGCGAAGAACTGCCGTACGCCACCACGGTGGAGATCGAACGTTTCGCCGAAGACGGTGCGCTGCTGCGCATCGGCGCGGTCATCTGGGTCGAGCGCGAAGGCCAGAAGGCGATTGTGATTGGCAAGGGCGGCACCCGTCTGAAGGAAATCGGCGCCAAGGCCCGCCTGCAGATGGAACGTCTGTTCGGCGCCAAGGTGTTCCTGGAAACCTGGGTTCGCGTGCGTGAAGGCTGGTCGGATGACGAGGCCGCGCTCAAGGCCTTCGGCTACGGCGAGCAGTAATTGCCGGCGGGCAATGGGTGATCCGGAAGCGGCGGCAGCCATGGCGACCGCCCGCGACTGAGACAGGGCAGGGCCACGACAAGCCTGGTTACTTCGGCTTCTCGCCTGCGCCCTGGGCCCGGCCGCTAAGATGTTGGATGAAGCCTGCGCCGCTACGGATGCAGGCTGTTGCCTATCCCGAGCCACGGCTTCCCCGCAATGCGCATTGAAGACCAGCCCGCTTACGTGCTGCATGCCCGGCCCTGGCGCGAGACCAGTCTGCTGGTCGAGGTACTGAGCCTGGAGCATGGGCGCCTGGGTCTGCTTGCGCGCGGCGTGCAGGGGCCGAAGAAGCAGGCGCTGCGTGCGGCCCTGCAGCCCCTGCAGGCAATCCGTTTCGATGCGCAGCAAACTGGCGAGTTGGCGCAGCTGCGCCGTGCCGAAAGCCAGGACGTCGCCCCGCGCCTGCACGGCAACGCGATGTTGGCCGGTTTCTATATCAATGAGCTGGTGATGCGCCTGACGCCACGTCAGGACCCGATGCCCGAGCTGTATGAAGCCTACGGCCAGCTGCGTGCGCAGCTGGACCAGCCGGCTACGCTGGCCTGGTCACTGCGGCGCTTCGAACGCGACCTGCTGGATGCACTGGGTGTTGGCTTTGACTGGTGCTGCGCGGCCGATGGTGAGCCTATCGATCCGGCCGCCCGCTATCGGCTGGATCCGCTGCAGGGTCCGTTGCGCCTGCTCAGTGAGCGCAACAACGAACGCCGCAGCCTGGCCACCGGCAGTGCCTTGCTGGCACTGGCCGTGGACCAGCAGCCCGACAACAGTGATCTGGCCAGTCTGCGCCTGCAGATGCGCGCGGTATTGCTGCATCACCTCGGTGGGCGTGGACTGAAATCCTGGGAAATGCTGGGCGAACTGCCGCGCTCGCAACCGTAGCGCCGAGCCACGCTCGGCAGGGGCCGTACACAAAATCCAACTCTGTAGTGCCGAGCCATGCTCGGCAAGAGGCTTTACCGGGAACGCCCCTGCCGAGCATGGCTCGACACTACATCTGGGCGTCCTGGATGATTCAGCGCAGCAATGCGCTGACGGCGCTGCCGAACTGCTGGCGCGCCTGCATCGATGCAGGATCGTGGTTCAACTGGCGTACCGCATAGGCCAGCCGCGAGGCACCGACAAAGCCACAACTGGCCTGCAGCTTGTGCAGCTGCGCGTGCAGGGTTTTGTCGTCGTGTTCTTCCAGTGCGTGGCTGACCGCGTCGCGGGTGCTGGGCAACTCGGACAGAAACAATTCGCGCAGTGCACGAACATGCGCCTGTTGCCCATTGAGCGCGTTCATCGCCGCTGACTCGTCCCAATCCAGCGCGGCTTCGGCAACCTCGCCATCGGCCTTTACCGCCGACTTGGCCAGAGCGCGGCGTACGCTTTTAAGCAGGGCATCGCGACTGATCGGCTTGACAAGTGTTTCCTGGAAGCCGGCCTGTTGCAGCGTGCGTTGTATTTCCTGGCTGGTGTCGGCGGTATGCGCCAGCGCAACGGTACGCGGATGCCGCTCGCGCAGAATGCGCAGCAGGTTGGCGCCGTTGCCGTCGGGCAGGTTCACATCGAGCAGCCACATGTCGTAAGTGCCGGCCTGGGCCAGGCGCAGTGCACTGGCGCAGGAATCGGCGATATCAACCTTGGCCGGCAGCGATTCCAGCACAAACTGGAAGAAGCCCTGGCTGGTCATGTCGTCCTCGACCAGTAACAGGCGCGGTAGGTTTCCTTGGTGATACGTATTCATCTGCTGCCTCCATGTCAGCTACAGCCCGCATATTAGCGATGGCGCGGCGTTGTGCAAGCCGTCGGGGTGTTCGCGGCGCGCATCTGCGACAATGTGCGCCCTTTTGCCCGCAGCCTTTTGCCACGTGGCCCGATCCAGATCCCCCCGCATAGACAAAACTCCGTTCCAGACCGACATCCTCGACCTGAGCCACGATGGCCGTGGCGTTGCGCGCCGCGACGGCGAGGGTGGCAAAGTCACCTTCATCAACGGTGCATTGCCGGGTGAGACGGTGATGGCTGAACAGACCGGCAAGAGCCGGCATTTCGACGAAGCCAAGACGGTGGAAGTGCTCAAGGCCTCGCCGGATCGCGTGCAGCCGCGCTGCCCGCATTTCGGTGTGTGTTCCGGCTGCGTGCTGCAGCATCTGGAGGAGTCACAGCAGATTGTTGCCAAACAGCATGTGCTGACCGAGAACCTGACCCGCATCGGTCACGTCAGCCCGGGCAGCGTGTTGCCGGCGCTGGTGGGGGACAGCTGGGGCTATCGCCGCAAGGGCCGTTTTTCGGTCCGCCGTGTCGAGAAGAAGGACAAGACCCTGGTCGGCTTCCGCGAGCTGGACCCGCGTTTTGTGGCCGACCTGTCGCAGTGCCTGACGGTGATCCCGGAGATCGGCAGCAAGGTCGCAGCGCTGTCCGAATTCATCGAATCGCTGGATGGCAAGCGTGACATCCCGCAGATCGAGTTCATCGCAGGCGACGCCGCCATCGCGCTGACCGTGCGCCATCTGCAGCCGCTCAGCGATGCCGATCGGCAGGCATGGATCGCGTTCGGCCAGACACACGGTTTTGCGATCTACCTGCAGTCCGGTGGCCTGCACACGGTCGCACCGTTGTGGCCGGCCGAGGGCGTGGCGCTGTCGTTCGCGTTGTCGCAATGGGATGTGGAGCTGGCGTTCCAGCCGCTGGATTTCATCCAGGTCAATGCCAAGCTCAACCAGCAGATGATCGCGCATGCGCTGACCCTGCTGGACGCACAGCCGGACGAGCGCGTGCTTGACCTGTTCTGCGGCCTGGGCAATTTCACCTTGCCGCTGGCGCGCACCGTGCGCGAAGTGGTCGGCGTGGAAGGCGAGGCCGGTCTGGTCGCGCGCGCCAAGGAAAACGCCGAGCGCAATGGTCTGCACAACGCCGAATTTTACGCCGCCGATTTGACCCTGGATCAGAGCAGTGCGCCGTGGATGCAGCAGGGCTTTGACAAGCTGCTGCTGGACCCGCCGCGTTCGGGCGCGATCGACGTGCTCAAGCAATTGCCGCTGGATCAGTTCAAGCGCATCGTCTACGTCAGCTGCCACCCGGGCTCGCTGGCACGCGATGCGGGCTACCTGGTCAACGAGCGGGGCTTCACCTTGGTGTCGGCAGGTGCGATGGACATGTTCCCGCATACCGCGCATGTTGAAAGCATTGCCGTTTTCGAGAAGCACTAAGCCATGGGCATCGAGATCGAACGCAAGTTCCTTGTCACCGATGACAGCTGGCGCGCTGCCGCGCATGCGGTGATTCCGATGGCGCAGGGCTATATCAACGATATGGCGGCGATGGACAGCGGTGCGCAGAAGGCCTCGGTGCGGGTGCGCATCCAGGGCGAGGAGGCGTACTTGAACATCAAGTCGCGCGAGCTCGGCCACACCCGCCAGGAGTTTGATTACCCGGTGCCGGTAAGCGAGGCCCGTGAGCTGCTGGCCTTGTGCGTCGGCGGCTTGATCGACAAGCGCCGGCACCTGGTCCAGCACGATGGCCTGCTGTGGGAAGTGGACGAGTTTCTCGGCGACAACGCCGGGCTGGTGGTGGCCGAGGTGGAACTGGAAAGCGCCGATCAGGTGTTTGCCAAACCAGACTGGGCCGGCGCCGAAGTGACCGACGAGCTGCGTTATTACAATCTGGCGCTGGCATCCAAGCCCTATAGCCAGTGGTAAAACCCCGCAATGCCGAGCCACGCTCGGCATAAGCGGAGGCCCGTAGTGCCGAGCCATGCTCGGCAGGGGCTTTGCCGCAAATGCCTCAGTCGAGCATCGTTGGGCATCGCCTTGGTATCTTGCGTAAAGCTGCTGCCGAGCATAGCTCGGCACTACCTTGGCATTGCAGGTACAGCCCCTGCCGAGCATGGCTCGGCACTACATTCCTTTGTGAGCAGGAACATTCATGCGCATCGATATCTGGTCCGACGTTGTCTGCCCCTGGTGCTGGATTGGCAAGCACCGCTTCCAGCGTGGCGTTGAGCTGCTGGGCGAGGACGCGCCGCAGTTGGATGTGCATTGGCATCCGTTCCTGCTTGATCCGGAGGCGGGCACCACGCCGGTACCGTTGATGGAGGCCTACGCGGCCAAATTCGGTGGGGTCGAGCGTACCCAGCAGATGCTGGCGCAAACCCAGTCCGCTGCCCAGGCCATGGGCCTGCCGATGGATTTCAGCCAGGGCCAGGTCAAGGTCAGCACCCTGCCGGCACACCGGCTGCTGTGGCTGGCCGGGCAGTACGGCGTGCAGGAGCAGGTCGGTGAGGCGCTGTTCCGCGCGCACTTCGCCGAAGGTCGCAATCTGGCCGAGCCGCAGGTCTTGATCGGCGCCGCCGCGGCCGGTGATATCCCGGCCGAGCGGGTGCAGGCGATGTTGGCCTCGGACGAGGGGCTGGCCGAGGTCCAGGCCGGGATTGGCCAGGCGCAGGCGCTGGGCATCCAGTCGGTGCCGACCTTCGTCATCAACGGCCAATACGCGGTGCAGGGCGGGCAGCCGCCGGAAGTGTTCGCCCAGGTGCTGCGCAAGATCGCCGCCGAACAGGCCCCCGCGCCGGCCGCCAGCCAGGATGAACAGGCCTGTGGCCCGGATGGTTGCAGCGTCTGAACGCGGGCTCTGACGCGGCGGGCGCCATCTGCGACAATGCTCCGCTAGGCCGCAGTCCGCGGTGGATTGGAGTCCTTGCATGCTTTTGATCGGCGTTGCCGGTACTGAACTGAGCGCCCAGGAGCGAGGCTGGCTGCAGCACAACGCGGTGGCCGGGGTGGTGCTGTTCAAGCGCAACTTTGCCTCGCGCGAGCAGGTCACGGAGCTGACCGCGGCGATCCGCGCGGCCACCGCGCGGCCGCTGCTGATCACCGTCGACCAGGAAGGCGGGCGCGTGCAGCGCTTCCGCGAGGGCTATGCCGAGCTGCCGCCGCTTGAGGGCTTCGGCAAGCTGTATGCAAGCGACCCGGACGCAGCCTTGGCGCTGGCCGAACAGCACGCCTGGCTGATGGCCAGCGAAATCCGCGCCACCGGCCTGGACCTGAGTTTTGCCCCGGTGGTGGATGTGGGCCATGCCAACCTGGCCATCGGCAACCGTGCATTCGGCGAGGATCCGCAGGTGGTTGCCGTACTGACCGCAGCCTATGTGCGCGGCATGCACTCCGTCGGCATGGCCGCCACGCTCAAACATTTCCCCGGCCACGGCACGGTGCGTGAAGACACCCATGTGGACACCGCCGTTGACCCGCGTCCGCTTGCCGAAATTGAAGCGCACGACCTGATCCCGTTCCGTGCCGGCATCGCCGCCGGTGCCGATGCGGTGATGATGGCCCATGTCATCTACCCGCAGGTGGCACCGGAACCGGCGGGCTATTCGCCGCGCTGGATCAATCAGATCCTGCGCGAGCAGATGGGCTTCCGCGGCGTGGTGTTCTCCGACGACATCGGCATGGCGGCTTCGTTCGCGGCCGGTGGGGTCAAGGCCCGGGTCGATGCGCACCTGGATGCCGGCTGTGATGTGGTGCTGGTGTGCCACCCGGAGCTGGTCGAAGAATCGCTGCAGGCCGTGTCCGGCCGCAGCTTGAACACCGCCGCCCTGTTGAGCCTGATCGGCCGCGGCGCGATGGGCTGGGGCGGCCTGCTGGCCGACGCCCGCCACACTGATACCCGTAATCATCTGTCTGAAAACCTTGGAAGAACCGCCTGATGTCCAGCAAACTCACTCTTGAACAAGCCGTGGCCCAGGCCGACCTGCTGGTCGACCGCCCCACCATCGACACCGCCATCGCCGGCATCGCCGACGCCATCGCGCGCGACTACAAGGGCGAAGTGCCGGTGTTCATCTCGATCATGAATGGCGCGCTGCCGTTCGCCGGCCAGCTGGCGCTGGAGCTGGGCGCACGTGGTCAGGACGCGCAGTTCGACTACATGCAGGCCTCGCGTTACCACGGTGAGAGCGGCGGCGACCTGGTCTGGAAGCACCGCCCGGTGTCGGCCCTGTTCGGCCGCCGGGTGATCCTTGTCGACGACATCCTGGACGAGGGCTTCACCCTGCAGGGCGTGCGCGAATGGTGCCTGGAGCAGGGCGCCACCGACGTGCGCATCGCCGTGCTGACGGTGAAGAAGCACGACCGCTGCCTGCCGGGCGTCAAGGCCGACTACTCGGGCATCGAGCTGCCGGACCGCTTCGTGTTCGGCTTCGGCATGGACGTCAACGAATCGCTGCGCTCACTGCCGGCCATCTACGCAATGAAGCAGTAATACCGGCAGCCGATGCTTCTTGGCATCGGCGACCGGTTTGATCGCACACAGGCCACGCCATGCGCGTGGCCTGCGCGTGCCCAACGGGAACATCAGGAATGAGCATGGAACCTATTGCCCTGGCCGTGATCGGCGGCACCGGCGTTTACAAGTTGGCGGCGCTGGACGATGTCCAGAGCCATGAAGTGGAAACCGCCTACGGCGCTCCCTCCGGCCCGGTGCGGGTGGGCATGCTGAACGGCCAGCGGGTGGCGTTCCTGGCCCGCCACGGCGAAGGTCATTCGATCCCGCCGCACAAGATCAACTACCGCGCCAATCTGGCCGCGCTCAAGCAGCTTGGCGCTACGCGGGTGCTGGCCCTGAACACGGTGGGCGGCATCGGTGACAACTTCGGGCCGCGCGTGCTGGCCTGCCCGGACCAGCTGATCGACTACACCTGGGGCCGTATCTCCACGCTCAGCGAGGAGCCCGGCAGCGAGGTGCTGCACGTGGACTTCGGCCACCCCTATACCCCGTCGTTCCGCGCCAAGGTGCTGGCGGCGGCCGAGGCCAAGGGTGTGGCGATGCAGGACGGCGGTTGCTATGGCGCCACCCAGGGGCCGCGACTGGAAACCAATGCGGAAATCGCGCGGATGCGCCGTGATGGCTGCGATCTGGTCGGCATGACCGGCATGCCCGAGGCCGGGCTGGCGCGCGAACTGGGGCTGGAATACGCCTGTCTGGCGATTGTCGCCAATTGGGCCGCCGGCTGCGGTGACGCAGCGGAGATCACCATGGCCGAGGTTCTGGCCAATGTGGACGCAGCTTCGTCTGGTTTGCCGACTTTGGTGGGTGAATTGGCCCGGGGGTGATTGTCATCCCGGCTTAAGCTTTGCATACTCCGCCAGTGCGCTTCATTCAGCGTACATCAATCCATTCATCGAAGAAGGTCTCGCATCACCATGCCGAACGGTACCGTCAAGTGGTTCAACGACGCCAAGGGATTTGGCTTCATCTCACCGGAGGACGGCAGCGCCGATGTCTTCGCGCACTTCTCCGCGATCAATTCCAAGGGCTTCCGCAGCCTGCAGGAAGGCCAGCGCGTCAGCTATGACGTGACCCAGGGCCCGAAGGGCGCCCAGGCTTCGAACATCACGCCGGCCGAGTAATCCACCCGGTTGTGCGGAAAAACCCCGCTTCGGCGGGGTTTTTTTTTAGCAAAGGCGGTCGCCCGGGGAGGGACTGTAATGGACAAGACACTGGATATCGCCATCGTCGGCTACGGCACTGCCGGCCAGGCGCTGGCGGTACTGCTCACGCGCGACGGGCACCGGGTGCAGGTGTTTGAGCAGGCTGCTACGCCGGGCCCGGTTGGGGCGGGCTTCCTGCTGCAGCCAAGTGGCCTGCAGGCGCTGTGGCAGATGCAGTTGATGCCGCAGGTGCTTGAGCACGGCGCGGTGGTGCGCCGCCTGTATGGCGAAACCCCGTGCGGGCGCGCGGTGATGGACATGACCTATGCCGGGCTGGACGCACGCCTGTGCGGCGTCGGCATGCAGCGCGGAGCCTTGTTCTCGCTGCTGGATGCCGCCTGGGATGGCCGCCAGGCGCTGCACGTGGACAGCCGCATCGGCGGCATCGACGACAGCCTGCAACGCGTACAGGACCAGCACGGTCGCTGGCACGGGCCGTTTGATCTGGTGATCGCCACCGACGGCTCCGCCTCGGGGCTGCGCGCGCAGGTGCAGGGCACGCGGCTGGACCGGGTCTATCCCTGGGGAGCGCTGTGGTGTCTGCTGCCGCGCGGCGACTGGCAGCACGGTGACGAACTGCGCCAGCGCTATGTGGCCGCGCGCAAGATGATCGGGCTGTTGCCGGTGGGCAGCCGCCCGGGCGACAGCGAGCAGCGCCTGAGCTTCTTCTGGAGCCTGCCGCGCGATGGGTTCCAGGCCTGGGAGCGCGACGGCCTGGAGCCGTGGCTGGATGAGATCGCCACGTTGTGGCCGCAGGCACGCGAGCGCCTGGCCGGGGTGAGCCTGCAGACGCAGCTGGCCCGCGCCAGTTACCGCGATGCGGTGATGGACCGCTGGTACCGCGGCCGGCTGGTGTTGGCCGGCGATGCCGCCCATTCGATGAGCCCGCAGCTGGGGCAGGGCGTCAACATGGCGCTGATGGATGCCATGGCCTTGCGCGATGCCCTGCGCGCGCAGCCGGACATCGACGCGGCGCTGGCGCAGTACCAGCTGCTGCGCAAGGCGCATGTATGGCTGTACCAGTTCTGGAGCCGCTGGCTGACGCCTATCTTCCAGTCCGATCGCGACTGGGTCGCCAATGGCCGTGACCTGCTGTTCAAGCCGATGGGGCGCATGCCCGGCGGACGTGGACATATGCTGCGGGTGTTGAGCGGCACCCAGCACGGTCTGTTCGGCAAGCTGGCCCTGCAGGATGACTTCATCGCGGCGTTGGCCGAGGTCGCCGAGAAACGCTGAACGGCGCGCGGGCGGCAGGCGCTTGCGGCAGAATCAAGGACGGTCCTCCCCGAGTCGCCGCCATGCTGCCGCAGCCGCCACCGTTTGAAACCCATGTCGTCGACAACCAGCCGCCGCCGTTCGGCGAACGCGATCTATGGCTGGACGATCAGGTCCTGCAGCAGAGCGTGGCCCGCGAAGGTGCGCAGGCGTTTACGAGCGTATTGCAGCAGTACGGCGTGCTGGCCGGTGGCGAGCTGTACCGGATCGGCTTTGATGCCAACCGGCAGCGGCCGTTGCTGCGCACCCACGATGCGCAGGGTAACCGCATTGACAGTGTCGATTTCCACCCGGCCTACCACCGCTTGATGGCCGCGGCGAAAACCCGTGGCGTCGCCGGTTTGTCCTGGCGCTCACCGCAGCCGGGTGCGCATGTGGCGCGGGCGGCACTGAGTTACCTGCATCATCAGGCCGAGGCCGGCACCAGCTGCCCGTTGACCATGACCCATGCCGCGGTGCCGGTGTTGCGGCAGGAGCCGGCGCTGGCCGAGTGGGCCAGCAAGGCGGCGGCGCCGTTCTACGACGCACGCGACCTACCCATCGGTGACAAGCCGGGCATCACCGTCGGCATGGGCATGACCGAGAAGCAGGGCGGCTCGGATGTGCGTAGCAATACCACCCTGGCCACGCCCTTGGCAGGCGAGGGTGAGTACAGCCTGGTCGGGCATAAATGGTTTTTCTCCGCGCCGATGTCCGATGGCTGGCTGGTATTGGCGCAGGCGCCGGGCGGCTTGAGCTGCTTCCTGATGCCGCGTCGCCTGGCCTGTGGGCGGCGCAATAATTTTCACCTGATGCGGCTCAAGGACAAGCTCGGCGACTGGGCCAATGCGTCCAGCGAGGTGGAGTTCTGCGGCGCCTGGGCGCGCCGTGTTGGTGACGAGGGGCGAGGCGTGGCGACCATCATCGAGATGGTGATGCTGACCCGGCTCGATTGCATGTTGGGCTCGGCCGCACAGATGCGCATGGCGCTGGCGCAGGCACTGCATCATGCGCGGCACCGGCGCAGCTTCGGCAAGCGCCTGGTGGAGCATCCATTGATGGCCAATGTGTTGAGCGACCTGGCCATCGAGTCGGAGGCGGCCACCACTCTTGCCATGCGCGTGGCCGGTGCGGTGGATGCCGCAGGCCACGATCCCCAGCAAGCGGCGTTTGCACGTATTGCCACTGCCATCGGCAAGTTCTGGATATGCAAACGCGCACCGGCCTTCGTCAATGAAACGCAGGAATGCCTGGGCGGTGCCGGTTACGTGGAGGAGTCGATGTTGCCGCGACTGTATCGGCAGGCACCGTTGAATTCGATCTGGGAGGGCAGCGGCAACGTGCAATGCCTGGACGTGCTGCGTGCATTGCAACGCGAACCGGAAACCCGCGTTGCGCTGCAGGCCGAGTTGCAGCAGGTGGCCGGCCGCGATACGGGCTACGACGACGCATTGGACGCTGCGCTGACGCAGTTGGACGGCACTGAACTGCAACAGGCCGATGCGCGCAGCCTGGTCAGTGCGATTGCAGTGCTGTTGCAGGCGGCGGCTTTGTTGCGCGCGGGCAGCCCGCTTGCAGCAGGGTTCGTGCAGACGCGGTTACCGCGTGCTGCCGGCGTGTATGGCGTACTGCCGGCGCAGGTCAATTTTGGCGAAATACTGGAACGGGCGCTGCCGCAGGGCTGATCAGCCGGCGCCGTCCAGCGCTGCATCGAAGGGCGCCACCCGGTTGCGGCCGCTGCGCTTGGCCCGGTACAGCGCGGCATCGGCCTTGCGCAACAAGGTCAGGCCAGCCACGCCATCAACGGGGTAGCTTGCTACACCCAACGAGGCGGTGATCGGTGGCAGCGTCTTGCCGGACAGCGGCACGCTCATCTGCGACAGGGCAAGGCGCAGCTCCTCTGCTCGCCGCAGCGCATCGCTGCTGTCCGATTCGGGCAGGATCACGGTGAACTCCTCGCCGCCATAGCGGCAGGCGATGTCTTCGCCGCGCAGGCGCGAGCTCAGCAGTTGGCCAACGGCAGCCAGCAGGGCGTCGCCGCCGCCGTGACCGTGGGTGTCATTGAACTGCTTGAAGTGATCCACATCCAGCATGATCACCGACAGCGGCAAGTTGCGGCGGCCGCAGCGGGCGATTTCCCGGGTCAGCGATTCTTCCAGGTAGCGGCGGTTGTACAGGCCGGTCAATGGGTCGCGGATCGACTGCAGCCGCAGCGACTCGCGCAGACGCAGATTGCTCAACGCCAGCGACAGCTGCTCCACCGCCGATTCGGCGATGTTCAAGCGCGGCAGTGGGCCAGGGCCGGCGCCGGAGAGGAACAAAAAGCCGATCTGCGTGCCTTGTGCCGACATCGGGATGCAGGCGGTGGCCACGCTGGTTCCGGCTTCGGGCCGGGTGATGTGCGGGCAGCTTGCGTCACGCAGCAGATCATCGATGACATGCGGTTGCCCGCGGCGGATCGCCCAGCAATCGCTGGGCACCAGGAAGGCACTGGTTTCGATCAGCGGCGTGCCCCAGCTGACGATGTTCTCGGCGCGGTCATTGGATGCACGCAGCAGATAGACCGAGCCGGCGACATTGGGCATCAGTGCCTCCAGGGTACGGGCGCTGATTTCCAGTGCTTCTTCCGGGTTGGCGCAGCTCTGCAGCAGGCCGGTGTAGCGGCCTAGGGTCTGCAGGTCGGCGCTGGAGCGCTCGATCTGTTCCAGGTTGCCGGCCAATTGCTGGCTGGCATTGGCGGCGCGCTTTTCGGCGCGGCTGCGGCGGCGCAGTTCTGACAGCAGGATGCCGTAGACCGAGGCGACCACGGCCAGGCCGAACGGAATGCCGGCGAAAGCCAGACCCAGCAGCAGGTCGGCACTGCGGCGGGAACTGGCGGCACGTTCCACCAGCAGTTCGCGTTCCTGCTCGACCATGGTGCGCACTTGTTCACGGATGGCGCTGGTGGTGCGGAAGGCGGTCTGGTTGATCGCCGCGCGGGCGCTGTCCAGGCCTTGCGCGTCATAGATATCGACCACGTGCTGGATCTGCTGCAGGCGCCGGTTCACCAACTCCTTGAGCTTGGTGGCGTTGTGCAGCTGGTCAGGGTTGTCGGGAACCGATTTGGAGAGCGCGGCCAGCAGCAGGGGCAAGCGTTCAACGCTCATCTGGTAGTCCAGCAGATAGGCCTGGCTGCCGGTCAGCAGATAGCCACGCTCCGCCGATTCGGCATCGAGCACCATCGATTGGATTTCGTCGATGCGGCTGATGACTTCATGGGTGTGGGCGACCAGGCGCGCATCGGCGATGAACCTGCGTGCACCGATAAAAACGCCAATACCGATGGCGACAAATACCAGCGCCGAGAAAATCAGCGCGAATTTACTACTAGTGCGTTTCTGCATCGCGCCCTTGACCGCATGACCGAGGTGAGGCGCGCGTGCTGCCATGCGCGTTGGATCACCTGCCCGCTCGGATGGTTTGCATCCGGCCCCCGATGGCACCACGCATCCGGCGCGTATGCCACGCAGCCGTCAACTGACGGCTGCGCGGTGAAGTCTATCAATGCTTGGCGACGTCCGCCTTGTCGCGTGCATGCTTGGCAGCGTCGTGGGCCTCATCGGCCACCTTCTGTGCGGCATTCGCAGTAGCGGCACTGGCATCGGCGGCAGCGTCCTTGGCCGCTACGGAAGCATCATCTGCAGCCTTGCTGGTAGCGTCGGCGGCCTTGTCCAGTGCCTGCTGCGATTCGGCGGCGGCGCTGCGGGTAGCGGCCGCTGCAGAATCGGCGGCATCGCGGGTGGCGTCGGCAGCGGACGCGGCTGCACTGCGTGCGGCATCACCGGCGTGCTCGGCGGCAGCAGCGGCATCCTGTTTGGCCTGCTCGGCGTTGCGGTCGTTGCAACCTGCAAGCGCCAGAACCAAGCCTGCAGCCAATACGGGGACAAATGATTTCATGGCGCGCTCCGTTGTGTGATCGATGATCACAGCCTAGGTGCTGGCGTATTCAGATCGCGTCAAGGCCAGCCGCTGTTGGAGGGACTTGGTTAAGGCAGCCAACGCATGTGCCGGTAGTGCAGCAAGGCAATCGGCAATAAAAAAAGCCGCTGGCGAACCAGCGGCTTTTCAAGACTAGCTTGGAAGCAGAAGTTATTACTTCTTGGCTTCTTCAGCAGCGTCCTTGGCCTGGCCAGCAACGTCTTCAGCAGCCTTGGCAGCGTCAGCAGCGGCGCCAGCAGCAGCGTCGGTGGTGGCAGCAGCAGCGGCGCCAGCAGCTTCGCCAGCGGCGTCAGCAGCGGTAGCGGCGGTGTCAGCAGCAGCCTGGGCAGCGTCGGCGGTAGCAGCGCCGGCGGTAGCGGCCTGGTCAGCAGCGACCTGGGCTTCCGAAGCAGCCTGGTTGGCGTCAGCGGCAGCGTCAGCAGCCTGTTCCTGCTTCGAGCAGGCGGTCAGGGCCAGACCCAGGGTCATCGCGATCAGCAGCTTGTTGATGCTCATTTGTGAATCCTCGTCGTGAAATTAGGCAACGCGCCATTGCGCGCCGGGAACATGATGACAAGCCCATTTTGACTGTCAAGCGGTCCCGCATTCAGGTTTGAAAAAATCTGAAATTTTTCAATCAAATCAATTCAATGGCGATAGCGGTTGCTTCGCCGCCGCCGATGCAGAGGGATGCAATGCCACGCTTGAGGCCGCGTGTGCGCAATGCATTTACCAGCGTAACCACCAAGCGGGCACCCGAAGCGCCGATCGGATGACCCAATGCACAGGCACCGCCATTGACGTTGATCTTGGCATGCGGGATGCCCAGTTCGCGGATCGGTGCCATGGCGACGACAGCGAATGCTTCGTTGATTTCGAACAGATCAACAGCGCCGATGTTCCAGCCGGCCTTTTCCAGCACCTTGGTGATCGCGCCGATCGGCGCGGTGGTGAACCACTCCGGTTCCTGCGAGAAGGTGGCATGCGCGGCGATGCGTGCCAGCGGCTGCACGCCGCGCTTGGCGGCATCGTCGGCAGACAGCAGCACCAGCGCGGCGGCGCCATCGGAAATGCTGGAGGAACTGGCGGCGGTAACGCTGCCGTCCTTCTTGAACGCCGGACGCAGGGTCGGGATCTTGCTGATGTCCGACTTGCCCGGCTGTTCGTCCTGGTTGAACTCCACTTCACCCTTGCGGGTGGCAACCTTGACCGCAACGATTTCATCGGCAAATGCACCATTGGCCACGGCGGCCTGGGCGCGGGTGACCGACTCGATGGCGTAGGCGTCCTGTTCTTCGCGGGTGAAACCGTACTTGGCCACGGTGGCCTCGGCAAACACGCCCATGGCCTGGCCGTCGTAGGGGTTGGTCAGGCCGTCCCAGGCCATGTGGTCCACCGCCTGGAAATTGCCGTAGCGGTTGCCGGTGCGCGAGTTGGGCAGCATGTGTGGTGCGTTGGACATGGATTCCATGCCGCCGGCGACCACGATGCTGGCCGAGCCGGCCTTGATCAGGTCGTGGCCCAGCATGATGGCTTTCATGCCCGAGCCGCACACCTTGTTGAGGGTGGTGGCGCCGGTGCTGGTCGGCAGGCCGGCGGCCAATGCGGCCTGGCGGGCCGGTGCCTGGCCGAGGTTGGCGGGCAGCACGCAGCCCATGATCACTTCGGACACGTCACTGGCAGCAATGCCGGACTGCTGCATGGCCGCGCTGATCGCGGCTGCACCGAGGGTCGGGGTGGGGACGCCGTTGAACTGGCCAAGGAAGGAGCCAATGGCGGTACGCTTGGCGGCGGCGATGACGATGTCAGACATGAGCAATCTCGGTTATACCTTGCGGCAATTATCGAACGTCCGCGGGGCCGGGCATATTGGACCAACGGCACATCCCCACAGACAGGGGATTGTCGTTGCAGTATAGAAGGTAGCCGGAGCGCTACCGAGCTCAGGTAATACCTGAATTGGCGAATCATCCACAGGACGGAGGGGAAAGTAATGAGCAGTGCAATGGAAAGCAGTAGCTTGGCGCGCGGTGTATTGGCCAGTTCCCTGGCGCTGGCCTTGGCTGCCTGCGGTAGTGGCAGTGGACCCAAATCCGATCCGCCGCCGGTGACACCACCGGTGACCCCGCCGCCGACCACGACACCGCCTGTCACCCCACCGGTGACGCCGCAGCCGGCGTTTGATGCCCACCTCGCGTTGACCAATACCCAGGCGGCCCACGCCATGGGCCTGACCGGCGCTGGCTACCCCATCGGCGTGATCGATTCGGGGGTGATGCGCAACCATCCGGCGCTGGCGGGTCGGGTGCTGGTCAACCGCAACTACATCAACCCGACCGAGAACAACCTGTCGGTGGATGACGTGGTTGGCCACGGCACCACGGTGGCGCAGCTGGCTGCAGGTGCACCTACCGGGCAATGGCCAGGTGGCGTTGCACCGGGGGCGCAGATCCTGTCGGCGCGCATCATCGCTGACAAGGAGCCCACCGACGACGGTTCCGGCAATGGCAATGAGGTGACCGGCGCACTGGGCCTGGCGCCCATCCATGCTGACCTGATCGGCGACGGCATGCGCATCATGAACAACTCCTGGGGCGGCCTGTACTGGACCCGGCCAAACGTAACGGCCGAGATCGCCAACGAGTACCGCCCCTTCATCAGGGACAATGACGGCCTGGTGGTGTTTGCCACCGGCAATGAGTCCAAGGCCAATCCATCCGACATGGCGGCGCTGCCGAGCAAGGTAGGCGGCAGTAGCACCTACCCGGCGGCAGACCTGGAGCGCGGCTGGTTGGCGGTGGCGGCACTGGATACAGCCAATCCAACTGCTTTGGCGTATTACTCCAACGCCTGCGGTGTGGCCAAGAATTACTGTCTGGTGGCGCCGGGTACATCGATGTTCATCGGCCATGACAGCACTGCCAACAATCTGGCCTACTTCTACGGCAGCGGCACCTCGTATGCGGCGCCGCTGGTGTCGGGCGCGGCGGCACTGGTGTGGCAGGCCTTCCCCTATTTCAACAACGACCTGGTTCGGCAGACCCTGCTGGGTACGGCCACCGACCTGGGTGAGGCTGGCCCGGATGCGGTGTTCGGCTATGGCCTGCTCAATGTGGGCAAGGCGGTGAAGGGGCCGGGCAAGGCGGATTGGGGCGACATCAAGGTCGATGTGAACAAGACCGGGCTGGATTCTGTCTGGAGCAATCCGATCAGTGGCGCCGGTGGCCTGGTGAAAAGTGGCAGCGGCTCATTGGCTTTGTCGGCCGCCAACACCTATGCCGGCGCTACCCGCATCCAGCGGGGCACGCTGGCCTTGCAGGACGGCGGCTCGATCCGTTCCAACGTCACCATCGATGCGCAGTCCAATCCCAGCGCTGCCGCGTTGCAGTTCATGGGCGGCAGCACACGGGTGGTCGGCAACGTGGACAATGGCGCCAGCGTGATCGTGCTCAGCAATGTGGGCTCGGCAACCATTGAGGGCAACTACCTGCAGCGCTCCGGCGCGCAGCTGATGGTGGCCTTGGGCTCCAATGCCCTGCAGGTGACCGGCACCGCCAGCCTGGACGGCGGGGTGACGGTCAGTGGTGCGGTCAATGGCTATGTGCCGCAGAATGGCCGTCGCCAGGACCTGCTGCATGCAGGCGGTGGAGTTAGCGGGCAATTCGCTACGCCATCAACAGGTGACACTGGCGTGACCCTGCTGGATGTCAAATATGGCTACGACGCCAATAACGCCTGGCTGCAGCTGGACCAGGTGAGTGTCACCGCGATGGCGAGCAGCGCTGGCGTCGGGCTGCGCGCGATGTCGGCGGCGCAGCGGGTGGAGCACGCCTTCGAACTACTGGATAGCGATACGGTTCTGCAGGCCACCGCATTCGGCGCGGCGGCGGGCTCCGTGCAAAGTGTGGGCGGTGGTTTTTCCGGCCTGGCACAGAGTCTGGAAAGCCTGAGCGGGCAGGCCCATGCCACGGCCACGGCAATGACCTTTGACAGCATCGACATGAGCCGTCGCGCGCTGTCCAGCCAGTTTGCCGAAGGCGGCAGCCGCGCAGCGGCCAGTGGTGTGTGGATGCGCAACCTGGGCGGAGGCGGCCAGGGCGGTTACCTGGGTAGCGACTACAGTGTTGCCGGCTGGATGATGGGCGGCGAAGCTGCGCTGTCCGGCAATGCCGTGCTGGGCTTTGCGTTCGGTGAAACCCGGGCCAATGGCAACGGCGGGGTAAGCCAGGATCGCGGTCGCGACCGCCAGACCCAGTCGCAGTTGTATGCAGGCTGGCAGCGCGGCGATGTCTATGTGTTGGGCCAGGCCGGGTTTGGCCAGTACCAGCGTGAGCTGGATCGTGGTTTGCTGCTGGGCGCCGAGCGTGCGGGCGTGCATGCCCGTTACAGCGGCAATTTCCTGTCCAGCAGTGTGGAGGCCGGTTATCGGCTGGGGCGTGGTTCGGCCCAGCTCACTCCGTATCTGGGCGCCGATTACACGCGTATCGATGGTGGTGCCTTCAATGAACAGGGCGGCTACGGTTTTGGCCTGCGCGCCGATGATTGGAGTAGCAGCCGTGTGCAGGCCTTGGCGGGCCTGCGTGGCCAGTACCTGTGGAAGCAGGTGGCGTTCAACGGCTATGCCGAATGGCAGCAGGCGCTGGGCGGCAATGGCCTGAGTCTTGATGCCAGTTTCGTCGGTGTGGATGCCTGGGCGCCAATTGCCGGCCTGCAGCCTGCACGCGCTGGCGGCCTGTTCGGGCTATCTGTGGAGTCGTGGCTGGCCCGTAATACGCGGCTGTCGCTGGGTTATGACCAGCGTTTCGGTCCGCGCGGTGACAACCGTCAGGTGTCGCTGCGGCTGCAGCAGGCGTTCTGATCGGCGCGGCCTTTGCCAGGCTGAAATAGCAGAAGGCGGGCGAGATGATCGCCCGCCTTCTGTGTTTTAACCCTGCTGCTTATTCGCCGCGCAGGCGGTTCATGCGCGGCACTGCACGGCCCATCGGCATCTTCAGTTTGCCAATGGCTTCGAGCCGGTTTTCGGCGATGCGATCGGCCGCACGCTGTGGTGAAATTTCATCGCGTTCGGACTGGTCGAAGATCTTGCCGAGGTTGTGGTAAATGCTGCGGATCAGGCGCATGGCGCGCTCGCGGTTGTAGCCGTCGATCTCCAGCGACACGTTCATCACCCCGCCGGCATTGACCGCATAGTCCGGGGCCCACAGCACGCCGCGCTTGTACAGCTCATCGCCGACCGCATGGCTGGCCAGCTGGTTGTTGGCGGTGCCGCAGATGACCTTGGCCTTGAGCCGCTCGAGGGTGGCCATGTCGATGGCGCCTTCCATCGCGCAGGGCGCGAACACGTCGGCAGCCACGTCGTAGATGGCGTCGGGCTTGACCGCCTCGCAACCGTATTCAGCGACGGCCTTCTGCACCAGTACCGGGTCCAGATCGGTGACATAGAGTTTGGCGCCACGTTCGCGCAGCAGCTTCACCAGCTCCATGCCGATATGGCCCAGTCCCTGCACGGCAATGCTGAGCTTGCCGATTTCCTCATGACCAAACTTGCGCTTGACCGAGGCCATCAGCGCCTGCAACGCGCCATAGGCGGTGAAGGGGGCCGGGTCGCCGGAGCCGCCATGGACCTGGTGTACGCCGGTGACGAAGCCGGTTTCCAGGTAGATGTTTTCCATGTCGTTGACGTCGGTGCCCACGTCTTCGGCGGTGATGTAACGGCCCGCCAGCGCTTCGACCTGGCGGCCGAAGGCGCGGAACAGCACTTCGCTCTTGGCGGTCCTGGGGTCGCCGATGATCACCGCCTTGCCGCCACCCACATTCAGCCCGGCCAGGGCGTTCTTGTAGGTCATGGTGCGGCTCAGGCGCAGCACGTCGCGCAGCGCATCGTCGGTGTTGGCATAGGGGCGCATGCGCACGCCGCCCAGGGCCGGGCCCAGGGTGGTGTTGTGGATGGCGATGATTGCCTTCAGGCCGGCATCGCGGTTCTGGCAGAACAGAACCTGCTCATGGCCGGAGGTCTCGAGGGTTTCGAACAACATGCGGGCTCCGATGGCGTGCTTGCCACAACGTCAGTGATCGTGTGGCCAAAATGGCTGGCCGGAAAACAAAAAATGCGACTTCGTCGGGGTAGTGACGGGTCGCGGATGGGGCATTCTAATCCATTCGCGCTGGGGGAATGTTCAGGTTTGGCTACCCTCGCTGGCACCCGGTGTTGCGGGAGTTGGCGTCACGTGTGCCCATCGGGAGCGTAAACCTGCAAAAGGTCACGCTGCGCTGCAACCTGACCTGCAGGGCCAGCGGTTCTATCATCGGTTGCAATAGAAACCGGATGTTGCACGGCCCATGAGTACCCCCGCCTCCCAGCTCCCGCAGACGCAGCCTGAAACCACCCCGCTGCGCTTTGTCACCGCCGCCAGCCTGTTCGATGGCCACGACGCGGCCATCAACATCATGCGCCGCCTGATCCAGGCGCAGGGTGCGGAGGTGATCCACCTCGGGCACAACCGCAGCGTGGAAGACGTGGTGCGCGCCGCCCTGCAGGAAGACGCCGATGCCATCGCGCTGTCGTCCTACCAGGGCGGGCATGTGGAGTACTTCAAGTACATGGTCGACATGCTGCGTGAAAAGGGCGCAGGCCATATCAAGGTATTCGGCGGCGGTGGCGGCACCATCACCCCGGAAGAGATCCGCGAGCTGCAGGCCTACGGCGTGGAGCGTATCTACCACCCCAACGACGGCATGAAGATGGGACTGGTGGAGATGATCGAGGATGTGGTGGCGCGCGCCGGCAAGGCACGCGAAGCGGCTGCACACCACGATGAGATCGAAACGCCGTCGATCGAGGATGAAATCGGTATCGGCCGGGTGTTGTCGGAGTTGGAAGATGGTGGCCATTCCGAAGTCGGGCTAGGCCATCTGCGCAAGCAGTGGCAGTTGGCCGCAGGCGCCACTCCGGTGATCGGTATCACCGGCACCGGTGGTGCGGGCAAATCTTCGGTGACCGATGAGCTGCTCAATCGCTTCCTGGCCAGCTTCCCGCAGATGCGTATTGCGGTGATCTCGGTGGACCCGACCCGCCGCCGTACCGGCGGTGCCTTGCTGGGCGACCGCATCCGCATGAACTCGCTGCGTTCCAAGCGCGTGTACATGCGCTCGATGGCGACCCGCCGCCAGCATGCGGCGATCAATACGGTGCTGCGCGACTGTATTGGTTTCCTCAAGTCGCTGCACTTCGATCTGGTGATCGTCGAGACCGCCGGTATTGGCCAGAGTGACTCGGAGATCGTCGACCTGGTCGACTTCCCGATGTACGTGATGACCAGCGATTTCGGCGCGCCCAGCCAGCTGGAAAAGATCGACATGCTCGATTACGCCGAGCTGGTGGTGCTGAACAAGTTCGACAAGCGTGGCGCCGAAGACGCACTACGCGACGTGCGCAAGCAGTGGAAGCGCAACCGCGTCGCCTTCACCATGAAGGACGAAGATGTGCCGGTCTATCCGACCATCGCCAGCCAGTTCAATGATCCGGGTATCAGCTGGATGTTCGCCAACCTGTGCCGTCTGCTGAGCGCCAGGACCAAGGCCGAACTCGCGCCGCAGATCGATACAACGCTGAAAGAGCCGCGCGCCACGGTATTGATACCGGGCAGCCGCGTGCGCTACCTGGCCGAGATCGCCGAGCAGGGCAGGGGCATCAATGCCCGCATTGAATCGCAGGCCGAGGTTGCCGAGCGCGCGCAGGGGCTGTGGCAGGCCTTGAAGGAGCTGGACGATGCAGCGTTGCCGAATGCATTGGATCTGTATGCAGGCGATGCTTTGCTCCCCTCTCCCGCCGGGAGAGGGGCTCAGGTTGATCGCTCGCTGTTGATCCTGCGCCAACGCTACAACGATGCCGTGCAGTCACTGGATTCCGAAGCGCTGCGCCTGCTGCGCGAGTGGCCGGCGCGTCTGAAGTCGATCACCGAGCCGGTCAATGAGTACCAGGTGCGCGGCAAGACCATCCGCGTCGAGAACTACCGCGAATCGCTCAGCCACCAGCAGATCCCAAAGATCGCCGCGCCCACCTACCGCAGCTGGGGCGAGTTGCTGGTGTTCCTGCAGAAGGAAAACCTGCCGGGCTCCTACCCGTATACCGGCGGCGTCTATCCGTATCGTCGCAGCGGCGAAGACCCGATCCGCATGTTTGCCGGTGAAGGCACGCCCGAGCGCACCAACCGCCGCTTCCATTACCTGAGCGTGGGCCAGCCGGCCGCGCGCCTGTCCACCGCGTTCGACAGCGTGACTCTCTACGGCGAAGACCCGGCACCGCGACCGGACATCTACGGCAAGATCGGCAATTCCGGCGTCAACATCCCCACGCTGGACGACATGAAGAAGCTGTATTCCGGCTTCGACCTGTGCGCGCCGACCACCTCGGTGTCGATGACCATCAATGGCCCGGCGCCGATGATCCTGGCGATGTTCATGAACACCGCCGTTGACCAGCAGATCGAGAAATACCTGCAGGAAGACCCCGCGCGCTGGGCCGAGGCGGAAGCGAAGATCGCCAAGCTCTTTGAAGGCCGCGGCCGCCCGCAGTACCACGGCGAACTGCCACCGACCAACAATGGACTGGGCCTGGCCCTGCTCGGCGTGACCGGCGACCAGTTGGTGGATGCCGATACCTATGCCCGGATCAAGGCTGAGACGCTGTCCACCGTGCGCGGCACCGTGCAGGCCGACATCCTCAAGGAAGACCAGGCGCAGAACACCTGCATCTTCTCCACCGAGTTCGCGCTGCGGATGATGGGCGACATCCAGCAGTATTTCGTCGACCACAAGGTGCGCAATTTCTACTCGGTGTCGATCTCCGGCTATCACATCGCCGAGGCCGGTGCGAACCCGATCAGCCAGTTGGCCTTCACCCTGTCCAATGGCTTCACCATCGTCGAGTACTACCTGGCGCGTGGCATGAAGATCGATGACTTCGCGCCCAACCTGTCGTTCTTCTTCTCCAACGGCATGGATCCGGAGTACACGGTGATCGGCCGCGTAGCCCGCCGCATCTGGGCGCGTGCGATGCGTGAGCGCTACGGCGCCAACGAGCGCAGCCAGATGATGAAGTACCACATCCAGACCTCGGGCCGCTCGCTGCACGCGCAGGAGATCCAGTTCAACGACATCCGCACCACGCTGCAGGCGTTGTATGCCTTGTTTGACAACTGCAACAGCCTGCATACCAACGCCTACGATGAGGCGATCACCACGCCGACCGAGGAGAGTGTGCGTCGCGCGGTGGCGATCCAGATGATCATCAACAAGGAGTTGGGGCTGAACTTCTGCGAGAACCCGTGGCAGGGCAGCTTCATCGTCGACAAGCTCACCGACATCGTCGAGGAGGCGGTGTACAAGGAGTTCGAGGCGATCAGCGAGCGCGGTGGCGTGCTGGGTGCGATGGATACCATGTACCAGCGCGGCAAGATCCAGGAAGAATCGCTGTACTACGAGCACAAGAAGCACGACGGCAGCCTGCCGCTGGTCGGCGTCAACATGTTCCTGCCCAAGGAGCATGCCGGTGAAGTGGCGACCGAGATCGAGCTGATCCGCTCGACCGAGGAAGAGAAGGGCCAGCAGATCGAGAACGTGCACAGCTGGCAGCGCAATCGCAATGCGCTGGCGCCGGCCGGCGAAACCTCGCATTCGCACGAGGTTGAAGGCCTGGCCGCAAACGGGGAAGCGCACGACGGCCACGGCCTGGCCTACCTGCAGAAGACCGCACGCGACCGCCGCAACGTGTTCGAAGCCCTGATCGAAGCAGTGAAAACCCACAGCCTCGGCCAGATCAGCCACGCGCTATACGACGTAGGCGGCGAGTACCGCCGCAATATGTAAGCGCCCCACCTGTAGTGCCGAGCCATGCTCGGCAGAGGCCTTCCCAGTAGAGCCCAGCCGAGCATGGCTCGGCTCTACCCAGAAACCATGCAGCGCTCCACCTGTAGTGCCGAGCCATGCTCGGCAGAGGCCTTCCCGGTAAAGCCCCCGCCGAGCATGGCTCGGCTCTACCGTCGGCCGCTGTTACTCTTGGGCCAACATCCCGGTTACAGGCAACAACATGGATAGACGGCGTTTCATCGGTGGGGCGGCAGTGGCGGCTGCATTGCCCCTGATCGGCATGCAGGGCGCAATTGCCGCCACCCACGGGCAACTGCTTGCCGCGGGACTCAACAAGGGCGATACGGTTGGCCTTGTGAGTCCGTCCTCGGCCAGCAGTGAGCGGCTCAGTCTGCAGCTGGCACGCGAGGCGATGGAAGCGCTGGGCTTCGTGGTCAAGACCGGTGCCCACTACGACGCCCGCCATGGTCATCTGGCCGGCACCGACGCCGAACGTGCTGGCGACCTCAATGCCATGTTCGGCGACAAACAGGTCAAGGCCATCATCTGTGTACGCGGTGGTTCCGGCGCGGCGCGCTTGCTGCCGCTGCTCGACTACGATCGCATCCGCGCCAATCCCAAGGTGCTGCTGGGTTACTCGGACATCACCGCTCTGCATTGCGCCATCCAGGCCAAGACCGGGCTGGTCACCTTCCATGGGCAGATCGGCGCGGGCAGCTGGAATCGTTTCAACGTCGATCAGTTTGATCAGCTGTTCTTCAAGCGCGAGCTGATGCAGTACCAGAACCGCAGCGAAAGTGACGACGAATTGGTGCCGCGTGACAACCGCACGCTGACCATCCGTGGCGGCAGGGCGCAAGGTGAGTTGATCGGCGGCAACCTGACCGTGCTCACTGCGCTGGCAGGTTCGCCGTACCTACCGGATTTCAGCGGCAAGATCCTGTTCCTGGAAGACGTGGCCGAGGCGCCTTACCGCATCGACCGCATGTTCAGCACCTTGAAGCTGATGGGCGCACTGGACAAGATCGCCGGTTTCATTTTCGGTGAGTGCACCGACTGCTCGCCGGGCGATGGTTATGGGTCGTTGACCCTGGACCAGATCTTCGACGACTACATCCTGCCGTTGAAGATCCCGGCCTATCGCGGGGCGATGATCGGCCACATCAAGGAGCAGTTCATCGTGCCGGTCGGCGGCAAGGTCGAGATGGACGCCGATGCAGGGACGTTCCGGTTGTTGCAGCCGGTACTCAGCGGCGCGTGACGCCGGCAGTGACGTGACGGGCTGCCGTCACGTCGCCAATCTCCCGGCTTATTCCTCTTCGTCGCCCTGCGCGTCCTCAGCCTCGTCTTCGGCCTCTGGCGACAGCCACCAGGCATGGCCGTCTTCGCGTACCAGAGGTGCACATTCGCGGGTTTCAATCGTATCCAGGTGGCGGTCCGGGTGGCCGGCTACCCAGTCTTTCAACAGTTTCTCGACCGACAGGTGGCTCTGTGCGGCAATGCCGAGGTTGCGCTCGGTCTGCCACTGCGGGTTCTCATCCTGCACCTGCGCATGATTGTGTGGCGCGCCGTAGCTGCAGCGCAGGCAATAGTGGCGGATGCTCTGGGTCCAGTCCTCGGCATAGCCGATGCCAGGCGCACTCGCGCGCAGTAGTGCGTCGATATCCTCGCGGCTGGGCGCTCGCACGAACACCACGAAGGTCTGGAACTCGGACGGCAGCAGCCGCTCCAGTTCGTTGAACACATGCACCTCGCGCTCGCCATCAAAGCGTGAGCCGGTGGCAGCGCCGTCGTGCAGCACGATGTCACCGAAACGGTGGCCGCTTTCCGGCAGTGGCACATTGAGGATGCGTGCGCGCACCGGATCGATGCGGCGCATGAAAACCGTCTCGCCGGTGCTCCATGGGTTCAGGCGCACAACCGCCACGCCGAAGTCACCATCGATGGGGCCGTCACCTTCTGGAAGGGGAATGTCGCAGGCGGCCCATAGCTCGCGCACGGTCGCCCACTGGCCCAGACCGGTGGCGGCAATGGCCGCGTTCCAATGCTGGGCCTGGTCGAATTCGTCGGACAGTTCGATGGCGCGCAGGTTGTCCCGCAGCGATCCGGCCCAGTCCATCTGGTACTTCAAGGCCAGCCCGCGCATGTAGTGATAGAACGGGTTGTCCGGATGGTGCTGCAGCAATATGTCGAAAGCGCAGGTGGCATCGTTGAGTTGGCCATCGTCCACCGCTGCGTAGGCATGGTTGTGGATGCGCTCCAGATCTTCGTGTTCGGTGCTCATTACCGGCAGTTCCAACAGGGTGCCGGAATGATGGCACGTGCTGCGCTTCTCAGGGCTGGCTTGGACTGCCTTGCAGCTTGTGGAAGTGCAGTTGGCCGCCGTCCCGTTGCACACGCAGGCCCTGCACCTTTCCGTCTGCGCCGCGCAGGAACTCGAACCGCGGTTGCGAGGCATCACCAGCAGGGTTGACGAAGCGGGTAGGTGTCAGCGGCTGCAAGCGGCGTGGATTGTCGTCAGCCTGCGACACGACGAGCGTGTCGTCAGCCACTGCCACCCGGAACCGATCGTGGTCGAAGTAGCCGGTCATGCTGCCGGTGACGCTGCCCGGCAGGTCGGGGGTCAGTAGATAGTCACCTTCGAAATCGGCCAAGGTTGTGGTCGGCAGCTCTATGGTGCGCAGGACCTGGTTGTCGCCGCTGAGGTCGGTCAATGCATTGCGCAGCTCCGCCGCCAGCCTGGCGCCATTGGCACCATTGGTGAGGATTACGAAGCCGTCGCCGCTGGCGGGGTAGCCCTCGATCCAGGCGCGATAACTGTCATTGCTGCCGCCATGGTGGAACACGCGGGACCTGCCTTCGCCCTCCAGACGTGGGCCAAGCCCGTGTTGGCTGGGTGCCACCTCGGTCATCATCGCAATGGCCAAGGACTGGGGAAGAAACGGGCCTTGGCCACGATAGGCGCTGAGCAATGCCGCGACGAAATGCCCCAGGTCGTTGGCACTGGTCCAAAGGCCGGAGGCAGCCTGCTCCGGAAAACTTTCCCAGCCCCTGGGCAGGGCTGTGGCTTGGCCCTTTTTGTCGTGTGCATGGGCAACATTGCGGGTGTCGGCGGGAAGCGGGTTGATGAAGGTGCTGCGTGACATGCCGACCGGGGAAAACACGCGTTCGTCCGCCAGTTGCGCGAACGATTTGCCGCTGGTGTCCTGCAGCAGCAGTTGCTCGATGGTGACGCCGCCACCGGAATACAGCATGCGGCTGCCCGGAGGAAACTGGATGCGTACCGCTGCGTTCTTTGCCGGCGATTCGCCGTTCAATGTCTGCAGCAGGGTAGGCAGTGTTTCGCCGGGTTGGTAGTCCTCAAAGCCCCACACGCCCAAGCCTGCGGTATGCGACATCAACATCCGCAGGCTGATTGTGTCCGGATCGACGCCGGCGCCGGCGGGGATCTTCCAGGAGTGCAGATAGCCGTTGACGCTGCGGTCCAGGTTAAGCTTGCCGTCGGCGACCTCGCGCAAGGTGACCGCGGCGGTGACGACCTTGCTTACCGAGCCCACCGAGAACAAGGTGTCCGCATCCACCGGGTCGTTGCTGCCCGCCTGGCGTGTGCCGAAGCCACGCGCATAGACGAGCTTGCCATCACGGATCACAGCCACCGACGTACCCGGAACGCTGTGCTGTGCCATGCGTTCTGCAAGTGACCAGTGAGGGAGCGGGGCTTGCAGAGGCAACACCGCAGGGCGCAGGCCGTGCGTCAAGGCATCGTCGATTTCCTGGCGCGGATCGGAGGCGAGAACGGGGCCGATGAAACCGGTCGCCAGTATTACCAGCAACGACCATCGGATATGGGAAATGCCTTGCTTGAACTTGCGGCTCATGGGTATTCGCATCCGGGCCAGGGGCAGGTCCGGGCAGCTTAGCGTGCGCTTGCGGGTGCTGGTACTTTGCCCGGGTTTGAACTGTGTCTTGCATGCAGTGCTGGCTGCCGGCACCGTGTGCCGGGTACGGCTGAGTAAGAAATGGCGTGTTTTACATGCCGATAACGACGCCATGGTCAGCATTGGCATCGTTGCTGGCAGCGGTGGTACTGCGACTCCGCCCACCGGCAATCTCGCATGGTGTCGTGCCCCAGCAAGGGCGAACGGAGAGTGATGATGGATACACGCAAGATGTCGATACGCCACGTGCTGGGCGCTGCTGCAGTGTTGGCTGCATTGTCCGCGTGCGCGAAGCAGGACGCGGCGACGCAACCTGCGGCAGGCGCGGTAACGGCAGCGCCAGCAGCGGCCACGCCGGCTACACGCGACGGTACACAGCAGCCCTTGCAGGTGGCTGTATTCAACCCTGGCCAAAGCGGCATCTTCGCGGTGTCCTCCGAGCTGCTGACCGGTGCGCGTGATGCGGTGCTGGTGGATGCGCAGTTTTCCACTGCCGATGCGGCCAAGCTGGTGGAGATGATCAAGGCCTCCGGCAAGAAGCTGACCACGATCTACATCAGTCACGGCGATCCCGATTTCTATTTCGGGCTGGAGACGCTGCACGCGGCGTTCCCCGATGCGCAGATCCTGGCCACGCCGCAGACCATCGCGCATATCCAGGCCAGCAAGGATGACAAGCTCAAAATCTGGGGGCCGCAGCTGGGCGCCAACGCGCCCAAGCAGCTGCTGGTGCCGTCGCCGCTGCAGGGCGACACACTGCAGTTGGAAGGGCAGGCGCTGAAGGTTATTGGCCTGGCCGGTGCCAGCCCCGAACGTACCGCGTTGTGGGTACCCTCGATCAGGACGGTGATGGGCGGGGTGCTGGTGGATGCCGGCTCGCATGTATTCATGGCCGACACGCAGACACCGCAATCGCATCAGGCATGGCTGGCGGCCCTGCAGCAGATCAAGGATCTTGCCCCGGCGCGGGTGATCCCCGGCCACTACGCCGATGGCGCGGCGCAGGATCTGGATGCGGTGAATTTCACCGCCGGCTACATCCGGGCTTTTGATGAAGAAAGCGCAAAGGCCAAGGATTCCAAGGCCTTGATCTCCGCCATGCAGCAGCGTTATCCGGGACTTGAAGGGGAGGCATCCTTGCAACTCAGCGCGAAGGTAGCCAAGGGCGAAATGCCGTGGAAGTAGTGGTTTAATGTGGCTAGGCTCGGTCGCCAGACCTTGAGGTGCATCCCGTGAAAACATGTTCTTTAGCGGTATTTCTGATTGGATTTCTGGCCGTGGCTGGCGTCCAGGCCGGGGAGTCCATTCGTTTGGACGCCTCGTCGGATGCATCCGCGAAATCCAGTTGGAAACGGATGACGGAATCGGTCAGCCGAGAGAAGCAGCAGCAACTGCTGGTGGCCATGCTTCAGATCAATCTGGCCGGAGTGAACTCGGCGTATGAGGTCGCAGGCAATCCTGAGCTGCAGCACCCTAGCATCGCCAGGATCAAGGACAGGATTGCCGGGCTGAATGCCGATGAGATCATCGCAATGGGAAATCGGGTCTCGACCTTCCAGGCCGAGGTGAAGCACTGAGGCTGGCACTGGCTGCCGAGCAGCAGCCAACTACATCAAGACACGGGCTCCAGGAACGGATCGGAAGGCCTATCGCCCAGACGCTTCTTTGCTTTGGCGGCGTACATGGCGGCATCGGCGTGGCGCAGCAACGCGTCCACATCGTCGCCGTCGGCCGGGAAGCACGCTACCCCGACGCTGGCGTCGATCTGCGGCGTGTCGCTGCCCAGGCTTTCCAGCAGCGCCAGCCGTGCACGCAGGGCGGCAGCAATGGTCAAGGCGTCGTCGCGGCTGGCACAGGCAGGCAATACGGCGACGAATTCGTCGCCGCCGACGCGGGCGATCAGATCGTTCTGGCGCAGGCCGTCGCGCAGTTGCCGGGCTGCATCGCGCAGCAGGCGGTCGCCTGCTTCATGCCCATAGCGATCGTTGGCGGCCTTGAAACCGTCCAGGTCGATATAAAGCAGCGCCAGGCCTTCGGCGCTGCATGTCGCGCGCGCCAGCGCGGCTTCCAGTTCGCGTCGCAGGTGGTAGCGGTTGGGCAGGCCGGTGAGCGCGTCGTGGCTGGCCAGGTGCTCCAACTGGCGCTCGATGCCACGCAAGGCGGTTACCTCGTGGCCAACCCCGATGCGAATGCCATACTCGGGCAGCCATTTGGCCGACCATTGGATGTCGACGACACTGCCATCCTTGCGGATATAGCGATTGCGGAAATTTGAACGCGGCCGGCCTTCCATCGCATCCTGCGCCGACTGCTCGGTGGCGGCGCGATCATCCGGGTGCACCAGCTCCATGATCTGCCTGCCGATTGCTTCGGCGGGGCTGTAGCCGAAGATGGTTTCGAATGCGGCGTTGACCAACAGCAGCTCGCCGTCGGGCGCAACCATGCATACCGCGTCGGGCAGCAGATCCAGTACCTCACCCAGCGGTGGCAGCTTGAAAGGCATGAAGGCGTGTGGCGAAAGCGAGGGCAGGGATTATGCGGTGTCCAGATTACAGCGTCTGTCAGGCGGCGGCCCACACCCCTGGATTGCGGATGTTTGCAGCCTGCTAAGGCGGGGTGGGGCGGATTGGCGGGGCCGCAGGGCACCCCGCAGTGACCATGCTTGGTCACGGCCATAGTGGGTATTTACCGCCGGGCACTGGCAGGGGCACGCGGCCTGTGGGTTCCGGTACGGCCTGCTTGAACTCGCTGATTGCGGGCGGGCAGGGCTTGTCCCATGCTCCGCGCATGGACCTGAACAGCTTTTTCCAATCCGCCCTTTCGCTTGACGGCATGGTTGGCCACGCCAGCTATCTGTTGTTGATCCTGTCGATGCTGATGACGCGCATGATGTGGCTGCGCAGCTTGGCGGTAGGGTCCGGGCTGCTCAGCATCACCTACTCGGTGATGATCTCCGACTACGTCAGTGCAACCTGGGAGGTCATCTTCGTGGCGGTCAATGTGGGCCAGTTGTCATTGCAGGCCTACCGCAACCGCATCAGCCATTTTTCCGTTGAGGAACGCCGCTTCCGCGAGGCGGTGCTGCCCTTGGTCGAGCCGGCGCAGGCGCGGCGGGTGCTGGACCTGGGCCAGTGGTGCGAGGCTGACGCAGGGGAGGTGTTGATACGGCACGGTGAACAGGCCAGCCACATGCTGTTCATCGCCAGCGGCGAGGTGGCGGTGGTGGTGAACGACGTGGTGGTGGGCTGGTGTGGTGCCGGCGCCCTGTCCGGCGAGATCAGCGTGCTGACTGACATGCCGGCCACGGCAACGGTCGTCACCGCCAAGCCGACGCGCTACCTGGCGCTGGAGCGGCATGCGCTGCGCACGCTGATGGCACGCGAGCCGGAGATAGAGCACGCCATCGACCAGTGCTTCCGCAAGGACATGCGGCTGAAGCTGGCGGCTGCCAACCAGGCCATGGCCGATGCCGGCATCCGGGTTGAGGTGGTGCAGACCAGCCTGCAGTAAGCTTGCCACCGGCGCGGGCTACCGACTGAATGTCCGTACCGGTTGCTGCCCTGATGCTCTGGGTAAACCGTAGGCAATCCAGTGGCTTGGCGGCAATTGAGGGCCTTGAAGTGGGCTTGGGATAAAACCTGAAGCGCGGCTTTTGCTACCCTGTGCTTCTTTGGGTTCTGGGGCTGTTCCCCGCGGTTATTTCCATGGTGTGGTTGCGTGTAGCTCTGATTCTCCCGTTGATCGTGATCAACACGCTGGCGCATTGCCTGCCGTTGTTCGTGGTGGCGTTGTTCAAGGCGGCGCTGCCATTCCAGGTGGTACGCAGGGCCTGCAATCCGCTGCTGACCGGGCTGGCCGAGAGCTGGATCGCGGTCAACAGCGCAATGATCCATGCCTTCACCGCCACCCGTTTCACGGTCAGCGGTACCGAAGGGCTGGAGCGCGATGGGCACTACCTGGTGCTGGCCAACCACCAGAGCTGGGTCGATATCCTGGTGCTGCAGAAAGTGTTCAACCGGCGTATCCCGCTGCTGCGCTTTTTCCTGAAGCGCTCGCTGTTCTGGGTGCCGGTGCTGGGCCTGGCCTGGTGGGCGCTGGATTTCCCGTTCATGGGCCGCTACACCCGCAAGCAGATCGCCAAGAACCCCGAGTTGGGGCGCCGTGACATGGAAGTGACCCGCAAGGCCTGCGAGAAATTCGCCAGCATCCCGGTGGCGGTGATGAACTTCGTCGAAGGCACCCGCTTCACCCGCGAAAAGCATGCCGGCCAGGCCTCGCCGTTCAAACATCTGCTCAAGCCCAAGTCCGGTGGCGTGGCGTTCGTGCTCGATGCCATGGGTAAGGGCCTGAATGCCCTGCTGGACGTGACCATCGTCTATCCCAAAGGCATTCCCTCGATGATGGACCTGATGGCCAACCGGCTGCCGGAAGTAAAGGTGCTGGTACGCAAGCTGCCGATCCCCGCCGAGTTCATCGGCCGCAACTACCAGGAAGACCGCAACTTCCGTGCGCAGTTCCAGCAGTGGATGAACGGCTTGTGGCTGCAGAAGGATGAGGACATCAGCCGTCTGCTCGAAAACAAGGCCTGATTGCCAGGCCCGAAAACAACAAAGGCCCCTGACGGGGCCTTTGTTGTTTGCATCCACCGCGCGTCAGCGGTAGACGCGCTCGCAGCGGGTTTCAACTGCGCGCTGCCCATTGCGCTCCTGGTTGCGGCCCTGCACATTGCGGCCGACAAGGCCGCCGGCCACCGCGCCACCCACCGTGGCAAGTTTGCGGCCATTGCCCTTGCCGACCTGGTTGCCCAGCAGGCCGCCGACCACCGCGCCGGTGGCCGTGCCGGCAATGCGGTTCTGGTCGCGCGCGTTGTTGGCGACCTCAACCTTGTGGCAGACCACGCGGCTGCCGTCATTGAAGCGGCGGCCTTCATCGTTGGGCCCGTAGGTCTGTGCCTGCGCACCGGCGGACAGCGTGATGGCGGTGACGGCGATGGCCGAGGCGAGAGAGAGGCGAAGCTTGCCCATGGCGGACTCCTGTTGCTGGCGGCGCACAGTGGCGTCAATGTGGCTCCAGCCTGCACCGGACAACTGGAATTGCAGGTGAAGTGCGGGCGCGCCGATTGAACCGGTGTTCATGCTTTGCGGCGCGGCTGCCTGAAGGCGACGCGGCTTGGGTGTAGAGTGCGCGCCATCATTCGTATTGAAGAGAACCGCGCATGAGCACTGTTGCCGCTTTCTATCCCGTAGGTACTCCCGGTCAGGCCTGGGGCGCGCTCGAGCGTGCGCAATGGCTGGCCCTGCAGCAGGTGCAGCGCAGCTATGCCGGGGAAGTGGTGAGCAAGATCGACGCCTTGCGCGAGCGTTTCGACGTGAGCCAGTACGGCGAGCTGGACTACCCCTCGGGCCGCTACCCGCTGTTCGCCATCCGCAGCCGCAACTGGGACGAAACCTTGCCGGTGATGTTGGTTACCGGTGGTGTGCACGGTTACGAAACCAGTGGCGTGCAGGGTGCACTGCAGTTTGTTGATCAGCAGGCGCAATCCTATGCCGGCCGCTGCAATCTGCTGGTGGCACCGTGCGTGAGCCCGTGGGGCTACGAGCGCATCCAGCGTTGGAATGCAGAGGCGCTGGACCCGAACCGCTCCTTCGTGGCGAACAGCCCGGCACAGGAGTCGGCGGCGTTGATGGCGCTGGTCGCGCCACTGCAGGGGCGAGTGCTGATGCATATCGATCTGCACGAAACCACCGATACCGACGAAACCGAGTTCCGTCCGGCACTGGCTGCGCGCGACGGCAAGCCGTTCGAGCCGGGCGAGATTCCGGACGGGTTCTATCTGGTGGATGACACCGAGAACCGCCAGCCGCAGTTCCAGCAGGCCGTCAATGCGGAAGTCGCCAAGGTGACCCACCTGGCTCCGGCTGATGAGCGTGGCGAGATCATCGGTTCAACCGTGGTCGCCGAAGGCGTCATCGAGTACCCGTTGAAGGCATTGGGCTTGTGCGCCAGCGTCAGTGGTGCGCGTTACACCACCACCACCGAGGTGTATCCGGACAGTCCCAAGGCAACCCCGCAGCAGTGCAACGATGCGCAGGTAGCTGCCGTGGTCGGCGCGCTGGACTACGCACTGACCCATAACTGAGGTCGCCGACACCGTAGCCCGGGTAAGCGCAAGCGCACCCGGGAAGCCGACAGCTCCGCCGGCATCGATTGATCAGCACCGTAGCCCGGGTAAGCAAAGCGTGCCGGGAAGCCCGTAGCGCTGCCAGCACCGACGCGTCGAGCGAACGCCGCCAGGCCGGCGGCTACGCCGCGCTGCGCACCACGTTCACACGGTCAAGCACAGCCGCTGTGGACCATGGCAGCCATGAACCTCCCGATCCCTCTGTTTGTCGCACTTGCGCTGGCCGCCCCTTGCGCCCATGCCGATGACGCGCCCGAATTCGACCGCCCCGGCATTGGCTTTTCCACCAGTACGATTGGCAAGCAGGTGTGGGCGTGGGAACAGGGACTGCCCGATGCCAGCCGTGACCGCAGCGGCGGCGTGACCGTCACCCAGTGGATTGCAGACACGCTGTTGCGTTACGGCGTGGCCGATACGCTGGAGTTGCAGCTAGGCGCCGACAGCTGGGCCGGGTTGCGTGTACGTGGCGCGGGCCTGCATGTGGACGAGAAGGGCGGTGGCGATGGCAGTGTGGCGCTGAAATGGGCGCCAGCGCTGGCCAGTGATCAGCTCACCTTTGCCCTCAAGGCCGGCGCCACGCTGCCCTGGGGCCGGGCGCCATTGGGCGACGGCGGGCACGATTACGATCTGGGTATCAGTGTCGCCTGGGCATTGCCGGGCGATACGAGTTTTGCCCTGTATGCCGATCGCCAATGGGGTGACGGCGGCAAGGGCTGGTTGTTCTCACCCAGCTACAGCTTCACGTTGGCCGACGATGTCTCGGCGTATGTCGAAGCCGGTTACGGCACCGGCGCGCAGTACATGCGTGCGGCCGGTGCCGGTGTCAGCTGGATGCTGCGCCCGCGTCTGCAGCTGGATGCCTCGGTGCTGCGTGGATTGGACGCGGACACCACCGACTGGCAAGACGGGTTAGGTGTGTCGATCTACTTCGACTGAGCAGGGCGCTCAGCGGTTCACCGCGGGCCCGTAAACGCCGCTGTAGCCCGCCGCGCAGTCGCTGCTGCAGTCACTGCCGAGCATGTTGCGTACGATCAGACCGGCGTTGTTCTTGGAACGAAAATGACCGACGCCGCTGCTGGTATCACCACCACCGAAGTTGTAGGGGCTGCCATCGCTCCAATCCCAGTCAAAGCTGTAGGCACTGCTGCCGGCACCGACATCGACCTGGGCGTAGACATTGGCGCTGCTGTTGAACAGCGCACCATCGGCGCAGCCAGCGCTGTAGCTGGTGGTGAAGCAATGCACCTGGTCACGCGAGCCGGCGGTGATGGTGTAGAAGCGGATGCCGGCATAGCTGGCCGGGAAGGTTCGCAGGCTGCCATTGCCACTGCCGGTCCAGCGGTTGTAGCCGTAATAGGTGATGCCGGTGCTCGGGTACAGGCCGAACGTGTAATAGGTGTACGGATAGACGTAGGCCTCGGCATTGCAGGTGGGGGCCAGAGTGGATTGATAGCCGGTGCTGCGGCAGGTCTGCAGGCCGCGCAGGCCGCCGGCGATATTGATGAAGCGCCGCACGCTGGCCTGGTTGCCGGAGTACTTGATCATCGCCAGCGCCATGGTCGAACCCAGCGAATGGCTGACGATGTCGACCTGGCTCTTGCCGGTATAGGCCTTGACCTTGTCGATGAAGGTCTTGAGCACCTGATAGGTAGCCGGGGAGTGGTAGTTGTACTGCGGTGCGGCGCGCTCGCTGGCGCTGAGGTAGGTGATGCCGAACAGTTCGCAATCGTTGTAGCCGGCTGCCTTGAGCTCGGCATAGATCGAGCGCGGCGGGGTGGTGTAGCCGCTCACCGCGCCGGCGGGCATGTCGAAGCTGATCGCACTGTCGCCATTGCCGGGGATGAACACCACCGGGGTCTTGCTTGCGGTGCAGCTGCCGCCGCCAAAGCCGCCCTGGCCGACGCCCGGGCTGAAGCCGCCAGCGTATTGGTTGGCCGTTCCGCTGCAGGTGTAGCCATTGTTGCTGCCGCAGTCCAGCGCCTGGGCGCTGGCCGGCATCAACATCAGCATGGCAGTGGCCAGCGGCGCGGCGAACGCACCGAGCAGCCAGCTGGAAACGACGGGGACAGACCGGGTGATCGACATCTGGCAGCTCCTGACGGGTGGGCGTTGCAATCAGCCCAGCTTCCGCCGCTCAGGCAGGTACAGACAGTGTCCTTTAGGGAAACTTGCAGCGCAGCACGTCGCAGGGCCGGGTGCTCATTTGCGCTTGCGCACCAGCGACGTCGAGGCCTGCAGGATGGCACGGGTCAGCAGGGCCATGGTCTTGACCTCGCCCTTCCAGTGTTGCCAGTACAGCGGCACGTCTTCCCAGGCGCGCGCCTTGACGTAGACCAGGCGGCCGCTGTCCAGGTGCCGGCGCACCAGCGGCAACGGGTTCATGGTCCAGCCCAGCCCGCCAAGATTGGCGTGCACAAAGGCGCGGGTGGAAGGAATCCACCAGGTGGGCGCGTTGTGTGGCTGCTCGACCCCGGCCAGACGCCGCGCATAGCGCGCCTGCATATCGTCCTTGCGGTTGAACACCAGCACCGGCGCCTGCGCCAGGGCCTGTGCGGTAACACCCTTGGCAAAGTGGCGGGCATGGAACTCGGGGGTGCAGGTGGCGGCATAGCGGATGCTGCCCAGGGCGTGGATCTGGCAGCCCTGCACCGGCTCGGACAAGGTGGTGACCGCGCCCATCACCGCGCCCTGGCGCAGCAGGGCGACGGTGTGGTCCTGGTCTTCGGTATGCAGGTCCAGGGTGGTGGAGGTGCTTTGCGAGAAGCTCTGCACCGCCTCCGGGAACCAGGTTTCCATGCTGTCGTGGTTGACCGCCACCGGGATGCTGGCACGCGGCAGTTCGGCATCGCTGAGGCCGATCCGCTCGAAGGCATCACGCTCGAGCAGGGCGGTCTGCTCGGCCAGCTGTACCAGTACCTGGCCCTCCGGTGTCGCCTCGGTGGGAATGGTGCGCTTGATCAGCAGTTTGCCGACTCTGTCCTCCAGCGCCTTGATCCGCTGCGATACCGCCGAGGCGGTGACATTCAACGACAAGGCGGCCCGCTCGAAGCTGCCCTCACGGATCACTGCAGCCAGAGCCCGCAGTTGGGCGTGGTCGATGCGCATATTAAGTTCTGCTAAAGACGGTTAACTAAGTTTAGCTCTACTTTTTGATGCTGCATTGCGACAATTGCCGCGTCCGGACGTGCCGGTGGGTTCTCCCGCTGCGTCCATCCTCCAGGTAACAAGGTTGTCTCCCATGTTTTCGGTCATTTCCGCCCAAGCCGCAGGCAGTGCCTGGCTCAGTGGTGCCGGTATCGGTATTGGTCTGTTCGCCATCGTCGGCGCGCAGAGTGCGTTCATCCTGCGCCAGGGCATCATGCGCCAGCACGTGATTCCGATCATTGCCACGTGCTTTGCCATCGACGCGGTGTTCATCCTGGCCAGCGTGGCCGGCCTGCGCCAGCTGACCGATCAGCTGCCGTGGCTGACCACCGTGCTGCTCTGGGGTGGCGTGGCCTTCCTTACCTGGTATGCGGCGCAGTCGGCGCGGCGTGCGGTGGTGGGCGGTGGCGGCATGAAGCTGGACGACAACGGCGAGCAGTCACTGCGTACCGCGCTGATGGCGGCGGCCGGTTTCTCCATCATCAACCCGCATTTCTGGCTGGACATGATGGTGATCGGCTCCATTGCCGACAACTTCGGTGATTCACGCATGGCCTTCGCTGCCGGTGTGGTCACCGCCAGCGGCGTCTGGCTGACCGTGCAGGGGCTGGGCGCGCGGATGCTGGCGCCGTTGTTCACCAAGCCGTCCACCTGGCGGATACTGGATGGCACCATTGCGGTGATCCTGAGCGTGCTCGCATTGACGCTGGCGATTCGCGGCGTCAACTAAGCCCGCAGTTGCCGGCACAGCGCCCGCTGTGCCGGCAGCAGACGGCGTAGTGCTGGCTCAGCTGTCGCTGTTCCAGTGCAGGTGCCAGTCGCGGATGAAGTCATCCACCTGCGCCAGCGGCATCGGCCGCCCGAATACATAGCCCTGGCCTTCGGCGCAGTGCTCTTCCTTGAGTTGCGCCAGCTGCGCCTGGGTTTCCACGCCTTCAATGGTGGAAGTGATGCCGAGCTTGGCGCACAGGTGCGAGACCGCACCGATGATGGCGCTGCCCTGGCTCTGCTCGCCAAGGTCGCGGATGAAGGACTTGTCGATCTTGACCTTGTCGAACGGGAACGCACGCAGGTAGCCCAGCGACGAGTAGCCAGTGCCGAAGTCGTCCATCACGATCGACACGCCGGCCATCTTCAGCCGCAGCAGATGCGCCGATGCAGCCTGGATGTTGGCGATCAAGGCGTTCTCGGTGATTTCCAGCTCCAGCCGGGAAGGTGCCAGACCGGTTGCGGCCAGGGCCTGCTCGACGGCCTCGGCCAGGTTGGACTGGGCCAGCTGCGATACCGACAGGTTCACTGCCACCTTCATCTGCTCCGGCCATTGGCAGGCGTCGTGCGCGGCTTGGCGCAGCACCCAGTCGCCCAGGGCCACCATCATGCCGATGTCTTCGGCCAGGCCCAGGAAGTGGATGGGCTCAAGCAGGCCGCGCTGCGGGTGGTTCCAGCGCAGCAGGGCTTCGAAGCCAACGACGCTGCGCTCGCGCAGATCCACCAGGGGTTGGTAGTGCAGTTCAAACTGCTGCTGCTGGTGCAGTGCCGTGCGCAGTTCGGTTTCCAGCTGCCGGCGGCGCTGCATGCGCGTGTCCATCTCCGCCTCGAAGAAGCGATAGCAGCCGCGGCCTTCATCCTTGGCCCGGTACAGGGCCAGGTCGGCGTTGCGCATCAAGGTGTCGGCGGCCGTGGACTGGTTGTCGATCAATACGATGCCGATACTGGTGCTGACCGCGAACTGATGTCCGTCCAGCTCGATGCTGCGGCCCAGTTCCTCCACCAGCCGTGCGGCCAGCGAGGAGGCGGCTTCGGGGGCGCGGCTCTCCGGTGCCATCAGTACTGCGAATTCATCGCCGCCCAGCCGGCCGACCAGATCATTGCCACGGACACAGCCAAGGATGCGCTGCGCAACTTCCTGCAACAGGCGGTCGCCGCTGGGATGGCCGAGGCTGTCATTGACCTCCTTGAAGCGGTCCAGGTCCAACAGCAGCAAGGCGCTGCGGTGGCCGCGGCGGGCAGCGGTGAGGGCGTGCTCGAGTTTTTCAAACAACACCGCGCGATTGGGTAACCCGGTCAGCGGATCGTGCTGTGCCAGATAGGCGATGCGGGCCTGGGCCTGGCGGCGCGCGTCCACATCTTCCAGTACCCCGGCCCAACTGCTCTGGCTGTGGCCGATGCGCGCACCGCGGGCGCGCAGCCAGCGCCATTTTCCGTGCAGATCGAGCACGCGGAATTCCACATCCAACGGCGTCGAGGTCGCGGCGGTGAAGCTTTGTTCCAGGGCGATCTCGATCTGTGCAAGATCGTCCTCGTTGACCCGCCGCAGCCAGCCCTTGCCCAGCGCTTGATCATCGGGCTGGCCGGTCAGTTCACGCCAGCCAGTGGCCGACAGCACCGTGCCATTGCGGTCGGATTGCCAAAGCACCAGTGCACCGGCTTCGGCAACGGCGCGGTAGCGCTGCTCGCTGGCCTTGAGGTCGCGGGCAAGCTCGCGCGCTTCATCGGCGCTCTTCTTCAATACATCCACGGTGCCGCTGAGGCTGCTCTGCAGGCTGCGCACTTCGCGGATGCTGGACGGCTGCGGATCGGGCGGGGCCTGCATATTGGCCACGATGCTGTGGCTGCGCTGGGCCAGGGAGCGGATGGGTAGCAGGATACTGCGGGCGATGGCATGGGCGCAGAGCAGGGCGATCACCGCAGCGACGATGCCACCGAAAATGATCCCCAGCAGCGGCTGTTGCCAGCGCGCCTGGAAGCTTTGTTGCGGTTCACCCACCACCAGCGCCCAGCCCGGTGCGGCCCGCAGCCGGTGGTAGGCGAAGATCACCGGCGTGCCTTCCGTGCTGTTGGCATCAATCAAGCCCTGCTCGCCGCCGCTGCGTTGCAGGGTCCGCCAGTCGGGTACCGGTTTGCCGATATAGCGCTCCGGTGACAGCGAGCGCGCGGCGATGACGCCATTGCTGTCGACCACGGCGGCCAGCAGGTGTTGATCGCTGCCGGCACCGGTGATGCTGGCGATCAAGCGGTTGGAGGGCTGCACCAGGGTCAGTACGCGGGTGCTGCCGGCAGCGTCGAAGGGCAATGCGATGGCTACTTCAGGCGCCCTGCTGTCGATATTGGTGAACAGGTCCGAGACCTGCACCTTGCCCTCGCGGCGGGCGTCGTACAGCAAGTCTGACGGCAAGGTGCGGGCATCGGCGCTGTCATCCTGGATCAGCCGGATGTCCGGGTTCTGGCGTGCCCACGCCTGCAGTTCCGGCGCTGTTTCCCGCAGTTGCGGCGCCAGCAATGACAGCAGGCGCAGCTGATTGATGTTGTCCTCGATGCCTTGATCCACGCCCCGGGCCAGGGCGGCAGCGGTTTCCTGCAGGCGTTGCTCGGAGCTTAGTCGGTAGTCGCGCGCTGCATTCCAGACCGCAAAGGCGCCAATCACCAGCAGGGGCAACAGGGTGGCGAGGATCAGCAGGTGCAGCCGGGAATAGAGACCACGGGTACGCGGCAACGGGTCAAGCGTTGCCGATGCGGTAGTTGCCAAGCCTCAGTCTCCGGTTTCCGTTGCAGCGTAGCGCGTTGCATCGCTGTACCTGCAGGAGGCGGGCATGGCGTGGTGCTGTTATGGCACGAACCGTGCGTGTTTGTGAAGGGATGCAAGATGGCTGAGTGTGTGCCTGCAACTGTCCGATCCGGGCTGTGCAGGGCCGGTGTAGGCGGGGCGGCTGGTGTGTGATTGCCGTCACGCTATCGCAGTTGGCGCATCGCTCTTACCGCCGAAGCAGGCATACGCCGGCAATGCTGCGGGCTTGTCGCCTACGCGCGGGCTGCCCGCGCAGGCGTCACGGCCAGTCAGCGGCGCTGTTGGCTGAACATCCATTCCCACATGGCGGGATTGCGATAGGTCGGGTCCCAGGCGTTGTGGGGCACGTCGGGGTACTCGGTGTAGCGCCAGTTGGCGCCCAGTTGCTGGCTGGCGGCGGCGATGGCGCGGTCATCGGTGGTGGGGACCAGTTGGTCCAGCGCGCCATGGAAGATCCAGGTCGGTACATCGCGCAGGCGCGCAACTGTGGCCTGGTAGGGATCGTCGGCGTTGGCGACCTGGTCCACCATCAGGCCCGGGCGGTCCGCTCGCGGTGCGCGCAGGGCGCCGCAGATCGGGACCAGCGCGGCGAACTGATCGGGCCGGGTCAGGGCAAGTTCCCAGCTGCCGTAGCCGCCCATCGAGATACCGGTGAGATAGATGCGGCGCGGGTCTGCACCGAACTCGGCGCTGGCCGCGTCCAGCACCGCCAGCGCCATGCGTGCGTTGCGCCCGCGCCATTCCTCGTTCTCTGGTACCTGCGGGAATACCACCAGCGCGGGGAAGGTGTCGGGGTTCTGGGTCAGCCAAGGGCCGATGCCGGCCAAGGTGGGCTTGAGCCCGTCATCGCCACGTTCGCCCGAGCCGTGCAGGAACAACACCAGTGGGCGGGCACCGGGCGGCGTTGCCGCAGCGGCCGGTACAAAGACCTGATAACGGAATTGGCGGCCTTCAAAATCCAGTTGCCGCGCCACAAACTGCCCATGCGCCTGGGCGCTGGTGGCTACGGTGGCAGTGGTCCTGCAGCCCAGCAGCAGGCCCAACAGGCAAAGCGATATCAGTATGCGACCCATCCCAGACTCCGTTGCCAACCGCACCAGCCTAGCCTGATGGGTGCTGTGCCAGAATAATTGCACAGACACCGCGATGGCGTGCGGGGTTTACCTGGAGTGTTGCATGAAGAAATTGCTGATCATCGCGCTGGCGGCCCTGCTGGCGGCGTGCAGTCAGGGCTTGAGCGGTACCTGGAGCGACAGCATGGGCATGGTGAGCTATACCTTTGCGTCCGATGGCAAGGTGACGGTGGAGATGCTGGGCAAGTCGCAGCAGACAAAGTACCGCCTCGAGGGCGACATGCTGAAGGTCGAGGTGCCCGACAGCAACGGTGAGGCGCTGGAGTTCACGCTCAATGAGGATGGCTCGCTGCAGGGGCCGATGGGCGTGCGTCTGCAGAAGCAGGAAAAGTAAGCCAATACCGCTACCGCGTTGCGAGAATGCAGGTAATTGGCACGACTATGCGTGCAGAGCCGCGAAACGGTGCAAGCACTGCATGGCCCCGCGCTTGAACCAACTAGCGCCACGCATGCAAGTGACGGACTATTGCCTGGGTGGCGGTGGCGCGATTTCTGGCCGCGCCCGGCACGCAGCTAGGTGATGTGCAGGAACTTTTCGATTTCACGCGCGGCCTTCTGTACTTGTGTGCTCAGCGAGGTCTTCAGGTCTGCTGGCAGGACCGAGCGCGGAACCATGACGCTGATCGACGCCACGACGTTGCCGTCGCGGTCCCGCAGCGGATAGGCCACCGCGGACACGCCTGGTTGGTAGAACGACTCGCTGATGGCATGGCCACGTTGGTAGTCGCTGCCGAGCAGTTCGATCAGTTCCTGCGGCGTCTTCGGGCCCTGCTCGGTGGTGAAGGAAAAGCTGGGCTCGGGGAACAGCAGGCTGAGGTCCTGCTGTGGCAGTGTCATCAACAATACCCGGCCAATGGCGGTGCAATGCGCAGGCAGGCGCGTACCCACGCCAACCGCGGCCGCTGCTTCGCCAACCGCGCTGGCCCGTGCGACGTAGACGATCTCGCGACCGTCCAGCACGCACAATTGTGCCGAATAGCTGGTGGTGTCGCGCAGGCGCTGTATCACTGGCCGCCCGATCTGCACGATGTCCATCGATGACAGATAGTCAAAGCCAAGGCGCAGCACGCTGATGCCAAGGCTATAACTGCCACTGATGCTATTGCGGGTCAGAAAGCGCATCTGCTCCAGCGTCTGCACCGTGCGGTACACCGATGCTTTGGGCAGGCCCGTGCGCTGGCATACCTGGGTGAAGCTCAGCTCGCCATTCTGTCCAAACAGCTGCAACATGTTCAGGCCTTTCTCCAGCGCCGGCACCATGTAGCGGGTCTGTTCTTTCAGCGGTGTTGCTTGGGGCGATGACATTACCGTCTTCCCTTTGGTTGAAGACAAAGACGTGTGTCGTCGATGTCGGCCGGGTATCGCCGGCGCTGCAGGCAGTGGCCGCTGCGGATGTTCGCGACCGCCTTCAGGAGCGGGCATTCGCGCCTGTCTTCGATGAAACCCTGGCGTTGCAGCGCATGGGCAGGCGGGCGGAGCCCCTCAATTGCGTAGCCGCCATTGACTAGGAAATCGCCGTGCTCGTTGCCTTCCATCGTGGTAGCAAAGCGGTACCCGCCGCGCCCCCGCGATGTGTCGCAGCCAGTTTTACAACGCATGTGGTTCTGCCCGTGCGGGGTATTGAGAGAATGGTTTTATATTTGAAACTAAATCTAAATACAGAAGCTGTAATTGACGATAGCAACGATTGGAGTGGCTGCAATCGGGAAAGCCGCCATTTGCGTGTGCTGCTATTCACAGATTTGATATTTTGTGTGCGGTGTTTGCTTGATTTCGGTTTAGTTTTTCCTTGGTTGTTGCAGCGTGGTGTGATTATGGTTTAGTGGGTGAAACAACGTTCTGATGCGGGTTCGCGAAGGGTGCGCGTTTGGCTTGGGCCTGGCGTTGGTGTCGTCTTCAGGTGGTGGCGAGCGCTGCATTGATTTGTAAGGATTTTATTCAAATTTCTTTGAGTGCTGCCGGCTTGGTCGGCTGCGTTCACGTAATGCTTCTTTCGCGTGTTTATTAATTTCAGTCATTATCTTCGTGTCGGAATTTGCAATATAGAGTTGCGCATTTCCGGTTGCTTTGAGATTTGTCCTAAAAGCAGGCTTGGCGGCCACGCGCGGGAAGAATGCAGGTGTTGTTTCATTCGCCTGGGTAGCGGTCCGGTCCATCGCTAAAGAAGGGTGAATTTGGGTCGATATAACAGGCAGCTTTCCGCGTGGGTGTTTTCTGTTCCTCATGGTGATTATTTCGGCAGTGCTTGCAGCAGTGGTGGTCGGAGGCCTGGTCTGGCTCTGGCTGCGAGGCCGTGACGACGCGCCGCAGCTGCGGCGGCGCGTGTATATGGCCCCGGTCGTGGCAGCGCCCCCAGCGGCGGGTACACCCGATTCGACGATCGGCAGCGTCGACCTGCAGCGGCGCTTTCTGCTGAGCGCGCTTGGCGCAGCGGAAGCGCCGGAAGATGCCTTGCGCGTGCAGCGGGCGGTGGTCGATGACGTGGTGGCCGCGCTCAGTCGCGCCGATCTGTCCTCGCGCTATACGCCACGGCGGCCCAATCTGTTGCCGCAGCTGATCCAGAGCGTCAATGACAGCACCGCTTCCTCGCGCTCCATCGCGCGCATCATCGGCAGCGATGCGGTGCTGGCCGCAACCCTGCTGCGTATCGCCAACAGTTCGTTGTACCGCCTGCAGCAGCAGGACGTGCAGAGCATCGAGCGGGCAGTGACTCTGATTGGCAACGATGGCATCCGCCAGATCATTTCCGCCGCATTGGTACAGCCGGTGATGGAATCGGCCAGCGGTGTCGACGCCGAGTTTGCACGCCTGCTGTGGGAATACACCTTGCGGGTGTCTTTGGCCGCGGCAGATCACGCCCGCAGCGTGGAGCGCGAGGACGGATTTGCCGCGCAGTTGGCTGGCCTGTTGCTGGGCCTGAGTTCGGCCATGGCGATGCAGGCTGCCGCCGATGTACTGGTGAAGCCGCCGCTACGCACGCGCGAGCCCGGTAGCCTGCTGGAGATATTGGAACGCTGCACCGGGCCTACCGCGGTGCGTATCGCCGAGCACTGGAAGCTGTCGGCGACGATAGTGCAGGCACTCAAACAGGTGGACGCCGCCGCAGCCACTGGTCTGGCACGCTCGCTGCAGGTAGGCCAGCTTGCGGCCAGCGCAGCGATGCTGCACGCACAGGGCTTGATGAGCGAGGCCGATGCCTGTGCTGCCCTTGCCAGCGAGCTGCCCGAACATGTGGCGACGTGGCTATGGAAGCGGATGAATCAGGCCGATGGCGTGCAGGAATAGGCGGCGCAGCGCGCTGAAGCGGACTGCGCTGACTTCGTGTTGTGGGCTACCAGGCGACGCCGACGGCCTACAACTGCGACTCCAGCGGCAACCAGCTGATCACGCGGGTGCTGGCGCGCAGCATGAAGCTGGTGTCTGGTTCGGTGCGCAGGCTGATTGGCGGGGTTTGCGCACGGTCCAGCCAGCGTAATTCGTGATCCTTGTTGAGGTATACCCAGTAACTCAGCTCGGGGCTGGACAGGCGTAGATACTCCTGGTGCAGGCGTGCGGCCAATACCGGATCGTCGAACAGGGCGCCCATTTCGGTATTGAGATAGGCCGAGCGCGGGTCGAGGTTGAACGAGCCGACAAAGCCGCGGCGGTCGTCAACCAGGAAGGCCTTGGTATGCAGGCTGGCGCCGCTGCTGCCGAACGGCGATGCCTTGCTGGTATGCCCGCGCGATTTCAGTTCGTACAGCTGCACGCCGCCGGCCAGCAGCGGGCGGCGGTAATGCATGTAGCCGCTATGCACGGCGGCTACGTCGTTGGCGGCCAGCGAGTTGGTGATGATGCCGACCTGTACGCCATCGTGCACTTGCCCAATAAGGGCTTTGGTGCCGGTCGCGCCGGGGACGAAGTAGGGCGATATCAGTAGTGATTTGTGCTCGGCGCTGCTCAGCACCTCGACCAGGCGGGTGACCAGCCATTGGCTGCTGTCACCACCAACCGGCTTGCGCGGCGGATCGGAACGGATGCGCACGCCCTTGGTCCAATACAGGTCCAATTGTTTGCTGAGATAGGCATCGCTGAGCCGTGCGCGCACGCGCTGCAGGTACGGTGCGGCCTCCTTCTGGCGTGCGTCCAGCTCGGCCTGGCTGACGAAGTTGGCCATCTGCTGGTCGGTGCTGTAATGCAGGGCGGCGATCGGCACCACCGCATCGCTGTTCCAGAACTCATCGAAGATGCTGCTCGCATCGCTGGCAACCGGGCCGGCCAGCAATAGATCGAGGTCGCGGAAGTTCACGTCCGGGCGCGCGTCGAAATACTCGGCGCCGATATTGCGGCCACCGACAATGGCCACACGGCCATCGGCGATCCATGCCTTGTTGTGCATGCGGTGGTTGATGCTGAAAGCCCGTTGCACCATCTCCACCAGCCGCCACAGGCCATCGCGGTTGCGGAACGGGTTGTATAGGCGGATCTCGATGTTGGGATGCTGGTCCAGTGCCAGCATCTGCGGGTCCAGGCCGGCGGCATTCATGTCGTCCAGTAGCAAACGCACGCGCACCCCGCGCTCGGCGGCCTGGTAGACATCGTGGGCCAGCAGGTGGCCGAGCAGGTCGTCGTGCCACATGTAGTACTGCAGGTCCAGGCTGCGCCCTGCCTGGCGGGTGACGATGGAACGCGCGGCATACGCTTCGAGCCCGTCGGAGAGGTAGACCGCGCCGCTTTTGCCCGGGTTCTCCGCCAACAGTGGCTGCAGCTGGCGGTCGATCAGGGTCTGCTGTGGCTGCAGCGGCAAGGCCTGCGAAGGCAGGCCAACGGCCTTGGGCGTCAGGTGATCTCCCAGCAGCAGGCCGCTGCCAACCAGCAACAGCAGCGCGCCGAACAGATAGGCCAGGAAGCGCAGCAGACGGTGGGGGCGGGGCGGCTTGTTCATGTGCGCATCCTAGCGGTGTTCCTGTGTTGGCGGCATTTTGTCCTGCAGCCATGACGTTCCGGGGGTGCGGTGGGTGCCCCGGCTGGGCGAGAATCGGGGTTTGCGTTTGCCGCGAGCCCCGTAATGACCGAACGTTCTTCCTCCTTCCGAGCGCCCAGTCTGGTGCTGCAGATTGTCATCGGCCTGATCGCCGGTATCGTGTTGGCGATGGCCTGGCCGGCCGGGGCAACCGCCGTTGGCCTGCTCGGCACGGTGTTCATTTCCGCGTTGAAGGCGGTGGCGCCGGTCCTGGTGCTGGTGCTGGTGACGGCTTCCATCGCCAACCACCAGCACGGCCAGAAGACCCATATCCGGATGATTCTGCTGCTGTACGTGATCGGCACCCTGGCCGCGGCATTGGTTGGCGTTGCAGCCAGCTTCCTGTTCCCGAGCAAGCTGGCGCTGAAGGCTGTCGAGGCTGGCATGAGTGCGCCAGGCGGCATTGGCGAGGTGCTCAAGACCCTGTTGATGCAGATCGTCGACAACCCGGTGCATGCGCTGCTCAATGCCAACTACATCGGCCTGCTCGCCTGGGCGGTAGGCCTGGGCCTTGCCTTGCGTCACGCCAGCCAGACCACGCGCACGCTGGTCAGCGATCTGTCCGATGCCATCACCTGGGTGGTGCGGCTGGTGATCAAGCTGGCGCCGCTGGGTGTGTTCGGCATTGTCGCCTCGCTGCTGGCCGAGTCCGGGCTGGGCGCGCTGAAGCAATATGCGCATCTGCTGGCAGTGCTGGTTGGCGCGATGCTGTTCATGGCCTTTATTGGCAATCCGCTGATCGTGGCGGTGGTGACGCGGCGCAATCCGTATCCACTGGTGCTGCGTTGCCTGCGCGAGAGCGGCATCACCGCGTTCTTCACTCGTTCCTCGGCCGCCAACATCCCGGTCAACATGGAGCTGTGCCGCAAGCTTGGCCTGCATGAGGAAACCTATTCGGTGGCCATTCCGCTGGGGGCCACCATCAACATGGCCGGTGCGGCGATCACGATTTCGGTGCTGACCCTGGCTGCGGTGAATACCCTGGGCTATCCGGTCGATCTGCCGACCGCCTTGCTGCTCAGCGTGCTGGCGGCGGTGGGTGCCTGCGGCGCGTCCGGTGTGCCGGGCGGCTCCTTGCTGCTGATTCCGCTGGCCTGTGGATTGTTCGGTATTTCCAATGACATCGCGATGCAGGTGGTGGCAGTGGGCTTCATCGTCGGCGTGGTCCAGGACTCGGCTGAAACCGCCTTGAACTCGTCCACCGACGTGGTGTTTGTGGCCGCGGCCGAACAAGCGCGCGGACGCGGCTGATGGCCAGCGCTGGGCGCATCACGCCGGCGGTACGCATCGGCGTTTCGATAGCGATTGCAACCGGCCTGTACGGCATCTCGTTTGGTGCACTGGCGGTGGCATCGGGCTTCAGCGTGGCGCAGACCGCTGCGTTGAGCCTGTTGATGTTCACCGGCGGCTCGCAGTTTGCCTTCATCGGCGTGATTGGCGCCGGTGGTGCGGGTGCGGCGGCGTTTGGCGCAGCCACCTTGCTGGGTATCCGCAACGCGGTCTACGGCGCGCAGATCAACCGCATGCTGCGCCCGCGTGGCTGGCTCAAGCCGGTGGCGGCACAGGTCACCATCGACGAATCGGCGGCAACCGCCGCCAGCCAGAGCGATCCGCAGGAGCAGCGGCGCGGTTTCTGGGTAGCGGGCTTGGGCGTGTACCTGTGCTGGAACCTGTTCACCCTGTTGGGCGCGCTGCTCGGTGATGCGTTGGGCGACCCGCGCCAATGGGGATTGGACGGCGCAGCGGTAGCCGCTTTCCTCGGCCTGCTGTGGCCGCGTCTGCGCTCACGTGAGCCGGTGGCCATTGCCGTGGTCTGCGCGCTGGTGACGGTGCTGGCGCTGCCATGGGTGCCTGCCGGGGTGCCGATTCTATTGGCCGCTGCAGTTGCGGCGGTGTGGGGCTGGTTCGGGCACGGCCCTGCCGATGAAGGGCTGGAGCCGGATGTCGCACCCAGGACCGGGCCGGAGTCGGTGCCATGACGCTGTGGGCGTGGATCGTGCTGGGCTGTATCGCCGCATGGGCGATCAAGTTTGCCGGTTACCTTGTGCCGGTACGCTGGCTGCAGTCACCGCGCATGAACCGTGTGGCCGGCTGCCTGACGATAGGCCTGCTGGCCTCGTTGACGGCGATGAATACCGTTTCGGCCGGGCAGGGGCTGGCTTTCGACGCGCGCATCGGCGCCTTGCTGGCGGCGGCGGTTGCGTTGATGTTGCGGCTGCCGTTTCTGCTGGTGGTGATTGTGGGTGCGGCGGCAGCGGCGGCTATACGCCTGCTGTGAGCGCAGCTGGGGTTGTAGGAGCGGCGTCAGCCGCGAAGCCGGTGCATTGTCTGGGCGCTGATCGCCCGCGACTGCAGATTGTGTGATGGCGTTTTGTTTCGTGACCGGAGCGATGGCCAGCTTCGCGGCTTACGCCGCTCCTACAAAACGGCGGTTCCCACAAAGTCACGGCTCCTGTGGGGATGGAGGGGCCTTGGCCTAGAACTTCTGATTGGCTGCCAGGTAACGCCACTGGCCTTCAGGCATCTTGCTCAGGCCGATACGACCGATGCGCAGGCGGCGGATCTGCTCGGCCTTCAGGCCGACCTGGTTGCACATGTTCTGCAGCTGCCCCAGACGTACATCCTTGATCGCGAAGCGCAGGCGTTGCTCGCTCTGCCAACTGATCTTGGCCTGCGGCAGGCCGCGACCTTCATAGATCAGGCCGTGGGTGAGCTTGGGCATGGCCCAGGGGCTGGGCTCACCGCTGACTTCGACCACGTACTCCTGCTCCAGGCTGGAACCGGATTCGAGCAGGTGGCGGCGCACGCGCCAGTCCTGGGTCAGCACGACCAGGCCGCTGGCGGCATCGTCCAGTGGCATCAGATAGTCCAGACGCTGGAAATGACGGCTCAGTGGACGGATGCCGGAAGCGTCGTCGGCAAAGCGGTTGTCGTCGCTCAGCAGGGCGACCAGCTGGTCGCCACTGCAGCCGGCCGGCTTGTTGATCAGGAAGGTGGCCGCTTCGGCGGCTTCGGTGCTGCCCTCACTGCCCAAGGTGATGACTTCCTCGGTCACCATGGTCTGCGGGGTTTCCACCACCACGCCGTTGACGCTGATCCAGCCGCCTTCGATGTACTGCTGGGCCTGCGAGCGCGAGCACTGCAGCTGCGCGGCAACGCGCTTGTCGAGACGGATCGGGGTGGTCATGGCGTCACTGGGTTCTACGAAGGGCGGGGAGTGTAGCGCCGTGGCGGGGCCGGGGCGATGGGCGGCTCAGCCGGGTTCATGTTCCAAAGCGGTCAGGTACAGGCGCAGATCGAACTCCAGCTGGTGGTAATCCGGCTCCATATGCAGGCACAACTGGTAGAAGGCCTTGTTGTGGTCGGCCTCCTTGATGTGTGCCAGCTCGTGCACCACGATCATCCGCAGGAAGCCGGCCGGGGCCTCGCGGAACACGCTGGCGATGCGGATCTCGCGGCTGTGCTTGAGCTTGCCGCCATGGTTGCGGGAAATGGCGGTATGCGTGCCCAGCGCGTGCTTGACCACCTGCAGCTTGCCGTCATACAGCACCTTGCCCAGCGGCACCGACTGGCGCAGGTGGCGCTCCTTGATGGCCTGTACGTAGTCGTAGAGCTGGCGGTCGTTGCGCACCGCATGCGGCTCGGCATAGCGCTTGCGCACGGCTTCGCCCAACTTGCCCGCGTCCAGCAGCTCGCGGGCGCGCTGTTGCAGGTGTTCGGGATAGCCATTCAGGTATTTCAGCGGAAGCATCGGAATTTGGGCTGGGGATTTGGGCAGAACGGGACAGGCCGCTATCATGGCAGCCTCGGCAACAAAACCATGAACAACGACGATGGCAAAGGGTAATCCGCTGCAGGAACAGCTGCTCAAGGCTGGTCTGGTGAAGAAATCACAGGTCTCGCAGGTGGCGCGTGAGCAGGTCAAGGCCCGCCATGGCAAAGGCCCGGCGACGGCGACCGACAGCCAACGCGAGGCTGAGCGTGCGCGTGCCGAAAAGGCCGAGAAGGACCGCCTGCTGGCTGCCGAGCGCAATGCCCAGCGCCGTGCCGATGAGCTGCGCGCGCAGGCCCGGCAGATCATCGGCGACCGCAAGCTGCCGCGCGCCGGCGAGCTGGAATACCGTTTCAACGACGGCACGCTGATCCGCACGATTCTGGTCACCGAGGCGCTGCGCACCCAGCTGGCCAATGGCGCACTGGTGATCGCACGTGATGGCGACAGCTTTGCGCTGCTGCCGCGTGTTGCCGCCGAAAAGGTGCGTGAGCGTGATGCCAGCCTGATCGTGCTCGACCACGGCCAGAGCGCGGACACGCCGGCTACCACCGGCAATGCCGAGGACGATGCCTATTACGCGCAGTTCCAGGTGCCCGACGACCTGATGTGGTGAGGGGCCGGCCTGTGGCGCGCCGTAGATAGCTGAACGGTGCGCACGCAGGCCTTGAATTGTGGCCGCGCAGGCGGCAGCTTGAACCTGTTGCTGTACGTGGAGACAGGTCATGGCCACCGGTTGGGCGGGCGATACCGCCGTTCAGGATCAGATTGATGCCACCGTCGAGGACGCGATCAAGCGTGCGCGCAGCCGCATGCCCAGCGGCCCGGGGCTGGAACACTGCGAAGAATGTGATGCGCCCATTCCCGAGGCGCGGCGCAAGGCCGTGCCGGGCGTGAGGCTGTGCGTTGCCTGCCAGCAGGCGCAGGACGAAGACGAGGCATTTGCCGGCTACAACCGGCGCGGCAGCAAGGACAGCCAGCTGCGCTGACGGACGCTGTGACCGTGTTCGTTGCCTCCCGATCGCCATTTCCGCGCAGCTGCCAATGAGCATGTGCGGGCAAAAACTGAAAGCCTCAGCTTTTCCCCGGCAGCGGCAGCACATCATTCAAGTACTGCTTGTGCACGACACGCTGCACCAGCCGCGGCCGTTCCATCAGCACGAAGCGCACGCCCTTCACTGTCTGCGGCGCGGCCTTGCTGATGAAGCCGAAACGCTCATACACCGGCACCGCGACTTCGGACGAGTTGACCGTGTACTCGCGGCGCCCATGCACGCGCAGGGCGTGCTCCCACAGCAAGCGCGCAATACCACGGCGCCGGCTGCTGCGGCTGACAAACAGATGATGGATATGGCTGTCACCACGCATCGCGATCATGCCGGCGAGTGCGCCGGCATCGTCTACCACGTAGTGGGCGAATTCCTTGTTGCCCAGGCGCTCGGCAAAGCTGGCCGGGGTCAACGAAGCGAGGAAGGCGTGCGCGCTGGCGCCGCTATCGGCATCCAGCAGGTGCCGGGCCAGCGGCGTGACCAGCGCGCTCAGCGCGGCGGCGTCGGCGGCGCCTGCGTCGCGCACAGTGATGTCCTGATCCACTTGCTCCCCCCAGCCAGCACCCCCGGAAGCAGGGGCGTGGGCGGAAGCATACCTGCAGCGGGCGCACTGTAAACGTGTGCGCCGCCGCAGCTCAGTGGTTTACGCCGCCACGGCGGAAACTGCCGCTCCAGCGCAGCATCGCGTACAGACACCACAGCCAGCCTGCGGTAGCGATCAGGCCGCCAACCAGGCCGATATGCTGCATGCCCAGCTGCAGGCTGACCTGGCTGCCGATTAGCGCGCCGGCGCCAATGCCGATGTTGAAGATGCCGGAGAACAGGGCCATCGCCACGTCGGTGGCATCGGAGGCCAGATTCAATACCTTGGACTGCATCGACAACGCAAAGCTGATCATCGCTACGCCCCATACCGAGACCAGCACATACAACAGCCAATTACTGTGCAGACCGGTGCGCAGCAGCAACAGGCTGGCGGCCAGGGTGCCGATGGCGCTCAACAGGAAGCCGCGCGGCCAGCGCAGGCCGTAGCGAGAGAAAAGCACGCTGCCAAGGAAGCCCATGCCGCCGAACAACAGCAGCACCAGGGTGGTCACATGCGCATCGAAGCCGCCGATCTTCTGCACGAACGGTTCGATGTAGCTGTAGCCGGTGAACTGCGCCGACACCACCACCATCACCAGCAGGTACAAGGCCATCAAGGCCGGGCGCCGCAGCAGCACCGGGATGCTGCTGGCCGAGCCGCTGTTCTGGCTGGGCAGGGCGGGCAGCAGCCGGGCCAGCACCAGCATCACCAGCAGGGCAACGCCGCCGATGGCCATGAAGGTGATACGCCAGCCGAGCAGCTCGCCGACGATACGGCCCAGCGGGATGCCCAGCACCATTGCCACCGAGGTGCCGGTGGCCAGCAGGCCCAGCGCCTGCGGCCGCTTGCCTTCCGGGGCCACGCGCACCGCCAGCGAGGCGGTGATCGACCAGAACACCGCATGGGCAAGGGCAATGCCGACGCGGCTAGCCATCAGCACCGGGTAGCTCCAGGCCACGGCCGACAGCACATGGCTGAGGATGAACATCGCGAACACGCCGAGCAGCAGCTTGCGACGGTCGAAATTGCGGGTCAGCAGCATGCACGGCAGCGAGGTCAGTGCCACCACCCAGGCGTAGATGGTCAGCATCAGGCCGACATATTCGATCGGTTTGCCGAAGTCGGCGCCGATGTCGCTGAGCAGGCCGACCGGAACGAACTCACTGGTGTTGAAGACGAAGGCCGCCAGGGCCAGGGCGATCACGCTGAGCCAGCGTTGGCGGTCGGAGCGGGGTTGCTGGACGTCGGCAACGGCAAAAGCGTCGCCTGCCTGCGGGGCAGGGCATGAAGTATTGGGAGAGGCGGACATTACGTGCGGGGGCTTGCGACCGGGCCGGTCGCTCAATGCCGGCAATTTTCGCACGCACTGTGTGGACGGGAGCGGAACACTGTGGATCGGGGCGGGGGCGTGGCGGCTTTGTTCAGCTGGGTGATGCCGCTGGCGGCCCGGTCCGGCCCCGCAATGCGCTGCAGGCGCTGATTGCGAGGCGATGTTGCGGCTGTATGCGTTGTTCTGTCGCGGCCTTCATCCCCAACTCGGTGGGGATGACGGCGGCTTTTGTGCAGCGGGCCTGGTGACGCTCAGCCATCTCCCTGCACGGTGGTGGGCAGGGTGTCGCTGCCACGCCAGCGGCGCAGGCCACGCTGGAAGAACAGGCTGTTGGGTATCTGCATCAGCGTGCCTTCGCTTGGCCCGCCGACTTCGTGCAGGGTGGTGTAGATCAGGTTGATGTCGGTGACCACGCCCTTCAGGCCAGGCTTCTCGCCGTTTTCCAGCAGCTCGATCTGGTCGCCCAGGCGGAACGGGCGGGTGGTGAAGATCAGGAAGGTGCAGAAGATGTTGGACAGCACGCTCCAGGCCGCAAAAAACGCCACCGCACCCACCGCGGCAAAGCCGGTGAAGGCGGTCCACAGCACGCTGGCCTGGACGTTCAGTCTCTGCAGGATGGCAACCAACGCCACCGCGCCGATGATGAAGTTGGACAGGCGGCGGATCGCCATCTCGATCTGCGCCGGCAGTGTGTAGTGCTTGCCTACCCGTGCCAGCAGGCGCCGGGTGAGCAGGCGCAGCAGCCAGGCTACGACCAGGATCAGCAGGATGCCCAGGCCGATATTGATGGGGTCAATCCATTGCTGCAACGAGATGGGGAGGTAGTGCTTCATGCGGTTTCCTTGCGAGTACGTCAGCGCTTCAATGCAGCGCCGGTATGGCGGGTGCAGCCGTTGCTGCGTCGGTGGCGGCGGGTGTGCTGGCGCACCCAGCCAAGGCCAGGGCCGCGCAGAGCAGCAGTACGCAACATTCGGCAGCAGGGGTCGGATAAACCACGATTGTCGGCCAGCACGGCCTTTGCTGCCAGTCGCGGACGGGCTGCCAGCTGCTTCGGCAAAAAGAATTGAAACGGCTTTAAACCTTTTTGCTGCTTGCCGCATCCAATGGATATGCTCGACACCATTGTGACCGCTGCCGCTCCCTCACCGCCCGTCATCGACGATGCCGCGCTGGCCCGTGCTGCCGCCGAAGGCGACACCCGCGCCTACGAGCGTATCTACCGGCGACACTCACCGCGCCTGTATGCCTTGTTGTGGCGTCTGTGTGGCGGCAACGCCGCGCGCGCCGAGGATGTGCTGCAGGAGACCTTCATCCAGGCCTGGCGCAAGCTGCCGCAGTTCCGTTTCGAGAGCGCGCTGGCCACCTGGTTGCACCGGCTGGCGGTGAATACGGCGCTGATGGAGCTGCGCGCGGCGACGTTCGAGTCGCTGGATATCGGTGAGTCGGGGATGGACGTATTGGCCGAAATGGCCGACACCCCGCGCTGCCATGCCACCGGCATGGACCTGGAGCGGGCGCTGTTGACGCTGCCGCCGCGTGCACGTGCGGTGCTGGTATTGCACGACATCGAAGGCTGGAAACACCAGGAAATCGCCGTGGAACTGCAGATGGCCGTCGGCAGTTCCAAGGCACAGCTGCATCGTGCGCGCAGCTTGTTGCGCACGCGGCTTGGAGACGCATGATGAACCACCACGACAACGATCACGATGATGCGCTGGCCCAGCGCCTGCGCGGGCTGCCGTCCGAACGGGTACCGCCGGCGGCGGTATGGCAGCGCATTGCCGCACAGATGGAGCAGACGCCGCGCTTGCAGCCGCCGCCTGTGGCAGCGGTTGCCGCCGTCAGCAGCGCACCCGCGCGGCGCGCGCTGCGCCGGCATTGGCCGCGCTACGCCGCCGCAGCAGGCGTGGTGGCCCTGGTTGGCATGGCCAGCATGATGTTGCTGCCGCAGCAGCCACCGGCGACCGTGGCGGTGACGGAATCGGCCCTGCAGCAGCACGCCAACAGCATCACCTATCAATACCGGCAGGCGATGGCGACGCTTCCCCAGGACAAGCTGCCAGCTGAGCTGCAACCGGCATTGCGCGAGCTGGATGAAAGCGCCGGCAGCATCCGCAGCGCCATCGCACAGAGCCCCGATGCCACGTTTCTACTTGGACAGTTGCAGCGTACCTATGCGCTGCGGCTGGAACTCACCCGCAAGGGCGTCAACCCGACCGGAATTTCGACTTGAAGGAGCCCCTCATGAATGTTTCCTTGCAGCGTCTATTGGCAGCAGCCCTGTTGCTTGCGCCGCTGACCAGCGCGTTTGCGCAGACCGCCGTCAACCGCAGCCTGCCGCTGTCCAGCGGCGGCCGGGTGGAGTTGAGCAATATTGCCGGCCATGTCACCGTGCGCGGCTGGGACCGCAACGAAGTGCAGCTGACCGGCTCGCTGGGTGATGGCCAGCGGCTGGACGTGGAAAGCAGTGCCAACCGTGTGGCGCTGAAAGTGGTCTATCCGCAGAACCGCAGCAACAGCCGCGGCGCGGTGCTGGAGTTACGGGTGCCGCGCGCCGCGCAGTTGCAGACCAGCACCGTCAGTGCGGCGGTGGACGTGAACGAGGTGGACTTGCGACGCCTGCAGGTCAACACCGTCAGCGGCAACCTCACTGCCAACGGACGCGCCGGTGAGGCGGATCTGACCACGGTCAGCGGCCAGATCCGTTCGCAGCTGCGTACTTCGCGGCTGGATGCCACCACGGTCAGCGGCTCGATCAATGCCGCGGGTGGCAGCGGTGGCGAAGTGTCGGCCAATACCGTCTCCGGTGGCATCACCTTGGACCTGGCCAACGTGCAGCGGCTCAACGCCGAGTCGGTGTCCGGCAGCCTTGGCGTGCGCAGTGCGGGGCTGCAGCCCGGTGGCCGGGTCAACCTGGAAACGGTGAGCGGCTCGGTGTCGCTGAGCCTGCCTGCCAGTACCTCGGCGCAGCTGAAGGTAAGCAGCTTCAGTGGCAGCATCCGTTCCGACGTCGGCCAGGTGCAGACCCCGCGTTACGGGCCGGGCAAGAATCTGGATGCACGCATCGGTGGCGGCGACGGCGATATTTCGATCCAGTCGCATTCGGGCAGTGTGCGGGTGAGTCTGGACCGCTGATGGATCCGCTCTCCCTTTGCCGCAGGCAAGGGGAGGGCTGGG
>NZ_LDJJ01000059.1 GCF_001431465.1 Stenotrophomonas terrae | reverse complement strand
GCTTTGGGCTTTGGCTTTGGCTTTGGCTTGAGCTTTCGCTTTCGCTTTAAAGCCCCTCTCCCGCCTGCGGGAGAGGGGTTGGGGTGAGGGCAGCTCTTGGCTCTTCAAGCTTGGCTCCCAAAGCCCCTGCCGAGCATGGCTCGGCACTACAGCGGTCCTGGCAGTGGCTCGGGAAAGCCCCTGCCGAGCATGGCTCGGCACTACAGCGGCCCTGACAGTGGCTTGGGAAAGCCCCTGCCGAGCATGGCTCGGCACTACAACGGCCCTGACAGTGGCTTGGGAAAGCCCCTGCCGAGCATGGCTCGGCACTACATCCAAGCCCCCGCCTTTCGAAAAGGGCGGGACACAAACAAAAACACCGGCCATTGGCCGGTGTTTTTGCTTCAACAGCAACAGCCCAAGGGCCGTGCCGGCAACGCCTTATTTACGCTTTTTACGCACGTACAAGACCAGCGAGTGTTCTTCCAGTTCAAAACCGTGCTCCGCAGCGATCTTCCGCTGCAGCTCCTCGATTTCCGGGCTTTCAAACTCGATGATCTTGCCCGAGTCCACGTCCACCATATGGTCGTGGTGGCCGCCGCGGTCCAGCTCATAAACCGCCTGGCCGCCTTCAAAGTTGTGTTTGAGTACCAGACCCGCCGCTTCGAACTGGGTCAGCACACGGTAAACCGTGGCCAGCCCGATCTCATCACCGCAATCAAGCAGCTTGCGGTAGATGTCTTCGGCGGTGAGGTGGTGCTGGTGGGGGGTGTTCTGCTCGAGCAAAGCAAGGATGCGCATCCGCGGATGCGTTACTTTCAAGCCGACTTTGCGCAGGTCATTGGATTCCATGGCCATCGTGTTCATTGGCGGTTTAACGCCAGTTATCTCCGGTCAGATCGCGCTGGGTGCCGGGGAGTGTATCATCGACCTGATTTCCTCAACCGCCCTACCTAATGCGCAACCTCCTGTTGATCGCCGTTGTCGCCCTGTCCACTACTGGCTGCGGCATCATCTACAAGCAGCCCATCTATCAGGGCAACCTGATCCGTGAACAGTCCGTGGCGCAGTTGCAGGTCGGCCAAAGCAAGCAGCAGGTGAATGCGCTGCTGGGCACGCCGTCCATCGCTGACCCGTTCCACGCCCAGCGCTGGGACTACACCGCCAGCCAGCGCGTGAACCGTCTGGGCAAGACCGAGGTGAAGAATTTCACCGTGTTCTTCGACAACGACCAGGTCACCCGCTGGGAAGGCGACTACTTCCCGACGCAGGATGCCGACCTGGCCCGCAACAGCGTGCGCCAGTTCGGCCGCAACCTGGCCAAGGACAAGAAAAAGGGCCGCTGATCCAGCGCCCCTTCCGCAGAATCAATCGCCGCCGCGCGCCCGCCGGCGGCGATTCTCTTTGGGGTCGGCCAGCAAGGGACGCAGCAGCTCGATCCGGTCACCGTCCAGCAGGCGCTGCTGCGGTTGCGCAAGCACACCGTGCACCGCCATGGCCACGACATCGGCAGCGCCCTCCAGCGCCGCCTGCGCTACCGCCTCGGCAACCGTGCAACCGTCCGCCAGCTCAAGCTGGCGCTGCTGGTAACGGTCCGGCCACGCCAGCACCACTTCCACACGTATCACTCAAGGCTCCTGGTCGGCCACACGCACGAAGTCGTTGACCATGCGGTCAGCCAGGCCCTGGAAACCCAGCGCCAAGGCCGGCCCAAGCAGGCGCGAGGTCGGCTCGAACTCCAGCTCCAAGGTGACTTTGCAGGCGCTTTCAGACAGGGCATGGAACTCCCAGCGGCCATGCAGCCGCTTGAACGGACCATCGCGCAGCTTCATATCGATGCTGTGCGGGCGCTGCAAAGTGTTTTCGGTCATGAACCAGGTACGGAACGAGCCCAGCCCCAGATCGAGCCGGGCAACCAGCCGCTCCTCACCCTGCTCCAGGATTTCCGCCTTGTCACACCAGCGGAACCGGCCCGGGTAGGCGGCAACATCATTGACCAGGTTGAACATGCGATCGGCGGAGTGTTCGACCAGCGCGCTGCGACGAATGGTAGTCATGGCTATACAGAAAGTGTTCGGGGAGCCCCCGAATCGGAGACAATACGGAAATGAGCACGAAACAAAGCAAGGATAAAGCAAAGAACGGGACGGCCGACAAAACCATCTCGTTGAACAAGCGCGCGCGCCACGAATTCCACCTGGAAGATCGGGTCGAAGCCGGCTTGGTGCTGCAAGGCTGGGAGGTCAAGGCCATCCGCGCCGGTCGCGGCAACATGACCGACGCCTATGCCTATGTGAAGGATGGCGAGATCTACCTGATCGGCGCGCAGATCACCCCGTTGATCCAAGCCTCCACCCACACCGTTCCGGAAGACCGCCGCCAGCGCAAGCTGCTGCTGCACCGGCGCGAGATCGACAAGCTGATCGGCCGCGTCGAGCGTGACGGCTACACGCTGGTACCCACCGCGATGTACTGGAAAAAGAACAAGATCAAGATCGAGATCGCGCTGGCCAAGGGCAAGCAGAATCACGACAAGCGCGATACCGCCAAGGAGCGCGACTGGGACCGCGAGAAGCAACGCGCCATGCGCGCCCACAACCGCAACGCCTGATGTCGGCACAGCGCGCGGTGCAGGCAGCCAGCGCGCAGGATGTGCAGGCACTGTGTACACGGCTGCTGGCCTTCAACCGCAAGGCCAGCGGCAATAGTTTCGATGAGCTGCCGCTGCAGCTGGCCATCCATGGCGCAGACGGTAAGGCCTGCGCCGGCCTGTTCGGCGACGTCTGCGCAGGCTGGCTCGCCATCCACGTGCTGTGGGTTGATCCCGAACTCCGTGGCCAGGGCCTTGGCAGCCAACTGTTGCTGCAGGCCGAGCAACAAGCCAAGACCGCCGGTGCGCACAGCGCGATGCTGGACACCTTCGACTGGCAAGCCGAGGACTTCTATCTGCGCCATGGCTATGAAGTGTTCGGCCGACTCGCCGATTTTCCACCCGGCCATCAACGCATCTATCTGCGCAAGACGCTTTAGCCCGGCAAAACCCTGCGCAGGCGGCGACGCTGCACGCCCGGCGACTGCAAGGTCGCATACAGCACGCTCAAACTGACCACCTCGGACAATTCGGCCGTCTTGCGCTCGTCACCTGCAAGCCATTGCCGCGCGTCTTCAGCGGCCTGTGGCGGTAGCAAGGCGAGAATCGCAGCATCTTCCAGATCATCAGCCTGCAGCTGCAGCGTCTGCGCAAGCCGCAGCAAGCGCACGGTGTAGATCAGCACCTGCGCCAAGGCCAGGGCCATCGCAACCAGTGCAACCCGTTGCACCCCCGCCGGCTGCAGTCCCGACCAGGGCAACTGCAACAGCAGCAACAGCACAACCACCGACAGATAGACGCCCAGCCAACGGCGCCGCACCGAGCGCATGCGCCCCATCATCGCAGCACAAAGCAGCAGCACCAACGGAGCCAGCTGCGGCCAAAGGGCACGCCCGGCCCAGGCCGTGATCAGCACCAGCACCGCCATCACCAGATAGAACACTGCAGGCAGCAAGGCCCGCCGCCGGAACCCGGCTCCCACATTGCCCGCCAACATCTGCAGGCTGCGCACACCGCGCTGCTGCATGACCGCCCTCACTTCACCAACGTCCAGGTGCTCATGCTCGGGCATCAGACGTCGCAGAAAGGTCGGGGTGAGGTTAATCGCACGGCAGGCGATGCCGCATCCAACCTGCTGGTTCGGCCAGGACCATAAGTGCAGAGCGGCAACCGCTGTTCTGCACGCACCGAGCAAGCACGCGATTGATGCGGGTGACTGTTCAGGGTTTTCCCTGTAGCATTCGATCCGTCAGCGAGGCTTTGGGCAGTACAACGTCCACAGCCTTCATGAATCAACGTCTTACCGGGGGTGCACTGGTTTCGACGGGGGTTGTGAAGTCGCTTGGCGCATGCCGAGGGGGTAGCTTTCCTCGTAAATCCAGCTGCAAAACTCTAGTTGCCAACGACGACAACTACGCTCTCGCCGCTTAAGGCGTAAGCCCCGAACCCACTTGTGCCCGTGCTCGTGGATGTAGGGTCATTATCACGGAACCGGCTGTGACGGCTGCCTGTCAGTCACGGCTTAACCAAAACAGGCTGGTCCTGGGGTGCGCTTTGCACACCGTGCTGCCACAGGGCGAGATCCAACGGTGAGCTAAGCATGTAGTGCTGGGGATGGAGTGCCTTCGGACGGCGGTTCAATTCCGCCCACCTCCACCATATAAAGGTACCGAAAGGTATCGGCAAAACGAAAAACCCCCGAGAAATCGGGGGTTTTTCTTTGCCCAAGTTTTTTGCGGAACTAGTGGGAAGCGCGTGCGCGCTTTCCATCGCCGGGTTCTGCCGTGGCGCGGCTGTTCGCGAACTCCGGGAGGGCTTCTGCCAGCGACTCGGTCTCCGGCAGGATGTAGAACACCCCGCCGCGTTCGAAGGTTGGAGCGATGACCTGCTCGTAGAAGCTGGGCGAGAGATTGATGCAGCCGTGGGTGACGCGGTTATCTTCGGGCGAAGGCGATGCGAGGCGTTCGACGCGCCGCTCGGCCGGAACGCCAGTAGCGGTGGGATGGATGGAAACCGCCGAATCGTAGTCCACCCACAGCACACGTCCGGCGTCGATCGATGGACCGAAACCGCCCACGTAGCGGCCGGCGGGTGTCGTCCTGTCACGACCCGGAATCTCGCGCAGCGCAAGCCCCGCCACACCGGGTGCCGTGTGATCCCCTATCCCTGATCCAAACAGCGCCGGCGTTGCGCCGCGAAGCCGGCCATCGCCGCCGAACACCAGCACTTGTGCAGCGGCTTTATCCATGATTGCGAACGGATAGCCCTGGTTGTCCTTGCTTGCGACAACCCAGCCAGCGAGTTCAATTACGGTGTCAGAGACTTCCTGGCCCGGCGGAAGCTCATCGACGGATGCCAGCGGTTGCGCGGGAGCATCCTGGGCGCTGGCCACGCCGCTACACGCGAACGCCAGCGCCACTACCAGCGCGCGATAAGTGGTTCTGATTGCAGGGTATGAGTAGGTACGGATGGGGCGCTTCCTTTGACTGCAGGCTGCGTTCTGAAAAGGAAACCAGTGGCCCGCAAAGGCCACCGGATCCTGATTCCAGGTATTCGGTGTGGCTTGTTACCAGAGCGACTAGCCGCGCGGAGTGCGGCGGGGTGCCCTTTCAAGCTGCTGTACACGGCCTTCAATCTGATCCAGCCGTTGGTTTGCCTGCTGTGCGGACTGATTGGCGGATTCGGCGCTCTGTGCGGCGCCCTGCACCTTCGTATCGAGTTGATCGAGGCGTGAGTTGATCCCTGCAAACTCCTCTTTGTACGTTGCGCAGGAAGCAAGACTCAGGGCAACGATTGCCACGCCGAGCCCACGCGCCATTACCAAGTGTTGTCGGGTCATGAACATTCCACTCCTCCTTCGTCTGGGGAATTTGAATATAGCGGCCTTTTTGCCGAGCTCGTGACCCGCTTTCAGCTGAGGTTTGAATAGGTGGATAGCAAGTGAAGATACAGCCCCTTTATCCGCGACCGACCAAGCACATTGCCCTTCCGAAAAGCCCGTGTTCAAACTTTTTATTAAGTAACGATATCAATGGCTTGAAGATGGAATCTGATATCACTTAGCGGGCCGAAAAGCAGCAAAAGAAGTGTGTCGATAAGCTGATTTTCCGGGTTCTTTCACGCCAATTTTATGACTCCGCCGGAGCAGCTCCCGACCCGGTACGACGCGCATTTGACTTGCACCTCACCGTAGGCAAAGTGGCAGCTGGGCGCTATCGCCAAGCCAGCCTCATCCGCCATGACCCTTACCTACACCACGTCATGCCAACAGCTTGATTGGCAGCAGCTGGCGCAACTACTCACGATTACCGGCCTGGGCACACGTTCGACGCAGGAATTGGAGCTGACCTTCCGCAACAGCCAGGTGACGGTATTTGCGCATCAAGGCGACCAACTCGTAGGCGCAGGCCGTGCGCTCAGCGACCATGTGGCCTGGTCGGTGGTTTTTGATGTGGCGATCGACCCAGCCCTGCAGGGCCAAGGCGTCGGCGCAGCGTTGATCGAACGTATCCAGGCAGCGGCGGGCACGCCAAACAGCATGCTCAAATCCATGCCCGGCAAGGAAGGCTTTTACACCAGACTGGGCTACCAACTGATGCCCAGCGGCATGGAGCGCCGCTCCAATCCCGACGCGCCCGCACAGACTGAAAAACCTGCTTGACGCGATTACAGCCACGAGCGTGCTCATTCAGTGTCAGATAAATCCTATGGCACATGAGGTGTATCCCTCATTGAGTCATCCCTATCCCCGATAGGACCATTACAGACTCTTGGCTGGCAGCCATCGTACGGGTGCTGTATGGACTACGAGAAGTTGCGGGATCACTTCGACGTTCTGGCACAGCAGGTGGTGCACGACGCCACTTCTCTCGGCGAGCATGAGCGCAAACAGAAGCTGCTTGAGATGCATCAGCTTGTCGACAGGATCGTAGAGGTGGTGCCCGACCATGACGATCAGGCCAGCATCCTGTGCCGGCTGGAAGATCTGGTCTACCGCGCAAACAGCGCCATCAACGCCGCCGAGCAGTTGGAGAACCTAAGGAAGAAGTCGGCACTGGCCTATGGCTGGTCGTTGTACGCCGACTGAGCCCCAAGCCAGCGCTCCGGTTCCGCTGTCCGTTGCTCGAACACAGTAGGAACACAGCTGCCGTTCCCTGCGCTTACACCTACTACGCAGCAAGCCTCAACTCCGGCACCATAGCCGCCAGGGCACGCTACGGCCGCCCACCGGATGCAGCACGGTCGCCCCGACTTTGCCGCCATACCCACCGTCATGGATTACGGCAATGGCAGCCCAGCGCATTTCCCCGCACTCCCTACCCCGCTTGATCAGAACCCTGGCCAGCGCGTTGTTGCTGGGCTGCGCCGGAGCAGCGGGCGCGGCGAACGAGCCTGGACCACAAGCCACCACGCCCAAACTTGAAGGCAACCAGCTCACGATGCTGGACGCCGCATTGGCGGCCCTGCCCGCCCAGCGCCCAGGCGTAACCGATGTCTACGTGCTCGGCGTGGCCGGCGATGTCGATGAAGATGTATTCCCCAATGAAGTGGCCTACCTGCAGGAACTGTCAGCCAAGCGCTGGAACGCCGAAGGCCGCATGATCAGCCTGGTCAACCGGCCTGCGCTGGGCAACGGTGGCGTAACCCCGGTCCAGGCCACCTACGACAGCATCGGCCATGCACTGCGCGGATTGGGACAGAAGCTGGACCCAAACGAGGACGTGCTGTTCCTCTACCTCACCAGCCACGGCCTGCACGACAACAGCGTTTACCTGCACACCGACCGCGACCAGGAAGACTATCTGGCGCCGGAGCAGCTTGCCCGGTTGCTGGACCAGGCGCAGATCGGCAATGCGGTGATCGTGGTCTCGGCCTGCTTCTCCGGCGCCTTCATACCCGCACTGTGGTCACCGCAGCGCATGGTCATCACCGCCGCGCGCAAGGACCGCCCGTCATTTGGCTGCGGCAACTCCGATAGCGCCACCTGGTTCGGGCGCGCCTTCCTGATCGAAGCCTTGAACACCACCAACGATTTCGGCGCCGCGTATCGCCTGGCCGCCAGCACCGTGCGTCGCCGCGAAAAGGAGCAAGGCGAGCTCCCCTCCGAACCACAATTCCATGCCGGCAAAACGGTTGCGACGGTGCTGGAGCAATGGCGCACGGGCTTGCCGGAGACGGCGGCCGTGCCCTATCCCTTCGTGTACCAGCGCCCGTCCGGGGCCAAGACGCTCAGCCCCAAGAGCAAACCAGCCAACCGCAACCGCAAGGGCTGAGTCCGCTCTCCGAGCCGGCAGATGAAGCGCACAGGGCCCACCCATTCAGGATGGCAAGCGCCGCCGCCCGGCTTCTGCGAAAATACGCCATGACTGACTTCTCAACCCTGCCGCTGTCGCCGGCACTCGCTCCTGGCATCGACGCGCTGGGCTATACCTCGATGACGCCGGTACAGGCGCTGGCCCTGCCGCCGATCCTGGAAGGCCGCGACGTGATCGCGCAGGCCCCCACTGGCAGCGGCAAGACCGCCGCCTTCGGCCTGGGCCTGCTCAACCGCCTCGACCTGTCCATCAGCCGCACCCAGGCACTGGTACTGTGCCCGACCCGCGAACTGGCCGACCAGGTCGGCAAGCAGCTGCGCAAGCTGGCCACCGGCATCCCCAACCTGAAGCTGCTGATCCTCACCGGCGGCATGCCGCTGGGTCCGCAGCTGGCCTCGCTGGAAGCGCATGACCCGCAGGTCGTGGTCGGCACCCCCGGCCGCGTGCAGGAACTGGCGCGCAAACGTGCGTTGAACCTGGGTCAGGTCCGCACCTTCGTATTGGACGAAGCCGACCGCATGCTCGACATGGGCTTCGAAGAGCCGATCCGCGAGATCGCCGGCCGCACCCACAAGGAACGCCAGAGCCTGCTGTTCTCGGCTACCTTCCCGGAAGCAATCCGCGACCTGGCCCGCGCCCTGCTCAACGACCCGGTCGAAGTGACCATCGATGGCCAGGCCGAGGCACCGGCGATCCAGCAGCTGTTCTTCGAAACCGAGCCGGCCAACCGCCAGAAGGCCCTGGGGGGCCTGTTGCTGAAATACACGCCGGAATCGGCGGTGGTGTTCTGCAATACCCGCAAGGACGTCGACGAAGTGGCCAACTCGCTGCGCCAGTTCGGCTTCTCCGCGCTGGCCCTGCACGGCGACATGGAACAGCGCGACCGCGATGAAGTGCTGATGCAGTTCTCCAACCGCAGCTGCAACGTGCTGGTCGCCAGTGACGTGGCCGCGCGCGGCCTGGACGTGGAAGACCTGGCCGCCGTGGTCAACTACGAGCTACCCACCGATATCGACACCTACCAGCACCGCGTCGGCCGTACCGGCCGTGCCGGTCGCAATGGCCTGTCGCTGAGCCTGGTGGCCGGCCGCGAGCGCAACCGTGCCGATGCACTGGAAGCGCAGCAGGGCAAGCCACTGAACTGGCAGAAGACCCCGCTGGCAACCGCACGCCCGGCAGAACTGCCGCAGGCGGCGATGACCACCCTGCGCATCGATGGCGGCAAGACCGACAAACTGCGCGCCGGCGATATCCTCGGCGCACTGACCGGCGACGCCGGGCTGTCGGCCAAGGCCATCGGCAAGATCGACATCTTCCCCACCCGCTCCTATGTCGCCATTGCCCGTGAGCAGGTTGGCAAGGCACTGGCGCGGCTGGAAGCGGGCAAGATCAAGGGCAAGCGTTTCCGCGTCCGCAAGATGTAAGCAGGCGCCGGCACAGCCTGGCGCTTGAATGCGTACATGTCTTCGCAGACCGACTCCAACACGTCCAGCCCTGCTGGTGACACACACGCCACGGACGTACCGTGGCATGTGCTGTGTGCTGGTTGGCTGCTGCTCACTCTGGTCACCTTGCCGGCAGTGCAACTGACCGGACCTGCTGCTGGCAGCCTGGCTCCCGCCGAGCTGATGCGCTCGCTGCTGTTCCTGCTGGGCATCCACTGCAGTTGGTTGCTGGCAACCCCGTGGCTGTGGCGGCTCTGCACGCGTTGGCCGCTCGGCACCGGAAACGATGCCACGGCAACAGCCAAGCTATTGGCCGTCGGCGCCTGCATCATTCCGCTACTGTCCTTGACCGGCTGGCTGCTTGGCTACTCCCTGTCGCAGTTGGCAATTCCTCGTACCCTGCCCGACAACTGGCTGCATGCGGTTACCGCCACCAGTCTGTTCGCACTGCCCACCTATATCGCCGTCATCGGCATCGGCCAGGCGCTGGCCTATATCCGTCGCTATCGCCGCCGTGGTGAACTGCTGGCGCAGGCGCGCGAACAAGCCTTGCGGGCACGGCTGAACCACCATTTCCTGTTCAACGCACTCAATGCCATCGGCGCACTGGGTTACCGCGATGCAGAGCGCGCCGATGCGGCATTGGCGCAGCTCGGCGAACTGCTGCGCAACCTGCTGCAGAGCGAACCCTTTGTCGCCCTGCGCGAGGAAGTGGCGCACGCCATGGCCTTCGTCGAATTGCAGCAACTGTTGCAGCAGCACCCCGTACAGCTGCAACTGCAGGTCAGCGCCGATGCCTGGGATGCACACGTACCCAGCCTGGTACTGCAGCCATTGATCGAGAACGCCGTCCGCTTCGCCAGTGCTGCAGGTATAGACGACACAACGATCAACCTGCAGTTCGAATCGCGGGATGACCAGCTTTACCTGCAGATCCGCAATCCGCTTGGCGACGCCGCCCCTGGCATGGGGATTGGCCTGCAAGCCAGCCGCGAACGCCTGCAGGCCATCTACGGAGAGCAGGCCGCAATCCGTGCGCAGCGCGACGGCACGCACTACCTGGTATGCATCCAGCTACCACTTGTCAGCAGCGCGCGGGCCACATGATCCGCACCCTGCTGGTAGAAGACGTGGCACTGGCACGCGACAAGCTGCGGCATCTGCTTGGCATGCACGCCGATATCCAGATCGTCGGCGAGGCGTCCAGCATCGCCGAGGCCCGCTTGCTGCTGGCTGCAGAACCAATAGAGCTGCTGCTGTTGGATATCCAGTTGCCCGATGAAGACGGCCTGCAACTCGCGCGCAGCCTGCCAACACCTGCGCCGGCCATCATCTTCACCACCGCCCACAGCCAGCACGCACTCGCCTCCTACGAACTGGGGGCGATCGACTATCTGCCCAAGCCGCTGGATGCCAGCCGCCTCGCGCTCGCACTGGAACGTGCACGCCGACATCTGTCACCACCTCAAACCGCCGCGCCGCTGGCATCGTTGTGCATCCGCCATGGCAGTCGCAGCGACTATGTATCGGTTGCCGACATCGACTACATCGACAGCGCGGGTCACTACGCCTGTGTGCATGTCGGCAACCAGGTCCACCTATTGCGCGAGAGCATCGGCCGGCTCGCCGAGCAACTGGCACCGGCCGGCTTCGTCCAGGTACAGCGCGCGGTGATCGTCAACTGCAGCCGCGTGCGCAGCCTGCTGCCGCGCCGCAACGGCGACGCAACGCTTGAGCTGCTGGATGGCACGCAGCTGCCATTGAGCAGATTGCATCGTGAGGCGTTCGAAGCCTGCATGCGCCAGCGCGGCTGATCGCGCACGGCCCACGCCAACAACCGCACGGCCTGTGCCATTGGCCATCGACAGCACTTCCGCAGCACTTCCGGCCACTGCAACATCGCGGGCCATTCACCGCCTCTGTCGACCATGTTCAAGCACCTTCTGCTGCTGCTTCCGCTGCTGCTCAGCTGCAGCTCACTGGCCCTGGCCGCCGAACTCAACGTAACGCCTTTGGATGGTGCCGCCGACAAGCCCGTGCGGATCAGCGTCGACGGCCTGCTGCCGGCCCAGCCAGTCAAGCTGCAGTTGTCCATGCACGACAGCAGTGGCACCCGTTGGCTTGCGCAGGCCACCTATCGCGCCGATCAGCACGGCATTGCCGATACCGCCTCGGCCGGCGCCGAAGCCGGCAGCTACGCCGGCATCGATGCGATGGGTTTGTTCTGGTCGATGCGGCCGGAATCGGGCAAGGGCCGGCCTACGCCATTGCCGCTGCGCAACGAGGCCGACGGCCTGCGGTTCGCACCGGTGACGATGCAGTTGGAGGCTTTCGTCGATGGCGAACGCATCGGCCAACAAACCCTGCTGCGACGGATCAACAGCGCCGATGTCGTCGCTACGCCCCTGCAGTTGCAGGGCGTGGTCGGCAATCTCCATCACCCTGCTGGCGCACTGAACGACGGCCGCCGATATCCGGTGGTGATCACCCTGGGTGGCGCCGAGGGCGGTACCACTACCGCCAACTTGTATGCAGCATGGTTGGCGTCCAACGGTTTTGTCGCGGTCGCGCTTGCCTACTACCGGATGCCCGGTCTTCCCAAGGATCTTGTCCGCGTGCCCATCGACCCGATCAGCGACACGCTGGACTGGCTGCGTACGCAGCCCTTTGCGGGCAGGGTTGGGGTAATGGGCGGTTCCTGGGGTGGCATCGTGGCAATGGCGGCCGCAGCGCATGACCCACGCCTGCAGGCAGCGGTGTCATGGGTAGGCAGCCCGGCACCCTTCCGCGGTATCCGCCGCGATGTACCGCCAGCTGATTTCCGCGCCGTCGACGAACCCGCACTGAGCATCGACGGCCGCGATCTAGCCTTCCTGCCCTATGTGGAACAGCTCAACTGGAACCAGCCCGGCGTACATGCCGCAGCGCTGCAGAAGGCGATGTTGCCTATCGAACGCATCAACGGTCCGCTGTTGCTGGTTGCGGGCGGCGATGACCAGCTTGGCGCCTCCGGTGAGATGGCTGCGCTGGCGATGCAACACCTGCAACGGCGCAGCGTGCCGCAGCCGGATGTACTGCTCTATTACTCCGACGCTGGCCACCTGATCACGCCGTTCTACCAACCAACCACGTTCCGCAGCGACACCGGCCCCTACATCCAGGTCGGCGGCACCGCTGAAGGCTATGCCCGCGCCGACCGTGAAAGCGGCCCGGCGGTGCTCGGCTTCCTGCGCCAGGCATTGGCTGAAGGCGAAATCCGCCTGGGCCGTTGACGGCACTCCAGCCCTCAGTGTTGGCGTGTAACGGAGCGAAACGCCACAGCGATGACGCCGATACCGGCAACCATGAAAACCGACAGCGCAACGCCCTGAGCCAGCCCGCGATGGATCAGCAGCAGGTACAGGCCTATGCAGGCCGCCAATGCAAACAATGGCCAGGCAGCGCGGCGACCCACCCGCCATACCAGCACCGCGCTGAGCAGCCAGCCACCGACCAATGCCAGCGGATCCAGGTCCGGCGCGAACTCGTAGACGTTGCAGATCGCAAACCACGCACTCCAGCCCAGCAGCGCCAGCAACAGCGCCAGCCCGCCCAGCAGCCGCGCGGCGCGCATCAGGCAAACACCGCCACGCTCTGCCGGCCGCGCATCACCACCCGGCCCTGCACATCGCGGACCTGCATGTCCTGTGACGAATAGCCATCGCGCGCATGCTGGCTGAAGGAACGCAGCAGGAACCATTCACCCTGCGGCGCGGTGTCCAACAGTTCGAAATTCCAGGTGATCGAGCTGATCGGCGCCGCTGCGGTGAAACTGGCGAACGCAGCCGGCGGCATCGCATCGGCCATCGCGACCAAGGCCACTGCCGGGTCCACCTGGGTGGCATCGAGGTGGCGGACCCAGGTCAACAGCTCCGGCACTTCCGCCCCCGACAACGGCATCGCGCCGCCAGCCGGACGCATCTGGAAGTTGCCGGTGAAGGCCGGCGCGAATGGCATCGCCGCCATATTGAAGTCGCTATAAGCGTCAGGCCCGTGAACCGGCAATTCGCCGGCGAAATCATGGACGATGGCGCTTTCGCGGGCGCGCCCGAACACCAGCGACAAACGTGCCGCCAACGCACCATCGGAATAAACGTCCACGCCCATGTTCACCACCGATTTGCCCTCACGCAGCAGCACCGGCACAAACCGCAGCAGACCCGCTGCCGGGCCAATGAAGGTCACCTGCGCCGAACGCAGCGGCGGCAGCCCTGCGTGGTGCTGCATCGCCGCCGCCACACCCAGCGCGCTGAGGATGCCGCCATAGGCGGTGCGGCCCTGTCGCCAGCTGTCAGGGAGCAGCAGCCCCTGCCCCACATCGAAGGAAGACAGCAGCTCGCTCAGGCTCGGCATTGGCAACTCCAGGGACGGGACGGATCAGAATTTTCAGTAAACCAGCGTTGCCGTCAGCGGCAAGCCGTCGGGCCAGCGTTGACGGCCACCCAGGCCATCGAGCTCAACCAGCACCGCGCCACCCAGCACCTGCGCCTCAAGCTGGGCTGCCAGCTGCAAGGCGGCAAGCAGGGTGCCACCGGTGGCGAGCACATCGTCCACCAGCAGCACGCGCGCGCCGGGCGCGGTTGCACCGACGCTGACCTCGATGCGATCGCTGCCGTATTCCAGTGCGTATTCCTGCTTCAAGGTGGGCCCCGGCAATTTGCCCGGCTTGCGCACCGGCACGAAGCCCACGCCAAGTTCCAGCGCCAGCGCGGTACCAAGAATGAAGCCGCGCGCCTCCACACCCAGTACCGCATGCAGGCCGGCATCGCGCCAGGGCTCGGCCATGGCCTTGACCGCGGCACGGAAGCAGGCGCCATCACCCAAGAGCGGGGTGATGTCCTTGAACAGGATGCCGGGCTTGGGGAAGTCGGCGACGTCGCGGATCGGGCGCGACCATTCGGGGTGGGCGGTGGTGGTCATATCAATCATTCGAAGAAAGGGTACTCAGGAGCTGCACGAGAGCATCGAGCAGCCGGCGCGTTCGCGCGCCCATTCCGGGCGTTTGCCGGCAAATGCCTCGCGCCCGGGCTGTTCGTCGTAAGGATGCCGCATCACCTCGAGCAATTCAGCAATCCCGGCCAGATCGCCTTGTTCGGCACGGTCGATGGCCTGCTGCGCCAACCAGTTGCGCAGCACGTAGCGGGGATTGGCCGCCTGCATGACGGCGCGGCGCGCCTGCGGCGCCTGTCCGCTGGCCCGTACTCGCGCCGCATGGCGCTGCAACCAGTCCGTCAGTGCCGGCAGCACCCGCTCACGGCCGTCCGCCGTGTAGAACGCCTCTTCCAGCGGCGCGACGTCCGGCGCGGCACTATCGACCTCGGCCAAGGCCCGGAATGCCAGCGTCATGTCCATCTCACCGTCCTGCAACAGCTGCTGGAATTGCGCCATCAGCTCGGCATCGCCTTCGCGGAACTCACCCAGGCCGAGCTTGGCAACCAGATCGGCGCGTTCCTGCGCCGCATAGCGGTCGCGGAAGGCGTCCAGCCCCGCCTGCAATGGCGCCACCTCGGCAAACAAGGGCGACAGAGCCTGCGCCAGCCGCACCAGGTTCCAGTACGCCACCTGCATCTGCGTGCCAAACCGGTAACGCCGGCCCTGCGCGTCGGTGGTGTTCGGTGTCCAGTCCGGATCGTAATCCTCGACCCAGCCGTAGGGGCCGTAGTCCAGGGTCAAACCGAGGATGGACAGATTGTCGGTGTTCATCACCCCGTGCACGAAGCCTACCCGCATCCAGTGCGCCACCATCACCGCAGTACGCGTGCACACCTGGGCAAACCACTGCGCGTACAAGGCCTCCCCGCTGCCCTGCAGCTCGGGGAAATCACGGGCAATGCAGAACTCGACCAGTTGCCGCAGCAAGCCCACATCGCCGCGCGCCGAGGGCAGCTCGAAGCTTCCAAAGCGAATGAACGAAGGCGCCACCCGGCATACCACCGCGCCCGGCTCGGCCTGCGGATGTCCGTCGTAGAACATGTCGCGCACCACCGTCTCGCCGGTGCCTACCAGGCTGAGCGCGCGGGTAGTCGGCACGCCCAGATGATGCATGGCTTCGGAGCACAGGAACTCGCGCAGCGATGAGCGCAGCACCGCGCGGCCATCGGCACCACGCGAATAAGGCGTTGGACCAGCACCCTTGAGCTGCAGCTCCCAACGCTGGCCATTGGCCAGCAACTCGCCCAATGAAATCGCACGGCCATCCCCCAGCTGCCCGGCCCAATGGCCAAACTGATGGCCGCCATAATTGGCCGCCCAAGGCTGCATGCCGGCGTACAGGGCATTGCCGCCAAACACCTCGGCAAACTCCTGGCTGGCCACGGTTGCCGGATCGAAACCCAGCAGCGCCGCGACCTCGGGCGAATGCGCCAGCAGCCGCGGCGCAGCCACCGGCGTGGGCATCACCGCCGACCACGCGGCACCCACTACCTCGCGGCGGCGCGCGCCGGTCTCGGGATCGCCGGGCAGCTCGCGGCGGAAGCGGTTGTCAAACTGCGGGGAGATGTCGTTCATCATCAGGAAATGGGGCCGAACAGGCTGCGCTGCAAGCGCGAACCCACCTGCTAGCGTGTACCACCCAGCAGATCCAAGGCCCCACCACGCTGTACCGCGCGCTGGAACGCCGGCCGCTGGGCAATGCGCGCCAGGAACGCCTGCAGCTGCGGATAGTCCGCCATCGAACCGGCGCGCGCGGCGGCAGCCTGGATCGGAAAGCTCATCTGGATATCGGCGGCACTGAAGCGCTCACCAGCGAACCACGCCGATTGATTCAAGGTCTGCTCCATCCAGCCCAGATGCAGCCGCAGCTGCGGGCCGATGAAGGTCTTCATCACCTTGTCGACGATGCTGTGCGCCACCGGCCTGGCAAAGAACGGCATCGGCGCCTTGCGCACCTTGGCAAACACCAGGCTCATCAGCAACGGCGGCATCGCCGAGCCTTCGGCGTACTGCATCCAGTAGTGATATTGCAGCCGCTCCGGTGCCTGTACCGGCAACGGCTGCGGCGACAGGCTGCGCTGCAGGTCATAGCGGTCGGCCAGGTATTCGAGGATCGCGCCGGATTCTGCCAGGACCAACGTGTCGTCCTGCAGTACCGGCGACTTGCCCAGCGGATGCACCTTGCGCAGTTCCGCTGGCGCCAACCAGGTCTTGGGGTCGCGCTTGTAGCTGACCAGCTCGTAGGCCAAGCCCAGCTCTTCCAGCATCCACAGCACGCGCTGCGAACGCGATTGTTCCAGATGGTGCACCGTGATCATTGCCGGCTCCCTGCAATCGAAACCGCATCCTAACCAAGGCCGGCAACACACGGCGTCAGGCCTGCGCGAAATCCAGATGAAGAGCGGACACCAACTGCGCGGCTAAAACATGCGCAAACAAAAACGCCGGAAGCTTTCGCTTCCGGCGTTCCAAGCAACCTTACGGTAGCAAGGGGTCGATTAGACCGCCTGCACCTGGTCAGCCTGCATACCCTTCTGGCCCTGCACGGCGACGAAAGTCACCTTCTGGCCTTCCTGCAGCGACTTGAAGCCGTTGCCCTGGATCGCGCGGAAATGCACGAACAGGTCCGGGCCGCTTTCCGGGGTGATGAAGCCGAAGCCCTTGGCATCGTTGAACCACTTGACAGTGCCGGTCTGACGATCAGACATGTACTAACTCCTGAAACATAAGTTGAAATAATCGCAGCCACCGGAGATCGGGGCCGAGACTGAGTTGCAGGCGTTGGTAAAGCGGATCGATGAGCCGATCAAGAAGATCAACTGCATCAGGCCACGATTCACGGTGACCCTTGCAAGCACAGTGGGATGGACGATACGCGGCTTTGTTCCAAAAAGCGATATTTACCGTATTCAGAAATTCAATTTGATTCAGTTCGGCCATTAAGTGGCTGAAAACAGTCAATTTTCTGGCGATAGCCCGGTAACAGCAAACTCGGCAAATCCAATAGACTGCGCAGCATGAGCCTCGAAGACGCTGTTTCCGCCACCCGAATCTGGGTCGATGCCGATGCCTGCCCGGTAGTGATCAAGGAAATCCTGTTCCGTGCCGCCGAGCGGGCAAGGATCGAAACCGTGCTGGTCGCCAATCAATGGCTGCGCACCCCGCCCTCGCGCTTCATCCGCGCCATGCAGGTCGCCGGCGGGCCGGATGTTGCCGATGACGCCATCGCCGAACGGGTCAACCCGGGCGATCTGGTGGTGACCCAGGACATTCCCCTGGCAGCACGGGTACTGGAGAAGAAGGCGGTGGCGCTCAATCCACGCGGCGAGCTGTATACCGCCAACACCATTGCCGAACGGCTGTCGGTGCGCAACTTCATGGAAGAACTGCGTGGCGCCGGTGTTCAGACTGGCGGCCCGGCCACCTTGCATGCGCGCGACCGCCAGGCCTTTGCTGCCCAGCTGGACCGCTGGCTGGCGCAGCGGCGCTGAGGCTCAGCCCAGCTCGCGCTCGCTGCGGAACGCACGCGGCTCACCGCTGAGCGGGTCGATGAACGCCAGGCGCCGCGCCAACAGCTGCAGCGGCTGACGATAGTCATCCACTGCGCGTTCGATCAGCTGCGGGTAGTAGTCATCGCCGAGGATGGGCGCGCCCAATGCGGCCATATGCACGCGCAGCTGGTGCTTGCGCCCGCTCACCGGCTCCAGCGCATAGCGCCAGACCGCGTCGTTGCGGGCGATCACATCGATGCGGCTCAGTGCGTTGGCCTCGCCAGCCTGCTCGGCCATGCGGAAGAACGGCTCACCGCGGCCAATGCAGCTGCTGCGCTGCAAGGGAAACGTCAGGTCAGGCAACGCCGGGGCCAGGGCCTCATAGCCCTTGTCGATGCGACGCTCGGCAAACAGCCGCTGGTAGGCCCCACGCGTGGCCGGGTTGCTGGAAAACAGCACCAGCCCGGCGGTGCCGCGATCAATCCGGTGCAAGGGCGCCAGCTCACGGTTGCCGGTAGCGGCCACCAGCCGCGCAAGCAGGGTCTGCTGCACGAACCGGCCAGCCGGGGTCACCGGCAGGAAGTGCGGCTTGTCAGCCACCAGCAGGTGCTCGTCCTGGTAAAGGATGCGCTCGGCGAAGGGCAGCACGGGCTCGTCGGCCACCTCGCGGAAGTACTGGATCTCCTGCCCTGCCCGCCAAGGCTGTGCCGGCTCCAACGGCTGGCCGTCACTGTCTAGCACCCTGCCCCGCGCAAACCGGTCCAGCCACTGCGCCCGCGCCACCGCCGGGAACCGCGCACACAGCCCCTCCAGCAGGCTGGTCCACGGGCCTGGGGCGAGCTGCAGGCGGCTGGGCAGATCAGGGGCAGGCATGTCGAGTGGGGTCCGATGCAGGGCCAGGCATTATGATGGGCGGTCTTTGTACCCGGTATTCCCATGGCCCTCACCGCCACCATCCGCAAGGCCGAGCTGCAGATCAGCGACATGGACCGCGGTTACTACGCGACCCACAACCTGACCCTGGCCCAGCACCCCTCCGAAACCGACGAGCGCCTGATGGTGCGCCTGCTGGCCTTCGCCCTCAACGCCGAGGACCGCCTGGAGTTCGGCAAGGGCCTGAGCAGCGAGGACGAGCCGGACCTGTGGCAGCTGGACTACACCGGCGATATCGAACAATGGATCGACCTCGGCCATCCGGATGAATCGCGCGTACGCAAGGCCTGCAACCGCAGCCGCCGCGTGCAGATCGTCAATTACGGCGGCAATGCCTCCGATATCTGGTGGCAGAAACAAGGCAAGCACCTGACCCGCTTCAACAACCTGTCGGTGGTCGACCTGCCTACCGCGTTTGTCGAACGCTGGGGTGAGCAGGTGCAGCGTGCGATGCGCTGGAGCGTGCTGATCCAGGATGGCGAGGTGCAGATCCTCAATGATCACATCCAGCTGGACGTGATCCCGGTCTGGCGCAAGCGCCCGGCGGAGTAAGCAGCAGTGGCAGACAACGTGACCCGCTGCGACGTACTGGTGATTGGCGCCGGCGCCGCCGGCCTGATGTGTGCGCTCACCGCCGGCCAGCGCGGCCGCATCGTGCAGGTGATCGACCACGCCAACAAGGTGGGCAAGAAGATCCTGATGTCCGGTGGTGGCCGCTGCAACTTCACCAATACCGGCACCACCGCAGCCAACTTCATTTCGGCAAACCCGCACTTCTGCAAATCGGCGCTGGCCCGCTATACGCCGTCCGATTTCATCGAGATGGTCGAGCGCCACGGCATCGCCTACCACGAGAAGGAACTGGGCCAGCTGTTCTGCGACATCTCCTCCAAGCAGATCGTAAGAATGCTGCTGGACGAATGTGCCGACGCCGGGGTGCAGATCCGCACCGATTGCGGCGTGCAGCAGATCGAGCGCGGTGCCGATGGTTTCCGCGTGCGCACCGCACAGGGGCTGTTCCACAGTGCTTCGCTGGTCATCGCCACCGGTGGGCTGTCGATTCCCAGCATGGGCGCCACCGGCTTCGGCTACGAGGTGGCGCGCAGCTTCGGCCATGAATTGCTGCCTACCCGCGCGGGGCTGGTACCGCTGACCCTGAGCGGCAAGCACCAGGAGCGTTTCGCCGAGCTCAGTGGTGTTGCCTTGCCGGTGGAAGCGCGCTGCAACGGCCAGAGCTTCCGCAACTTCATGCTGATCACCCACCGCGGCATCAGCGGGCCGGCAATCCTGCAGATCTCCTCGTACTGGCAACCCGGCAACGACCTGCGCCTGGACCTGCTACCCGATCACGACGCGGCACAATGGCTGCGGCAGATGAAAAGCGAGCGCGGCGCCTCCGAGCTGCGCACGGTGCTGTCCGAAGTGATGCCGCGACGGCTGGCATTGCGGCTGTGCGAGCAATGGCTGAAGGACAAGCCGGTGCGCCAATTCGACGAACCCGAACTCAAGGCCGCCGCCAGCCTGCTGTCCGATTTTCCGTTGGTGGCCAGCGGCACCGAGGGCTACCGCACCGCCGAAGTCACCCTGGGCGGTGTGGATACACGCAAGGTATCCTCGGCGACGATGGAGTCGCAGCTGGTGCCGGGCCTGCACTTCATCGGCGAGGTGCTGGACGTGACCGGCTGGCTGGGCGGCTACAACTTCCAGTGGGCCTGGGCCTCCGGGCGCGCGGCCGGCATGGCCGCGTAAGCGGATTCATCCAGCAATGACGCGCAGCAACAGCCATCGCTCGCATAATGACCGGCAACCTGCAGATGCATGCCTGAGGCTGCATTTGCAGCAGCCAGGGCAAGGCACGCATGGGATTGCGTCACAGGCAAACGACCTGCGCATAGACGCCACCGCCGTGCATCGTGTATTAAACCCCGTCCCCCGGGAGTCCTGAATGCAGAACGCCAAAGACATCACCTTGCGCTTGCTGATCGTTGACGACAGTGCCGAGAGCGCCGAGGCCATCGTCAGCACCTTGCGCAACAGCGGTATCGCGGTGCGCCCGTCCCGGCCGCAAAGCGCCGACGAGCTGAGCCAGGCCTTGAGCCAACCCATCGATCTGGTGCTGGCAGCCAACTCTTACGCTGTTCCGCAGCTGCTGCTGACCCAGCAGATTGCCGCCAGTGGCAAGGACATTCCGATGATCCTGCTCAGCGACAACATTGATGCGCAGATGTTGCTGGACTCGGCCGCCAATGGCATCCGCGCCATCGCCCTGCGCCAGCAACCGGACCACCTGCTGTCGGTGGTGCAGAACGAATGGACCGACCTGCAGGCACGCCGCGGCCTGCGCCGGATCGAGGCGCAGATGCGCGAGACCGAGCGCCGCTGCGACGCGCTGATCTCGTCCTCGCGCGACCCCATCGCCTACATCCACGAAGGCATGCACATCCGCGCCAACGAAGCCTACCTGGACATGTTCGGGTTTGAATCCTTCGACGACGTGGAAGGCATTTCGCTGCTGGACATGGTTGCACCGCAGCATGTGGAGAACTTCAAGCAGCTGCTCAAATCGCTGAGCAAGGGCGAGGCGCCGCCGCCGCAATACGCGGTGGACGCGCGCAACCAGGACGGCGACACCTTCCCGGCGACGATGGAGTTCACCGCCGCCACCTACGAAGGCGAGAGCTGCTTCCAGATCGTGTTCCGCCGCCGCGAGGAGTTCGACCCCGAACTGGCCCGCGAGGTGGAAGCACTGCGCCAGCGCGACCAGGTCACCGGCCTGCTCAACCGCCCCACCTTCATGGTGCAGCTGGAGAACGCCGTCGCCCAGGTCGGCCGCAGCGACGGCCAGTACGGCTTCCTGCTGGTCGAGCCGGATCACTACGCACGGCTGCTACCCGACATCGGCCTGGATTCGGCCGACGCACTGATTGCCGCACTGGGCCGCAAACTGGCCGAAGCCATCGGCGACGATGCGCAGTTGGCCCGTTTCGGCGAGCACAATTTCGCCCTGTTGACCCACGGCGACTACGCGCACACCGCCGCGATGGCCGAGCGCGTACGCGATGCATTTGCCGCCTCGGTATTCAGCATCGGTGATCGTTCGGCGACCGTCACCGTCAGCATCGGCGGCGTGCAGGTCGGCGAGAAGATCGCCAGTGTCGGCCAGGTCCTTAGCCGTGCCAATGACTGCGCACGCGCCGCGATCGAACTGGGCGGCAACACGGTCAAGGTATTCGACCCCGGCGCTGCCGACCGGGTCGAGGAAGAGCGCATCCAGAGCTGGGTGCAGCGCCTGCGCGAGGCCATTGCAGGCGATGGTTTCCAGCTGCGCTTCCGTCCGGTGCTGAACCTGATGGGCGAGCCGATCCAGCTGTACGACACCTCGCTGCAGATGGAAAACAACGGCGAGATGGTCGGCCCGGCCACCTTCCTGCCGATTGCCCAGGAGCACGAGCTGCTGGCGCCGATCAACCGCTGGGTGGTGGCCAACGCCATCCGCGCGCTGGGCGAGCGCCGCCGCGCTGGTCACCGCACCCATCTGATGGTGCGCGTCACCCCTGAATCGTTCTCCGACCCCGAGCTGCTGGCCGTCATCCGCAACGGCCTGCAGGCCGAGGGCGTGGACGGCGCACAGCTGTGGCTGCAGATTCCCGAGGCCAAGGTATTCACCAACCTGCGCAACGCCCAGCAGTTCCTCAGCGACATCACTGCGATCGGCTGCAAGGTTGGCCTGGAGCAGTTTGGCTCGGGCCTGGATTCATTCCAGCTGCTGGCCCACTTCCAGCCCGGCTTCCTAAAGCTGGACAGTGCCTTCACCGCTGACCCGACCCTGGCCAAGGAGCAGCTGGAGAAGACCCAGGAAATCACCAACAAGGCACAGTCCGCAGGCATCCTGACCATCGCCGAGTTCGTGGCTGATGCCTCGACGATGAGCTTGTTGTTCAGCGCCGGCGTTGACTATGTGGAAGGCGATTTCGTCGGGCCGCCGACGGCTGAGATGGATTTTGAGTTTGGTTGATGGGGGCTGCGTTCTGGCGCAGATGAAGCTGAAAGCTGCCCTCACCCCAACCCCTCTCCCGCAGGCGGGAGAGGGGCTAGCAATGCTTGCACTCGAAGCGCGCTAGCAGCCGACGCGATCCGAGCCCCTCTCCCGCAGGCGGGAGAGGGGCTAGCAATGCCTGCGCTCGTAGTGCACTAGCAGCCGACGCGATCCGAGCCCCTCTCCCGCGCGCGGGAGAGGGGTTGGGGTGAGGGCAGCTTCTAGCTAAAAATGCAAAAAAAGGCCGCGCAAAGCGCGGCCTTTTCACAACTACAAAACCAACAAACTCAGACCTCGACAATCCCCGGGATCGCCACGTCCGGATTCACATCGGCGTCGTAATCCACGCCGTCGATGCCAAATCCGAACAGACGCAGGAAGTCAGCCTTGTAGCCCGCCAGGTCGCTGATCTCGTACAGGTTCTCATTGGTCACCTGCGGCCACAGCTCCAACACCTTGCTCTGCACTTCCGGCGCCATTTCCTTGTAGTCGGCACGCAGACGGCCTTCGCCGTCCACCAGCGCGATCTCACGGCCCTGCGCGTCCTGCAGCTGCTGGCGGATATGGTCGGCCGCATTGGCGCCGCCCTGCGGGCCGTTGTAGAGGATGTCGTACAGGGTATCGAGCTGCTCGATGCAGCCTTCGTGGATGCCCTGCTCTTTCATCACCTTGAACAGCAGCGACAGATACAGCGGCATGGTCGGGATCGCCGAGCTGGCCTGGGTCACCACTGCCTTGAGCACCGACACGCGTGCATCGCCACCCAGGCTCTGCAGCTTGTCGCGGATCGCCAGCACCTTGTTGTCCAGGTCCTTCTTGGCCGCGCCGATCGAACCGTTCCAGTAAATGGCCTGGGTGATCTCTTCGCCCACATAGGTGAACGCGGTGGTGGTCGCACCCGGGGCCAGCACGCCGGCTTCCAGCAGTGCGTCGATCCACATCTGCCAGTCCTCGCCGCCCATCACCTGCACGGTGCCGGCGATTTCCTCGGCCGTTGCTGGCTGCAAGGTGGTTTCGGTCAGCACTTCCTTGTCGGTATCCAGACCACGCAGGGTGATCGGCGCGCCAATCGGCTTGAGCGTGGAGCTGATGATCTCGCCGGTCTTGGGATGCTTGCGGCGCGGTGCAGCCAGGCTGTAGACCACCTGGTCGACCTGGCCCAGATCGGCCTTGATGATCTCGATGACCTTCTGCTTCACCTCGTCGGAGAACGCATCACCGTTGACACTGCGCGCATACAGGCCAGCCTGGTGCGCATATTTCTCGAACGCAGCCGTGTTGTACCAGCCTGCGGTGCCCGGCTTGGTTTCCGTGCCAGGACGCTCGAAGAACACGCCCAGGGTGGCGGCATCGCTGCCAAAGGCAGCCTTGATGCGAGCGGCCAGGCCGTAACCGGTGGAGGCACCCAGCACCAGGACCTTCTTCGGGCCGTTGGCCAGCTTGGGCTGCGACTTGATGTAGTCGATCTGTTCCTTGACCGCCGCATCGCAACCAGTCGGATGGGTGGTGACGCAGATGAAGCCGCGCACACGCGGTTTGATGACCATGAAAACCTCGGTTGGCTAAACAGAAGACAGCAGCGCAAGCGGATTGCGTGCTGAACCGGGAGGATCGTAGTGCGCTGCCGCATCGAAAACAACCGACGCCACCGCATGGAACGCCCTGCCCTTGCAGATACCACGAACAAAAGAAAAGCCGCGCTGGGCGCGGCTTTTCAGCAAAACAGTGCAGGTCGGTCAGGGACGACGGGCCAGCTCTTCCTCGTCCTTGGCCTTGGGCAGCAGATCCTGCTTGGTGACCTTGAACGGGCCGATGCTGAGCAGTGGCACCGCCACGATGATCGAGGAGATGACCACGATCACCGCACCCACCATGTGGGTTTCGGCCAGGCCTTCCATCGACTCACCACCGAACAGGTACAGCGCCAATGCCGACAGGAAGAACAGCACCGCGGTGATCACCGTACGCGACAGCGTCTGGTTGATCGAACGGTTCAGCACTTCCAGTGGCTCCACGCGCAGGCTGCGGAAGTTTTCGCGCACACGGTCGAACACCACGATGATGTCGTTGATGGCAAAACCCATCACCGACAACATACCGGCCAACACGGTCAGGTCGAACTCACGGCCAACCAGCGACATGTAGGCGATGGTCAGGATCAGGTCGAAGAACGCGGTGACGCTGGCGACGATGGCGAATTTCCATTCGAAGCGGGCGGCGATGTAGATCAGGAAGCCTATCACCATGAACAGCGTGGCGTAGATGCCGTTCATCGCCAGGTCCTTGCCGACCTGCGGGCCGACGAACTCACCCGGCTGCACGGTGGCGACATTGTCAGCCGCGGTCACCGCAACGCGAACGCGCTCGGCCACCTGCTGCGCGGCATCGGCAGCGTTGTTGTGCTCGCCATCTGGTGGCAGGCGGATCATCAGGTCATTGCCACCGCCGACGCTCTGCACCTGGGCGTTGTCGAAGCCGGCCTTGTCCAGACGCTCGCGCACCGTGTCGGCGTCCACGCTCTTTTCAAAGTGGGTACGCACAACCGTGCCGCCGGTAAACTCCAGCGCGTAGTTGAAGCCCTTGAAGCCGATGATGGCGAACGAGGCCAGCAGCAACACCACCATGATCGCGAGCACCGGCTTGCGGTGACTCATGAAGTCGATGTTGGTGTCGTTCGGAACGATGTGGAGTGGAAACAGTTTCATGCAAGGAGTTCCTTGAAAAACCCGCACCACTCGGGTGCGGGCTTCTGCGAAGAGATTCGCGTCAGATGGCCACGGAGGTCAGCTTCTTGCGCTTGGCGTAGATCAGCGTCGCCAGAGCACGCGACACGGTGATCGCAGTGAACATCGAGGCGAAAATACCGATGATCATGGTCAGCGCGAAGCCCTTCAGCGGGCCGGTACCGAACGCATATAGCGCCACACCGACGATCAGGCCAGTAAGGTTGGCGTCGAGGATGGTGCCCGAGGCGCGCTCGTAACCTTCCGCGATGGCCTTCTTGGCCGGCATGCCCAGTCGCAACTCTTCACGGATACGTTCGTTGATCAGCACGTTGGCATCGACCGACAGACCGACCGACAAGGCCAGGCCGGCAAAGCCAGGCAAGGTCATGGTCGCACCGAACATCGACATCACCGCCACCACGATCAGCAGGTTGAACAGCAGTGCCACCGAGGTGATCACGCCGAACATGCGGTAGTAGATGGCGAAGAACACCAGGGTGAACACGAACGAGAACACCACCGCCTTGACGCCGCGGTCCACGTTCTCTTTACCCAGGCTCGGGCCGATCACGTATTCCTCGACGAAGTCCATCGGCGCGGCCAGCGAACCGGCACGCAGCAGCTTGGCCAGGCCATCGGCCTCGGTCTTCTCCAGGCCAGTGGTCTGGAACTCCTTGCCGAACACGCCATTGATGTTGGCCACCGAGATCACTTCTTCCTTGACCCGGAAGCTGCGCTGCTCGACACCGTTGACCATGGTCACCTGCGGAATCCGCTCGGTGTAGACCACGGCCATCGGCTTGCCGACATTGGCGCTGGTGAAATCGAACATGCGCTGGCCGCCAACGCTGTTCAGCGTCACGCTGACCGCGGGCAGACCATTCTGGTCGGTGGAGGTACTGGCCTTGACCATCTGGTCGCCAGTGACGATGGTGCGCTTGTTCAACAACACCGGGCGGCCGGCGCGGTCGCGGTACAGCTTGGCTTCCGGCGGAATGCGGCCGGTGCTGGCGGCGTCTTCTGCGTTGCCATCGACCACGGCGCGGTATTCCAGCGTGGCGGTAGCACCGATCATGCGCTTGGCTTCGGCCGTATCCTGCACGCCCGGCAGCTCGACCACGATGCGGTCTTCGCCCTGGCGCTGGATGATCGGCTCGGCCACGCCCAGTTCGTTGACGCGGTTACGCAGGGTGGTCAGGTTCTGCTCGATGGCGCCGGAGGCGATCTGCTGCATTTCCGCCTGCGGCACGGTCGCGGTGATGCGCTCGCCATTCACCGAATAGGTGAAGGTCGGCTGTGCCTTGGCCAGGGCAGCACGCGCCTTGTCGGCGTCGGCAGCATTGGCCAGCGAAACCACGATATCGCTCTCGCCACGGCGCTCGACCGAACGGTAGGACACGCGGTTGTCGCGCAACGTGGTGCGTACGTCTTCGGTGAACGCTTCAAAGCGCTTGTCTACCGCAGCCTTCTGGTCCACCTGCAGGGCGAAATGCACGCCGCCGACCAGATCCAGGCCCAGCACCATCGGCTTGCCGCCGAGGTTGGCCAGCCAATCGGGTACGGTCGAAGCCAGGTTAAGGGCGACGGTGTAGTTTTCACCGGCCATTTCACGCACCACCTCATTGGCGCGCGACTGCGCATCCAGCGAAGTCAGGCGGACGATCAGATTGTTCTCGCCCTCCTTCTCCACCGACTTGGTGGCGACACCGGCCTCGCTCAGCGCCTTGACCACACGCTGCTCGAGAGCGTCATCAATTTGCCCGCCGCGATTGGCGGTGATCTGAACGGACGGATCCTTCTGGTAGATGTTGGGCAGCGCATACAGCGCGCTGACCGCCAGAACGATCAGAATCAGGAAGTACTTCCAGCGCGGAAATTCAAGCATTGCAGGATCCTGCGTGACGCCTGTGCGGCGTCACGACGTGACGGAAAGGGATCAGTCTCAGGCAGCGGACTTCAGCGTGCCCTTGGGCAGGACGTTGCCGACCGAACCCTTCTGCACGCGGATGCGGACGTTGTCGGCCACTTCCACGGTGATGAAGTTGTCGCCGATGTCGGTGACCACGCCAGCGATGCCGCCGGAGGTCAGCACTTCGTCACCCTTGGAGATCTTCTCCAGCATTGCCTTGTGTTCTTTCTGACGCTTCATCTGCGGGCGGATCATCAGGAAGTACATCACTGCGATCAGCGCGATGGGCAGCAGGAAAGTGCCCATGCCCGGTGCGGCCGGAGCGGCCTGGGCGACGGGGAGCAGGATAGCCATGAGAGTCATTTTGTAGTCCTTGATGTTGGGCGGCACCCACCCGGGCCGGATGGCCTGCAGCAGTTACCGCGAAACGGGGGTCAGCCGTGAAGTATGCCACGCGCCCGGGAGCTAGTCCCGGGCCGTGTGAAGCGCCGCTACTCCCCCGACAACGCCGGAACGCTCAGGCCCCGGGCTGCATAGAAGGACTCGCGGAAGGCCAGGAAGGTTCCCGCCTCGATGGCCGCGCGCATGTCGGCCATCAGTTTTTCGTAATAGAACAGGTTGTGCAGGGTGCCCAGCATCGGCGCCAGCATCTCGTTGCAACGGTCCAGATGGCGCAGGTAGGAGCGCGTATAGCCGCCGGTACAGGCATGGCAGCCGCAGCCGGGCTCGATCACGTCCATATCGCGCTCATAACGGGCGTTGCGGATGCGAACGGTGCCGAACGAGGTGAAATAGTGGCCGTTGCGGGCATTACGGGTGGGCATGACGCAATCGAACATGTCCACACCGCGGGCCACGCCTTCGACCAGGTCTTCCGGGCGGCCAACGCCCATCAGGTAGCGCGGACGATCGGCCGGCAGGATCGGATGCATGTGGTCGAGCATGGCGTTGCGCTCGTGCTCGGGCTCACCCACCGCCAGCCCGCCGATGGCATAGCCATCGAAGCCGATCTGCTGCAGGCCCTCGGCCGAGCGGCTGCGCAGTTCGGTATGTACCCCGCCCTGGACGATGCCGAACAGCGCCGCATCGTTGCCCATGGCGTCATGCGCGTTGCGGCTGCGCTGGGCCCAGCGCAG
>NZ_LDJJ01000058.1 GCF_001431465.1 Stenotrophomonas terrae | reverse complement strand
GAGGGTTGGGAGGGGTGCTTCTGGCCGTGCACCAGAGCCCGCAGGATGTCTTCCAATACCGCCGGCATTCGCAGCAGAACCTCATCATTCCAATAGCGCAGCACCCGAAAGCCCAGACCCTGCAACACCTCGGTGCGCCGCTGGTCATATGCACGCTGCTCGAGATGCTGCCCACCATCCAGCTCGACGATCAGCCTTGCTTCAAGGCAGACGAAGTCAGCGATGTATCCACCCAAGGGCATCTGTCTACGGAAGCGAAAGCCCGCCAACTGGCGGCGCCGCAGCTGCTGCCACAGGCGGTCTTCGGCATCGGTGGGCGTGTTGCGCAGTGCCCTGGCGCGCTTGCGCAGCTTGTCCATTGCGGCTCTCCGTGTTTGCTGCGGAAAGCCTGCGATTGCTGTTGCTGGAAGCCAGTCAGGGAATGGCTGGATTCGGGCTGTCCTACGGCTCAAAGAACACTGCGCTTTACCCCTCCCCAACCCTCCCCTCCGCCTACGGCGCAAGGGAGGGGGCAACAGCTGCAGCAGTTCGAGCCGCCCGCTTTTAGCCCTCCCTTTGCCGAAGGCAAGGGGAGGGTTGGGAGGGGTGCTT
>NZ_LDJJ01000057.1 GCF_001431465.1 Stenotrophomonas terrae | reverse complement strand
CTCGGCACTACGGTGCCGCTTTGAGCCCTCCCTTTGCCACAGGCAAGGGGAGGGTTGGGAGGGGTGCTTCTGCTGTGTGCTTGAGCTTGGCTTGGTAGGGCCCCTGCCGAGCATGGCTCGGCACTACAGTGCTGCGTTGAGCCCTCCCTTTGCCGCAGGCAAGGGGAGGGTTGGTAGGGGTGCTTCCAGGTCTTTCGCTTCGTGCCCTACACCACGCCTACTGGCCAGTCCTCACCGCGCGCCGCAGCGCAAGATTGTAAGTAGTCGCGTAAACAGCCGTAACCGACAACGGCACAATAATCGTCCGCAGGATCTCAGGCGTGCCTGCCAGCCAATGAATGCTGCTGAGCAGGCTCAACGACGCAGCGATCGCAACCAGCGGCGGCACCCAATAACCCGCACTGCCGGGCAAGCGGGCCGAAAGCGCTTCGATCATCCGCTTCAGAAACAAGGTAATCAGCGCCGACAAGGTGCCCTGCACCAGCCCTGCGATCAGCGGCCGCGGCATCGGATGCGCCAGATTCGCGAACGCGGCCCAGCTGCCCATGGCCACGAAAGCCACAGCCATATGGACACCGCTGTTGCGGGCGGTTGCAGCGGTGGTTGGCGGCACGTGGGTGATCCTGGCGACAGCGCTTATGGAGGCGATGCAGCATGCCCGATGCAGCCGCGACCGATCAACTCATCCGTGCACCATGGTTTCCCGCCATCGATGGCCGCAACCAAACGACCTGCATGCTCCGCCCAATGCCGATGCAAACAGGACAGCAGGGATGCACAAAGCCAAACCCGCCCTACCCCAACGGCGCAAACGACTTCAGCTCACTCTTCAAGACCCAGAAATACCTGCATCCGCGCCAGCTCCGCGTCCAGTTCGCGGACAAACGCGGCATCGCGCGGTGCCCGCCCGTCGACGTACCGCAGTTCAGCATTCAATGCACCGCCGGCAACAGACAGATTGCCCCAGCCAATCACCTGATCGCCCCACAACAGCGGCAAGGCGTAATAGCCCAACTTGCGCTTGGCCGGCGGGGTATACGCCTCGAAGCGATAGGCCCAGCCCCATAGCAGCTCGAACCGACGCCGGCCCCACACCACCGGGTCGAATGGCGTCAACAGGCGCACCTGCGCATCCGGCTTCCAACGGCGGCTCTCGGCACGCTCTTCGGCCGGCCACAGCCAATCCACGCCATCCACCCTCGCCCGCTGCAAGCGCTGACGCGCCCGAAGCAAGGCTGGCTTGCGCGCATCCTTCCACTGCGGGACACCATTGCCCAGGTAGGCCACCAGCTGCCCCAGGCTGGCGTCCGGCAAGGGCGCGTACTTGGCGACGATCAGATCAATCAGCGCATCCATGCGTGCGTCAATATCCAGCGCAGGCACCGCCGGCGCCGCCTCACGCACCGCGTACACGCGGGTACCGCCATCCCGCCGCGCCACCCGCAGCAGGCCGCGATAATGCATGCCATCCAGCAACTGCGTGCTGGCATTGGACGAGCCACCAAACCAGTTGGTGGTCTTGCCATGTGCAAAGTGGGCATCCACTTCCCGCGGGTGTACCGCACCGCGCTCGGCGATGAATTCCTGCACTGCCTGCGCCTGCTTCCAACGCGCCGGTGTCCACTCCAAGCGTGCCTGGCGCGGATGCATCAGCGCGTGGTGGCCGTGCAGCAGGAAGCCATAGTTGACGAAGAAATCCTCCTCCAACGGCAAGCGCGGATAACGCCGTTCCAGATCGCCTGCGCGGTAGCCCACCACCCGCTGCCTCAGGGTCAGATCCTGCGCCCGCGCAGGTGCGCGGATCGGATCGGCCTGCACAAAGCCCAGCTTCGCGATGGCCCGCATCAGCGTGGTCGGCTTGAACAGCGAGCGGGCGACGGCGTAGCGCCGCAGGTGGTCGAGGGTGATGGCCATGGAGGGATGATGCCAGCAAGTGGATGGCATGGTAGCGAGTGACCCGGCCAGACCATTCATTCACCCAAGGAAGCAGCCCCGACGCAATACCGTCGTTGCCTCAGGCGCGATCCAACCTACAAGCCGCATGCATCCCAGCCCCAAACGCCCCGGCGCCGGTCAAACAGCACCTGTCGAACCTCAAACCCGCCCTCACTGCGCAGCATGCAGAAGTGGCCGCTATACCAGCGCCTCACTGGGCTCCCGCTCCTGTCCACAATGAAGGCAGCAACTTCCGCCGAATACTCCGCGCCAGGAACCAGCGCCGGCAACGGATTTTCTTCCGTGCCGACGTCATCCATGCAATCACCCGGTGATATCACTGGTGGCGCCACTTCATTCGGAGGATAGCTCTGCGACCAGATGGGGCGTTGAGCGCCACCTTGGCGATGGTAGATCGTAAGGTTGGTGACTATGGATGCGGCGCGCTTCAACTCGGGCACATCATTTGCCCGCAAGCAAAGAACACCGCCTTCGTCTGAAATCACCGCTTTCTGATACCGACCTTTGGGCTGACTACCAAGAGCGGTGTGCGGCAGCATCAATAGCGCCGCCAATACCATGAACACCCTGGTTTGCTGTCGAGTCATAGCGCAGCTTCCTTGTGCAGTTGCCCGCAGCATAGCGCCCGATGCTGCCCAAGCCGCAATCAGGGCGTGGTGAAATCACGCCCCTGTCCCCTCCCCCCAAAGAGCAAACGCGCAGTACCCGGAAGGCCCAATCCTTTCCATTCGTGCTGTTCTGGCTACACGCTTGCTATCTGCAATTCCCCGCAAATACGTGCTGCTCCATCAACGCTGCCCGGCGATCGACCTGCAGTAGTACTCGGCCAGGGCAAAGCTCAGCGGCCGCTGTTCGGTCAGGTTCCACTCCGCCGTGAGCGCCTTGGCGTCTACCCGGGTCACCTGTGCCTGTACACCACGCTTTTCCAGCAGCGCCGGGAGCGCCTTGCCGAACTCGCTGCTATTGGTTTCGTCACTGGCGACGATGCATACCGGCACGCCCGGTGCGATGGGCGCCTCGGCGATCATTTCCTCCAGGTCCTCGATGCTGTCCTCATCGTTGTCCAGCTCGTCGATGCCGGCGCCCCCTTCGGCGAGCCGGTACTGCAGGTTGTCCGGATCCATCAGCATCACCATCAACGATGGCGTAGGTGCCGGCTCAGCCTCGCACTTGGGCGCCATCATGCGGCTGATGACCGGTGTGGTGGTTCCGTCCGGGGCTATCCGCCGCAAGGCGATGCCGCAGCTGCCGCCTTCGAAGTCGCGGATCATGTCGCCCTCGTAGTCCGCGCCGGACTCTGGAACAAAGCTGGCTTCGATGCCGCGGCCGCGGTTGCAGGTCCAGCCGGAACCATTGGCGATGTTCGCCTTGAGCATCACCGGCTGCCCCGGCACCAGTGGGTGCTCGGCGTAATACGGGCTGGCCCAAAGCTTGTCACGCGTAGCCAGGTTGCGCGTATCCGCCGTCTCGGGCATGCCGATGGTCACGTTCTCCGGCTTCTTGCGCACCATTGCCTTGAAGTAGTGCCCAATCGAACCGGACGCCTCGACCTCTTCGTCGTATTCGTCCTTGCAGCGTGCGTTGGTATACATCGTGAGGCCGACGCCGTTCTGCCCGAACAGGCGGATACGCGCAGGGCGCTCGACGGTTGCTGCAGCTTCCTGCGGTGCAAGGTCTTCAACAGCGCGGGCATCCGCACACGCCAGTGCCAGCAGCGCCAGCGACAACAAACGAATCTGCATTTATGCGACTTCCATTTCGACAGGAATAGTGGGAGGAACCCGCCAGCCATCCCGCCGCATTGAAAGCGCGAAGCTAATATCTGGAATCCCCGGAGCGAATTCTATAGACGGCAATTGGCGGCGTACACACGGCGCATGCAGGCGATCGCGCGCTCAAGTGCGTCAATATTTTGGCTTTCCGGAATGAACGGCGGACTGCCTGCATGGAGCCGCCGATCCAACGATCCGAAATGCTTATGCCGGGCCTTGCATGAGCATCGCAGCCAGCATCCGGCCAACTCATCTAAAGAGTTTCCCCGAACCAGCCAGATCAGGCATCAATAGAACCGGGACACCATCCAAGCGGCTAATGAACCGTATCCAGCACAGCATTGCGCCGATTCGGGCCCTGGTTGTGCTCCACCCGGTTGCGGCCGGTGTGCTTGCCACGATACAGCGCCGCATCGGCCTGCTGCATGGCCTGGCCCAAGGCCGCCTCGCTGCCAAAGCTGTCCGACACACCGATGGTCACCGTGCAACGCAGCTGCGCGTAGAGCGCGCCTTGCAGCATCACCTTCTGCTCGATGCTGCTGCGCACACGCTCGGCCAGGCGCATCACGGACGCATCATCGGCGCCCACACAGATCACCGCGAACTCCTCACCGCCCAGCCTGCAGACCAGGTCGTCCTTGCGCACCGAGGCGCGCAGCGCGTCGGCCACCCCGCACAGCACCTCATCACCCACATGATGGCCGTAGCTGTCGTTGATGTTCTTGAAGTGATCCAGATCGACCAACAGCAGCCGAGCCGTGGTACCCGGCCGCCGGAAGCAGGCGTCCAGCGCCGTACTCAGACCGCGACGGTTGAGCAGATGGGTCAGCGGATCGCGGGCTGCAACGGTCCGCAAGCTGTCGGTAAGGCGCCGCAGCACCAACCACACAATCGACGGCGGCAGGATGGTCGCCAGCGAACACATGTAGACGTAGAAGACCATAGAGAACCGGCCATCGTTGCTCACCGCCTCAAAGCCGCCGGACAACAGCTTGCTGAGCTTGATCACGTTCAAAACGCAGATGCCGCTGATCAGGCCAGCAAACAGCAACACTTCGCCGCGCAGATCCTTGGCGAAGCTGCGCACGCCGTACAACAGCATCGCCACCATCGCGACGAAGGACACCGCGCAGACACCGGCCAACATCACATAGCGCGCAACCGGGCCGAAGGCCCAGTTCACCAGGATCTGCACCAGGCTGTAACCCACTGCCAGGCACAGCAGCGGCACGGCAAGCGGCGTCGAGCGGCCAAAGAACCGCGCCCCGCCCACGCAATACGCCAGCAGCGAGCACAGCGTGAGCGTGTGGTTGAGCATGCTCAGCCAACTCCAACCCGGCGCGCCCTCCAGCAACTGCAGCACATAGGCGCCACCCAGCATGAGGTTGCCCACGCCAAAGACGTCCATGCCCATGTTCTCGTCCTGCAGCCGACGACTGATGAGCAGAAACATCACGGTGAAGCTCAGCAGGTAGACGCAGAGCATGCCGACTAGGAGGGTGGCGATCATTGGGTGTTCGATATGGAGGGCAGGCGAAGGCGCGCCGCCCGCTTCATGCGCAACGACGGATGCCAAACAAAAACTCGCAACGCTGTCGTTAATCCCCCGACACCGCGTTGTCCCCGCGCGTATCGTACAGAATTCAGTAGGGCTTACGGGCTCTACAACGGGTTAGGTGGGCCATGTAACCGGCCACTAGCGACTCTTACGTTAGCCGCGGGGATCGGGCAGTTGCTCGTTGGCAAGGCAAGGGAGCTAAACCGACTTCGGCCCGGCTGCGGCTCACTCGACATAGCGCGAGCAACGCACGTCCCACCTGCCCTGCGCCGCTACGAACAACGAAACAAGTTGGACGAGGGATCCGCAAGGCGACAACGACGCTAGGTCCTCTTCCCGAGCATCCCGCAGCCCGACGAACTCGTGAAAGGCATGGTCCAGATCGTTAGGACCATCCTCGTGGTCGCGCCAATGCTGCTGATGCAGCGCTGGCAGTAACACCTGCTCCGGCACGAACAACTCGCCTTGCTCCAAACAGGAACGGATCGCCACGCCGTTGTCCCGCACCTTGCCGCGCAACAATACCGCGCCATGCGTCTTCCAGTTGCCGGCATCCCGATACAGGTACTCCAAGACGGCGAAGCCGTTCTGCCTCTCCATTTCTCACTCCCGCTGACCAAAAGAGCAACAAGACTGCCCTGGGCCAGTCCCACCGGCTGAGATGGAAGATTGGGGTCCGCTCGCCTACCATCCCCCGAAAGGGGGAAAATCTGAATGGCCAACGCGATCTTTACTGCTTCCGAGAGCTCCAGTTACGACGACCAGATCGAGAGGCGGTATCACTTCCCGAAGACCTATCTTGGCCAAGCCAAGCAGGCCATTGGCGATTTGATCCTGTACTACGAGCCGCGCCGGGATGCAGGGCTTAGCAGCAGCGGTGGCCGACAGGCCTACTTCGCCGTGGCCCGACTGCTCCGCATTGATCCGGACGGTGACCGTGATGGCCATTTCTACGCCCACTTGGATCAATTCCTTGAGTTCGACCGCCCAGTTCCCTTCAAGGAGAACGGCGCCTACTACGAGTCGCTACTGCAAAAAGAAGACGGCAGCAGCAATAAGGGCGCGTTTGGGCGCTCTGTTCGCCTAATTCCCTCGCACGAATTCGAAAGGATCTTGAAAGCCGGCTTCACCACCGCGCTTGAGCCGTGGGAACTTAAAGATCAGGCGGAAGAGGAAGTTCCGGAGTCCACGTCTCGCCCCATCATCCAGCAAGTGATATCGCGGAAGTTTCGAGACCAAGCCTTCCGAAAGCACGTGCGCGGCGCTTATTCCAATACTTGTGCGGTTACAGGCCTGCGCTTGATCAACGGCGGCGGAAGACCAGAAGTACAGGCTGCGCATATCCGCCCCGTGGAAGTGGACGGTCCAGACACAGTGAGAAATGGCATCGCACTCACCGGCACCGTGCACTGGCTGTTCGATCGCGGCCTGATTAGCTTCGATGACAACTACAACGTCTTGCTATCGCCCAGCGGCCTTCCCGATGAGCTGGAAAAGCTGATACCCACCGACAGGAAGTTGATTCTGCCACTGCATATTGAGCACCGACCGCATCCAACTTATCTGCGCTGGCATCGCGAGAACCGGTTCAAACAATAAAGAGCGCCGCTGATGCCCGACCTAGAGCTTCCAAGCATCAGGAAAAGCCGCGAGCAAAACCTCACTCTGACCCCTATTCCCCGGTACACATAGATGGAAATATTTGGATGGCACGGCGGCTGGGGAGACTTTCTCCATATTGACCCCAGGCAGTTGGGTTCGGGAGAGGGTCATTCGCAGGGCTGGGGGTTCTATTGCGCAGAAAAGCGACCTGGGGGCGAATACTTTGCTCGACACACTTATCGAAGGCGGCCCACTGCATTCCTACACAAAGTTCAGATATCCATACCCGACGAGCAACTGTGGATAGAGCCTTCCAAAAGTGAAGTACTCCCAGCCAATGCAACGAATTACAGCCAAGCAGATTATCTTTCAGACCAACGAACACTCGGACTGAAAACAGCAGCCATGCGCCTCAAGCTCTTGGGTGTGAAGGCAATAAAAATGTACGAGTCAGACCAACCTTCACATGGCTGGACATGCATTGTGATTGTGCTTGACCCATCTACCGTATCCGTCATTGAGTCATTTAAATATCAGAGCAATGGCCGAACTTGCGCTTGGCTTGAAATATCACACCTGTAGTTTCATATACTGGTGGCGCCACACCTCGCCGCGAACTTCGGCCACTTGCGTCCGCAAGCAGCCCCCACTTACCCACCAAGCCCCAACCAGTCCGCCCCTGCTTTTCTCGGCAAAATGGGATTGCCGAAGTTAACCTCGACCCATTCGAAGTTACCTCCTCGCAGCCACAAGGGATTGAGGTCCGCATAGAATATTCACTAGTCGCTATTAAGAAAGGCATCGCACTGCGGTGCTGCTGAGCTATGCATCAAAACCTCCTCTCTGACTGCGTAGATCGTACAGATTCTGCTACCACCCTCTAAAAGAAACGTGAAAGTCCTGGGCCTTAAGAACCGCCCCCAAGATTCGGCTAGCAACATCCAAGCTTACTAAATTAACAAAGAGCCAGAGCGAAAAACTCACTCTGACCCAAATTTGCGAAAAAGCCTCTTATCAAGCCAACTCTACACTTTGCTTTGGCTGCATATTGATATCCTTCCGAAGAGAATCCAAGAACTTTCGACCCGACTCATCATCAAACATCGCCCATTCAGAGATAACAAACATATTTTCCTTATTGTCCCTGAGTGCAGAGGAAAAGCTCGTCTTCGCCTTCTCAAAATTTCCAAGAAGATAATTACAACCCGACTTTTCAAGATCATTTATGCAAATCGTTTCCACCTCAGCCAGCCTGCGCTTATTAAGCGCCCGACCACATTTAAGCTCCGCCAACTCGTAATTAACGATTAATGATGCTGCATCTTTCTGCCAGCCAGATTTGTCTAGGCTAGCCTTGGCCAATTTCGATGCTTCTTCGAACCGCTTTAAAAGAAGCAATGCATGAGTCTCCTCAATTACCGTGAGCCCCTCGGATCTCTTCGTATTTTGCTGCGAACGCAATAGAGCGAGGTATCCCTCAATGTCACCGTTCGCCTGAAGCTCCTCTAACTTCAACTGGAATCGCTCGACAGTGCTCAATGAATATGTCTTAGCATCAGCGAGCGCAGAAATGGCGCTTCCATTCGTTGTGTATTTATAAAGAACAGCGAGTCTTGCGACGTCTGCGCTCCGTCTCTTCGCATCCACAGCACGACGAATGGATTCGATCGCTTGATCGATATCACCACTGACCTCCATGAGGAAATCCGATTTTCTTCTCAGAAAATGTGGTGAATCTGAAAAATCAGAATTTATTTCGAGCTCACTTATCTTGCGCGATAAGTCAGAACTGCGCCTCAACGCTCGAAACGCGTCCATTTCAAGCCATTCATACTTATGCCGCTCAGACAGAGAACGCCCCGCCTTTGCAGAGGATATGTCAGCAATAAGGCTGTCCGCTTGCAACGATCCACGATCATCCTTGCTCTTGGACCACCTCGCCAATCGAAACCTTAGACACAACGTGCTGTGTGGTTGCAGCGACTCGAGCCGCCCCAAAAGATTCTCCACATCACACTTAAACTGCTCCCTAGGCATCTCAGCCCTTGTATAAAAATCCAATATACCCCACCAGATTGGATTCTTTGGACCAGGATCGCATTTCAGACTAGCATCTAGAATTGATTTTATATTCTTGTAAATCGCATCCCTATCAGAGCTACCAGATACATAATACTTTTCCGACAAGCACTGCAGGCGTCTTTCGTGCACATCTACATCATAGGGATCAATTTCATTAGCGAGATCAAGTATGGAAATCCTCTCTTCATGGTTTCCAACGAAGAGCGTCTTTCGTACATAGAGGCTAACATCCTTTGGATCGGCAGAGATCATTTCGTCAACAGTTGATATCGCCCCAACTATATTACCTGATACATCTTCGATCATAACTCGGAGATCCAAAAGATCCTCTTTGTATCTTTTGGAGAGAGCCTGCTTCATCTCTCTTGCCACCCTCTCCCGAGCCCCCTCAAACTCCCCGCGCTCAATCATTCTCCGAATTTCCATGGTTACAACGAATTCGCGATCGCTTAGACGATCTAAAGTATCGTCCGTCTCTTCTTTCTTTAGGCCCCGAAAGATCCCCAAGACCTCTTCGCGCTCATTCATCTTTCTTAGTTTTTCAAGATCTCTCTTGATCAACTCAGATGAAGAACCCAAAAGAAACTTGTTGTCACAGAATTTCTCGATTATTGATTTTGGTTTTTTTGTTATCAAACTCGTATCAATCGGTAACGAATCACCAACGAGATCATTATGAAGGGACGCCATCACCTCATCAAACCCATCCACCTCCACGAAATAGACTCGCTCACGCCATAAGAGCTTGAGCAACTCATCGCCGGGCTCATCCCCCTTCCGAAGGCACCAGTATATTCCGTGCTTAAAATAATCTTCAGAGCGCAAAAGATAATGAAGAACATCCATAATCGATCTATCACTACCACTATACCCAGCCACAACGAGGCCAAATTCACGTCCAAACTCAATGAATTTCTTCCTAGTATTCTCCTCAAGAGACTCCGTCTCTCTGACAGTAGATTTAATGTCATCAAACAGATAATCCCCATGAAGCTTTATTATCTTTGGACGCTTGGAGGTCACCGTTATACTTGAAACGGACGAGTCGTGAGCACATAGCATCGGCCTCGTTTCCGAGAACTGGAAAAAAGCCTCATTCACCAGATCATCGAAATTCGTCGTGAATATTGTATTTAAGAACCCCTTATCTACCAGCCTCATCAAGTATGCATACCCAAGGTTCGGAGATTTCCCAGACACCTCGGTTTCAACGAATATCCGTCGCTGTCGAGGCAGGTCAAAATTCTTCTCAAACAAAGATGAATACTCGCGAATAGGGTTGTACCAGCCGCCACTACTCTTAGTGAGCTGAAGCTTTGCGACCTCCGCCTCATAGGTTTCATTCGGCCAGTGACGCTTAAAAACCTCCTGCCGCCAAATCTCCGTCAACTCGGCTGCGCTTCTGACACCCGAAGAAACGGAACACCCCGCTCCCAAGAGAAGTGCGTAGTTTGGCACACCACCTGTATGCGCCCCCATGAAGCGACTAAGATCCTCATACGACCTACGCTTACCTTCAAGCTGCTGCAGTACGCTAACACTCATTTACTCACCCCCTGTGAGATTTTGCATGTTTGACTGATTACATTATCCGCAATAGCTTTCATTGCAGCCAAATTGCATTCTTAATCAGAAATGGCTGGGAGATCAACCAAAAAAAAAGCAGCCTATTTAGGCTGCTTTTTATTCCACTTAAACTACATCAAACCCCAACAGGATTAGCCTTCTCCGGATCAATCCCATACTGCTTGATAGCCCGAGCGACATCCTTCGCCGTCATCTTCCCGTCCTTCGCCAGCGCCGCAATAGCAGCGTGGGCGATGTAGTAACGGTCAACCTCGAAGAAGCGACGCAGGTTCGCACGCGTATCCGAACGACCGAAGCCGTCCGTGCCCAGTACCGAGTACGTTGCCGGCACGAAGGCGCGGATCTGGTCGGTGTAGGCGCGCACGTAGTCGGTTGCGGCGATGACCGGGCCCTGGCGGCCTTCCAGCAGCTGGGTGACGTAGGGCTTGCGGGCTTCGGCTTCCGGGTGCAGGCGGTTCCAACGCTCGGCGTCGAAACCATCGCGACGCAGTTCGTTGAAGCTCGGGCAGCTCCAGATGTCGGCGGTAACGCCGAAATCCTTGTCCAGCAGTTCGGCCGCTGCAATGGCTTCGCGCAGGATGGTGCCGCTGCCCAGCAGCTGCACGCGCAGCTCGCCCTTCTTCGGCTTGCCTGCGTCGGTGAGCAGGTACATGCCCTTGATGATGCCTTCGGCTGCGCCTTCCGGCATGGCCGGGTGGGCGTAGTTTTCGTTCATCAGGGTGATGTAGTAGTACTCGTCGATCTGGTCTTCCATCATGGCCTTGGTGCCGTGCTGGAGGATGACGGTTACTTCGAAACCGAAGGTCGGGTCGTAGCTGCGCACGTTCGGGATGCCGCCAGCGACGATATGGCTGAAGCCATCTTCGTGCTGCAGGCCTTCACCGTTCAGCGTGGTGCGGCCGGCGGTGCCGCCGAGCAGGAAGCCGCGGGTACGCATGTCCGCTGCCTGCCAGGCAATGTCGCCAATGCGCTGGAAGCCGAACATCGAGTAGTAGATGTAGAACGGCAGCATCGGCACGTTGCTGACCGAGTAGCTGGTACCGGCCGCCATCCACGAGGACATGGCACCCGGCTCGCTGATGCCCTGCTGCAGCACCTGGCCGCTCTGGTCTTCGCGGTAGTACATGAGCTGGTCGGCATCGACCGGCTTGTACTTCTGGCCGTACGGGGCGTAGATGCCGATCTGGCGGAACAGGCCTTCCATACCAAAGGTGCGCGCTTCGTCGGCGACGATCGGCACCAGGCGCGGGCCCAGTTCCTTGTCACGCAGGCTGATGTTCAGCGTCTGCACGAAGGCCATGGTGGTGGAATAGGTGCGCTCGCCGGATTCCTTGAGCAGGCGCTCGTAGGTTTCCAGCTTCGGTGCGATGAAGGACTTGTCGGCCTTCTGGCGACGCTGCGGCAGGTAGCCGCCCAGCGCTGCACGACGCTCCTGCAGGTACTTCATTTCCGGCGAATCCGGGCCCGGGTGGTAGAACGGCACCTGGCCGTCCTTGAGCTGCTCGTCGGTGACCGGAATGTTGAAACGGTCGCGGAAGTGCTTGACCGATTCGTCGTCCAGCTTCTTGGTCTGGTGGGTGGGGTTGAGCGCTTCGCCAGCGCTGCCCATGCCGTAGCCCTTGACCGTCTTGGCCAGGATCACGGTCGGCATACCCTTGGTGTTCACGGCCTGGTGGTAGGCGGCGTACACCTTGTGCGGGTCGTGGCCGCCACGGTTCAGGCGCCAGATGTCGTCATCGGACAGGCCGGCAACCATGGCTGCGGTTTCCGGGTACTTGCCGAAGAAATGCTCGCGCGTATACGCGCCGCCGAAGGCCTTGCAGTTCTGGTATTCGCCGTCGACGGTTTCCATCATCAGCTTCTTCAGGACGCCATTGGTGTCCTTGGCCAGCAGGGCATCCCAGTAACCGCCCCACAGCAGCTTGATCACGTTCCAGCCGCCGCCACGGAACACACCTTCCAGTTCCTGGATGATCTTGCCGTTGCCACGCACCGGGCCATCAAGGCGCTGCAGGTTGCAGTTGACCACGAAGATCAGGTTGTCCAGGCCTTCGCGGCCGGCAAGTGCAATGGCGCCCAGGGTTTCCGGCTCGTCCGACTCGCCGTCGCCGATGAAGCACCACACCTTGCGGTCGCTCTTCTCGATCAGGCCACGGTTTTCCAGGTAACGCAGGAACTGCGCCTGGTAGATGGCAGCCAGCGGGCCCAGGCCCATCGACACGGTCGGGGTCTGCCAGTAATCGGGCATCAGCCACGGGTGCGGATAGGAGGAAAGACCGCCGCCATCCACTTCCATGCGGAACTTGTCCAGCTGCTGCTCGCTGATGCGGCCTTCCAGGAAGGAACGCGCATAGATACCCGGGGCGCTGTGGCCCTGGATGAACAGCAGGTCGCCCGGATGGTTGTCGCTGGGCGCGCGCCAGAAGTGGTTGAAGCCCACGTCATAGAGCGTTGCGCCCGATGCGAACGAGGCGATGTGGCCGCCCAGGTCGCCCGGCTTGCGGTTGGCGCGCACCACGGTGGCCATCGCGTTCCAGCGGATGATGGAGCGGATGCGCCATTCCAGCTCCGCATTGCCGGGGCTCTTGGCTTCCAGCTGCGGCTCGATGGTGTTGACGTATTCGGTCGTGGGCGAGAACGGCAGGAATGCACCCGAACGACGGGTCAGTTCAACCATGCCTTCCAGCAACTGATGCGCGCGCTCGGGGCCCTCGACATCGATAACGGCCTTCAACGACTCGATCCACTCCTGGGTTTCCAGGGGGTTCGTATCGTTGTTAAGCATCTCGTTCAACCAGTTCATTAGCGCTCCCAGTTACTGCACGCACGCGCGCGCTTGTCGTTATTTTGAGCCCCAAAGTGTAGCGCACCCGTCAGGTTCCCAAGCTGGCTACGCATGCGTATGGGGCGGGAAAAGCCAGTGTCTGCAAGACAGTTGGCGACATGCCGCATGCACCCGCAAGGACACCCGTGGACAGTGCAGGCACCCGGCTGCAAAGGCTTAATGGCGCGAAACACCGGGCGAAGTTGCCATCGGCAAGGGTCAGGGCGGTGACAACCCGGCAATGCTGCATTGCAGCATGAGGTACGGAATGCAAGCCCCCTTGGTCTGCACCGTCCCAAATGAAGCAGGGCCGTTTGCGCTTGCGGCGGTTTCGATATATCGTTTTGCGCACTTTCGATATATCGAAAACTACCAATGACCCCCACCGAACCCCGCCGCCGCACCACCCCACGCCCGCTGGGCAGGGGCGATCTGCGCCTGCTGCTGCTGTCGCTGATCGGCGAGCAGCCGCGCCATGGCTATGAGCTGATCCAGCAGATCAGCGAGATGTTCGTGCGGGTGTACACCCCCAGCCCGGGCTCGGTGTATCCGCTGCTGGCCGACTTCGAGAGCCAGCGCTGGGTAAGCGCCGAGGAAGATGGCGGGCGCAAGCGCTACCACATCACCAGCCTGGGCCAGGCCCAGCTCAAGCTGCGCGCCGAGGACGTGGAGACCGCCCGCATGCGCGCGCGCCACAACTCCCGCGTCATCGCCAGGGAGAGCCTGCCGGCGCCACTGCGCGATGCCATGCATCAGTTCACCCACGCGCTGATGCTGCGCAAGGGCGAATGGCAGGCGCCGGATGTGGCCCGCATCGCGGCCCTGATTGCCGAAGCCACCGCGCTGGTGCAGCAGCAATCGCAGGAAAACTGATCCGCATCACCGTTGCACCTTACGACCCAGCCAGAGCGATCCAGCCAGGTCACCCCGGCCCTGCCGACACTGACCACAGGTACCCCCATGTCACAGCATGAAACCCAATTGATCCGCATGACCCCGCGCTTCCGCCAGCTGCAGGTGGTGCGCACTGAACGCCTGACCCCGAACATGCAGCGCGTTGTTGTTGGCGGCGCCGCACTGGAAGGCTTTGACAGCCGCTCGCCGGATGACCACGTAAAGCTGTTTTTCGCCAATGCCGAGGGCGAGTTTGTATTGCCCGAACTGACCGAACAGGGCCCGCGTTACCCGCAGGGCAAGCAGCCGTCACCGGCGCGCGATTACACGCCGCGTTTCTACGATGCCGATGCCGGCGAGCTGGTGCTGGATTTCGTGCTGCACGGCGATGGCCCGGCCACCAGTTGGGCGGCCAATGCCGAGGTAGGCGATGAGCTGGTGGTGGCCGGCCCGCGCGGCTCGCACGTGGTAGCCGATGATTTCGACTGCTATGTGCTGATTGGTGATGAGACTGCGTTGCCGGCAATTGCGCGGCGGCTGGAGGAATTGCCGGAAGGCGCGCAGGCCGAGGTGTTCATCGAGATCCCGGAAGAAGGCGATCGGCAGCCGCTGGAGAGCGCGGCGCAGGTGACGGTGTCTTGGTTCGAGCGCAATGGCTTTGATGCGGCCAGCAGCACCTTGCTGGAAGACGCGTTGGTCGATTTCGAGCAGCCCGATGGCGATACGCATTACTGGATTGCCACCGAGTCCAAGCGTGCGCGGATGATGCGCAAGTTTGTCGAGGGGCATCTGCAGGTGCCGAAGGATTGGATCCGCGCTACCGGTTATTGGAAGGCTGATCCGAACGAGGCGGAGTGATGCTTGAAGCCTGACCCTTCTCCCTTCGGGAGAAGGTGCCCGGAGGGCGGATGAGGGTTGGTGCGAAGCACCTGCATCGATGATTGCGGGGGGCTGCGCCCCCTACCCTCACCCCCCAGCCCCTCTCCCGGGGGAGAGGGGCTTCTAGCGCTTCCCTTCTCCCCTCGGGAGAAGGTGCCCGGAGGGCGGATG
>NZ_LDJJ01000056.1 GCF_001431465.1 Stenotrophomonas terrae | reverse complement strand
CTTGCGCTGGCGCAAGGGCGCTCGAGTGAGCGGGAACCAATGGTTCGCAAGCGCCCCCTCTCGCCCTGCAACGGGAGAGGGGCTCGCATTGCTTGCGCTCGTAGTGCTCCAGCCCCTTCGCGGGAGGAGCGAGCAGAACGACAGAGGGGCCTTGCGGCCCCTCTGTCTGCACCACACATCCGCCCGCAACTCAGCCGCGGTAGCCGTTGCTGATCGGGTAGCGGCGCTCGCGGCCAAAGGCGCGGCGCGACACCTTGGGCCCTGGCGCGGCCTGATGGCGCTTCCACTCACTGATGCGCACCAGCTTCAGCACCCGGTCCACTATTTCCGGGGCATAACCGGCGCCGACGATATCCTCGCGCGACTGCTCCTGGTCGATATAGCGGTACAGGATGCCATCCAGCACATCGTAGGCAGGCAGCGAGTCCTGGTCGGTCTGGTTGTCGCGCAGTTCGGCCGAAGGCGCGCGCGCGATCACTGCCGGCGGAATCACCGGCGCCCCACCCACCGTATTGCGCCACTTCGACAGCCCATAGACCTCTGTCTTGTACAGGTCCTTCAACGGCGCGTAGCCACCGCACATATCACCGTAGATGGTGGCGTAGCCCACCGCATACTCACTCTTGTTGCCGGTGGTCAGCAGCAGCCCGCCGAACTTGTTGCTCAACGCCATAAGGATCACGCCACGGCTGCGCGACTGCAGGTTCTCCTCGGTGACATCGGCCGCCTGGCCTTCGAACATTGCCGACAGCGACTGCATCAACCCCTGGAAGGCAGGCTCGATCGGTACTGTTTCCAGCTTCACGCCGAGCGCCCTGCACTGCTCCACCGCCAGATCGTTGGACAGATCGGCGGTATAGCGCGAGGGCATGCTCACGGCAGTAACGTTCTCCGCGCCCAGCGCATCGACCGCCATGGCCAGCACCAGTGCCGAATCAATGCCACCAGACAGCCCCAGCCACACCTTGCTGAAGCCGTTCTTGCCGCAATAGTCCTGGATGCCGCGGGTCACCGCGCGCCAGGCCAACGCATCCATGCTCTCATCGCCATCGTCGATCCAATGCAGCGGCATGAAGCTGCGTGCGGCGACGTTGTATTCGACCACCAGCATCTCTTCGCTGAAGGCCACCGCGGCCGGGTGCACCGTGCCATCGCCATCGGCCACCACCGACGCACCGTCAAACACCACCGCATCCTGGCCACCGACCGTATTGACGTAGGCGATGGCAACCCCGGTATCGCGGCTGCGCTCGGCCAACAGCGCATCGCGCTGGGCGTGCTTGCCGCGTTCATATGGCGATGCGTTGGGCACCAGTACCAGCTCGGCGCCGGCCTTGGCGGTTGCCGCCAGCGGTTCCGGGAACCACAGGTCTTCACAGATCACCAGGCCCAGCTGCACCCCGTTGACCTCGAATACGCAATTGCCACCGTCCGGGTCGACGTCGAAGTAGCGACGCTCGTCGAAGACCGCGTAGTTGGGCAGCTCACGCTTGCGATAGGTACTGGCGATTGCCCCTTCACGCAGCACGCTGGCCGCGTTGTAGACCACCGCGCCGGCGCTCTGTGGCCAACCGACCACGGCAACGATGCCCTGCGCTTCGGCCGCAACCCGCGCCAGCGCCTGCTCACAGCTGCGCAGGAAGCCCGGCCGCATCAGCAGGTCTTCCGGCGGATAGCCGCTGATGGCCAGTTCCGGAAACAGCACCACATCGGCACCGTATTCGTCGCGCGCCTCGTGCATCAGCTCGATGATGCGGCTGGCGTTGCCGTCCACGTCCCCGACCGGGAAATCGAACTGGGCCAGGGCGATGCGTAGCGATTGGGACATATCAACAACCTTCTGCTTGGCCCCGCACCCTGCGGGGGCTTGGTGTTGCCAGCGCCGCGCGCAGGATGCTTTCGCAGACCGCGGCAGTGTGGCTCAGGGCTTCATTATTCCAGAAGCGCAGCACACGGTAGCCGTTGCAGTGCAGGAAGGCGTCACGACGCAGGTCATTGGGGTCGGCGGCGTGCTGGCTGCCGTCCAGTTCGATCACCAGTTTGTGCGCCAGACAGGCGAAATCCACGACATAGGGGCCGATGGGGTGTTGCCGGCGGAACTTGAATCCGACCAGGTGACGGCTCCTGAGGAAGTACCAGATCCGCCGCTCGGCTTCTGTCATGCGCCGGCGCAGGGCACGGGCGGTATTGGTTTTGCTGCCTTTGCGCATGGTCGTCTCCTGATTGGAAGACGATTGCTTGGGGGAACGTTGGTTGGAATCGGGGAAACAAGGCTTGCCGATTGGGTGATTTCCGTTGCGTTGGCGATAAGAGCCAGGGGCCAGGAAGCAAAGGCAGAAGCTTGCCCTCACCCCTACCCCTCTCCCGCAAGCGGGAGAGGGGAAAGCAACTGCAACAGCGTGGAGCACAGCCACAGCCACAGCCAGAGCCAACGCCAACGCCAAGCCAACCCATGCCATACCATGCCATACCATGCCAAAGCCCAAAGCCCAAAGCCCGGAGCCCGGAGCCCAAAGCATGAGAATAGGGCATGCTCAAAATTTCGAGCTGGGTGTGTCACCCATCCAAGGGGCAGTGGCTTAATTCGGCCTTTTTCCTCTGCCTTTGCCTTGGAGGTTGCCCCGGTCTTTGGCTTTTTTGCTTGGCACTGGCGGTGGCTCTGGCTCTAGCTCTAGCTCTAGCTCTGGCGGTGGCGGTGGCGTTGGCTCTGGCCTTGGCCATTGCCTCGGCCTTGTGCCTTTGCTGTCCCCTCTCCCGCCTGCGGGAGAGGGGTAGGGGTGAGGGCAAGCTCTTGCTTCGGCTCTTGCTTCGGCCCCTGCTTCGGCCCCTGCTTTGCCATCCGCTCCCGCTCTTCTCCCCCAACCCCAAAAACAAGAAAGGCCACCCGAAGGTGGCCTCTCTCAAATCACTGAAGCGCAGTCTTACTTGACCAGCTTCGCGATGGCAGCGCCCAGGTCGCCCGGCGAGCGGACGGTGACAACGCCAGCGGCTTCCATCGCCGCGAACTTGCCTTCCGCCGTGCCCTTGCCGCCCGATGCAATCGCACCGGCGTGGCCCATGCGCTTGCCGGCCGGAGCCGAAGCACCTGCGATGAAGCCGACAACCGGCTTCTTCACGAACTGCTTGATGTACTCAGCACCGGCTTCTTCAGCGTCGCCGCCGATTTCGCCAACCATGATGATGCCTTCGGTCTGCGGGTCTTCGTTGAACAGCTTGAGGCAGTCGACGAAGTTCAGGCCGTTGATCGGGTCACCACCGATGCCGATGCAGGTGGACTGGCCCAGGCCGACTTCGGTGGTCTGCTTGACCGCTTCATAGGTCAGGGTGCCCGAACGCGACACGATGCCGATCTTGCCCGGCATGTGGATGTGGCCCGGCATGATGCCGATCTTGCACTCGCCCGGAGTGATGACGCCCGGGCAGTTCGGCCCGATCAGCACGGTGTCCGGATGCGAACGGGTCAGCACGTTCTTGACGCGCAGCATGTCCAGCACCGGGATGCCTTCGGTGATGCAGACGATGACCTTGATGCCAGCAGCAGCGGCTTCCAGGATCGCGTCGGCCGCGTACGGCGGCGGCACGTAGATGACCGATGCGTCAGCGTGGGTGCTCTCAACGGCTTCGGCCACGGTGTTGAACACCGGCAGGTCGATATGGGTGGTGCCACCCTTGCCCGGGGTCACGCCGCCAACAACCTTGGTGCCGTACTCAACCATCTGAGTGGCGTGGAAGGTGCCCTGCTGGCCGGTAAAGCCCTGCACGATCACCTTGGTGTTCTTGTTAATCAAAACAGACATTGGATTTCCTTCGGTGTCGGATCAGGCGGCGTTCTTGACAGCTTCAACGATCTTCTTGGCGCCGTCGTTGATGTTGTCAGCCGGGATGATGGCCATGCCGCTGTCACGCAGCAGCTGCTTGCCTTCTTCCACGTTGGTGCCTTCCAGGCGCACCACGACCGGAACCTTGACGCCCACTTCCTTCACGGCGGCAATGATGCCTTCGGCAATCATGTCGCAGCGGACGATGCCGCCGAAGATGTTGACGAAGATGCCTTCGACCTTGTCCGAGGACAGGATCAGCTTGAACGCTTCAATGACGCGCTGCTTGTTGGCACCGCCGCCCACGTCCAGGAAGTTCGCCGGCTCGCCGCCGTTGAGCTTGATCACGTCCATGGTGGCCATGGCCAGGCCTGCGCCGTTGACCATGCAGCCGATGTTGCCGTCCATGGTGACGTAGTTGATGTCCAGCTCCGAAGCGATCACTTCGGTCGGATCTTCCTGGGTCTTGTCGCGCATGGCGACCAGGGCCTTCTGGCGGAACGCGGCGTTGTCGTCGCTGTCGAACTTGCCGTCCAGCGCGTACAGGTTGCCGTCGTCGAGGATGGCCAGCGGGTTGATTTCAACCAGCGCCAGGTCCTTTTCGTTGAACAGGCGGTACAGGTTGACCATGATGCTGGCGAACTGGCCAGCCTGCTTGGCGGTCAGGCCCAGCTTGAAGCCGAAATCACGGCCGTGGTAACCCTGCACGCCTTCAACGAAGTCGACGTTGAGCGAATGGATCAGCTCCGGGGTTTCAGCAGCAACCTGCTCGATCTCCACGCCGCCTTCCGAAGAAGCGATGTAGGTGATGGTCTTGGTGCCACGGTCAACCAGCACCGACAGATACAGCTCCTTGACGATCTCACCGGCGGTGGTCACCAGCACCAGGTTGACCGGCAGCTCAACGCCAGCCGTCTGGTAGGTAGCCATCTTGGTGCCGAGCATCTTGGCCGCAGCGGCCTTGACGTCGTCGGTGGTCTTGCAGAACTTGACGCCGCCAGCCTTGCCGCGGCCGCCAGCGTGGATCTGAGCCTTGACCATCCAGGGGCCCTGGCCCAGCGACTGGGCAGCAGCTACAGCCTCGTCCGGGGTCGCAGCGACCTTGCCGGCCGGGACCGGGATGCCGTATTCGGCAAGCAGTTGTTTTGACTGGTACTCGTGAAAATTCATGCGTCACCGTGGGAATAGGAACGACCGCACGCAACTACAGGGCCGAAAATGGCCTACTTGCAGGGCGGGCGGGCCCAATATTGTCGCCGACGGCGGCCCGGCACGCAAAGAAGTCTGTACAAATCGCCAAGAACGGCACGTCTTTGCTTGTTAATTCAGCAACTTGCCAATGATTGGCGGGCAGGCCGCCAAGCCCCCCGCAGGCTGGCCGGCGCACCTATACTGGCGCGATTACGCTTGGATAGGAGATCCGGCTTGGCCCCCAGTCCGTCGATCATCGACCGCATCGAATCCATCCCAACGCGCGAGCTGTACTTTTTTGCGTTGTACCGGGTCCTGGTCGCCGCACTGCTCAGCGCGCTGGTATTCGGGCCATTGACCTCGATGGTGGGTGAGGCGCACCAGCCGCTGCTGGCGCAGACAGTCTCCATTGCCTACCTGCTGGTCTCGGCAGCGCTGCTGATCTGGGGCCGCAACGCGCGCTGGCTGCAGCGCATCGTATTTGGCAGTGTGGTGATCGATATCATCGCCGCCACCTTGCTCAGCCACGCCCTGCCCGGCGCCAGCGCCGGCATCTCGATGTCGCTGCTGTTCAACATCGCCGCGGCCGGCCTGCTGCTGCCCTTGTCACCTGCGGTGCTGCTTGCGCTGCTGGCCTGCGCAGCCAGCATTGCCGAATACATCTGGCAGATGCTGGAAGGCAGCCAGAACACCCGCACCCTGGCCGAGCTGGCAATGTTCGTGACCAGCTACCTGGCGCTGACCTTCATTGCCTACCAGATCGGCAGCCGCACCCGCCGCACCCAGCAGCTGGCCGACCAACGCGGCGTGGAAGTGGCCAACCTGTTCGAAGTGAACGAGCTGATCATCCGCCGCATGCGCACCGGCGTACTGGTCGTAGATACCAATGGCCGCATCACCCTGGCCAATGAAGCGGCCACCGCCCTGCTCGGCGACATGGAAGGCGCGCTGGCCATCGACCGGGTCGCGCTCAGCATCGCCTCGCCCGAACTGGCGCGACGCCTGCAACGCTGGCGCAATGGCTGGCACGAAGACGAGCCACCGCTGCAGCTTGCCCCCGAGCAGGCCGAGGTGCTGCCGCGCTTTGCCCGCCTGCTGGCCGACAGTGACATGTCACTGATCTTCCTGGACGACACCACGGTGGTCTCACGGCGGGCCGAATCGCTGACGCTGTCCACCCTGGGCCGGTTCTCGGCGAGCCTGGCCCATGAAATCCGCAACCCGCTGGCGGCGATCAACTACGCCACCCAGCTGCTGGAAGAATCGGAGGACCTGGGAGAGGCCGACCGCCGCCTGCTGCAGATCATCCACCAGCAATGCCAACGCACCAACGGCATCGTCGAAAGCGTACTGGCGCTGGCCCGGCGCGAACGTGCCAACCCCGAAAACCTCGATCTGGCTGCCTTCGTACGCCGCTTCGTGATCGAGTACCGGCAGACCCTGTCACTGGAAAACGACAGCCTGGAAGCGGTGATCCGCGAGCCATCGGTGGTGGCGATGATGGACCCGCGGCATCTGCACCAGGTGCTGACCGCGCTGGTCCACAACGCCCTCAAATATGGCCGGATGGCCGACGAACCGGCGCGTATCCGCATCCGCGTGGCCTCGGCCGGGCGCAATGCGGTGATCGACGTAATGGACCGCGGCCCCGGCATCCCCGATGCCATTGCCAGCCAGCTGTTCCGGCCGTTCTACACCACCTCCGAGCACGGCACCGGACTGGGCCTGTATATCGCGCGGGAACTTTGCCGGGCCAACCAGGCCCAGTTGGACTACGTGTCCATTCCCGCTGGCGGCGCCTGCTTCCGGCTGACCCTGAGCACCCCGAAAACCGCGTTTGCCCGCAGCGAGCGCCAATGATCCATTTTTCGATGCAATCGTTTGTAGACATGCCTCTACCTCGGCTATCGTTCCATTCATGAACGCAACACACAGCGCCCTGATCGTCGACGACGAACGCGACATCCGCGAGTTATTGGTCCTCACCCTCGGCCGGATGGGCCTGCGGATCAGCACCGCCGCCAACCTTGCCGAGGCCCGGGAGCTGCTCGCAAGCAACCATTTCGACCTGTGCCTGACCGACATGCGCCTGCCCGACGGCAATGGCATCGAGCTGGTGACCGAGATCACCCGCGACCATCCGGCCACGCCGGTGGCGATGATCACTGCCTTCGGCAGCATGGACCTGGCGGTGGAAGCCCTGAAGGCCGGCGCCTTCGACTTTGTCAGCAAGCCGGTGGACATCAATGTGCTGCGCGGCCTGGTCCGCCACGCCATCGAGCTGAACAACGAAGCCCGCCCCAGCACCCCGCCACCGCCGGAAAACGCGACCCGCCTGCTCGGCAGCTCGCCGGCAATGGACGAATTGCGCGCCACCATCGGCAAGGTCGCGCGCAGCCAGGCGCCGGTCTACATCCTGGGTGAATCCGGCGTCGGCAAAGAGTTGGTTGCCCGCACCATCCACGACCAGGGCGCACGCGCGGCCGGGCCGTTCATTCCGGTCAACTGCGGCGCCATCCCCGGCGAACTGATGGAAAGCGAGTTTTTCGGCCATCGCAAGGGCAGCTTCACCGGCGCCCATGCCGACAAGCCGGGCCTGTTCCAGGCCGCCAATGGTGGCACCCTGTTCCTGGACGAAGTGGCCGAACTGCCGCTGCAGATGCAGGTCAAGCTGCTGCGCGCCATCCAGGAAAAATCGGTCCGCCCGGTAGGCGCGGCCACCGAAGTCACGGTTGATGTGCGCATACTCTCGGCCACCCATAAAGACTTGGGCACGCTGGTGCAGGACGGGCGATTCCGCCACGATCTGTATTACCGCATCAACGTGATCGAGCTACGGGTGCCGCCGCTGCGGGAACGCCGCAGCGACCTGCCGCAACTGGCCGACACCATCCTGCAACGGCTGGCGCAATCGCAAGGCCAGAAGCCGCCGCAGCTGGCCGCTTCTGCATTGGAAGCGCTGGATGCCTATTCCTTTCCCGGCAACGTCCGCGAACTGGAAAACATCCTCGAGCGTTCGCTGGCCCTGGCCGATGGCGACCGCATTGATGCCAGCGACCTGCGCCTGCCGCAACCGCAGAGCGCTGTGCAGCGTGCCGCCGCCGACGGCACTGCGACAGCCGCCGTTGCCGTCGTCCAGGAAGCGGTTGTCGATATCGACCCGGCCAACGCCGCCCTGCCCTCCTACATCGAGCAGATGGAGCGCACGGTCATCCAGAAGGCGCTGGAAGAGAACCGCTGGAACAAGACCAAGACCGCAGCCCAGCTGGGAATCACCTTCCGCGCCCTGCGCTACAAGCTGAAAAAGCTGGGCATGGAGTAAGCAAACGGCTGGAACCCTGGTAGAGCCGAGCCATGCTCGGCTGTGGCATTACCGGGAAGGCCCCCTGGCTCGGCACTGCTGCTTGAGCCCCTCTCCCGTTTACGGGAGAGGGGTTGGGGTGAGGGCGCCTTTCGCGGGTAAAGCCCCATGCCGAGCATGGCTCGGCACTACAGTTCTAGCCCCTCTCCCGTTTGCGGGAGAGGGGCTGGGGTGAGGGTGCTTTGAGGGCATTACCGGGAAGGCCCCCTGCCGAGCATGGCTCGGCACTACGGGTGAGGCTTAGTCCTTGGTCACGCGGTTGATTTCGGCCAGGCTGGTGGTGCCCTGCGCCGCCTTGATCAGCGCTGACTGGCGCAGATCATTGATGCCGATCTTCTGCGCAGCATCGGCGATATCCATCGCATTGCCGCCCTGCAGCACGATTGCCGCGATATCGTCGGTCATCGGCATCACCTGATAGATACCGGTACGGCCCTTGTAGCCCTCCGTACATTCATCACAGCCCACCGGCTCGAACAGATTGATGCCCTTGGCGATCTGCTCGGCGGTATAGCCTTCGGCCAACAAGGCGTTTTCCGGCAACTGGGTTGGCCGCTTGCAGTTCGAGCACAGGCGCCGCGCCAGACGCTGGGCGATCACCAGGGTCACCGACGAGGTGATGTTGTACGGTGCGATACCCATGTTCATCAGACGCGCAATGGTCTGCGGCGCGTCGTTGGTATGCAGCGTGGACAGCACCATGTGACCGGTCTGCGCGGCCTTGATCGCAATTTCCGCGGTCTCCAGGTCACGGATTTCGCCGACCATGATGATGTCCGGATCCTGTCGCAGGAACGAACGCAGCGCCGCGGCAAAGGTCATGCCGCGCTTGTTGTTCTGCTGCACCTGGTTCACGCCTGGCAGGCGGATTTCCACCGGGTCCTCGGCCGTGGAGATATTGCGGGTCTCGTCATTGAGGATGCCCAGCGCGGTATACAGCGACACCGTCTTACCCGAACCGGTCGGACCGGTTACCAGCACCATGCCGTAAGGCTTGTGGATCGCATCCAGGAACAGCTTCTGCTGGTCCGGCTCATAACCAAGCTTGTCGATACCCAGCTTGGCCGCGCTGGCGTCAAGGATACGCAGCACGATCTTTTCGCCGAACAGGGTCGGCAAGGTACTGACACGGAAATCGATCTGCTTGCTCTTGGACAGATTGAGCTTGATGCGACCATCCTGTGGCACGCGCTTTTCCGCGATATCCAGCTGCGCCATCACCTTCAGACGCGCGGCGATACGCTGATTCAGCTTCACCGGCGCCTTGGCGACGCTCTTGAGCAGGCCATCGATGCGGAAGCGCACCCGGTAATCATCTTCGTAGGGCTCGAAGTGGATATCCGAAGCGCCCTTGCGGATGGCATCGACCAGGGCCTTGTTGACGAACTTGACGACCGGGGTGTCATCACCCTTGGCATCCACACCGGTGTCGCCACCGCCGCCCATGTCCTCGTCGCCGGCGGCAACGTCCAGATCGCCCATGCCCTCATCGTCACCAGCCAGACTGTCGCCCAGCGAGTCGTTGCTGGCCAGCCACAGGTCCAGGGTACGGCGGATCTGATCCTCGTCGACCAGGATCGGCTCGACCACCAGGTTGGTCTGGAACTTGATCTCATCCAGTTGCTGGGTCGGGTTGCTGGTGCCCACGAACAGTTTGCCGCCACGCTTGAACAGCGGCAGCACCTGATGCCGGCGCAGCAATTCCTCGCTGACCAGCTTCATCGCGTTCTGGCTGGCATCAAACACCGACACATCCAGCAAAGGCATGCCGAATTCCATGGCGTTGGCAGCGGCCATATGCGCGGCGCTCACCAGCTTCTTGTCAGCCAGCCACTGCGCCAATGGCACCTTGGCGTCGGCCGCCTGGGTCATCGCCGTGCGGGCGAGGGCCTCATCCAAGGCACCATCCTGGACCAGCCGGCGGGCAATGCCGGTGATTCCGACGAGGTTTACGTTGGCAACATTCATTGAGGCGTCCCCTGAAAGCAGGCTCCAGATTACCTCATGCCCCTGTAAACCGTCAGTCCATCCGCACCCAGGCCGGCAACCCGGCTACTATGACGGCGGGGAGAACTACCGGTAATCAAACGTGCGTGAACTGAGCATCATCCTGCCTGCGAAGAACGAGGCCGAAGGGTTGAAACGGACCCTGCCCGAGCTGCGCGCAGCATATCCGTCCGCCGAGATCATCGTGGTCGACGACGGGTCAACCGACCAGACCGCCGCCATCGCCCGCGAACAAGGCGCCAGCGTGCTGAGCAGCCCGTATTCGATGGGCAATGGTGCGGCGATCAAGCGCGGTGCCCGCGCCGCCAGCGGCCAGATCCTGGTGTTCATGGACGCCGATGGTCAACACAGCGCGGGACATATCGCCCAGCTGCTGGCCAAGCTGGACGAAGGCTACGACATGGTCGTCGGCGCACGCGACAGCAGCGGCCAGGCCAATCTGCACCGAGGCTTGGCCAATGCCTTCTACAACAAGTTGGCCAGCCATATGACCGGCCACCGCATTGACGACCTCACCTCCGGCTTCCGCGCCGTGCGCGCAGAGCGCTTCCGCGAATTCCTGCACCTGCTGCCGAACGGTTTCAGCTACCCAACCACCAGCACGATGGCGTTCTTCCGCAGCGCCTACCCGGTGGCCTATGTGCCGATCCCGGTGGCCAAGCGTGTCGGCAATGGCAGCCATATCCGGCCGATCAAGGATGGCATCAGGTTTCTGTTGATTATCTTCAAGATCGCGACGCTGTATTCGCCGATGAAGTTGTTTGGGCCGATATCGCTTGCCTTCTTTCTTATCGGGCTTGGGTACTACGGTTACACGTTCGTCACCGAACACCGCTTCACGAACATGAGCGTGCTGCTATTCAGCGCAGCAGTCATCATTTTCCTGATCGGGTTGATTTCCGAGCAGATCACCAACCTGACCTATCGCCGTGATGGCTGACAGAAAATCAACCTCATATGACGACACTTCGACGACTTGCCCGGCTGGCAAAAGGCTCTCCATTACATCCGCAATGGCTCCTTGGAAAGAGAACACTGCCAGCCAACGTGCAACGATGTGCGGGAAAGCTGCTGGACATTGGTGCCGCTGACCGTTGGATAGAACCGCTGCTGCCTGCAGATGTTGAATACATAGCATTTGACTATCCAGCGACCGGCCATGACCTCTATGCCGCCAAACCGTCCATCTTCGGGGACGCCGCACAGCTCCCATTTCGCGACCTCAGCTTCGAAAACATCACCTGCTTTGAGGTGCTGGAACATGTTCCTGACCCAGCCCGTGTGATGACAGAGATCAGCCGCGTGCTGGTTCAGGGAGGTCGCGCCTGGATTTCAATGCCATTCCTCTATCCACTGCATGATGCGCCCTATGACTTCCAGCGTTTCACAACGTATGGTCTGGGGCGAACGGTGGAACAAGCAGGCCTGCAGATCGTAACGATTGAAAAAAGCGGACATGCGCTGTGTACCGCTGCGCTGTTGACTTGCCTGGCCTTGGCCGGCGCTATTGATGAGCGCAGGGGCTGGCGTAAAGCTGCATTCCTCGTTCCAACGCTGATTGCAGTTCCCACCATAAACATCATCGCCAAAGTGCTCAGCTGGGTTTGGCCAGATTGGTCTCACATGGCGCAGGGCTATCAACTGGAAGTTCGCAAGCCATGACCCGACCAACCCTCGTGATGGTCACGACATCATTCCCCATTGCGGGCGATGGCAGCGAAGCCGCTGGCGCTTTCGTGGCGGACCTTGCTGAGGAACTCACCTCCAATTTCAACATCCGCATCGTTGCACCGGGCACCGCAAACGCGATCGAGAGCTGGTCCGAGCATATTGATGTCTACAGATATGAAGCTCCCAAATCACCACTTTCCACGCTGAAGCCTTGGCGCATGGCTGACCTTGCATGGATGTACAAGGTGCTGAAGGGAGGGCAGCGCGCGACGTGGCAGGCGTCCGATGGCACCGAGCACATCCTGGCTCTGTGGGCACTCCCATCCGGCCAATGGGCAAAAAAAGCCGCACGCCGTCGTCGCATCGGCTACTCCGTATGGACGCTGGGCAGTGATATCTGGAGCCTGGGAAAGGTCCCGCTCTTGCGCGCTCGACTGCGAAGCATCCTCAAGAGCGCACACCACTGCTGGTCCGATGGCATCGAGCTGGGAAACGAAACCAAAGCCATTGCAGGACGTGAGGTTGCCTTTCTACCCAGCACACGCCGAATCGATGCTGGCTCGCGCTCACCCAACCGCTCACAACCTCCTTTTCGATTCTTGTTCCTCGGCCGGTGGCACCCGAACAAGGGTGTGGACCTCCTCATGCAGGCGCTGTCCGAACTGGAAGACGAGGATTGGGCTCAAATAGAGAGCGTCACAATCGCAGGCGGTGGAGCACTCGAACCACTTGTCCGTTCGTCAGCAGCCAGCCTACTACACGCGGGCAGACCGGTCGAAGTCCGCGGCTACCTGTCCCGCGATGAAGCATCCACGGCGATGCTGCATGCCGACTACCTGCTGATTCCGTCACGGATAGAAAGCATCCCCGTTGTCTTCTCCGATGCCATGAAACTCGGCCTACCGGTAGTTTCAATGCCAGTGGGTGATTTGTCGGCACTGGTCACAAGCGAAATTGGGGTACTTGCCAACGAAGTCAGCGCTGAAGCTTTCGCCAGCGCCATGCGCACAATGTTGGGTACCGATCCCGCACGATTCCATCTGCAAGCAATGCGTGAGCGCTTTGATCTGGGCAAGACCGCCCAGGCAATCACAGCAGCGATCCTCCAGAACAAGCCATGATTGACTTCCTATCCAGCAAATGGGTCGATGCTGTTACAAAGGGCCTTGGCGCAACGCATCACAGCCTCGCTGATGGCGGGTCGATAACCTGCTTCAGGGCTGGACCATTCCGCATCGCCTATCCGGACTTCTTTACTGGAACCCAAGGCCCTGTTGGCACGGACGAGCTCGCCATCCGCATGCAGATGGCGCGAACCCTCAAGGCAGATATCGTTCGGCTGCAGACCGGTGAAATGCAAGCGGCTATGCAACCGCTGGCAACCCATGAGCTGGGCAGTTGCATCATCTCCTCGTTGAACACCTGGGACGAGCGCAATTTCGACAAGGCCCGCAGGACCAGCAATCGTGAAAAGCGATCATCGCTGCAATTGCGGAAGGGCCGGCAGAGCGACGGGAAGTGCATGCACCGGCTGTATCTATCGACGATCCGGCGACACGGCGGTGCGGCACGTTACAACCAGACTTACTTTGAATTGATCGCCGAAGATGCCGCTATCGTTGCCGAGTTGGACGGGCAATTTTGCGGCTTCGTCTGCGTAGGATTCCGGAACAAAGCCGCCTACTACATGCATGGCGCACACGCCATCGAGGCCCGAAATCACTACGTGTCCGACCTGCTCTTCCTCGCCATGCTCAGACAGGCGCGAGAAGCTGGCATGACGACCTTCGATTTCCTGCCTTCGCCCGCAGATCAACCAACATTGACGTCGTACAAGTTGCTATGGGGCGCATCGGCCCATCGCTTCACCACCTACGACCTTGCCCTGAATCCACTGCGTGCCCGCGGCTTCCTCGCCGCCGTCAAGGCGGCCAACCTTATTTCGGCCCAACGCCGCCGCGCTTGACCACCAGCAGATCAGCGAGCCGGCCCGCGTCAGCACGGATTCCCCTCAAATATCTGCTTCGATGGTCATACACGTTGTCAAAACCCAGCAGGTGGACACCCGGCATCGCTGATATCTGGAAATCCTGGCTGCTTGGAATCCCATATTCATCCATGTCCAAGCTGTCGGGTAACAAGCCCAGGCCCGGATGATAGCCAGTTGCCAATATCACCGCTGCCGCTCGGACCTTCCTGCCATCATCAAGCAACAACGCCCCCTCCACGATGGATCGAATGCGCGGCAACACAGCCACTTTTCCGGAGGCAACCAGCGACTCCGTGGGCCCTCCTTCCATCACGGGATACGACGGCCGTCGTAGATTTGGAATCAGGCGCGCCTGCAGTTCCTCCCAGAAAAAATAGGCGGTCTCGCGAATCGACGCCCACACCCCGTGGCGCCGATACTCCATCGCTGAGCGGGTGCTCAACGCGACCGGAATATCCCGCGCTTCCAACTCCAAAAGCAGCTGACCTGCCGTCACCCGCCGCCCAACCACGACAACCGGCAAATCCCCGTCACGCATTGCTTCAAGTGCAGCGTAATCAGTGACCTCCGCTGCATGTACCATCGGCAATGAACCATCCGTATTGATGAGCGGGTCGGCCGGACGAGGCGTGGAGAAGTAGCCTGTCGCCAACACGACAGTCGAATAAGGCCCCCTGCGCCCTTGTGCCGTATCCAGAACCCAACGTCCAGATCCATCTGGCCGGAGACCATCAACCCGGCAGTCCGTAAACAGTTGCCCCTTCAACCGCCTTGCCATCGCATCCAGGTGCGCCAGATAAACCTCGGCACGCGGCTTGCGCAACGGATTACCAGCCAATGCATGCCGGAACTGCAGCACATTGGTCCACCAAGGGCTCAGCACATGCAGTCCGGATGGTACTGATCGCCAGGTAGAAGCAAGTTGTCGAGCCTCGAACAGATCGTACGCAATGGATCTCTTGTCCAGCTCCAACCCAAGCGCAATACCCGCTGGGCCACCGCCAATAATGGCAATCATGGTGCTACAGCCACGAACTTGACCTCTGCATAATCCCACTTGAGAACACCCAAGTGCCTCCCTACCCACGTCTCAATGCTACGCACCCGCGGCCATAGTCGTCGAGGAATCAATCCTGCCTTGATCAGAGGCGTCAAGGGAAACCGCCCATGCCGAAGGACCGTACAGGTTGTTGATGAAAATCCTGCCTGTTCCAGCATCCTTCGCCACTGCGAGATGGTTCTTTGTACCTTCAGCCCGTCCTCGCAAATCCGACGATTTGCCCGGACCTGCTCGACCATTACCAATACCGCCCCGCGCTTGAGCGCCGTTCGGATATTCTCCAACAGCGCCAGTGCAGTAGCGTCATCCACAAGATAGCTGAGCACGACATAGACAACTGCCGCATCGAAGCCTTGCGCCCTTACCGGAAGTTCGCGCCCGTCGGTGAGGACAAACAATCCATCCTTGGCCCCGCACCGCGCTTGCGCGTGACGCAGCAGCCCGAATGAAATGTCGACCCCTAAAACACGATGACCAGCATCGAGCAGCGGAAGCGCCGCGCTGCCGGTACCCGTACCAACATCAAGCAGCATGCCGTTTGCTACGTTGCGGGCTGCAAGCGTCTGGAGAAATGCCAAATCGCGAATCTCGGCCAGATATCGGTTCTTCAGTCCGCGTTTGTCATTGGGATCAATTACCGCTGCATCAGGATCTGAATCTGCTAGCGCATCCCAATACGAACGTTGTTTTTTCCGCGCATCACTCATGGCGTCGAAAAGCTCCAAAAAATGTCGCCGCAAGCGCTGCCACAATCTCGGCGCCAAAAAAAACAACCCGCGCCAATGCCGCCACAAGCATCAGATAAGCAGCATCCAGATCAACGACACTCGGAGCAGCGACAAAGATTGCCTCACGTACAGCTATACCCGCCGGCACTACGAACGCAGCCAGCGCGACGATTGATGCACCGCCATACCAGGCACCCAGGATGATCGCATCGGCCACGGTTTGCTTCCCGTTGAGCAGGATCATGAAAGCGAGGAAAAAGAAAATCCATTCCGCGCAGAGCATCGCGGTACCCGTCCAACGCATTGGAAGCAAGCGGCCTTGCGGTAAAGTGACCCCCAGCTTCGGGAAGATGCGCACGACCAACCCGAGCCCGAAAGACTCGACTATGGGCCATCGATGCAACAACTCAACCAGCACAATGCTGCCAACAGCAAGCAACAGCCAGCCCGGCGAATGATTGCCCCACAGCAACAAGCCGCCAACAACACCAAGCGCAAGCACATTGGTGATAAGCATCTGCCAGAGATTTGCAGCGACCACGACACCGGGCTGGATAGCCGCAGCCATTCTCCCGCTCTGATACAACAGACCCCAGACTTTGCCAGGCAGGTAGCGCACAACCTGCGCCTGAAGATAGACGGTGACAGCTTTGCCGCGCGCCATCTTCACACCGGAGAATCGCTCCAGCAGCCTGATGTGGTAGATAGCCTTGACCAGATACATTGGTACGGCTGCCAGAACCGCTGCCGCAACCTTCCACCATTCGATGTCGCGCATCGCCCGGGTGAACAGCGGTAACTGGGATCTCATCGAATAGCAGATGAACACCAAGGCCGATGCAATCAAGATGCACGCCGCAGCGACACGCGCATACCGCCAGATACCTGCTTTCAAAATTGATGGTGAGTCAGCAGTCACGGCTGGACTCCCCGGCTACTCCGCGGCGCCTTCACCCCAGGATTCCCCGAACAGCGGCAATCACGCGAGCCACGTCTGCATCGCTGAGTTTCGGTGACAAAGGCAAACTGACGGTTCGACGACCCAGCCACATCGCATTGGGCCACTGCTCCGGTCGCCAGCCAAAGCGCTGTTGGTAGTAAGGATGCTCCGGGATTGCCTGATAGTGCACGCCGGTACCAATGCGAAGATCATTCATCGCATCAAGAAAAGCATCGCGAGAAATACCGCAACGTTCCTCATCCACCATGATGGTGAACAGATGGTAGGCATGCAGCGTATCCGCTGCGGGGGGCGCAGGCAGCCAGACCGGGCAATCGGCAAAGGCTTCCATATACATCCGCCAGATCTGCTGCCGCCGCAACCAGTTGCGCTCGACCCTGGCAAGCTGCGGGCTACCTATGGCGGCTTGCAGATCCATCATGTTGTACTTGAATCCGGCTTCGACAACCTGATAGTGCTTATAGCCACTGTCGCCGAAACGATGCCAGGCATCCTTGCTCATCCCGTGCAGCGCCAGCACTTTGGCCCGGGCGATCAGTGCTTCATCGCGCCCAATCACCATGCCGCCTTCGCCAGTCGTTACGTTCTTGGTCGCATAGAAGCTGAAACAGCCAAAGTCACCAAATGTGCCTGCTTTCTGCCCCTTCCAAGAGGTCTCAATTGCGTGCGCGCAGTCCTCGATCACACAGAGGTTGTACTTGTGGGCGATGGCCATCACCGCATCCATCTCACAGGGGCGTCCTGCAAAGTGAACCAACACAATCGCCCGCGTCCGCGGGGTGATCGCCGCTTCGATCGCCGCAGCATCGATATTCTGGGTCTGCCGGTCCACATCGGCCAGCACCGGCGTCAAGCCGGCATGGATGATAGCGTTGACGGACGCACAGAACGTCATCGGGGTGGTAATCACCTCTGCCCCAGGTTCCAAACCTGCAGCAACCATGCTGACATGCAAGGCAGCAGTGCAGGAGTTGACAGCAGCAACGCGTGACGGCGGCAAATGCTGATAGTCGGCGAAGTCACGCTCGAACTGCGCCACCTTGGGGCCAGTACCCAGCCAGGATGACCGCATGCAAGCCAATACCTCGTCGATCTCGGCCTGCTCGATCAGCGGGGATCCGAAAACCAGAAACGGCTCTGTTGATGTCATCGCTTGTCAGCACTCTAGACTTTCGCGGGTAGCAACGCGCGCACAAACATGAGCGCGGACTTAGGCAACAATCTTACCCTGCAAGAACGCATAACCTCATCAAGGCCTGACACCCAAAGCCTTTGCCTTGGCCAGCACGAAATCAGCCTGCTGAACATGACCTTCGTTCCGCAGCCCATCCGCCATATGTGCCACGTAGCCAGGGTGATCAGTCGACTGTTCTACAGCCATCGTCAACAACCGATATTCCAAGGCCTGATCGTGCCGATAGTCGCGTGCGTGCGCCGCAACCTGCAGGTAGCTGTAAGGCGGTAGCACAACCTTGTCGAACATCAGCAGGAAAGCATCCCCCAAGGCGGCATCATCCAACTCCACTCCCTTCAAGCGATTTCCCAGGAGCCCAAACATCGCCGCCGTTGTCTCAGGTGTAACCGGCCGCTCACGCAGGCGCCAATGCAGTCGGCTCCACCACTTGGGATCTACCGCCAGCCCCCGCCCGGCATGCATCAAGATCAGTGACTGCTCGGCCAGAATGCTGGCGGTCGGCAAACTGGATTCGCGTTCGAACTCGGCCGCCGCAAAGCTGAAGAAAGGTGAGTTGGCCGAGCCATCCGCCATTTCGTAATAGCGCATACCCAATTCATGAGCCGCCCGGGAAGACTGCGGATTGATGGCTGCCAGCTCCGTCGATAGAAGCAGGCCATCACCCCAGATCGCGGACCGCACCATTCCCAGAAAGCCAACGATCAGCACCAGGCCAGCAATCGCAGCCATCTTGATCGCGGGCCCATCGCGCACCGGAATGCGCCGCACGAGGTCAGCGAGCGCAAGCAACACGCCCAGCAACGCGAAATAGTTGCGATGCTCAAACACCAGTTCCAGAGGGATCACATTGCTGGTAATCAGATGGGCAGCGAAAAACCACAGCACGCCCAACGAAAACAAGGGCGCGCGGTGACGCAGCGCCGTGGCCAACACCAATAGTGCAGCCAGCAGCAATCCCCCCCAAAGCGTCGACAACGGCGACAGCAATGAATGCGACACCGCCAGATCGTCGTAATAGAAGGTCATCCATGCCGAATTCGGGAACAACATCTGCCCCAGATACAAGGGCAGGACGCGCAGCTGGGTGAGCACCCGCTCCAGCGCGCTGAAATCACGAATTGCATAAACCTCGGGCGTTGCGTAGTACGGAACCACCACACACACAAACAGCACCAAGGCCGAACCAACCCCCAAGGCGTATCCCCACCGCCAGAAACGCCGCTGATTGAGCGTGGCACCACCGAAGCCAAGCAAGGTCAGCTCAAGCGCCAACGTGTATGCAGGAAACAACAGCGCGGTCTCTTTCGAACCCAGCGCCAGCAGCAGCAGTGGCACACATGCCAGCAACCAAGGCCAGGCGCGAGAACCATCCATCTGCGCACGCCGGCCGCGTAGATATGCCAGCAGAGCAAGCAAGACAAAGGTCAGGGACAGCGTTTCCATTCGCTGCACCACGTACAGAACAGTGGAAACCTGCAGGGGGTGCACCGCCCACAGCAGCGCGATCGTCCAAGCCGCAGGCCGCAACCATTCACGCACCCCAGCTAGACCCAACAAACGCATGCAAAGCAGATAGACCAGGACAACATTGAGCAGATGCACCAGCACCCCACCCAACTTCCATCCCCAGGGATCCAAGCCACCGAGCATATGATTAAGGCCAAAACTGGCCATCGCCAACTGGCGGCCAGTTCCGCCCGGGTCGAAACTGGTGGCCGCGCGCCACAAAGCCGGCCAATCGCCAGCTTGCACATGCACACGCGAATTGCTTACCAGCGCTGGAAAGTCATCAAACAGGAAGGACCCGCCCAAGCCTGGCCAATACACCAGCAGCGTGAGCGCCACCAACCCCAACAATGCAACCCATCCAGCGCCCCGCGCTGCAACCACCCTAGACCAGACCAGCCGCATCACACCTTCCCTACCTGGCGATTGCCCACCAACGTTGGCAATCGAACAATCACTGACATCCGGAAGGCCACAGCTTCGTCGGTATGGACGCATCTACCTTGCAGGACCATTCCCCCGACGCAGCGCGCTCAAGCTCGATGCTTTTCCCGGAAACCTGCGGATTACCTTTCAATCTGCAACGGATGAATCCCGTATCACCGGGCGTCATACTGATATCACAGCGCGCCGTGCTCGCATTCAGCCCGATATCAGCCAATGCGAAGGTGTTCACGTTTTCCACCAGCACGAACGACTCGAAGCCCGCCTGGCCCGACCTGATCTCCGCCAGACCCGCCGTCAACTGGGACTTCGCCACATACTGCTGATACGCAGGCAAGGCAATGGCAGCCAGAATGGCAATGATGGCAACCACGATCATCAACTCGATCAATGTAAAGCCGCGCTGTCTCTTCATGATGCCCCCCAATAGCACCCTTGAACCTTGGCGATGAACGCCGGAAATGAAGAGGCCCCGCATTACGGGGCCTCTTCAAAGCAACTACCTACACTATTAGTGCGTGCAGCCAGCCGGAATGAACGAGTCCTTCAGCACGACAGCGCCATCGGTGACGCTGCATTCCCATGCGCCCGAGGTAGTACGGGTCAAAGCAACTTCCGCACCGACAACGCTCGGGTTACCCTTCACGGTGCAGGTGATTGCCTGACCCTGGGCATCGTCATAGTTACCCGTTGCTGCGATAGCACAACGAGCGGTACTAGCAGACAAACCAATCGCAGCCGGGTCTGCCGGAGCGCCGGTCTGGGTGCCAGCCTGAATGGCTTCTTCAAACGCGGTCACGCCACCACGGATGTCGGCCAGACCCGCAGTGATCTGCGACTTGGCAACATAGTTCTGGTAAGCCGGCAGCGCGATGGCGGCCAGGATGGCGATGATCGCAACAACGATCATCAGTTCGATCAGCGTAAAACCCTGCTGCTTCTTCATTAGGTACATCCCCTAGAGGTTTTTGAAAGTTGACGAGGGTGAAAGCCGCATAGGCAGACTCCCTCCCATGCGGGGTAGTGCAAAGCAGGATGCGTGCCAAGTTTCAGACAGCTCCCCAGCTCCCCGCTACAATGATGGCAGCAACGCTGAGGAATGGAAGCCCCTGTCGCCGGTTTTGCCCGCCATACCTCTTTGTGACGCAATGCGTCACTTTGTGACGCACCCCGCCTTTCGATAGCTGCAAGCGTACTCAGCCTGCTATTGGATGCGTGCCAGTTCGTTTCGAAGCAGATACCATGCAGACAGATGCCCGGCCTGGGGAAGGCTTGGGCGGGGAGCCCAAACCGATGTCCGCCACTCGTAATGCAGTCAAGAACGACCCCATAGCGCGCAACACCAATCAGTTGCTGCCGTTTGTCTGGGAGGGAACAGACAAACGCGGCGTGAAGATGAAGGGTGAGCAGCAGGCAAAGAACCTGAACATGGTTCGTGCCGAACTGCGCAAGCAGGGAATCACCGCGACCGTTGTAAAGCCAAAACAGAAGCCTCTGTTTGGCGCTACCGGCTCCAGAATCACAGCCAAGGATATCGCCTTCTTCAGTCGCCAGATGGCGACCATGATGAAGTCCGGCGTACCCATTGTGAGCTCGCTGGAGATCATCGGCGACGGGCAGAAAAACCCGCGCATGAAGAAGATGGTCGGCCAGATCCGGGCCGACATCGAGGGCGGCTCCTCGCTTTACGAGGCCATCAGCAAGCATCCGGTGCAATTCGATGAGCTTTACCGCAACCTGGTGAAGGCCGGTGAAGGCGCCGGTGTGTTGGAAACCGTGCTTGATACGGTTGCCAACTATAAAGAGAACATCGAAGCCCTGAAGGGCAAGATCAAGAAGGCGCTGTTTTACCCCGCCATGGTTGTCGCGGTAGCGCTGCTGGTCAGCTCCATCCTGCTGGTCTGGGTGGTTCCGCAATTTGAGGACGTGTTCAAGGGCTTTGGCGCGGAACTGCCCGCCTTTACCCAGATGATTGTCGCCCTTTCACGGTTCATGGTCGCCTGGTGGTGGCTCATCCTGATCGTGATTGTTGGCTCAATCGTTGGCTTCCTGTTTGCGTATAAGCGCTCTCCGGGCATGCAGCACACGATGGACAAGCTGATCCTGAAGGTGCCTGTTATCGGCCAGATCATGCACAACAGTTCAATCGCGCGTTTCGCGCGTACGACTGGCGTGACCTTCAAGGCCGGTGTCCCGCTGGTTGAAGCGCTAGGCATCGTTGCCGGCGCCACCGGCAACAGCGTCTATGAAAAAGCGGTTTTCCGCATGCGTGACGATGTCGCCGTCGGCTACCCGGTCAACATGGCGATGAAGCAGGTCAACCTGTTCCCGCACATGGTCATCCAGATGACCGCCATCGGCGAGGAAGCCGGCGCATTGGATGCCATGCTCTTCAAGGTCGCCGAGTACTACGAGCAGGAAGTGAACAACGCCGTCGACGCGCTGAGCAGCCTGTTGGAACCGATGATCATGGTGTTCATCGGTACCATCGTCGGCGGCATGGTCATCGGCATGTACCTGCCCATTTTCAAACTGGCATCTGTGGTTTAACACATGGCATTTCTCGACCAGCATCCCGGTCTCGGCTATCCCGCCGCGGCCGGACTGGGACTGCTGATCGGCAGCTTCCTCAACGTAGTGATCCTGCGCTTGCCCAAGCGCATGGAGTGGCAGTGGAAGCGCGATGCGCGCGAAATCCTCGAAGAGCCCGATATCTACGAGCCGCCGCCGCCGGGCATCGTGGTGGAGCCTTCGCACTGCCCGCACTGCAAGCACAAGCTGAGCTGGTACGAGAACATCCCGCTGTTCAGTTGGCTGTTCCTGCGCGGCAAGTGCCGCCATTGCCAGGCGCCCATCTCCATCCAGTACCCGATCGTGGAACTGGTCACCAGCCTGATGGTGCTGGCCAGCGTCTGGCAATTCGGCTTCGGTTGGCAGGGCTTTGGCGCCATCGTGCTGAGCTGCTTCCTGGTCGCACTCTCGGGCATCGACCTGCGCACCCAGCTGCTGCCCGACCAGCTCACCCTGCCGCTGATGTGGCTGGGCCTGATAGGCAGCATGGACAACCTGTACATGCCCGCCAAGCCGGCGCTGATTGGTGCCGCCGTCGGTTACCTGTCGCTATGGACGGTGTGGTGGCTGTTCAAGCAGATCACCGGCAAGGAAGGCATGGGTCATGGCGATTTCAAGTTGCTGGCCGCGCTGGGCGCCTGGTGCGGACTGAAGGGCATCCTGCCGATCATCCTGCTGTCCTCCCTGGTCGGCGCCATCATCGGCTCGATCTGGCTGTACTCTCGCGGGCGCGACCGTGCCACGCCGATTCCATTCGGCCCCTACCTGGCCATCGCAGGCTGGCTGGTCTTCATGTGGGGCGACCAGATGATAGGCGGCTACATGCGCTTGGCTGGGCTACAGCAATAAACAATCACCAGCGACAATGGCCCCTTCGAGGGCCATTGTTGTTTTGGAGACATTGCATGAGCAATTTCATCGTCGGACTGACCGGCGGCATCGCCTCGGGCAAGAGTGAAGTCAGCCGGCGTTTCGAGGCCCTGGGCATTACCGTGGCCGATGCGGATATCGCAGCGCGCGAGGTTGTTGCGATTGGTAGCCCTGCTCTTGCGGCGATTGCCGAACTGTTTGGTGCCGAGGTTCTGCAGGCCGATGGCAGCCTGGACCGGGCCTACCTGCGTCAGCGTGTATTCGCCAATCCCGATGAACGCCGCGCACTGGAAGCGATCACCCATCCGGCCATCCGCGCAAGAGTGCGCGGCATCTGCGAAGCGGCAAGCAGTCCTTATGCGATCGCCGCGATTCCTCTACTTACCGAAGCGGGTGGCCGCCCGACCTATCCCTGGTTGAACCGGATCCTTGTCGTCGATGCCCCGGAACAGGTGCAGCACGCACGCCTGCTCAACCGCGACAGCATCGATGCGGCATTGGCCGAGCGCATGATCCAGGCGCAGGCCAGCCGCGCGCAGCGCTTGGCGCTAGCTGATGATGTGATCGTCAATGACGGGCATCCGGATGCGCTACAGCTGCATATCGATGCACTGGATGCACGCTATCGGAAGCTTGCTGGGGCGTCGGCCTGACCGCAGTTTCAACTACGCGCAGAGAGCGCCCTCACCCCAACCCCTCTCCCGTTGGCGGGAGAGGGGCTAAAAGCGGGTCATTCGGCGCCACTTGGCCGTCCGCCATCCGCCATCCGCCATCCGCCAGCCAGCTCAAGCAGGCCGGAGCACTCGATTCCAACTCAAGGCTGCTCAGGCGCAAATGTCAGCGTCGCAATCACACCGCGCTCCTTGCCCGGCCGGATGTCCACCTGCCAGCCGTATAGCGCGCACAGTCGACTGACGATCGACAAACCGATCCCGCCGCCCTGCGAATGGCCAGCATGCGTGCCGCGGTAGCCGCGCTGGAACAGACTGGCAGCATCTTTTTCGCTCAGTCCCGGGCCGTTGTCGATCACTTCCACCGCATTTGCGCCCACTCGTACCAGCACCCGACCTTCCTGCGAATACTTCACCGCATTGCCGATCAGGTTGCCCAGCGCCACCGACAGCGCCGACTCAGGCGCATCGACCACCAGCTCGCGCGATCCTTCCAGCACCAATTCCAAGGGCTTGCCACCGAGCTGGGCACGATGGGATTCAAGCAGCTGCTCGGCAACCCGGGCGACATTGCTGCTGCCCTGCGCGCGTTCATTGCGCGACAGCAATAACAACGAGCCGATCAAGTCACTGCATTGCTGCTCTGCGCGCTGGATGCGCTGCAAGCGCTGCAGCACTTTTTCATCCAGATTGGGCCGCGCCAACAGCAGCTCGGTAGCACCGCGGATCACCGCCAGCGGCGTGCGCAGCTCATGGCTGACGTCGGCATTGAACTCGCGGTCACGCTGGACCACTTCGGTCAGGCGCTCGGAATAGTCATCCAAAGCCTCGGCCAGCTGGCCAACTTCATCGTCCGGGAAACGCGGCGCCAAAGGTTCGGGATGCTTGGCACCGCCGCGGTAGGCCCGCAGCCGGGAGGCCAGGTCCGATACCGGCCGCATCACGCGCGAGGCAGACCACCAGCCCAACACCCAGGACAGCAGGCTGAAGATGATTACCGACAGGAACAGCGCGCGGTTGAGTTGCTGCTCACCACGAAGCGCCTGGCCCATGTCGTAAGCAATAAAAAACCAGGCATCCGGTGTTTTACGAACACCTACCTTGTAGGAGAAAGGTTTGCCTTCGGCATCCTCTCCATTGATCGTATGGATGCCGTCCTGCAACCCTTCCCATTCTGGGTAGTCACGACGCAGCCCTTCGAGCTTGTCCGGCCTGAACAGGAAGGCCCGCATCTGCTGCACCGGCGCAACCACATCAGTGCCGCCACTGCGCATGTAGCTCTGCCAGGAAGCGTCGAGGTTGCGATTCATCACGTCCTCAACCAGCTGGTTTTCCACGCGCATCCGCGCCCAGTTCGTCGCGAAGGCGAACAGCGTGGTCAGGCAGAAGCCCAACAGGACGAACGACAGGATGATGCGGCTGCGCAGGCGCCGACGATAGCGTCCGCGCCTGCGCACGACCTCAGGCAGGGCTGTTTCAGGCATCGGGTGCAGAGATGCGGTAACCAATGCCGTGGCGTGTCTGGATCATCGGCACTTCAAACGGCTTGTCCACCACCGCGCGCAAGCCGTGGATATGCACACGCAGCGAGTCCGAATCCGGCAGTTCCTCGCCCCAGACGCGGGTTTCCAGCTCCTGCCGGGTAACCACTGCCGGCGAGGCCTCCATCAATGCCTGCAGGATCTTCAGCGCGGTCGGGTTGAGCTGCAGCAGCTTGCCCTGGCGGCGTACTTCCAGCGTGTCCAGGTTGTATTCCAGGTCACCCACTTCCAGCACGCGGGTGTGTGCACCCTTTCCACGCCGCGACAATGCATTGAGCCGCACTTCCACTTCCTGCAGCGCGAACGGCTTGATCAGGTAGTCATCGGCACCGGAATCAAAGCCGGCCAGCTTGTTGTCCAGCGAGTCGCGGGCGGTGAGCATCAGCACCGGCGTCTGCTTGCGCGCATCGTTGCGCAGCTTGCGGCAGACCTCGATGCCATCCATGCCCGGCAGATTGAGATCGAGCACGATCGCGTCGAATTCATGCACCACGGCCAGATGCAGGCCGGTCACGCCATCAGCAGCGAAATCGACCGTATGCCCGCGATCCTCGAGATAGTCACCAAGGTTGGCTGCAATGTCGCTGTTGTCTTCGATTACAAGAATGCGCACGTGGGCGATTACCTTATGTCTTGAAAAGTACAGGCGGACTCAGAAGTCCGCTTGCGAGGAATTACAGCACACCCATCGTTAACTTCTTACATCCGGATGACGGCAGGTAGCCACACATTTATGCAGCTACCCACCTGCCAATCAACACTCAGTTGCCGACTTTTACGTCCTTGCCACTCTGCATAGACCGCATATAGCTCTGAGAGTTCTGCTTCATGCGCTCACGCTCGGCGACTGTAAAACACTGGCTCGTTGTCATCTGCGAGCCAAGAGTCTTCTCACGGCGACAGATCAGCCGGCTGTCTTCCCGTGCCTGGGTAAGCAAATTATTGACAAGCTCCTGATCGTTGAAGGCCGCGACCTTTTTCTCCGGTGAAAGCGACTCGACGCTACCTTCACCGATGAGTGAGGACATGCGCTCAAGCGCCTCGAGCACCCGGCCGCGGTTCTCGGCAGATATCTCGCTATAAACCTCCCCACCCCGCAGATCGGCTTGAACCTTCTGCTGCTGGACCTGGAAAGACTCGCCGGAGCGCAAGGGAAGCTCTGCAGGCTTCGCAAAAACCACTACGGGGGTAGCCAAAACCAATAAAAGCAATAACTTCCGTGCCATACCGACTCTCTCAGTGGATTTGACTAACTCTAGCGCTGCCGTCGCCGTACAACAACAGCTGGGCAATCGGGCAAAAACAAGGCCCTGACGAAAACCGCCAGGGCCTTAAAAATTCCCGATCACCGGACCCACTGAGGAGGGCTGGGCACAGTGGAAACAGGCTAGGGCCCGCCGGATTAAAGGCTTGTTAAAACCATGCAAACAAATTGCATCCCCCGGCCTCAGCGCTTGAGGCTGGTCACGTATTCGATCATCCGCCCTGCAATATCGTCCCCCGACACCCCCTCGATGCCCTCCAGCCCAGGGGTCGAATTGACCTCCAACACCAGCGGCCCACGCTTGGAGCGGATCAGGTCGACGCCGGCAATCCCCAGCCCCAAGGCCTTGGCGGAGCGTATCGCCACTTGTTGCTCGGCCTTGCTGCACTGCACCCGTTCGGCAACGCCGCCGGCGTGAAGATTGGAGCGGAAGTCACCTTCCTGCGCCTGCCGGCGCATGGTCGCCACCACCTGGTCGCCCACCACCAGGCAGCGCAGGTCCGCGCCCTGGGCCTCGGCGATGAACTCCTGCACCAGGAAGTTGGCGTACAGCCCGCGCAGGGCCTCGACGGTGCCCTTGGATGCACTGAGCTTTTCAGTGAGGATCACCCCCCTGCCCTGGGTGCCTTCGCTGAGCTTCACCACATGCGGCGGCGGCCCCAGCATCGACAGCAGGTCGTCGGTATCGTCCGGGTTGTCGCCAAACACCGTCACCGGCATGTCGATGCCCTTGGCGGCAAGCAATTGGTGGGCACGCAACTTGTCGCGTGCGCGCAGGATCGCATCGGAAGGGTTGGGGGTCCGTGCACCCATCATCTCGAACTGCCGCAGTACCGCCGTGCCGTAGCGGGTGATGGACGCACCGATACGCGGAATCACCACATCTATCCCGGTCAGCGCCTTGCCCTTGTAATGCATGCCAAAGCCGCTGGAGGTGATGCGCATATAGCAGCGCAGCGGATCGAGTATGCGCACCGTATGGCCACGCGAACGGGCAGCTTCGACCAGGCGGCGGGTCGAGTACAACTTGGTATTACGGGAAAGAATGGCCAGTTTCATCGCGGCGGGAGTGGTCGGTAGGCGCGCAGCATATCGCGGCGTTACCGGTTCCGGATGATCTGAATCGAGGAGTTGGGAGCTGGACTTCAGCGCGCGGTTGGCAGGCCTGTTACTGCCCCGATCCCGTCAACAATCGGCCAAGCCATGGAGCGGGCGAAGGGAATCGAACCCTCGTCAGTAGCTTGGGAAGCTACAGCTCTACCATTGAGCTACGCCCGCGTTGGCGAGGGTGAAGTCTATGCGCCACGCTGGGACAAAGCAACGCCCGCAACTGCCGGTTTCCGCCGCACAGAACCCGGCCTGGGCAGGTGTTTCCCTGGCACTGGCACCCCGTCGCAGAGCGTTGCAAACCGCCGTCCTGCGGGCGCTCCAGCGGTTCCCCTGCCCCACATGCAAAAAGAGGCGATGCCGCAGATGCGGCACCGCCTCCCACACACAACGTCGTAATCAATTGCTACTACGTCAACTTAGAAGCTGCCACCGAAACTGGCGAACACGGTGGCATCACGTGCCGACTTCTGCATCGTCGTGGTGCTCAGGCCGATATTGCTGTCCAGGCCCCACAGCTTGAGACGGGCGCCGAGCACAGCGGTAGCGTAGTTGCGGTCGAACTCCAGCCCCGGCACCTTGTACGTGCCCACGTCGGCCATGGTCTGCAACCAGGCGCTGGCCTGCTTGCCGTCCTCGAACTCGTGGTCATAGGTGACCTGCACGTACGGCTGCACGCTGGCGCCGTCGAAGCGGGCCTGCCAGCCGATCCGGCCCACGGTCGAATCCAGCTCCTGGTCGGCATAGCCCAGCGCGGTGGCGTTGGCGTTGCTTTCCACATAGCCGTCCAGCTTCACCTTCTGCCAGATCACCGCCGCTACCGGACCGTGGCGGAAGCCACCGGCCTGGCCGAACTCGTAACCGGCATTGATGGCAGCGGTCAGGTTGCTGCCGTCCGGCGAGCCCTTGTGCTCACGGGTGGCCGGGCCCAGCTGCACCTTGCGGGTCACGTCATAGCCCAACCAGCTGTAGCTCAACTGGCCGTTGACCCAGGCGCGCTCGCCGTACCAGCCGGCAAACAGACCCAGAGTGGTGTCGTCCTGGGTGAAGTCACCCTTGCTGTTGCCGAAGTCGGCGTCCATGCGACCGTAGCCAGCAAAGCCACCCAGCACCAGACCATCACGTGTCCAATCCACACCAAACAGGCCGGCCGGGGCCATGCCGTCGTACAGGTCGGCATGCGCATAACGCTGCATGTCGCCGCGCAGGTTGCCCCACCAGCTCAGGCCATCGGCCGGCTGTGAACCCACGTGCGCGCCCACCTGATCGGCGCGAGCGCGGCCGGTGGTCTGTGCCGAATGGCTCAGCACCTGCTGCAGGCGCGGCGCTTCCAGCACCGAGATGGCGTATTCGCCAAGGATCTGGTGGGCAGCCGTGGTCGGGTGCACGCCATCGGCAAACACATAGGTGTTGTTTGCATTCGGCGCTGCCAGACTCAGCGGCGAGCAGGTAACCGACGAGGCCGAGGTGCAGGCCATGTTGCTGACATTGGTGAAACCATAGGTGCCGGGATTGCCGACGATTTCCTGCAGGATGGTGAAGGTATCCACCGGGATCACCTGCAGCCCGGCCTGCTTCAGGCCACCAAACAGGGCGTCGTTGTAAGCCTTGGCCAGCGCGGTACCCTGCGCCATGCCCACTGCACCACCCGCACGCGAGGCCGGGGTCAAACCGATATCGGGCAGGTTCGGCACCATCACGTATTCGGCACCGGCCGCCTTCAACGTACCGACAATGCCGATCTGGTCAGTCACGGCAGCACCGATGATGGCCTGCGCCTGCGCCGGTGCGGCCTGCACCGCGAACAGATCATTGGCACCGCCCCACACCGTATACAGCGCATTGGCATCAGCCTTGCCGCCATTGGCCGCCAGGTAGGTGGCCATCTGCGTCTTCATCGACGGCGTCGCGCCCAGCGCACCCACCGCGTCCACACCCACGCGGGCGCCACCGACGGCATAGTTGTCACCGGTCTGGCCGTTGCCGTTGGGGCTGGCGTTGGTGCCGTACTGGTCGGCTACATAGTCCGCCCACACCCAACCCGGGTTGGTGGTGAAACGGCCAACAAGGGCAGCATTCGGGTCCAACTTCATCAGCACCGGGCGGAAGTAGCCGGTATCGGTCAGGCTGTCGCCGAAGAACACCGTCTTGGAATACGGCGACTGCGCCATGGCCGGCACTGCAGCCAGGGCGATGGCAACAGCCACGGCAGCGCGCAGCGGGCGAAGAGATAGGGACATGTTCAACTCCTGGGTGGGGAAAGCCGGCGGACATACGCCGCCGCACGTTGTTATGTTTTCATTACTGCGTAAGACACACACGCTGCGCCGCCGCAAACTGTCTGGCGGCTGGGCTTTTGCACCAGCGCTGGCGAGAATGGCGGCATGAATATCCATCTGAATGGCGAACTCCGCCAGGTACAGCCCAACCTGCTGCTGATCGAACTGCTGGCCGCCGAAGGGCTGGCCGAGCGCCGCGTGGCAGTTGAGATCAACAGCCAGATCGTGCCGCGCAGCCAGCATGCGTCCCACCCACTGCAGGACGGTGACGTGGTGGAAATTGTGCATGCGTTGGGTGGTGGTTGAGGGCTGCCGGTAGTGCCGAGCCATGCTCGGCAGGGGCCTTCCACGCGATGTTTGTAATGCTTGTGGGAGCGGCTGCTTGCTTGCTGGCTTCACCTGTAGAGCGCAGCCATGCTGCGCTGGGGCATTACCGGTGAAGCCCCTGCCGAGCATGGCTCGGCACTACCGGCTGGCTGCGCTGGGCATTACCGGTGAAGCCTCTGCCGAGCATGGCTCGGCACTACGGGGCTGGTTGAGCCCCTGCCGAGCATGGCTCGGCACTACAGGTCGGCGGGATGGGTGATAATTCACGCATGAATGCACATGCCCCCACCGACTCGCTGGTCATTGCCGGCAAGACCTATTCATCCCGGCTGCTGACCGGCACCGGCAAGTTCAAGGATCTGGAAGAAACCCGCCTGGCCACCGAGGCCGCCGGCGCCCAGATCGTCACCGTGGCCATCCGCCGCACCAATATCGGCCAGAACCCCGGCGAGCCCAACCTGCTCGACATGCTGCCGCCGGACCGCTACGCCATCCTGCCCAATACCGCCGGCTGCTATACCGCCGAGGATGCCGTGCGCACCTGCCGCCTGGCCCGTGAGCTGCTCGACGGCCACAACCTGACCAAACTCGAAGTGCTGGGCGACCAGAAAACCCTGTACCCGGACGTGATGGCCACGCTCAAGGCCGCCGAACAGCTGGTCAAGGACGGCTTCGACGTCATGGTCTACACCTCCGACGACCCGATTCTGGCCAAGCGCCTTGAAGAAATCGGCTGCGCTGCGGTGATGCCGCTGGCCGCGCCGATTGGTTCGGGCCTGGGCATCCAGAACAAGTACAACCTGATCGAGATCATCGAGAACGCCAAGGTACCGATCATTGTCGATGCCGGCGTCGGCACCGCGTCCGACGCAGCCATCGCGATGGAGCTGGGCTGCGACGGCGTGCTGATGAACACCGCCATTGCCGGTGCCCGCAATCCGGTCCTGATGGCCAGTGCCATGCGCAAGGCGGTGGAAGCCGGCCGCGAGGCCTTCCTGGCCGGGCGCATCCCGCGCAAGCGCTATGCCAGCGCATCCTCCCCGCTAGATGGGCTGATCGGCTGATGACCAATCCTTTTGACAGTGCAGGCTCCAAGGCGCCGCCCAAGCCCTTCACCGTGACCGAAGGCCGCCGCGAGATCCGCAGTTTCGTCCTGCGCCAGGGCCGCTTCACTCCTGCCCAGCAGCGCGCGTTCGACGACCGTTGGCCGCGCTTCGGCATCGACTTCAATGGCGAGCCGCGCGATCTGGACGCCACCTTTGGCCGCAACGCGCCCAAGGTGCTGGAGATTGGCTTCGGCAACGGCGCCGCGCTGCGCTACGCCGCCCAGTTCGATACCAGCAAGGACTACATCGGCATCGAGGTGCATGCACCGGGCGTTGGCCGCCTGCTCAATGCGCTGGCCGATGACAATGCCGACAACGTCAAGCTCTACCACCACGATGCGGTCGAGGTGCTGGAGAAGGAAATCGCCGACGGCGCGCTGGACGAAGTACGTATCTACTTCCCCGATCCCTGGCACAAGAAGCGCCACAACAAGCGCCGTCTGGTACAGCCAGCCTTCGCCGAGCTGCTGGTACGCAAGCTGCGCCCGGGTGGCCGCCTGCACTGCGCCACCGACTGGGAGGATTACGCCGAACAGATGTGGGAAGTGCTCGATGCCACCGCAGGGCTGGTCAACCGTGCCGGTCCGCGCGGCGCAGTGCCGCGTCCGGACTGGCGCCCGCAGACCCACTTCGAGACCCGCGGGCAGAAGCTCGGCCACGGCGTCTGGGACCTGCTGTACGACAAGCCAGACGCCACCGGCGCTGGCTGACAAGGAGTGAGGGCGTGATGACAGCTGCAAGCCGCAACCCGCTTGATCCACACGCTGGCCATGCAGCGTTGATGGCAGACTGCGTTGTCATCCCGTCCCTGCTTTTCTTCTCCAAGTCCCTGCCCTGATGGATACCGCGCTGACGCTCACCACCGATATGAAGCTCGTACTCGGGCTGGTGGGTTTCACGATGGCGATGTTCCTGTTCGAGCGCATCCGCGCCGACGTGGTCGCCTTGGTGGTGATGGTGGTGCTGGGTGTCACCGGCCTGATCGCCCCGGAAGAAATCTTCGGCGGCTTCTCCGGTAATGCGGTGATGAGCATCATCGCCACCACCATTCTGGGCGCCGGCCTGGATCGCACCGGCGCCTTGAACCGGCTCGCGGGCTGGTTGCTGCGGCGCTCGCATGGGCTGGAACAGCGGCTATTGCTGTTGACCAGCGCCACCGCCGGCTTGAACTCCTCGTTCATGCAGAACCCGTCGGTGATGGCCCTGTACCTGCCGGTCGCCTCGCGCCTGGCCTCACGTACCGCACTCACCCTGAAACGCCAGTTGCTGCCGATCTCGGCGGCAATCGTGATGGGCGGCGCGCTGACCATGGTCGGCAACTCGCCGTTGATCCTGCTCAACGATTTGTTGATGTCGGCCAATAACAACCTGCCCTCGGGTACCGCCACCATCGAGCCACTGCGCATGTTCGCGCCGTTGCCGATCGGCGTTGCCCTGCTGATCGCCTCGCTGGCCTATTTCCGTTTTTACGGCAGCCGCAAGCTCAAGGAAGAAGAAAGCGAGAACGAGGACGGCCAGGCACCGGCCCGCACCGAAAGTTATTTCGCCAAGTCCTATGGCATCGAAGGCGACGTCTTCGAACTGTTGGTTACCGCCGAAAGCCCGCTGGTTGGCATGACCGTCGGCGAAGCCGAGAACCTGTTCGATGCACCGCTGCTGCTGGCGCTGAAAACCGGCGATGACACCCGCTTGTCGCCACCGGCGGACATGCGCATCTGGGTCGGCAGCGTGATCGGTGCCATGGGCCCGCGCCAGCAGGTGTCGGACTTCGCGCAGAACCAGTTCCTGCGCATGTCCTCACGGCTGAAGCAGCTGGGCGATCTGTTCAATCCCGCCCGCGCTGGCATCTCCGAGGCGGTGGTGCCGCCAACCTCGAAGGTGATCGGCAAGACCGCTGGCGAGTTGCGCCTGCGCAAGGAACGTGGCATCAGCCTGCTGGCGATCAACCGCGACAAGCAGGTGATACGCGAGGACGTGCGCAACACGCCGCTGCGTGCCGGCGACATGCTGGTCTTCCACAGCATCTGGCAGGACCTTGCCGCGGCGGCGGAAACCCGCGATTTCGTGGTGGTCACCGACTATCCGAAGGGCGAGCAGCGCCCGCACAAGTTCAAGATCGCGATGGCCATTTTCGCCATCACCATCATCATCGCCCTCACCTCACACCTACCGGTGGCGCTGACCCTGCTGACCGGCGTGGCCGGCATGCTGCTGACCGGCGTGCTGCGCATGGACGAGGCCTACGCGGCGATCAACTGGAAGACCATCTTCATGATGGCCGGCCTGATTCCACTGGGCTGGGCCATGGACAGCAGCGGCGCGGCGGCATGGATCGCCGGCCATACCATCGACAAGCTGCCTACCGGCATTCCAGTGTGGGTACTGGAAATCGCTCTGGCATTGTTGACCACCGCGTTCTCGCTGGTGATCAGCCATGTCGGCGCCACCATCGTGATGGTGCCCATCGCTGTCAATCTTGCGCTCGCCGCTGGTGGCAATCCCACCGCGTTCGCATTGATCGTGGCCTTGTCGGCCTCCAACAATCTGATGACCGCTTCCAACCCGGTCATCTCGATGGCGATGGGCCCGGCCAAATACACGCCGCGCGAAATGTGGCGCGTCGGCGGGCCGCTATCGCTGCTCTACACTGTGATCGTGGTGATCATGATCAACATCATGTTCTGAGCAACGGCGGTGGCTTTGTAGGAGCGGCGTAAGCCGCGAAACTGGCGATTCTTCCGGCGGCAATGACCAAGCGCCATCCGCAGCACTGCAATTGCCAACGTCCCTCGCTGCCAGGCATCCGTGGCTTCGCGGCTTACGCCGCTCCCACAAGAGCGGCCAGATCGCTCTCAGCCCAGAAACACCATTCCGTCCTGCACCCGCAGCGGTACCGCGCGCAGCGCATCGCCCTTGCACGGCCCCGCCACGCAGGTGCCGCCCTCAAGTTCGAACGAGGCCCCATGCACCGCGCATACCAGGTGCCCTTCGCGACTCTTCAGGAACTGGCCCGGCGCCCAATCCAGCGCACGCCCGGCATGTGGGCAGACGTTCAACCACGCCCGCACCTGATCCCCGTCGCGATACAGCACCAGCGTTTCGGCGTCGCCATCCAGCACCGCCACCACCGAGTGAAAACCTTGGTCAGGCACTGCGGCCAAGGGGCAAAGTTCGATTCCGGAAGCGATGGCGCTGGACATTGAAACACCGATACGAGAAAGCGAGTCATTGTCGCATGGGCAACCAAGGCCAAGACAAAGCTGACTCATGGCCTTGTCGATGTCCCTATTCAGATACAAATTAACGACAACTTCACGCAATTGGCCCCCTCGCCCCTGATACTCCACTGCAGACTCAACGTCATCCAACCTTCATGAATATCCGTTACGTCCAATTCGCCAAGCTGCGCAACCTGTTTGAACCGCGCAAACCACGCAATCCCTTGGTGCGCATCGCCTTGGGCCTGCTCGGTATCGCCATTCTTGCAGTGCTGGTGGTCGGCGGCGTTTTCATTGGCGCAGCGATGATCCTGGGCGGCATCACCTGGAAGCTGCTGGCATCGCGCAAGGCCCGCGCCACGCGCAAGGCCGACCCGACCGTGGTCGATGCCGAATATCGTGTGGTGCGCAAGGCGGCGCTGCCGCACGCCCGCTAAGGCATCCTTGAGGACCGAAGCGTCCTGATGTAGTGCCGAGCCATGCTCGGCAGAGGCTTTCCCGGTAGAGCCGTAGTGCCGAGCCATGCTCGGCAAAAGCTTTCCCCGTAGAGCCGCAGTGCCGAGCCATGCTCGGCAGCAGCCTCACCGGTGCCCGCCCAGGTTGTGGGAGCGGCGTAAGCCGCGAAGCCGGCGCTATCGAAACCACAGCCATGCCCGCAATCTGACCGACCACCGGCTTCGCGGCTTACGCCGCTCCTACAAGCCCGCCCGGCGCAGCCAGCCAGCGCTCCACAGAACGCACCCGCGTCCGCTAGACTTTTGCGTCGTTTCACCTGGACGCAAACATGACTGATCTGATCCCCGCCCTGCCCCAGCCCCGCATCCCGGTCGCCGGTGGCGGCACGTTCCCGGTGCACCGCATTTACTGCGTAGGCCGCAATTTTGCCGACCACGCCCGTGAAATGGGCGCTGCCGTGCCCGCAGCGGCCGAGCGCGGCCAGCCGATGTTCTTCATGAAGCCGGCCGACGCCATCGTGGTCGGCGATGCACCGGTGCCTTATCCAACTTCCACTTCCGACCTGCACCACGAAGTGGAGCTGGTGGTCGCCCTGGGCAAGGACGCACCTGCGGGCGTACTCGCCACCGAGCAGGCGATGGCGCTGGTGCTGGCCTATGGCGTCGGCCTGGACCTGACCCGCCGCGATCTGCAGGCCGCCGCCAAAGCCAAGGGTGGCCCCTGGGATATCGCCAAGGGCTTTGACCACTCCGCGCCGGTCAGCACCCTGGTACTGGCGTCGGAAGTCCCCGACCTGGCATCACTGGAACTGTCGCTGGAGATCAATGGCCAGCTGCGGCAGAAGTCCACCCTGGACCAGATGATCTGGAACGTCCCCGATATCCTGCATGAGCTGTCCAAGCTGTACGCCCTGCGCGCTGGTGACCTGATCTTCATGGGCACCCCGGCAGGCGTGGCCGCACTGCAGCCAGGCGACCGCTTCAGCGCCCGCTTGGGAAAAGTCGCACAACGCGACGGATTGATCGCCTGATGACATCCACTGGAGTAGGCTGCGCCAGCTCCCTTTCATGCACAGCTAGGACAAACACATGGGAATGATCAGCGAATTCAAGGAATTTGCGATGCGCGGCAACGTCATCGACCTGGCGGTCGGTGTCGTCATCGGTGGCGCGTTCGGCAAAATCGTCACCTCACTGGTGGACAAGGTGATCATGCCGCCGATCGGCATGTTGGTCGGCAATGTGGACTTCTCCAGCCTTGCCTGGACCCTGGCACCGGCCAAGATCGGCGCCGACGGCAAGGAAATCCCGGCCGTGGTGCTGGGTTACGGTGATTTCATCAATACCTTGATCCAGTTCATCATCGTCGCCTTCGCGATCTTCATGCTGGTCAAGGTGGTCAACCGCCTGTCACGCAAGAAGGAAGAGGCACCGGCTGCACCGCCCGAGCCTAGCGAAGAAGTGCTGTTGCTGCGGCAGATCCGCGACAGCCTCAACAAGCAGTAAGCGCTCGCGGCTTACCTGCTCAACGGCCGGGCCTTCGCCCGGCCGTTGCCGTTTGCGCCGCCTAGAACGACACCGTCATCGACGCCTGCGGGCTGATATAGGCAGCACTATTGCGCCCGCCGGGCAGCGAGGCCTGCACGCCGACCAGAAAGCCGAGATGGTCACTGACGTTGTACTCCAGCGCCGGTGCGATGCTGAAGCTGCGGCTTGCCCCATCGTGGCACCGAACATGCTCACGCTGCCCTTCCACATCCAGCGCAGTGCCATCCAGCACGGCGCCTGATTGACGGCTTGCGCTCAGGTCCAGGGCCAGCGCCCAGTTCGCATTGATGCTGTATTCCAGTCCCAACGACGCACTGAACGCAGCGCCCGGGCTCAGATGGCCGTGAAAGCTGCGGTCGGTGTCATAGACACTGCGGCCATGCACTGAGACATCGCGCGGTGACGGGCTCCACCGCGCCTGCCAACGCCAGCGCAGCGGCCGCCCATTTGGCAGCCAGTGATAGTTCTGCCCCAACAAGGACACATGGCTGCGCCAGGCGCCCTCGCCCTGGCCGTTGAGCAGGTTGTCTCCCAGCCCGTCATGGCGTCCGGTGGGCAGGGACTGACCGAGCATCACTGCAAGGGCCGACTTGCTGTTCAGCGCATCACCTTCGCGCAGCAGGTAACGCAGGCGCAGCGTACTGTCTGCAAGACGGAAGCCGCCACTGTGCTGCCCGCCCTGCGAGGTCCTGGCACTGTCCAGCACCAGTTCACCCGTCAAACGGTCGGTGATGCCGCCGCTCAGCAGCAAGCTCAGCAACGAGGTATCCACCGAATCGTCCAAGGCATGCCGATCACCTTTGCCGTCGTAGCGTCCGCTGGTATGTGTCTGGATCCAATAGGGCTGGGCGACGAAGCTTCCCTGCGGCAGGGTCGACGGCGAAGGCGTCAGCAGCGGTCCGGTGAAGCGCACATCCTCCAGCGAGTGCGCCTGTGCCCCAACAGCGGGTGCCAACATCACCACCAACAGCATCCCTGCAGCCCTGTTTCCCAATGTCATCAAAACGTCCTGGTTCATCCACCCCATCGGTGGAAAACTCAGGCTCGCCCGCGAGCAACATCAGAAACACAGGAAAACTCCTGTTTACGTCGTAGCGCTTTTCACCGTACCTATGCTCTAGCCGATGCAGAAAGACGGCGCCATGAGGAAATCACCTGCATCAATTCAGCATTTCCCCCATACCAACTGGCACATTCCCCGAACGAGGCTCACTGTTACTCTGACAGCTCAATCCACCGTGGAATCGAACATGCGCCGCCGTGCCCTTGCTCTCGCCATCGTGCTGCTCTGCACTTCCGCTACAGCTGCCGCCGCTCCCACCCATATTTCAGACCAGGCGCTGGCCAAGGCTGCCGAACTGCGCGCGCAGGCGCTGGCCGACAACACCGGCTGGCAGGTGGTCGAGTCGCTGACCACCGAGATCGGCCCGCGCATGGCCGGCAGCGAGGCGGATGCGCGCGCGGTGGAATGGGCCAAAGCCAAGTTCAAGGCACTGGGCTTCGACAAGGTATGGACCGAGCCGGTGACGTTCCCGAAGTGGGAGCGCCGCAGCGAGCACGCTTCAGTTATCGGCGCGCACCCGCAACCGCTGACCATCACCGCGCTGGGCGGCAGCCCGGCCGGCACGGTTGAGGCCGAAGTCGTGCGCTTCGATGGCCTGGACGCGCTGAAGGCGGCACCGGAGGGTTCGCTGGCCGGCAAGATCGCCTATGTCGACTTCACCATGACCCGTAAGCGTGATGGTGCCGACTACGGTATTGGCGGCACGGTGCGCAGCCGCGGCCCGTCCGAGGCGATCCGCAAGGGCGCGATCGGCTACATCATGCGTTCGGCCGGTACCGACTCGCACCGCATGCCGCATACCGGCATCACCCGTTTTGACGAAGGCCTGACGCCGGTGCCGGCAGCGGCGCTGTCCGGGCCGGACGCCGACCAGCTCAACCGTCTGGTGGCGCGCGGCCCTACCCGCATCCGCATCTCGCTCGATTGCGGCTGGGACGGCAGCTATACCTCGCAGAACGTGATCGGCGAGATCACCGGCCGCAGCCTGCCCAAGGAAGTGGTGGTGATCGGCGGCCATCTCGATTCCTGGGACCTGGGCACCGGTGCCATTGATGATGGCGCCGGCGTTGGCATCACCATGGCTGCCGGCCACCTGATCGGCCAGCTCAAGCAGGCGCCCAAGCGGACCATCCGCGTCATCGCCTTTGCCAATGAAGAACAGGGTCTGCATGGCGGCAAGGCCTATGCCGCTGCGCGCGTGGCGGCCGGCGAAATCGTGCAGCAGCACATTGCTGCCGAAAGCGATTTTGGTGCCGGCCGCATCTATGCCTTCAACACAGGTTCGGGTAATCCGGCCGAATCACGCGAGGCGACCCGCCAGATCGGCGAGGCGCTGGCACCGTTGGGCATCGAGTACCGCGCCAACGAAGGCGGCCCCGGCCCCGACGTAGGCCCGCTGGCTGCCAAGGGCGGCGCCTGGGCGTGGCTGGCGCAGGATGGAACCGATTATTTCGATCTGCACCACACCCCGGACGACACCTTGGACAAGATCGACCCGAAGGCGCTGGCGCAGAACGTGGCCGCCTACACGGTATTCGCCTATCTGGCCGCGGAGTCGGACGGCAGCTTCGGCAGCGAAGCCAAGGACGTGGTGCCGCCGAGGGAGTGATTGCTTCGCCGGTGGAAACAACAAAGGCGCCGCAAGGCGCCTTTGTTGTTCTTGATTTCCTGTAGTGCCGAGCCATGCTCGGCAGGGGCTTCACCGGTAAGGCCTCTGCCGAGCATGGCTCGGCACTACCCCGGCGTCTTTGGCATTGCCGGGAAGGCCTCTGCCGAGCATGGCTCGGCACTACGCAGCGCTTTAGCGCTGCTTGCGGCTGCTCCAGCTGGCCAGAAATACGGCGGTTGCCGAGGCCACATTCAAGCTTTCCACCGCGCCGCTGCCCGGAATCGACAGGCGCAGGTCGCAGCTCTGCGCGAAGTCACGGTCCATGCCTTCGCTTTCGGCACCCATCACGTAGACCATGCGGTCCGGCAGCTCGGTGGTGAACACGTTCTGGCCATCAGCAACCAGCGTCGCGGCCAGGCCAAAACCGGCATCACGCAGCTGTGCAACGGCCTGCGGCAAGGCCGGCAGACGCACCAGCGGCACCGACTCGGCGCCGCCTTCGGCGACGCGTGCGGCAGCGCCGGACAAGGCCAGCGTCGAGTCGGCCGGCAACAGGATCGCGGCAACACCGAAGTGCGCTGCCGAGCGCAGGATCGCGCCGAAATTGTGCGGGTTGCCTACGCCGTCCAGCCACAAGGCCAGCGCCGGGCCATCCTGCAACGAGGCCAGCCAGGTCGCCAGCGGCAGCGGCTCCTGCTTCTGCACATCGGCCACCAGGCCTTCGTGGTGGGTGGTGGCGGCCAGCTTGTTGAGGTCGCCATCGCCCACCACGCGGTAACCCACACGGTTGGCCACACACCACTTCAGCACCGGCTGCAGGCGCGGGATCATCTCTTCGGTCAGGTATAGCTTGCGCAGCGCCTGCGGGCGCTTGGCAAACATCGCCTGCACGGCGTTGACGCCGTACAGACGCATTTCATCACCGCCGCGTACTGGTACACCATCGCCCTCACGCGCAGCTGACGGCGCAGCCGGAATTGCGCGGGGTGGCCGCGAAGAAGGGCGACGGTTGTTCCAGGGATTACTCACAGCGGTTCCTTTGAATTACTTGTTTCTACGCCAGAAATCGGCATTTTTGATGCCCAGCGCATCGGGATCGAAGACCGGGTCCAGGCCCAGCTTCTTCTGCCGCTCATAGTCGGTCAGTGCAAGCATGGCAGGCTTTTGCAGGATAAGGATGGCGACCACGTTCAGCCAGGCCATCAAGCCCACCCCGATATCACCCAGCGCCCAGGCCATTTTCGCATTGTGGTAGGCACCAAACACCACCATGCCCATGATGCCCAGGCGCAGCACCAGCATCGCTGCCGGGTGGGTGCGGTTGCTGCCTGCCAGGTAGGTCAGGTTGGTTTCGGCCATGTAGTAATAGGCCATGATCGTGGTGAAGGCGAAGAAGAACAGCGCCAATGCCACGAAACCCGCGCCCCAGCCCGGCAACACCGATTCCACCGCTGCCTGGGTGAACAGCGCACCTTCGGAAGGCTGCACGCCCGGCACGCCGGTAATGATGGCCTCCAGCTTGGTCACGCCGCCTTCGGTCACTTCACGGAACACGTTGTACATGCCGGTGGACAGCACCAGGAATGCGGTCGAGGTGCACACCAGCATGGTGTCGAAATAGATCGCGAAAGCCTGCACATAGCCCTGCTTGGCCGGGTGCGAGACCTCGGCGGCAGCGGCAGCGTGCGGGCCGGTGCCCTGGCCGGCTTCGTTGGCGTAGATGCCGCGCTTGACGCCCCAAGCGATGGCCTGGCCGATGATGCCGCCAAAGGCCGCATGCGCGCCAAAGGCGCTGGAGAAGATGTCCGCGAACATCGTCGGCACCTTGCTGGCGTTGAGCATCATCACCACGACCGCCATCAGGATGAAGCCCAGCGCCATGAACGGCACGATCACCTCAGCGAAGCTGGCAATGCGCTTGACGCCACCGAAGATGATGATGCCCAGCAGCACCGCCACGGTCAGGCCGATCCACAGCTTCATGCTGGCGGCACCGCCCACCGATGCGCAGGCGTCAGCGCCGGTGCACAGCACGTTGACCGCACTGTCGGCGATGGCGTTGGCCTGCACGCCCGGCAGCAGGAAGCCCGCGGCAATGACGGTGGCCACGGCGAAAACGGCCGCATACCACTTCAGGCCCATGGCCTTTTCAATGTAGTAGGCCGGACCACCGCGGTAGCGGCCTTCGGCATCCTTGGTCTTGTAGATCTGCGCCAGCGTCGATTCCACATAGGAGGTGGCGGCGCCGAGGAAGCCCATCACCCACATCCAGAAGATGGCACCGGGGCCGCCATAGGCGATGGCCGTGGCCACACCGGCGATGTTGCCGATACCCATGCGCCCGGCCATCGACATGGCCAGGGCCTGGAACGAGGAGACACCGGCGTCGGACTTCTCGCCACGCACGGTGAGCCGGCACATCTCGGCGAAGCCGCGGATCTGCATGAAGCGGGTGCGCAGGCTGAACCACAGGCCGGCGCCAAGACACATGAAGATGAGCGCGTTGCTCCAGATGATGCCGTTTACGTATTCGACGATGGATTCCACGTAATTCCCCGGAAAGCTGAAAGGTAGCCAAAGCCCGGAATCCCGGGGCTGGCCGATTTTTCCACGATTAAGCCCGGTTGTGCAGGGCCACTACGCGGATTGCAGCCAAGTCCTGATATGGGCGAAGCAGCGCATGTCATGCAACTGCCCGTCCTTGAACACCGATTGGCGCTCGGTGCCCTCCTCGACGAATCCATTCTTCAACAGCACCCGCGCCGAGGCCGGGTTGCGGGCCATCACCTGGGCGGACAGCCGGGCCAGTTCCAGCGTATCCATCACCCACGGCACGTAGGCCCCGACCACGGCGGTCATGATGCCCTGCCCCCAGTGGCGCTGGCCCAGCCAATATCCCAGGGACGCACCGTAGCGGCGTTCAGCCAGGCCCTGGGTGACGCCGATGCCACCGCCGGCGCGGCCGTCGATGACCAGCGCAAACACCGGCGCGCGCAGGTCCAGCACCTGTCCGCCCAGAAACGCCTCGCCATCGGCGCGGGTATACGGGTAGGGAAAGCGCGTGCCCAGCCCCCGCGATACCGCCGCGTCGTTGGCGTGCTCGACCAGCGCGTCCAGGTCCCCGGCCTGCCAGGGACGCAGCTGGACGCGACCGCCGAGCAATGCCTCACGCATGGCCACCCACCGACGGTGTATCGGCTTCCAGCCGGTTCAATTCATTGGCCACGGTTTCCGGCGACTGCGTGTACGGCGCCAGCAGCGCATAGAACGCCGGCACCACGAACAGCGACAGGAAGGTGGACACGCTGACCCCGAAGATCACCACGATGCCGATGGTGGCGCGGCTGGCCGAACCGGGACCGCCGGCCACGACCAGCGGAATCGCGCCCACCACGGTGGCGATCGAAGTCATCAGGATCGGGCGCAGGCGCACCATCGACGACTCGACGATGGCCTGGTGCACGCTGCGGCCTTCGTCGCGCAGCTGGTTGGCGAACTCGACGATCAGGATGCCGTTCTTGGCCGCCAGGCCGACCAGCATGACGATGCCGATCTGGCTGAACAGGTTGAGCGTGCCGCCACTGAGGTACAGGCCGACAAACGCACCCAGCACACCCAACGGCACGGTCAGCATGATCACCAGCGGATGGATGAAGCTCTCAAACTGCGCGGCCAACACCAGGTAGACCACCAGCAAGGCCATGGCGAAGGTCAGCAGCACCGCGCCACCGGCGCTCTGGTACTCACGCGACTCACCCTTCCATTCAATCTGCGCGTACTCGGGCAGTTCCTCGGCCGCGACCTGCTTGGCCCAGGCAATGGCTTCACCCAGCGTGTGGCCGGGGGCGACATTGGCACTGATGGTGATCGAGCGCAGCCGGTTGAAACGATTGAGGCTGCCCGCCTCGGCCACTTCGCTGAGCGTGACCAGGTTGGACAGCGGCACCAGTTCGCCCGAACGCGCACGCACCTGGATTGCCGACAGGTCGGCCGGCGAGGCACGGCCTTCGCGACCGGCCTGCACCAGCACGTCATATTCCTCGCCGTTATCGACGAAGGTGGTGACGCGGCGCGAGCCCATCATGGTTTCCAGCGCGCGGCCAATGTCGGTGACCGAGATGCCGAGGTCGGCCGCACGCTGGCGGTCGATGTTGACGCGCATCTGCGGCCGGGTTTCCTTGTAATCCGAATCCGCGCCGACCAGGCCGGGATAGGCTTCCATGCGCTGCAGCAGGCGGTCACGCCACTGCGCGATCTCGGCATATTCCGGGCCACCGAGCACGATCTGGAACGGCTGGCCCATGCTGCGCACCAGGCCGCCGCCGACCATCGTGCGCACGCGTACGCCACTGAGGTCGTTGAGCTCCTTCTGCAGCTCGTTGGCGACATCGCTGGTGGCCTCGCTGCGGTCACGCCACGGCTGCAGGAACACACTGATACGGCCGGTATGCATTTCCTCGCTGTTGCCCCAGCCACCGGGCACGCGCGGGTTGGCACGGACGATGGGTTCATCGGCACCGACGAAGCGCGAGACGATCTTCTCGACCTGCTGCACCTGGTCCACGGTGTAGTCGTAGCCGGCACCTTCCGGGCCATCGATCATGATCTGGAACGAGCCGCGGTCTTCGGCCGGGGCAAGCTCGGAGGGAATCAGCTTGAACAGGCCCCAGCTGGCACCGAGCGCAGCCAACATCACCAGGCCGAACACCCAGCTGCGTTGCACGTGGCGGTCCAGCACCCGCCCATAGGCGGCCGACAGCCGTTCCAGCTGGCGGTTGATGAAACCATGCAGGCGGCTGACCTTCTGCTCGCTATGCGGCTTGAGCAGCTTGGACGCCATCATCGGCGTCAGCGTCAAGGCGACGAAAGCCGACAAGGCCACCGCTGCGGCCAAGGCCACCGCCAGCTCGCGGAACAAACGGCCGGTGTTGCCTTCCAGGAAACCCACCGGCAGGAACACCGCCACCAGCACCGCAGTCGTCGCGATGACCGCGAACGCCACCTGGGCGGTGCCGCGGCGTGCCGCAACCAAGGGGGGTTCGCCAAGATCGATGCGGCGTTGCACGTTTTCAACTACGACGATGGCGTCATCCACCACCAGACCAATACACAGTACCAGCGCCAACAGGGTGAACAGATTGATCGAGAAGCCAAACGCAAACAGCGCGATGAAGGCTGCCACCAGGCACACCGGCACCGTCACTGCCGGAATCAAGGCCGCGCGCAGGCTGCCAAGGAACAGCCAGATCACCACCAGCACCAGCAGCATCGCTTCCACCAGGGTGGCGTAAACGCGCTCCACCGCGGCCTCGATGAAGGTGGTGTTGTCGAAGGCGACAAAAATGTTGGTGCCCTTGGGCAGGGTCTGCGCAACCCGCTCGGCCTCGGCACGTGTATCGCGTGCCACGTCCAGCGCGTTGGCGGTGGAGGTCTTGACGATGCCCAGGCCGATGCCCGGCTCGCCATTGCTGCGGTAGTAGGCGCGGCGCTCGGACGAGGCCAGTTCAACCTTGGCCACATCGCCCAGCCGCACCACGTAGCCATCGGCGCCCTTGCCCAGCGGAATGCTGGCGAAATCCGCCGGCGCCACATAACTGCGCTCCACGCGCAAGGTGAAATCGCGGTCGGTCGACTCGATGCGGCCCGCCGGCAGTTCCACGTTCTCGTTGCGCAGCGCGGTCTCCACCTCGGTGACGGTCAGGCCGCGCGCGGCCAGCTGGTCGCGGTCCAGCCACACCCGCATGGCATAGCGCTGGCGGCCACCGATACGCACCTGGGCCACGCCGTCGATGCTGGAGAAACGGTCCACCACATAACGATCGGCGTAGTCGCTGAGCTCCAGCGTGTCCATCGTCGAGGAGGTCATGTTGAACCAGATGATCGGGTCGGCATCGCTCTCGACCTTGGCGATTTCCGGCGGCCGTGCCTCCTCGGGCATGCGGTCGGCAACGCGGCTGACCGCATCGCGCACGTCATTGGCGGCCGCTTCGATATCACGGTTGGCATTGAACTCGATGCTGACCGAGGCCCGGCCATTGGTACTGCGGGCATTGATGGTATCGATGCCTTCGATACCGGCCAGCGCATCTTCCAGCACCTGGGTGACGCGGCTTTCGATCACCGCCGCCGAGGCACCGGTGTAATCCACCGACACCGAGACGATGGGCGGATCAATGGCCGGCAGCTCGCGCAGGGTCAGGCGGTTGAACGACATCACGCCCAGCACCAGCAGCAACAGGCTCATCACCACGGCCAGCACCGGCCGCTTGATCGAAAGATCGGACAGCTTCATCCGGCGCTCGCCTTGTTGGCCGCTGTGCTTGCCTGCGCCGGTGCCGCCGTCTTGCCAGGCTTGTCGTCCTGGATGCGGATACCCGGCCGTAACTTGCCGGTACCGTCAACCACGATGCGCTCACCGGCCTTCAGGCCTTCGATGATTTCCACCACGCCCGCGCGACGGGTGCCGGTTTTGACATCGGCGCGCTCGACGCTGTCATCCGCTTTGACGCGGAATACGTAGGAATCGCGGCCCACCTGGACCACGGCGATCTCCGGTATCACCAGCGCGCTGCGCTCGGGGCGATACAGCCGCACATCCAGCAACATGCCCGGGCGCAGCGCATGGTCGGCGTTGTCGAAATCGGCGCGCACGGTGATCGCGCGGCTGCCCGGATCGACGCGGGCATCGATGGTGCTCACTTCACCTTCGAAGCTGCGCCCCGGGTAGGCGATGCTGCTGCCGCTGACCTTGTCGCCATTCTGCAGCGAGGATAGTTGCGCCTCCGGCACCTGGAAATCGACATGCATGCGCGAGATGTCGTCCAGGGTGGCGATGGCGGTGGTCGGGGTGACCAGCGAGCCCGGGCTGACCTGGCGGATACCCAATACGCCGGCGAATGGCGCACGCACCTGGCGGTCGGTGATATCCACGCGCATCTGCTGCACGCGGGCTTCGGCGGCATCACGGATCGACTGCTGGGTATCCAGGGTGGAATGCGCAACCAGCTGCTGCGCAGCCAGTTCACGCTGGCGCTTGTACAGGCGGTCCGCCTCGGAGAAGGTGGCCTGGGCCTGGGCCAGCGCGGCCTGCTGTGCCTGGCCACGCAGGGTCACCAGCGGCGCACCGGCGGCCACCTGCTGGCCGCTTTCGAAGTGCACCTTGTCGATGATCTCGCTGACCTTGGCGGTGACGATGATCGATTCGCGCGCCTTGGCGGTGCCGTTGGCCTGCAAGGAATCGCTCCAGGGCGCGGCTTCGACGATCTGGGTAGTAACCAGCACCGCGCCGGCAGCTTGCCGGGGCGCCTCGGCGTTCTTGCGGTTGCATCCGGCCAGCGCCAGCGCCAAGACAGTGCCACCGACAACGGTGACGGCAAATCGCGCGAACATACACAGTCCCATCTGATACACGATCAAGCAGTCTAGCGGTGCCAGATGACGCCCGGATGTGCCGTTAGGGGGGTACTGTGCGTTTTGTGGGGTGCCGGCTTGTTGTACGGGCGGCGGCGGGATTGCTCTTGGTTGCAGGAGCGGCGGTAGTGCCGAGCCATGCTCGGCAGGGGCCTTCACCGGTGATGCGCAACTCTTACCCCCGCCCCAACCCGTCCGGCCGAAGGCGCAGCCTTCGGTCGTTCATCAGGACGCGCGGCAATGGCGCGCAAGCAGGCAATCTTCCCCCTCCGCCTTCGGCGCAAGGGAGGGGCGAAGCTGCGATTGTCGATCAATCCGGAGCTGACAGCGCTGTAGCTTCGCGGCTTACGCCGCTCCCACAAACCGGGATCTGCAGCGCTCCTGCGAAGATCAGCGCAGCGCCCGCAGTACCTGCTCCACCATCTCCGGCACGCTGTCGGTGTCAGCGCGCAGGTGCAGCTCCGGGGTCTCCGGGGCTTCGTACGGCGAATCGATACCGGTGAAGTTGGGAATCTGCCCGGCACGGGCCTTGCGGTACAGGCCCTTCACATCGCGCGCTTCGGCAACAGCCAGCGGCACATCAACGAAGACTTCGATGAATTCACCGTCGTCGAAGCGCTCACGCGCCATCTGCCGCTCGGCGCGGAACGGCGAGATGAAGCTGACCAGCACCACCAGCCCGGCATCGGCCATCAAGCGCGCGACCTCGGCCACGCGGCGGATGTTTTCCACCCGGTCCTCGTCGGTGAAGCCCAGGTCACGGTTCAAACCGTGGCGGACGTTGTCACCATCCAGCAGGAAGGTATGCACGCCCTGCGCATGCAGGCGCTTCTCGACCTGGTTGGCGACAGTGGACTTGCCCGCGCCCGACAAACCGGTGAACCACAACACCTTGGGCTGCTGGCCCTTGATCCGTGCCCGTGCGGCCTTGTCCACGTCCAGATGCTGCCAATGCACGTTGCCTGCGCGGCGTAGGGCAAAATCCAGGGTGCCGGCGGCGACGGTGGCATTGGTCTGGCGGTCGATCAGGATGAAGCCGCCCAAGGCGCGGTTCTGCGCATACGGGGCAAACGCCACCGGCTCATCCAGCGACAGGTTGCAGTAGCCGACCTCGTTCAGTTCCAGGCGCTTCGCCGCCAGCCGCTCCTGCGTGTTCACATCGACGCGGTGCTTGATCTCGCTGATGTTGGCGGCCACGGTGCGGCTGCCAATTTGCAGCCAATACGGCCGGCCCGGCAGCAGCGCGGCATCGTCCATCCACAGCACATGGGCGGCAAACTGATCGGCCACTTCCGGCGGGTCGCCGGCGGCAGCGATCACATCGCCACGGCTGACATCGACCTCATCGTCCAGGGTCAGCGTCACTGCCTGCCCGGTCGAGGCCACGGCCAGCGGACCGTCCGGCCCCAGCACCTGCTTGACCGTGGAGCGACGCGCCGATGGCAGCACCACCACTTCATCACCGACGCGCACCTGGCCGGCGGCAATGGTGCCGGCGAAACCACGGAAATCCTGGTTCGGCCGATTGACCCACTGCACCGGCAGGCGCAGCCCGCTGGCGGCATCGTGCGCAGTCAGTTCGACCGTATCCAGATGCTCGATCAGACTGGGGCCGGTGTACCAAGGCATTGCCGACGAGCGCGTGGACAGGTTCTGCCCTTCCAGCGCCGACAACGGAATCGCCTGCACATTGGCGATACCCAACTGCGTCGCCAGCGCCTGGTAATCGGCAACGATGCGCTCGAATACGGCCTGGTCGTAATCGACCAGGTCCATCTTGTTCACCGCCAGCACCACCTGGCCGATGCCCAGCAGCGAAATGATGTAGCTGTGACGATGGGTCTGCGTGAGCAGACCCTTGCGCGCATCCACCAACACCACCGCCACATCGGCGGTCGACGCACCGGTGGCCATGTTGCGGGTGTACTGCTCATGCCCGGGGCAATCGGCAACGATGTATTTGCGGCGGTCGGTATCGAAGTAGCGGTAGGCCACGTCGATGGTGATGCCCTGCTCGCGCTCGGCGGCCAGACCGTCCAGCAGCAGCGCGTAATCGATGCGTTCGCCCTGGGTGCCGTGGCGACGGCTGTCTGCCTCCAGCGCGGACAACTGGTCATCGAACAGGCGCTTGCTTTCGTACAGCAGGCGCCCGATCAGGGTGCTCTTGCCGTCGTCGACGCTGCCGCAGGTGATGAAACGCAGCAGCGGCTTGGTTTCGTGGGTTTTGAGGTAGGCAGCGATGTCGGAAGAAGTAGTCACGGCGCTCATCAGAAATACCCCTCCAACTTCTTCTTCTCCATTGAGGCGGACTGGTCGTGGTCGATCAGCCGGCCCTGGCGCTCGGAGCTGGTGGAAACCAGCATCTCGGCAATGATCTTCTCCAGCGTGTCCGCTTCGGATTCAATCGCACCGGTCAGCGGATAGCAGCCCAGCGTGCGGAAGCGCACCTTGCGCAGCTGCGGCACCTCGCCCGGATGCAGCGGCAGGCGCTCATCGTCGACCATGATCAGGCTGCCGTCGCGCTCGACGACCGGCCGTTCGGCGGCAAGGTACAAGGGCACCACCGGGATCTTCTCGCGATAGATATAGAGCCAGATATCCAGCTCGGTCCAATTGGACAGCGGAAACACACGCACGCTCTCGCCCTGGTGGATGCGGGCGTTGTACAGGTTCCACAATTCAGGGCGCTGGTTCTTCGGGTCCCAGCGGTGGCGGTCGTTGCGGAACGAGAACACCCGCTCCTTGGCCCGCGACTTCTCTTCGTCACGGCGCGCACCACCGATGGCCGCATCGAACTTCCACTTGTCCAGCGCCTGCTTCAGGCCCTGGGTCTTCATCACATCGGTATGCACGCTGGGGCCGTGGCTGATCGGGCCAATGTCGCGGGCAATGCCGTCCGGGTTGATATGCACCCGCAGCTCGGTGCCGGTCTCGGCCACGCGGCGGTCACGGAAGGCAATCATCTCGCCGAACTTCCAGCGCGTGTCCACATGCAGCAACGGGATCGGAGGCACGCCCGGCGCAAACGCCTTCAGCAACAGGTGCAGCAGCACCGAGCTGTCCTTGCCCACCGAGTACATCAGCACCGGGTTGTCAAAGGCGGCGGCAACTTCGCGCAGGATATGGATGCTTTCCGCTTCCAGGCGGTCGAGGTGGGACAGGGGTACGGTGGCGGTCATTGCGTGCCGAAATAAGGAGGCGGGGCCCGAGGGCAAGGGTAGCAGTGAAGCCGGGCGAGACTCCGGACTGTCCGCCGAGTGTGGAGGGGCCATTGCACTGATTGAAATAAACGCAAGGCATGAAGCGATAACCGCTGCTCCTTTCCCCTGATGGCGGGCTGTACCTAGCATCGGTCATCCCTACCCAGACCGGAATGGAAATGACCGCCGCCGCCACCGTGCCACCCAGCCCCTTGCCTGAAGACCGCAGGGTCCTGCTGACGCGACTGGTCGACGGTCTGGATGGGAACAGCCTGTGGTGGCTGTCCGGCTTTGCGGCCGGGTTGGCGCAGGGAAATCCCCCCCCCTCCCTTGCCGTCATCCCCGGTGGCCAAGCCGCACAGCCAGCGCAGACCCGTTTGACCGTGGTCTACGGCAGCCAGACCGGCAACGCCCGCCGCGCCGCCGAGCAATTGGCCGCCGAGGCCGAAGCCGCCGGTCTGCCGGTGCGGGTCGTCCGCGCCGATGCCTACGGCACCCGTGAACTGGCCAACGAGCGCCTGCTGTATATCGTGATCAGCACCCAGGGCGAGGGCGATCCCCCGGACGACGCCATCGGCCTGGTCGAATTCATCGCCGGCAAGCGCGCCCCCAAGCTGCCGGAGCTGAAGTACGCCGTGCTCGGCCTGGGCGACTCCAGCTATGTGGAGTTCTGCGGCATCGCCCGCAAGCTGGACAGCCGCCTGGCCGAGCTGGGCGCTACCCGCCTGCAGGCAGTCGGCGAGGCCGATCTGGATATCGATACCGTGGTCACGCCCTGGCGCGCTCAGGCGCTGAGCAATGCGCGCACGGTGATCGGCGAAAACGTCACCGCCGCCCTGCCCAGCAATGTCACGCCGCTGCGCCATGCCGGCGCCTGGACCGCCCAGCATCCGTTCACCGCCGAGCTGCTGTCGCGCGAGGTCATCAGCGGCCGCGACTTCAAGGGGCCGGCGTATGCCCGCTACGGCATCGCCGCCAAGTCCGTGCAACACCTTGAGCTGTCGCTGGAAGGCAGCGGCCTGCACTACGAACCCGGCGATGCGCTGGGTATCGTGCACCGCAACCCGGCCGAGCTGGTCGAAGCGGTACTGGATGTCACCGGCCTTGATGGCGCGCTGCAGGTTGAACACGACGGCCACCAGCGCTCCCTGAGCCAGTGGCTGGGCGAGCACCGTGAACTGACCCGTATCTCACGCCCGCTGCTGGCCGCCGTGGCTGAGCGCAGCGCGCATCCGGAGCTGGCGCGGCTGCTGGATCCGGCGCAGAAGACCGAGCTGGCCGCTGTGTTCGACAACCACCAGCTGGTCGACGTGCTGCGCCGCTGGCCGGCCGAATGGAATGCGCAGGACCTGCTCGGTACGCTGCGCCCTGCCACCCAGCGGCTGTACTCGATCGCCTCCAGCCGCAAGCGGGTCGGCGAGGAAGTGCACCTCACCGTCGATGAACTGCGCTACCACGCCCACGGCAGCGAGCACGTCGGGGCAGCCAGCGGCTTCCTTACCGCCGTGGAAGAAGGCGCACAGCTACCGGTGTATGTGGAAGCCAACGAGCGCTTCCGGGTACCGGCCGACAGCAGCCGCGACATCATCATGATCGGGCCGGGTACCGGCGTCGCCCCATTCCGCGGCTTCGTGCAGGAACGCGCCGAGATCGGCGCGACCGGCCGCAACTGGCTGTTCTTCGGCGCACGCCATTTCAACACCGATTTCCTCTACCAGACCGAATGGCAGGATGCGCTGCGGCGCAAGGAACTGCATCGCCTGGACCTCGCCTTCTCCCGCGACCAGGCCGACAAGATCTACGTGCAACAACGCCTGCGCACGCGCGGCCGCGATCTGTACGACTGGCTGCAGAACGGCGCACACCTGTATGTGTGCGGCGCCATCGCCATGGGCAAGGACGTGCATGCAGCGCTGCTGGATGTACTGCGCGAACACGGCGGGCTGGATGAGGACGACGCCCGCGACTATCTGACACGACTGCACACGGAGGGGCGCTATGGACGGGATGTGTACTAGGCGTTGTTGGTGATGGCCCTGCGGGCTGACACCGCAGTGGCCTCGCGGCTTACGCCGCTCCTACGACCTCCGACTTCAGATAGCGAATGCAATGAGCACCCACTCCGTTGAAAACATCAAGGCCGACAGCAACCGCCTGCGCGGCTCCCTGCTGGAAAGCCTGGCCGACCCCGTCACCGGCGCCCTGCGCGAAGACGACCAGACCCTGATCAAGTACCACGGCAGCTACCAGCAGGACGACCGCGACGTACGCGACGAGCGCCGCCGGCAGAAGCTCGAACCGGCCTACCAGTTCATGATCCGCACTCGCACCCCCGGCGGCGTGATCAGCCCGCAGCAGTGGCTCAAGCTCGACGCCATCGCCACCCGCTTCGGCAACCATTCGCTACGCATCACCACCCGCCAGGCCTTCCAGTTCCATGGCGTGATCAAGCGCGAACTGAAGGCCACGATGCAGGCCATCAATGCCGCCCTGATCGACACCCTGGCTGCCTGCGGCGACGTCAACCGCAATGTGCTGGTCGCGGCCAACCCGCTGCTGTCCAGCGCGCATGCCACGCTATATGCCGATGCCGCGCGCACCTCCGAGCACCTGCTGCCCAACACCCGCGCCTACTACGAAATCTGGCTGGATGAAGAGCGCGTGGCCGGCAGTGGTGCCGAGGAAGAACCGATCTACGGCGAGCGCTACCTGCCGCGCAAGTTCAAGATCGGCTTTGCCTTGCCGCCGCTCAATGACGTGGACGTCTATGCCAATGACCTGGGTTTCATCGGCGTGCTCGATGCTGCCGGCGAACTGCTCGGCTATGACGTGACGATCGGCGGCGGCATGGGCGCCACCCATGGCGATGCCGAAACCTACCCGCGCATTGCCAACAGCGTCGGCTTCATTGCACGCGACGCGCTGCTGGATGTGGCCACCGCAGTGGTCACCACCCAGCGCGACCTGGGCAACCGCGAGCTGCGCAAGCGCGCCCGCTTCAAGTACACCATCGACGACCATGGCCTGGACACGGTGGTTGCCGAGATCGAACGTCGCGCCGGCATCCGTTTCGCGCCTGCACGCGCGGCTGCCTTTGCCCACAACGGCGACCGCTACGGCTGGGTCGAGGGCGACGATGGCCGCTGGCACCTGACCCTGTCACTGCAGGCCGGCCGCATCGCCGACCTGCCCGGCGCGCCGCACCTCACCGCCCTGCGCGAGATCGCCCGCATCCTTGAAGGCGAGTTCCGCATGACCGGCAACCAGAACCTGGTCATCGCCGGCGTGCCCGCCGCACAGCGCGCGCAGATCGATGCCATCGTGCAGGGCGCAGGCCTGGACGTGGGCAACCGCGCACCGACCGCACTGGCCCGCGCGGCCATGGCCTGCGTGGCGCTGCCGACCTGCGGGCTGGCGATGGCCGAGGCCGAGCGTTACCTGCCCGAGTTCAGCGCCAAGCTGCAGCCGCTGCTGGAGCAGCACGGCCTGGCTGAAGCGCCGATCCTGCTGCGCATCTCCGGCTGCCCGAATGGCTGCTCGCGTCCGTATCTAGGCGAGATCGCCCTGGTCGGCAAGGCACCGGGCCGCTACAACCTGATGCTTGGCGCCGACCATCGCGGCCAGCGCTTGAACACGCTGTACCGCGAAAACATCGCTGAGCCGGACATCCTGGCTGCACTGGAACCGCTGTTCGCCCGTTACGCAGGCGAGCGCGATGCCGACGAAGGCTTCGGTGACTTCCTGCACCGCAGCGGCATCGTAGCCCTGCCGCCCTACCCCACCCACCGCCAGATTTCCGTGGAACTGCAAGCATGAGCGCCCTGCCCAAGACATCGAACACCGCCCCGGCCACCCTGCCGGAGGACCTGGGCCCGCTCAATACGCTGCTCGAATCCATGGATGCGCAGCAGCGCGTGGCATGGGCGCTGGAAAACGCCCCCGGCGCGCACGTGCTGTCATCGAGCTTTGGCGCACAGTCGGCAGTAACCCTGCACCTGCTCAGCAGCCAGCGCCCCGACATTCCGGTGATCCTGGTCGATACCGGCTATCTGTTCCCGGAAACCTACCGCTTCGCCGACGAGCTGACCGACCGGCTCAAGCTCAACCTCAAGGTGTACCGCCCGCAGGTCAGCCGCGCATGGATGGAAGCCCGTCATGGCCGCCTGTGGGAACAGGGCGTGGTCGGCATCGAGCAGTACAACAACCTGCGCAAGGTCGAACCGATGAAGCGCGCCCTCGACGACCTGCAGGTAGGCACCTGGTTCACCGGCCTGCGCCGCAGCCAGTCCGCCAGCCGCGCCAATACACCGGTGCTGCAGCGGCGCGGCGAACGCTACAAGGTCAACCCGATTGCCGACTGGAACGACCGCGACGTGTGGAACTACCTGCAGCAGCATCAGCTGCCCTATCACCCGCTATGGGAGCAGGGTTACGTATCGATCGGCGACTTCCACACCACCCGCCGCTGGGAACCGGGCATGCGCGAGGAAGACACCCGCTTCTTCGGCCTGAAACGCGAATGCGGCCTGCACGAAGAGATTTGAGCAAGCGCTGCGGAACCCGCCGGCTTGTGTGGGAGCGGCGTGAGCCGCGAAGCTGACCATCCAGATCGAATTGCACGCACGACTGGATGCAGCAATGGCTTCGCGGCTCACGCCGCTCCCACAACAGCACTACGGCAATCTCGACGCCCGCCTCACCGAGGCGGGCGTCGTTGCCTCAATACCGGTAATCCAGCTTCAACCAGAACGTGCGCCCCGGCTCATTGATGCGGACCGGATCGGCAGGAAAACCAAAATCCGCACTACCGGCCAGATTCAGATGCTCGGCGTAGGCACGATCAAACAGATTGTCCACGCCCACGCTGGCGCGCAGCCCATCATTGATCCGATACGCGCCATTGAGTGACAACGTGGCAAAACCCGCACTCGGCCCCAGATCACGCGCCACCACGTTGCCCTCATCCTGCGCCACCCGGCTTTGCCGGCTGACCACGCGCAACAAGGCGGCGGCAGACCAACGCGCCTGCTCATAGGCCGCAGAGAAACGCCCTTCCAACGGCGGAATCTGCGGCAGCGGACGGTTCTCGCTGCGGTTCTCGCCCCACGCGTAAGCCAGGGTGCTGCCAAGCTTCCACGCCTGCGCCGGACGCCACTCCAGGCCGGCCTCGGCCCCGGCAATGCGCGCATCAACATTGCGCGCCTGGGTGCTGCTGCCCATCATGCCGCCGCTGCGGTACTGGAACAGGATGTAATCCTGCAGCCGCCCGGCATACGCCGATACCCAGGCATCGAGCTTTTCACTGCGGAACTGCATGCCCAGATCGAGCTGGGTGGTTTTCTCCGGCTTGACCCCGGTGAAGGCATTGACGCTGCCAGCCGGGCCCGCATTGGCCGAGAACAACTCCCAGTAGTCGGGCATGCGCTCGCTGTGACCGACACCGGCATACCAGGTCCAGGCCTGGCCATGATCCCGCTCGTAGCGCAGGAAGCCACTGCCAAGATTCTCCTTGCGCTTCTGCCCGGCGGTGGGATTGGGCATGTTCATCATGCCGGTGGTGGCACGCCTGTCCTTGGCCTGCGCCTTGTCCACACGCAGCCCCCCTATCCAACGCTGCGCGGTGCCTTCACCCAGGGTCAGCTCGCTGAAAAGCCCCTGGCTGCTGAAGTCGGCATCTCGCTTCCAGGGCGATTGCCGCCAGGTGTTGCGTCCCATGCCGTTACGGCTGCGGTGGCGGCTGTCCTGCGCGTCCACACCGGCAACGATGGCCACATCCTGCCAACGCCATTCACTGCTGACGCGGCCGCCGGTGGTGCGCCGCTCCACGTTCGAGGCCATCGGCATGCTGCTGGCCGGGTTGGGCGTGCGCAGCGTGTAGTTGTCCATCAGGTGATCGGCGTTGTTGTAGTACAGATTGGCCTGCAGCTTGTCCCATGCACCGGGCAGGTTGTCGCGCTCGAAACGCAGCCCGTAGCTGTCACGCTTGAACGCGGCGCCATCCATGCCGCGGCCGGCATAACGGGCGATGGCGTCGCCGCGGCCGGCGCTGAGCTCAAGCACCGTATCCGCGTCCGGCGTCCAGCCAATGGCGGCATCGGCATTCCACTTGCGCCAACGCGAGGGCACCACATCGCCATTGCCGTCGCGGTAGTCGTCGGACTCGGAGCGGTTGCCATTGACCCGCACATAGCCCGGCGTGCTGCCAAAGCTGGCGTCCAGCATCTGGTCGTTGCGGTTGTTGGAACCACCCAGCGCGCTGGCTTTCAGCTCCATGCCGGGGCTGTCGAAGCGCGGTGTCTCGCGCTCGAAACGCACCGTACCGGCAGACGCACCCGGCCCCCAACGCACGCTCTGCGGGCCCTTGATGACGGTCAAACGGTCGTAGGTCTCCGGTGCGATATACGACAGCGGGTTGTCCATCCGCGCCGGGCAAGCACCGATGAGATTGCCGTCATTGCTGAGGATGTTCAGTCGAGAGCCGGACAGGCCACGCAGCACCGGATCACCATTGGTGCCGCCGTTGCGGATGGCCGAGAAGCCGGGCACGGTTTTCAGATAATCGGCGCCGTCACTGGCCGGCACCGGTTGCCGTGGCACGCGTGGATCGGTCACCCATTGCAGCGGCGAGGACGGCGCTGCGGCGGTGACCACCAGGGTATCCAGGGTTCTGGTCAGATCACGCTCGGCGGCGTGCGCCAGCTGCGGAAACAAGGCGATACAGACACAGACAGACAGGCATGCCGGTGCACCCGGCATACGGGAAAGGGATTTCATGCAGTTCTCCAATACGACACGACCACGCGCTGCCCAGAGCTGCGCGCGGCAAACAAGAAAGGTGACGTTAGCTGGAGAGAGCTGGCGGCCCGCGCGGCGGATGCGCCGGCCAGCGCAGGCTGGCAGGGCGATGGGTTTTACGCGGTGATTGTGGGGCAAGCCGATACAGCAGCGGTGCCAGCACCAGCATCACCGCCAGCCATGGCAATAGACGCGAGGCCATGGTGCAGTAGTCGCAGGCCTCGCCGTGGGCGGCGTGCGGATCGGCCTGCGCGGGCGCCGACTTTTCGCCGGCCGCTACTGCCTCATGCCCTGCGTGCGACGTGTGTTGCATGCCGTGATGACCCGGATGCCCTTCCACCGGCATCTGCATCGCGATCTCGTGCGCAGCATGATCCATTCCCTGGTTCGGCAGCTGCTGCGATTGCAGCCAGCGACTGACCACCGGCGCCACCGCCATCAGCAAGGCAGCGGCAAAGGCCAGCAGAAGCACGAAGGATTGGAAGCGAAGCGAACGCATGACCCGCACAGTTTATCGGCAGGCAAATGCTGAAGCCCTCACGCACGGTGCGACCGTTTGCCGCACACCCCATTCACGGTAGTGCCGAGCCATGCTCGGCAAGGGGCTTCCCCGGCACCACATCAGCACCCACGAATTGTGGGAGCGGCGTTAGCCGCGAAGCTGGATTCAATGAAGCTACAAAAATTCCTGTGCGCCGATGCACCATCAGCTTCGCGGCTTACACCGCTCCCACAAGATCGGTGAAGATTTATCGGTAACGCCCCAGCGGAGCATGGCTCCGCTCTACCGATGATCTGCCGCGTTTAAACCGTAATCGTCTGCGTCAACGATTCCCAGGTCGGCGGCACTGGCCAATCGGCTTGCTGGTTGCCATCCAGCACGCGGCGCAGGTCGCGTTTGTCGATCTGCGGGGCAAGCACGTGCACCAATTCCAAGGCGTAGTCACGCAATACACGATCACGTGGCAATACCGCCCAGGCAATGCACTCGGGGATCGATGCCGGCGCCGGCCAGGCGCGCAGGTCGGTGTCGTTGGCGCTCACCGCCATTTCCGCCAGCAGGCCCACACCCAGGCCCGTGCGTACATAGGTCTTGATCAGATCCGCATCCAATGCGGTCAAGGTCAGGTCCGGCTCCAGATCCAGCGCGGCAAAGGCGCGGCGCAGCGAGGAACTGGTGCGGGTGGAGGATTCGTAGCTGATCAGCGGGTGGCTGGCCAATGCGGCCATGTCCGGCGCCGTATTGGCGCGATCCAGTGGATGCCCCTTGGGCACCAGCACCAGCCGGCGCCAGCGGTACAAAGGCACAGCGATACCGGTGCTGGGCTCGCCACCGGCAGTACTGATGATGGCGATATCCGCATCACCCTGACTCAACAAATCCAGCGCGTCACTTTCAGCGGCTTGTTGCAGATGCACGCTGACCTGCGGATAGGCCAGTTTGATCCGCGCCACGGCCGGCGGCAGCACGAAGCGCGCCTGCGTGTGGGTGGTGGTCAGAATCAGCTGGCCATGGCTTTCGCGGCGCTGGTTGGCCGCGTAGGTGCGGATGTTGTTGGCCTCGGCCAGTACCGAGCGCGCACGGCTGATGACTTCCTCACCTGCCGGCGTCACCGATTCCAGGCTGCGCCCTTTTCGCACGAACAATAAGAACCCCAACTCGTCTTCAAGCTGTTTGAGCTGTTTCGACAACCCCGGCTGGGTGGCATGCACCCGTGTCGCGGCGAGCGTGATGTTCAGCTCGGCATCGGCAATAGCAACGAGGTAACGCAGTTGGGTAAGTGTCATCGCAGTGGTAAGCAGAGATCTTCAGTAAGGAACTGTGAAGAATGTAGGCCAAAACGCTCCCGATACTTATAACCTAAAGTTATCTGATAGGGGCCGCTTTTCATTTCCGGGCCTGCAGGGCCGGCGCTACGGTCATCGTCCTTACTACGACAGCCTCCGCCATCGCCTTGGACAGCCCCTTGTTCCCTCTGTTTGCCGACCTCAAAGGTCGGGCCGTGCTGGTCGTCGGTGGGGGCGCGGTGGCCGAACGCAAAACCGAGGCGCTGCTGCGTGCCGGTGCCCTGCCCCGGGTTGGCGCCCCCGCCCTGAGCCCAGGCCTGCAACAGCTGGCCGACGCCGACCATATCCAATGGCTCAACGGCCAGTTTGATCCGGCATGGCTGGACCAGGCTGTGTGGTTGGTGATCGCCGCCACCGACGACAACGCCATCAACCGCAGCGTCGCCGAGGCCGCCGAGGCGAGGCGCCTGTTCGTCAACGTGGTGGACGATGCGGCGCTGTCCGGCTTCCATGTGCCGGCGGTGGTCGAACGTGGGCCGCTGCAGATCGCCATTTCCAGTGGCGGTGGTGCGCCGATGGTGGCCCGCCATGTGCGCCGGCAGATTGAAGAACTGTTCGACCAGGCCTGGGGCCAGCTGGCACAGCTGGTAAGCCGCAAGCGCGGACTGATACGCGAGCGCTTTCCCGAACTGGCGGCACGCCGCCGCTTCTTCGACCGTCTGATCGAAGGCCCGCTGCTAGGACTGCTACGCGCACGCCAGTCGATCGCAGCCGAAACCCAGCTGCTGCTGGACATGGCCGCCGAAGCACCTGCGCATGCCGGTTCGGTGGTACTGGTAGGCGCCGGCTCCGGCGACCCGGGCCTGCTCACGCTCAACGCCTTGCGCGCACTCAACCAGGCCGATGTGATCCTGCATGACCGTCTGGTCAGCGCCGATGTATTGCAGCTTGCGCGCCGCGATGCGGACTTCATCGAAGTCGGCAAATCCGCGCAGGGCCACAGCACCGCGCAGGAACATATCCATGCGCTGATGCTTGAGCACGCGCGTGCGGGCAAGCGCGTGGTGCGGCTCAAGGGCGGCGATGCCTTCGTCTTCGGCCGCGGCGGCGAGGAACTGCAGTTCCTGCGCTCCCACGGCATCGCTTTTGAAGTGGTGCCCGGTATCACCGCGGCGCTGGCCTGCGCTGCCTATGCCGGCATTCCGCTGACCCACCGCGACCACGCCCAGCAGCTGCGCCTGGTCACCGCGCACTGCAAGGATTCGCTGGACACGCTGGATTGGCCGGCACTGGCACAGCCGCGGCAGACGCTGGTGTTCTACATGGGAGTGGCCGCGCTGGCGCAGATCCGCAGCCACCTGCTGGGCGCCGGGCTGGCCGCCAGCACGCCCTTCGCACTGATCGAAAACGGCTCACGCGCCAACCAGCGCGTGATCAGCGGGCAACTGCGGCAACTGCCCGATGCCGCCGCACAGCACCAGGTGCAGTCGCCGGCACTGCTGATCCTCGGCGACGTGGCGGCACTGGCCGACGAACTGCACTGGTTCGGCGCCGCACCGCTGCACGCAACGCCTACTGTTTCCTCACTTTCCGCAAAGACGGCACCGCCCACACTGGCCGACGCCGCCTGACCACCTTCCCGGAGATTTCAATGGCCCTGTACAACAGCATCCTGGACACCATCGGCAATACCCCGGTGGTCAAGCTCAACCGTCTGGCGCCGGCCGGCGTGGACATCTACGTCAAGGTCGAGTCGTTCAACCCGGCCGGCTCGGTCAAGGACCGGCTGGCCCTGGCCATCATCCTCGACGCCGAGAAAAAGGGCCTGATCAAGCCCGGCGATACCATCGTGGAAGCCACCTCCGGCAATACCGGCGTCGCCCTGGCGATGGTGGCCGCCGCGCGCGGCTACAAGTTCGTCGCAACCATGGTGGAAACCTTCTCCATCGAACGCCGCAAGCTGATGCGTGCCTATGGCGCCAAGGTGATCCTGACCCCGGCCGCCGAGCGCGGCACCGGCATGGTGCGCAAGGCCAAGGAACTGGCCCAGCAGCACGGCTGGTTCCTGGCCAGCCAGTTCGCCAACCCGGCCAACCCGGCCTATCACCGCCAGACCACCGCCGCCGAGATCCTGCGCGACTTCGCCGGCAAGCGCCTGGACTATTTTGTCAGCGGCTGGGGTACGGGTGGCACCCTGACCGGCGTCGGCGAGGTACTCAAGCTGGCCCGGCCTGACACCCGCATCATCGCCACCGAACCGGCTGGCGCCGCGCTGCTGGCCGGCAAGGATTTCAGCCCGCACAAGATCCAGGGCTGGACCCCGGATTTCATTCCGGAAGTGCTCAACCGCCAGGTCTACGACCAGCTGCTGTCCATCCAGGACGAACGCGCGATTGAAACCGCACGCCGGCTGGCCGCCGAGGAAGGTATCTTCGTCGGCATCTCCTCCGGCGCCACCGTCGCCAGCGCGCTGGATGTGGCTGCCAAGGCCGAGGCTGGCTCGGTGATCCTGGCGATGCTGCCCGACACCGGCGAGCGCTACTTCTCCACGCCGCTGTTCGCCGACGTCAACGATGGCTCGGACGACGACTGGTTGGCCGGCCTTCCGTAACCTTCGTTACTTAACCCGTCAGCAACGCGAAGGCCGCCGATGCGGCCTTTGTGCTTTTCTGTGCCTGTGAATCGCGCCAGGTGAGACGGCATGCGCGCACACTGCAGCTGTGCCCGGCGCGGCGGTAGCCGTCACATTTTTCTCATGTATCGCAACGGAAGATCACGTCCATGAACATTGAAGTTTGGCAGGGCGATATCACCGAACTGGCGGTTGACGTCATCGTCAACGCAGCCAATGAAACCCTGCTCGGCGGCGGCGGTGTGGACGGCGCCATCCACCGCGCTGCCGGCCCCGGCCTGTTGCGCGAATGCGAGCAGCTACCGGAGCTGCGCCCCGGCGTACGCTGCCCCACTGGCGAAGTGCGTGCCACCGGCGGCCATGATCTGCCGGCGCGGCATGTCTTCCACACCGTCGGCCCGGTCTGGCGCGATGGCCGCCACGATGAAGCCGCACTCCTGGCCAATTGCTATTGGCAATCGCTGCGCCTGGCCGAGCAGATGGGCCTGGAATCGATTGCGTTCCCGGCAATCAGTTGTGGCGTGTACGGCTACCCGCTGCATCAGGCGGCAGTGATTGCGGCGACAGAGACCATGACCTGGCAGAAGAGCCATGCGCGGCCTTCGCGGATTGTGCTGGTTGCTTACAACGCTGCGGCGTTCAAGATCTATCAGCAGGCCCTAGCTAACGCCGGCCCTGCGCCAGAGCAGGCGACACCGGTGCTGGCGTCATTTGGCGGCGGGTTTGCGGCTGCGCATTGAGGTTTTTGGCTGTTCTGGCCGAGCAAAAATCAAAACCTCCCCCTCCCCAACCCTCCCCTTCGCTGCGCGAAAGGGAGGGAGTGAGAGCGGCTACCCGCGATCGACCCGACCTGCATGAACAGCCCCCTCCCTTTGCCGCAGGCAAGGGGAGGGTTGGGGAGGGGTAGCTCTTCGCAGCAGCAAGCCCATCACCCCAGCTCACCCCCCACGCCATAAACCCAGGCAGCAAAGAACGCCTGCAGCGAGCGCCCTGCCGCCGCTTCCATTGCCTGCTGGAAGTCCGCTGTCACCACCGACTTTCCATCATTGGCCTGCGTGTACTGGCGCAGCCCGCGCCAGAACACCTCTTCGCCCAACTCCAGGCGCAGCCGGTGCAGCACATAGGCACCCTTCTTGTAGACCACCGCGCGATCATCGACACTGGGCTTGTTCCAGTCCGGGTACTGCAATGGCCTATCGGCTCCTTTCTCGCGCAACGCCCGCAAGCGCTGCTCCCAGCCCTGCACCATTTCTTGATAGGCCGCCTCGCCTTGGCTGTGCTGCAGCCATGCAGCCGTCATGAAGTTGGCGAAACCTTCATTGAGCCAGAAGTGTTCCCAACCGGCGCAGGTGACACGGTTACCCCACCATTGATGTGCAGCCTCGTGCGCGATCAAGCCGGTCTGGCTGGCATCGGCAAGCACCTGCTTTCCATAGGCCTCCGACATCAAGGACAGCCCCGCCATCTCCTGGCCGATGGTGCGTTCCACCAACGCCTGGCGATAGTCACCTTGATAGGCCAACCCGGCCCGTTCGGCGAAGAAGTCGAGCATCTCGCCGGTGGCGGCAAACAACTGGCTCAGCTCCGCCTCGGAACGGTCCAGCGCGTAGTAATGCAGCATGCCGGTGCCATGCGGCTGCTGCACATGCCGATAAGGCGCCGCTGCGAAGCCGTAGACATAGCCGGGCATGGGCGTGCGCAGCTGCCAGCGGTGTTCGATACGGCCATCGGGCAACTGCCGTGACGGCAAGGCATCACCGACGGCGGCTGTCCGCAGCCCCTGGGGCAGGCGCAGCGCCAACAGCAAGGTGGCGCGCTCGTCCGGCGCATTGATCGATGGCATCCACTGGTCGGTGGAAAAGACGGTGTAAACCTCGTTGCGCGCCGGCGCGAACTCCAGGCCGAAGCGCGGCTTGCCGTGGTAACGCAGCTGCACGCTGGCGTGCTCACCGGCAGCCAGGGGCTGCGCGAGGTCGACGGTCAGCTTTCCATCGGCCTGCTGAAAGCGCAGCGGCTCACCCGCGTGCGTGGCCGCGTCAATGACCAGCTCGCCGCTATCGAGAACCAGCTGGCTCAGCGGCGCCGTTGCATTGAAGCGCACCAGGGTTTCGCCGCGCAGCTGAGCGGCTGCGATATCCAGATCCAGAGTGGTTGCGTAGTGCTGTACATCAAAACCACGTGGTTCCGCAGCGAGAGCCGATACCGCCATCGTCGATGCAAACAGCCCAAGCGTGATACTGCGATGCATTTGCTCACTCCCAGACACAAAGGCCGATTGTAGGGGGAGTACCGGGGTTGGTTGTTGTGGGAGCGGTGTGAGCCGCGAAGCTGGTGGCAAACAAACCGCCAGCATGGCTGCAACTGCACAGCTGCTGCATTGCCAGCTTCGCGGCTGACGCCGCTCCCACAAAAAAAAAACAAAAACAAAAACAAAAACGCCGGCTGTTGGCCGGCGTTTCGTTCAACTCACGCGGGGTGGCTTATCAGCCTTCCCACTTGCCCTGTGCAGCCTGGCCGTTTTCCTTGGCACGCTCGAACACGGTCTTCTGTGCGGCAGCGTAGTTGCCCTTCATGTCCTTGGCCCACAGCTTCAGTGCAGCCTGCTGCATGGCGCGGCCGTAGGAGAAGCTCAGCGGCCACGGCAGGTTGCCCATCTGGTTCATGGCGTTGAGGTGAGCGGTGGACTGCTCATCGCTCTGGCCGCCGGACAGGAACACCACGCCCGGCATGATCGCCGGCACGGTCGACTTCAGGCACATCACGGTGGACTCGGCCACTTCCTCGACATCCACCTGCTCGTCGCAGGTCTTGCCCGGGATGACCATCGAGGCCTTCAGGATGGTGCCTTCCAGCACCACGTTCTGCTGGTACAGCGCATCAAACAGCGAGCGCAGGGTGGCTTCGGTAACTTCGTAGCAGGTCTCGATGTCGTGGTCGCCGTCCATGATCACTTCCGGCTCGACCATCGGCACCAGGCCGCATTCCTGGCACAGCGCGGCATAGCGGGCCAGCGCATGGGCGTTGGACTCGATGCAGGTACCCGACGGCATGTTGTCGCCGATGTTGATCACCGCACGCCACTTGGCGAAACGCGCACCCAGCTTGTAGTACTCCTGCAGGCGCTCGCGCAGGCCGTCCAGGCCTTCGGTCACCAGCTCACCGGGGCAGCCGGCCAACGGGTGTGCACCCTTGTCGACCTTGATGCCCGGGATCATGCCGTTGTCGGCCATGTACTTGGCGAACGGCACGCCGTCCTTGGTCGACTGGCGGATGGTTTCGTCGTACAGGATCGCGCCGGAGATGTGCTCGTTCAGACGCGGCGTGGTCAGCAGCAGTTCGCGGTAGGCACGACGGTTTTCTTCCGTGTTCTCGATGCCGACGCTTGCGAAGCGCTTGGCGATCGTACCGGTGGATTCGTCAATGGCGATGATGCCCTTACCCGGGGCGACCATGGCCTGTGCGGTTTCAGCCAGCAGTTCGATGCTCATGAGGTTCCTGTGACAGCGTGCGGGAAAACCCGGATTATAGCCCGGCACGCTCACCGGCTGGCTGCCCGCAAGGTCTGGAACCGGTTTCAGGCTGTCATGTCAGGACAAAGCCTGTCCGCTCCGATCAGTTCATGACCGGAGCGCTGGCTTGCCGCTGGCGCTGCTTAGAGGTCGCCCAGACCGCTGGCGCGGCCGTCGTTGCCCACTTCCAGCAGACGCAGGGTATTGGTGGCGCCATGGGTTTCCATGTGCTCACCGCTGGTGAACACCACGCGGTCACCGGCTTCCAGCAGATTGGACTCGACCAGCAGACGGATGCTGCCACGCGCCGCTTCACGCGGGGTGAAGCCGCGGCTGTCGAAGTTGATCGGGAACACATCACGCATCAACGCCATCTGCCGGCGCGCGCCGTCATGACGGGTGACCGCGTAGATCGGCGACTTGGCACGGAAGCGCGACAGGTAACGGGCGGTACCACCGGACTCGGTCATCGCCACGATGGCGCGCACACCCACGTGCTGGGCCAGGAACATGGTGGCCATGGCGATAGCCTGGTCAGCACGCTCCAGATTACGCGGCGAGGCGTTGAAATCAGTCTCGGTCTGGAACTGGCGTTCGGCACCCAGACAGATGCGGGCCATCGCCTCGACCGCCTTGACCGGATACATGCCGGCAGCGGTTTCCGCCGACAGCATCACCGCATCGGTACCGTCGATGACCGAGTTGGCCACGTCCAGCACTTCGGCGCGGGTCGGGATCGGGCTTTCGACCATGGATTGCAGCATCTGCGTGGCGGTGATCACCACCTTGTTCTGCGCCAGCGAGGCCTTGATGATCTTCTTCTGCAGGCCCGGCAGTTCGGCATCGCCGATTTCCACGCCCAGGTCGCCACGCGCCACCATCACCACATCGCTGGCGTCGACGATCTCTTCCAGGTTCTCGATGGCTTCGGTGCGTTCGATCTTGGACACCAGCGCGGCGTAGCAACCGTGCGACTCGGCGATTTCGCGCGCGTCGTTCATGTCCTGCGCATTACGGCAGAACGAGACGGCAATGAAGTCGACGCCGATCTTGGCGACGATGCCGATCAGTTCCTTGTCGCGCTCGGTCAACGCGCCCAGCGACAGACCACCGCCCTGCTTGTTCAAACCCTTGCGGTCGGACAGCACGCCGTCGTTGAGCACGGTATTGATGATACGCTCGCCTTGCACTTCCACAACCTGCAGCTGCATCAGGCCGTCGTCGAGCAGCAACACATCACCCGGTGCCACGTCCTGCGGCAGGCCCAGGTAGCTCACGCCCACCTGGTTGGTGTCGCCAGCCGGCGCCGAGGTGCTGGCGATCAGGTCGAAACGATCACCGGCCTTGAGCTTGATCTTGCCTTCGGCAAAGCGCTCGATGCGGATCTTCGGGCCCGGCAGGTCAGCCAGAATGCCCACTTCCACACCGACACGCTGCGCGGCGGCACGTACGTCGGCGGCGCGCTTGGCCTGGCCGGACGGATCACCGTGGGAGAAGTTCAAACGCACAACATTGACGCCGGCGCGGAACAGATCGTCCAGCACGCCCGGCGCGTCAGTTGCCGGCCCGAGGGTGGCGAGGATCTTGGTGCGGCGCTGACGTTCAATCATTGTGCGTGGTCTCCCTAATAGACCGCCGAAAGTAGCATATCTATTGCATGACAACGATGTCGCATACGATTTCATACGACACTTTCTGCACTGTCCCAAAGACAGGCCAGACAGGCTGTCTGGACATACCGTACGGTATGACAACGCAAGACCTATAGCTGACTTGCATAGGTCAATAAGTAGACGAGATAGCTCAGCACAGCTGCGTTGCGATTGCGTGCCAGCTCAAGCGGAAGCCCATGCTGCTCCGCAACAAAGACAGGCGGCCAATGAGACACGCCCGGGACATCAGATGACAGGCATTACAAAAGCCACCGAGACCGGCGAGTTCATCGGCAAGTAAGGCGGATCGTCATTGCCCCGCAGGCGACGATGACGAATGGATTTCTCCGAAGGTCGTACCGTGTCGTGGCTCCGGTATCGGCAGCCACGACACCCAACAAAACTCGAATCAGCCGCGCAACACCACGGCCAATTCCTCCGGTGTCGCTGCCAGGGCACCCGCCCCGGCAGCCTGCAACTCTTCGCGGCCACCAAAGCCCCACAACACACCGACATTGCGCATGCCGTGGTGGCGGGCGCCTTCGATGTCCATGCGCCGGTCGCCGATCATCCAGCACGGCGCCGGTTGCAGCGACAAGCGCTGTAAGGCCTCGGCGATCAGTTCGGGCTTGTGGCTGCGCGATCCATCCGGTGTTGCGCCGATGATGTCCTCGAAGCATTCACCAAACGGCAGATGGGCAACGATGCGGCGCGCATGTGGCTCGTTCTTGGCGGTGACCACCGCCAGCCGATGACCGGCCGCGTGCAGACCCTGCACGACCTCGCCGATACCGGCATAGATCTCGTGCTCCTGCCAGCCCAGCACGTCGAAACGCTCACGGTACAGCTCCACCGCCTGCTCTACCCGCTGTGCGTCGCCGAATACCGGGGTGAAGCTGGTACGCAGCGCCGGGCCGATCCACTTGCGCAGCTCGGCATCGCCCGGCACTGGCTGATCCATCTTTTCCAACGCGTAGGCAACGCAGCGGGTGATGCCGACGGCCGAATCAATCAACGTGCCGTCGAGATCGAAGAAGAAGACATCGCAGCTCATGCAACGTCCTCACGATCCGTCGTGAGCGATGAGCTGTGCCCCGTGGTGGAGCGGAGCAAGCGCAACGTATGTTGAATACGTGAGCATTGCGAGCACCGCACGCGGGGCACAGGTCGAGCGCAACAGGTTCGTGAGGGCGTTCTCACTTGCCGCGAGCCTCCAGGGCAGCCACCGCCGGCAAGGTCTTGCCTTCCAGGAACTCCAGGAACGCGCCGCCGCCGGTGGAGATGTAGCTGACCTGCTTGGCGATGCCGTACTTGTCGACTGCCGCCAGGGTGTCGCCGCCACCGGCAATCGAGAACGCATCGGAACTGGCAATGGCCTTGGCCAGCGCTTCGGTGCCCTTGCCGAAGGCGTCGAACTCGAACACGCCGACCGGGCCGTTCCACACCACGGTGCCGGCCTTGGCGATCAGTTCGGCGTACTGCGCAGCGGTCTGCGGGCCAATATCGAGGATCATGTCGTCGGCAGTTACCGCGTCCACAGCCTTGACCGTGGCCGGTGCATCGGCAGCAAACGCCGGGGCTACGACGACATCGGTCGGCAGCGGGATTTCAGCACCGCGGGCCTTGGCATCGGCATCGATCTTGCGTGCGGTATCGAGCAGATCGTTCTCCACCAGCGACTTGCCCACGCCATGGCCTTCGGCAGCGATGAAGGTGTTGGCGATACCACCGCCGACGATCAGCTGGTCAACCTTGCTGACCAGGCTGGACAGCAGCTCCAGCTTGGTGGAGACCTTGGAACCGGCAACGATGGCCAGCAGCGGCCGGGCCGGGTTGGCCAGGGCCTTGTCCAGTGCGTCCAGCTCGGCCATCAGCAGCGGGCCACCGGCGGCGACCGGGGCAAAGCGGATCACGCCATGGGTGGAGGCCTGGGCGCGGTGCGCAGTGCCGAAGGCATCCATCACGAACACATCGCACAGCGCCGCATACTTCTTCGACAGCGCCTCGTCGTCCTTGCCCTCGCCCTCGTTCATGCGGCAGTTTTCCAGCAGCACGATCTGGCCCGGGGCCACATCCACGCCGTCCACCCAGTCCTTGACCAGCGGCACGTCCACGCCCAGCAGCTCGGACAGGCGCTTGGCCACCGGTGCCAGCGAATCAGCCTCGCTCCACACGCCTTCCTTGGGGCGGCCCAGGTGCGAGGTGACCAGCACGGCGGCACCGGCCTCCAGCGCCAGCTTCAGGGTCGGCAGCGACGCGGTGATGCGCTGCTCGGAGGTGATCTTGCCGCTCTCATCGATCGGCACGTTCAGATCCTGGCGGATCAGTACGCGCTTGCCGGAAAGGTCGAGGTCGGTCATGCGAACGATGGACATGGCAGGATCAGCTCCGCGAGTATGGGGAAACCGTAATTCTCGCCCGCCCTGCCTAACGGGGCAAACCCAAGGTGAAATGGATGTCGCCACGCCTGCCGCAACCCGAGCTCTCCAGCCCCCGCCTGCACCTGCGCGAAGTCCGTGCAGACGATGCCCCGGCACTGTTTGCCATCCACAGCGACCCACAGGTAATGCGCTACTGGAGCTACCCGGCCTGGACCGAATTGCAACAGGCCGAGCAGAAGATTGCCGATATCCAGCGCCAGCGTCGCGAGCTGGACATCCTGATCTGGGCCATTGCCGATGCCAGCACCGACCTGTTGATAGGCAGCGGAGTGCTGTTCGCCATCGACCTCCCACAGGGCCGCGCGGAAATTGGTTACAGCCTGCATCCCGACTGGCAGGGCCGCGGCCTGGCCAGCGAGGCCCTACGGCTGATCCTGGCTTACGCGTTCAACGAACTGGGTCTGCGCCGCATCGAAGCCGACATCGACCCACGCAACCAGCCCTCCCGTCGTCTGGTGGAAAGACAGGGTTTCCTCCACGAAGGCCTGTTTCGCGAACGCTGGAACGTAAACAACGAAATCTGCGACAGCGCCATGTACGGCCTGCTGAGCAAGGACTTCAAACCGTAGTGCCGAGCCATGCTCGGCAGAAGCATTACCAGCAAACCCAAGCGTGTAGGAGCGGCGTAAGCCGCGAAGCCGACAGTGCCCAAGCAGCCTGACCCCGTTGCAATTGCAGGCGTCTTGCCCGGTTTCTTCGCGCCAGCTTCGTGGCTGACGCCGCTCCTACATACGGTTTTTTTGGGCAAGCCCCTGCCGAGCATGGCTCGGCACTACATTGAGTCTGCTTGCTATCCGAATTGCTCGTTCAATCCGACTTCCCGAACGATGATCGGTAGCTGCGCAGGATTTTGATCCGCGCATTGACGAAAGCTGCATAGCATTTGAAGTAGGCGTTCTTCGCGCGCACCCGCGTTCGACGAAATCTGCGACAGCGCCATGTACGGACTGCTGAGCAAGGACTTCAAACCGTAGTGCCGAGCCATGCTCGGCAGAGGCACTACCAGAAAACCCGACCGGGTAGGGTCGGCGTGAACCGCGAAGCCGGAAGTGTAA
>NZ_LDJJ01000055.1 GCF_001431465.1 Stenotrophomonas terrae | reverse complement strand
CAAGGCCCAAGGCCCAAGGCGCGAAGTCGGAAGTCTGAACTGGATGCCCCAGGCTGAGGCTCAAAGTCGCAGAGTCAACGCTACACAGTCAAAGTCCAAGTCTGGGCTTCTGGTATCTGTGGGGTGGGTGCGTATCAGGCACCGCCCAGGCCCTCGTCGCGCACTCGGCCGGACTGCAGCGTTCAGTCGGCGCTCCTATTGCGAACCATCAGCCCGCGAGCGGAGGAGGGCGCTCGTACCCCCCCGATTTCCGCCCAACAAAAAACCCGACACAAGGCCGGGTTTTTCATGCCGGGAGTCTTGCGACTCCAGGTTGTTGCGCGGATCAGGCAGCCTTGATGGCTTTGATGCGTGCAGTCAAACGGCTCTTGTGACGCGCAGCCTTGTTCTTGTGAATCAGGCCACGGGCGCTGAAACGGTCGAGGATGGGCTGGGCGACGGCAAAGGCTGCCTCGGCGCCAGCGGCGTCGTTGGCATCCAGAGCCTTGATCACCTTCTTGACGGCGGTGCGCAGCATCGAACGCTGAGCCGTGTTGCGCGCGTTGCGCACAACGGTCTGCTTGGCGCGCTTCTTGGCGGACTTGATATTGGCCACAGTGGTGGTTTCCTGAAAATCGATGTGGTGGGAACAGCAAGCATGCAAGTATGATGGCTGGCTGAAAGAACGTCAAGTCAAGTTGTCAAGAGGGAGTTGCATGAGCGGCCGTTTGCTCAAATCCACTGCTGTATTCAGTTCCATGACGTTCCTGTCGCGCATCAGCGGACTGGTCCGCGACCAAGTTTACGCGCATGTGTTCGGTGCCAGTGCGGCCATGGACGCCTTCGTGGTCGCGTTCAGGATTCCCAACTTCATGCGCCGCCTTTCCGCCGAGGGCTCGTTCTCGATGGCATTCGTGCCGGTATTGGCCGAGTACAAGGCCAAAGGCGACCACGCGGCAGTGAAGGCGCTGGTGGACCGGGTTGCCGGCGTGCTGACCGCCTCCTTGCTGGTGATGACGGGTCTGGCCATCGTGCTGGCGCCCTGGCTAATGCGGGTGTTCGCGCCGGGCTTTGCGCCGGGTAGCGAGCAGGCCGAGCTGGCTACCTTGATGCTGCAGATCACCTTCCCGTACGCCCTGTTCATCTCGTTGGCGTCACTGGTGGGCGGGGTGCTCAACAGCTACCAGAAGTTCGCCGTTCCCGCGCTGTCGCCGATCCTGCTCAATATTTCGATGATCGCCGCGGCGCTGTGCCTGGTGCCGCATATGCAGGCCTGGGGCTATGAGCCGGTGCTGGCGCTGGCCTGGGGCGTTTTTGTGGCGGGCATCCTGCAGCTCGCGTTCCAGTTGCCGTCGCTGGCGAAGCTGGGGCTGTTGCCCCGGCCCCGGTTGGACCTGGCCCACGCTGGCGTGCGCAAGATCATGAAGTTGATGGTGCCGACCCTGTTCGGTTCCTCGGTGGCCCAGGTCAACCTGCTGTTCAACACGCTGGCAGCCTCGATGCTGATGGGTGGCAGCGTGACCTGGCTGTACTACAGCGACCGCCTGCTGGAGTTCCCGCTGGGCATGTTCGGGGTGGCCATCGGCACCGTGATCCTGCCGCACCTGTCCAGTCGCCACGCCAGTTCGGACCCTGAAGGCTATTCCAAGGGGCTGGATTGGGGCTTCCGGCTCTGCCTGTTGATAGGCATTCCGGCGTGTATCGGCCTGGTGCTGTGCGCGCAGCCGCTGCTGGCAACCCTGTTCCAATATGGCCGGTTCTCGGAACAGGACATGCGCATGAGCAGCCTGAGTCTGATGGCGCAGTCGCTGGCCGTGCCTGCGTTCCTGCTGGTCAAGGTGCTGGCGCCGGCCTTCTACTCGCGGCAGGACACCCGCACCCCGGTGAAGGCGGCGGTCGCCTCAATCCTCATCAACATCGTCTGTACGGTGCTGCTGTTCGTCGCCATGTTCTCCTTCAGCCCCATGGGCCAGGCCGCACTTGTCGCCGCCGATGGGCAATGGCTGGAGGCACTGAAGAAGGTGGAAGGCGCGCATGCGCTGCTTGCGCTGGCCATTGCGGTGGCTGGCTGGGCCAATGCCCTGCAGCTGTGGTGGTACCTGCGCCGGGCGCGGGTGTACCAGCTTCAGCCTGGCTGGGGGCGGTTCCTGCTGCAGCTGCTGGTGGCCAGCGTATTGATGCTGGTGGCGGTGGTCGCGCTGCGCTTGTTGTGGGCGGATTGGACCGCCTGGGCCTGGTGGGAGCGTGGCTGGCGTCTGGCGGTGCTGGTCGGCACCGGTGGCGCCGTCTATGCCGCCGGTTTGCTGCTGATGGGCTACCGGCCGCGCGAACTGCGCGGCCAGTAAGCCGACAGCGTGGTCGGCCCCGTTATACTTCAGGGCTACACACGACAGAACCGGCCCGTATGGGCCGGATCCGGATGGAATGAGCAGGCTTTTTAGAGACGTCGAAGGCGGGGTGTTGTTCCCGCAGGGAAGCGTGGTCTGCATTGGTGCCTTCGATGGCCTGCACCTGGGCCATCGGGCGCTGGTGCGCCACGCGGTCGCCCGTGCCCGCGCCTTGGGTGTGCCGGCCGTGGCCTTGGGCTTTGAGCCCTTGCCGCGCGAGTTCTTCGCCAAGGACAACCCGCCGCCACGGCTGATGCTGGCCAGGGACAAGGTTGCCACGCTGCGCGAGCTCGGTGTCGACAGCGTCGGCCTGCTGCGCTTTGACGCCAAGATGGCGGCGATCACCGCCGAGGATTTCGTGCGCGACATGCTGGTGCGCCGGCTCGGTGCGCGCGAAGTCTGGATCGGCCCCAAGTTCCATTTTGGCAACCGCCGCGGCGGCGATATCGCCTTGCTGCAGGCCATGGGTGCCGAACTGGGCTTTGTTGCCGGTGAGATCGAGCCGGTTCACCTGAACGGTGAGCGGATTTCCAGCACCCGTATCCGCGAGCTGATCGTGGCTGGCGAGTTCGCCCATGCCGGCGAGTTGCTGGGCCGCCCGTATTCGATTGGCGGCCGCGTCGTGCGCGGGCGCCAGCTCGGCCGCACCCTGGGCTTCCCCACCGCCAACTTGCGTTTCCCGAAAACACCCGCACTTTCTGGTATCTACGCTACCTGGGTACACGGTGTGTTCGAGCAGCCGTGGCCGTCGGTGTCGAGCTTCGGCACGCGCCCCACGGTTGAAGGTGTGGAGCCGCTGCTGGAGGCGCACCTGTTCGACTTCAACGGCGACCTGTACGGTCGTCATATCGAAGTTGAATTTGTTGCCAAGCTGCGGGATGAAGAGAAGTTCAACGATCTGCCGGCGTTGACCGTGCAGATGCACCGCGACGCAGAACAGGCGCGTCGCATCCTCAACGAACACAGATTGCGAGCTACCGCGTGAGCCAGGATTACAAAGCCACCCTCCATCTGCCCGCAACGGAATTCCCGATGCGCGGCGACCTGCCCAAGCGTGAGCCGGGCATCCTGGCACGTTGGGAAGAGCAGGGCATTTACGCGCAGCTTCGTGAAAACGCGAAGGGCCGCCCGCTGTTCGTGCTGCACGACGGCCCGCCGTATGCCAACGGCCAGATCCACCTGGGTCACGCGGTCAACAAGATCCTCAAGGACATCATCGTCAAGTCGCGTTACATCGACGGCTTCGATGCGCCCTACGTGCCGGGCTGGGATTGCCATGGCCTGCCGATCGAAATCGCGGTCGAAAAGAAGTGGGGCAAGGTTGGTGTCAAGCTCGATGCCGAGCAGTTCCGGCAGAAGTGCCGCGAGTACGCCGAAGAGCAGATCAATCTGCAGCGCGCTGATTTCAAGCGCTTGGGTGTGATCGGCGATTGGGAAAACCCGTACAAGACGCTGAGCTTCGACTTCGAGGCCAATGAAATCCGTGCGCTGGCCAAGATCGTCGCCAACGGCCACCTGGTGCGCGGCGCCAAGCCGGTGCATTGGTGCTTCGACTGCGGCTCGGCGCTGGCCGAGGCTGAAATCGAATACCAGGACAAGACCTCGCCGGCCATCGACGTGGCCTATGCCGCGCGTGACTCCAAGGCACTGGCGGCCAGCTTCGGCGTGGACCTGCCGGCCGGTGTGGAAGTGGCGGTGCCGATCTGGACCACCACGCCGTGGACGCTGCCGGCCTCGCTGGCGGTGTCGCTGGGTGCGGATATCGAATACGCGCTGGTCGAAGGCCCGGCCCACAACGGCCAGCCGCGCTGGCTGGTGCTGGCCTCGGCGCTGGCCGAACGCTCGCTGGGCCGCTATGGCGTGGCCGAGCTGGTCGTGCATGGCCATGCCAAGGGCTCGGCGCTGGAAAACCAGCTGCTGGCGCACCCGTTCTATGCCAACCGCGACCTGCCGCTGCTCAATGGCGAGCATGTTTCCGATACCGACGGTACCGGTGCGGTGCACACCGCGCCTGGCCACGGCCAGGAAGATTTCGCGGTCAGCCAGCAGTACGGGCTGATGGACAACTACAACGCCGGCCAGATCAACCCGATCGATGGCCGTGGCGTCTACCTGCCGTCGACGCCGCCGGCGGGCACGGTCGAGCTGGCCGGTCAGCACCTGTGGAAAGCACAGCCGCTGATCGTCGAGGTGCTGCGTGAAAGCGGTGCGCTGCTGGCCTTCTTTGAAATCCAGCACAGCTACCCGCATTGCTGGCGGCACAAGACGCCGGTGGTGTTCCGCGCTACCCCGCAGTGGTTCATCTCGATGGACAAGGCCAATCTGCGCAACGACGCGATGGCTGCCATCGACAACGTGGGCTGGTTCCCGAGCTGGGGCAAGGCGCGCATCAACAGCATGGTCGACGGTCGCCCGGACTGGTGCATCAGCCGCCAGCGCACCTGGGGCGTGCCGATTGCATTGTTCACCCATCGCGAAACCGGTGAGCCGCACCCGCGCAGCGTCGAGCTGATGCGACAGGTGGCCGACCGCGTGGAGCAGGGCGGCATCGACGTGTGGTATTCGCTGGACGCCACCGAGCTGCTCGGCGATGAAGCCGCGCAGTACGAGAAGGTCACCGACATCCTCGATGTCTGGTTCGACTCCGGCGTCACCCACGAAGGCGTGCTGCTGGCGCGTGGCTTCGGCAAGCCGGCCGATCTGTACCTGGAAGGTTCGGACCAGCACCGCGGCTGGTTCCAGTCCTCGCTGCTGACCGGCGTGGCCATCGACAAGCATGCGCCGTACAAGCAGTGCCTGACCCACGGCTTCACTGTGGACGAGCACGGCCGCAAGATGTCCAAGTCGCTGGGCAACGGCATCGAGCCGCAGGAAATCATGCGCACTCTGGGCGCCGACATCCTGCGCCTGTGGATCGCCTCGGCCGACTACAGCAACGAGATGTCGCTGTCGCAGGAAATCCTCAAGCGCAATGCTGACGCTTACCGCCGCCTGCGCAATACCGCGCGCTTCCTGCTCGGCAACCTGGACGGTTTCGATCCGGTCCAGCACCTTGTTCCGCTGCAGGACATGGTGGCCCTGGACCGCTGGATCGTGCATCGCGCGTTCGAGCTGCAGGAGAAGATCAAGGCTGCCTACGCCAACTACAACATGGCCGAGATCGTGCAGCTGCTGCTGAATTTCTGCAGCGTCGACCTGGGCTCGTTGTACCTGGACGTGACCAAGGACCGCCTGTACACGATGCAGGAAGATTCGCGCGGCCGTCGTTCGGCGCAGACGGCGATGTTCCATATCGCCGAGGCGTTCGTGCGCTGGGTGGCACCGATCCTGACCTTCACCGCCGAAGAGCTGTGGGGTTACCTGCCGGGCAAGCGTGCCGAGAACGTGCTGTTCACCACCTGGTACGACGGCCTGGCGCCGTTGCCGGCCGACGCGCAGCTCAACGCCGCTGATTTCGACCAGTTGCTGGCACTGCGCGAGCAGGTCTCCAAGGTGCTGGAGCCGATGCGTGCCAATGGCGCCATCGGTGCCGCGCTGGAAGCGGAGATCACCGTTGCCGCCAATGAAGAGCAGGCCGCGCGCTGGCAGCCGCTGGCCGAGGAACTGCGCTTCCTGTTCATCAGTGGCGACGTCAGCGTGCGCCCGGCAACCACTGACGAGGTGTTTGTCAGCGCGCAGCCAACCGACAAGGCCAAGTGCGTGCGTTGCTGGCATTACCGCGCCGATGTCGGCTCGGTGGCGGCGCATCCGGAGCTGTGCGGCCGCTGCGTCAGCAATATCGACGGTGCTGGCGAAGACCGTCGCTGGTTCTAAGGGCCAGCAACAAGTGGGGAGACATCAGGAACGAGTGGGGCAACCGCTTCGTTCCTGCTCCTTCGATGATCAATCTTTACGGGTGTTTGCATGCAGTCCAAAACAGTTAAACCCAATGCGTTGATCTACCTGCTGGTATCCGTGGCCGTGATCGGCTTGGACCAGTGGAGCAAGGCCTGGGTGCTGTCCAGCCTGCCTGAATTCACCCCGGTGCCCGTGATCGAGGGTTTCTGGAACTGGTACCGCACCTATAACACGGGTGCGGCATTCAGCTTCCTCAGCGATGCCGGCGGCTGGCAGCTGTGGTTCTTCACCTTGCTGGCGCTGGCAATCAGTGGCCTGATGGCGTTCTGGCTGTCGCGCACGCCGCGTGCCAACTGGCGCAGTGCGCTGCCGTACGCACTGGTGATTGGCGGTGCCATCGGCAACGTCATTGATCGCCAGATCCACGGTCATGTTGTCGACTTCATCCAGTGGTATGTCGGTGATCACTACTGGCCGTCGTTCAACATCGCCGATTCGGCGATCGTGGTCGGCGCCATCGGTATCGCCCTGATGGGCCTGCTCGATGGCAAGGCCGAGAAGAAAGCCGGATGATGCCGGCACCTGTTCCCGCATTTGCGACCGTCAGCGGTCGGAGTCGTTGAAGATGGATGTACTGCTCGCCAATCCCCGTGGTTTCTGTGCCGGTGTCGACCGTGCCATCGAGATCGTCAAACGCGCCATCGAAACCCTGGGCGCGCCGATCTACGTGCGCCATGAAGTGGTGCACAACCGCTTCGTGGTTGACGACCTGAAGGCACGCGGCGCGATCTTCGTTGAAGAACTCGACGAAGTGCCGGACGGGAATACCGTCATCTTCAGCGCACATGGCGTTTCGCAGGCCGTGCGCCTGGAAGCGGATCGCCGTGGTCTGAAGGTATTCGATGCCACCTGCCCGCTGGTGACCAAGGTCCATCTGGAAGTGGCACGCCACTGCCGTGCTGGCCGCGATGTGGTGTTGATCGGCCACGAAGGTCACCCGGAAGTGGAAGGCACCATGGGCCAGTGGAACCGGGAGAAGGGCAAAGGCCATATCTACCTGGTGGAGAGCGTGGAAGACGTGGCGGCGCTGCAGGTATCGCAGCCGGAAAACTTCGCCTACACCACCCAGACCACCTTGTCGGTGGATGACACGCGCGCGGTGATCGAAGCGCTGCGCCTGCACTTCCCCAAGATCCAGGGGCCGAAGAACGACGACATCTGCTACGCCACGCAGAACCGCCAGGATGCGGTGCGTGACCTGGCCACGCAGTGCGATCTGGTGCTGGTGGTGGGCTCGCCAAACAGCTCCAACTCCAACCGGCTCAGCGAGCTTGCGCGGCGTGAGGGCGTGGAGTCGTATCTGATTGATGGCGCGCACGAGATCGACCCGCAGTGGGTGGTCGGCAAGAAGCACATCGGCCTGACCGCGGGTGCCTCGGCGCCGCAGGTGCTGGTGGATGGCGTTATTGCGCGTCTGCGTGAACTGGGCGCCGGTGATGTGCACGAAACCGGCGGTGAGCCGGAGTCGATGGTGTTCGCGCTGCCCAAGGAACTGCGTCTGCGCCTTGTCGACTGAGCCTCAGCGCGCAATGACAAACTTCTGAAGCCGGCCCACAAGGCCGGCTTTATTGATTCATGACGGAGTCCCCTGGCTCAGTTGGGGCCCCAGCTGGGCAACGAGGAAATCAATGAAGACGCGCACCCTTGGTATCTGCGCGGACTGTGGCGGCCACACCAGAAAGACGTCGCGGGTGGCCGTTGCATGCTCTTTCAATATCTCCAGAAGGCGGCCATCGGCAAGCTCGTTGCGTACCATATAGTCCGGTACCTGGACGATGCCCAGTCCGGCCAACGCCGCACTGACGAGCGCTTCGGCATCATTCAGGGCTTTGTTGGCGCAGGCTGGTTTGTGGATCAGCTTGTCCTTGTAGCGCCACGGTTCCAATCGTTCGTTGTCCGGGTGGCGATAGTGCAGGCAGTGGTGGTCAGCCAGTTCGTCAGGCGAGGCGGGTATGCCGTGCTCAGCGAAGTAAGTCGGTGCGGCGCAGGTGATCAAGGCATACGACCCCAGCAGCCTGGCCTGCAGGCTGGAGTCTTCCAGTTCACCTGTCCATAAGGCCAGATCGAACCCTTCTTCGACGATATCAAGGTGTGCCGCATCGAGGCTGATGTTGACGATCACTTCGGGATAGCGTGCATGGAAATCGTGCAGCAATGGCAGCAGCGCCCTGCGTGCAAGTGTCGGTGCTGCACTGACCCTCAGTCTCCCACGGGGGTTGTGCTGGCGCATGCTCAGTTCGCGCTCTGCTTCGTGCAGATCCTTCAGCACCTTGTCGGCATAGTGGTAAAGCACTTCGCCTTCGCTGGTGAGTGCCAAGGAGCGGGTTGTGCGATTGAGCAGCCGTGTACTCAGGCGCAACTCCAGGCGTTCAACCGCTTTGCCTACCGCCGATGCGGACAGCCCCAGTTGCCGACCAGCAGCAGAGAAGCTGCCAGCCTGTACGGCGGCCGCAAAAGCGATCAGGCCGTTCAAAGATTCGAGTGACGAGAGGACTGACGACATTTTTTCCTGACTGTCATGAAGCTTGCGTGGATTCCATCGCCGCCAGCAGAAGCCGACGATGACTGTCATGGCGCCGTTGTGCTGACGTGATTGGTGGCGGCGGCAAGGTGTTTGGAAGTTCTGCTACAGGAGCGGCTCGACATGGCTACCCAGCAAAAATACGCGGGTACAGGCACGCGCGTGCAGAGTGACAGTGCGCGTGTACAGCCGGGAGTCGAAGTGCCGGCGTACGACGTGGTGATCGTCGGTGGTGGTTCGGCTGGCGCGGTGATGGCGAGCCGGCTCAGCGAGGAGCCATTCCGGCGCGTGCTGTTGATCGAGGCGGGGCAGACTTACTTGCCGGATGCCTACCCGGATGCGGTACGCCTGCAGCACATCATCGGCGGTGATGCGGCACACGACTGGGGCTATATCTCCGAACCCACCCGTTACGGCACGACGATTCCGGTGCCGCGCGGCAAGGTATTGGGTGGCTGTTCCGCGGTCAATGCCGGCGTAGCGATGCGCGCACCGGCGGGCGACTTCGAGCGCTGGACCGCAGCCGGCCTGGAACACTGGACGGCACAAGATGTATTGCCGTTTTTCCAGCGCAGCGAGCGCACCGTACACGGTGACGATGCTTTCCATGGGCGTAGCGGACCGTGGCCGATCCACTACCTGCAGGACGATGAAGTGTCCGACATGCAGCGTGCCTTCGTTGCTTCAGCGATGCAGGCTGGCTTCGCAAACGTCAGCGATTTCAACAGCGACAAGCCGTTCGGGGTGGGCCCATACCCGATGAACAATCGAATGGGGCAGCGCCTGAATACCGGCATGACCTATCTGTCCCTGGATGTGCGGCAGCGCCCCAATCTGACGATACGCAGCGAGACCTTGGTTGACCGGGTTGCATTCGAGGCCGGCACTGCGGTGGCGGTGGTACTGGCTGACGGACAGCGCATCGAGGGCAACAACATCGTGCTGTGCGCCGGTGCCTATGGCACGCCCGCCATCCTGCTGCGCTCGGGCATAGGCCCGGCAGCAGAAGTGCAGGCGCTTGGAATAAATGTCGTGGCCGACCTGCCGGTTGGCACGCGCCTGCAGGAGCATCCATTCTTCTACACCACCTGGGCCGCACGCCCGGACCGGCTCGGCCTGCCGGTGCCGCCGGTCGGCGCGATCCTGTGGACGCAATCGTCGAAGGCGGCCGCAAACGTGGGCGACTTCCATGTGTCGGCTGTGCACTACGGTGACCCGGAAACTTCGCCTACCGGTGCCATCTTCATGCTGGCCTTGGCGCTGACACGGCCGCGCTCGCTGGGAACGGTGAAGCTGCGCTCACGCGAGCCAGACGCCGCGCCGCTGATCGAACTCAATCTATTGAGCGAAGCGCAGGACCGGCAGTTGATGGTGGAGGGCATCGAGTTGATCCGCCGTATTGCCCGCACCGGACCGTTGGCTGGGCTGATCGCCGAAGAGATGGTGCCGGGTGCCTTGTCCACCGGCTATGACGCACTGGAAGCGGCACTGCCATCGGCGCTGGATATCTACCACCACCCGACCTCGACGGCACCGATGGGTGGCGCCGATGATGTGCACGCCGTTGCCGACTACCAGGGGCGCGTGCGCGGCATTGATCACCTGCGTGTGGCTGATGCGTCGCTGTTCCCGGACGTGCCCTGCGTGGCAACCAATCCCACCGTGATCATGTTGGCCGAGCGCATCAGTCAGTGGATGCGGGATGCGGACAGGTGAAGAAGCATGAGCTGCTGTATGCCCGCCTGCGGCGTACGGCGATGGTGTGGCTGGCGGTGTACCCGACGGTGCTGCTGGTGCTGATGCTGTTGCGCGCTTCTGCCATCGATTTCAGGCACTGGCCGCTGCCGCTGCGCGCATTGGGAACAACCCTGATCGTGGTGCCGATCGTGGTCAATATCAGCGCGCCGCTGGTTGAGGCCCTGGTGGCCAAAATAATGCGTCATTGGCTGCACTACCGCCGCTCGCGCTTGCCGCATCAGTAAGCAATGATCAAGGAGGTTCCATGAGTGGTGCAACAAAGTCACCTATTCAAGCGCGTCGTGCCGCCAACTGGATCAACGGCATTCCGCGCTTTGATGGCGTACTCAAGGATTCGATAAATCCGGCTACCTACGAGGTGATTGGCAGCTATCCGGACAATGGCCGCGCCGCAGCGATGGCCGCCGTATCGGCTGCCTCGCAGGCCTTCCAGCAGACCCTGTGGGCGCACGATCACGAACTGCGCGCGCGGGTGTTGGAGCAGATGGCGCAGGCATTTGAGCGCAACCGCGATAGCCTGCTGGAAATCCTGTCGTTGGAGAACGGCAAGGTGGCAGCAGAGGCCGCGTTCGAGCTGGACATGGTGCCCAGCAAGCTGCGCTATTCGGCGGCAACGGCGTTGCTGGAAGCGGGCCGTGCATTGCGGCCAAAACCAGGCCGTATGTCGATGATATTGCGCCAACCGATGGGCGTGGCGGCGGTGATTGCGCCATGGAACTCGCCGGTGGTGCTTACCATCCGTTCGCTGGCGCCGGCATTGGCTGCCGGCTGTACCACGGTGATCAAACTGCCTGCGCAGGTGGCGCAGACCGCCAGCATGATGGCCCGGATCATGGGCGAAGCCCCTTCCTTGCCGCGCGGGGTGATAAATCTGTTCTTCGAGAGCGGACCGGAGGGTTCCAGCTATCTGGTGGATACGCCGGATGTGCCGGTGGTGAGCTTCACCGGCTCCACGCGCACCGGGCGCGCCATCAGCAGTACCGGTGCAAAACACCTCAAACGCTTTGGCATGGAACTGGGCGGCAAGACGCCGATGATCCTGTTTGAGGACGCAGACCTGCAGCAGGCACTGCCGGTGATCGAGAAAGCGTTGACTGTATTCAGTGGGCAGTTCTGCATGACCGGCTCGCGCCTGCTGGTGCATGACTCCATCTACGACGCAGTACGCGACGGCATGGGCGCGCGGCTGCACGCGGTCAAGGTGGGGCCGGCAGCGGACCCGAGCAGTGATATGGGTCCTTTGATTGATCGTGCAAACGTGGCGCGGGTGGATGCGGTGGTGGAGGCTGCGATCAGTGCTGGCGCGGTGGTGGTGGAGCGCGGTGGCCCCATCACCAGCGGGCCGCTGCGCAAGGGCGCGTTCTTCCGCCCGGCCTTGCTGGAGGTCTTCGACAATGCGCTGGACATCATCCAGCAGGAAACCTTCGGCCCGGTGCTGACCCTGCAGCGCTTCACTGATGAGGCGCAGGTGGTCCGCCTAGCCAACGACAACGAGTACGGCCTGGCCGCCAGCGTGTGGACGCGGGACGTTGATCGCGCCTTGCGTGTGGCCGAGGCGCTCGATGCCGGTTCGGTCTGGATCAATGACTGGGCGCGGGTATTCGACGGCACCGAGGAGGGCGGCTTCAAGCAGTCCGGCTTGGGACGACTCAATGGCTTGGCCGCGCTTGAAGATTTCCTGGAATACAAACACATTGCGCTGCGACCGGGATTGGGCGAGCACTGATATGCACCCCACGTCCGCGCGCTGCTGTTTGCTGCCACGGCGTTATGGCAGGAGGACACGGCAATGGCGACAGGCTTGTCGCAGGCGTTGGTCGGCGCTCTGCAAACCGGCGCAAAGATAGCCGGTGGAGGCAGGGTCAACCATTCGCGTGGTCTGCTGGTGGAAGGGCACTTCCGTGCGACTTCCACCGCATCGCGGTTCTGCATGGCAGCGGTATTCGGTGGCGAGGACCTGCGTGTACTGGCGCGTTTCTCAAGCTCCGGCGGCAACCCGCATATCGATCAGCGCAGCCCCGCAGCGGAGCCGCGTGGCTTGGCGCTGCGGATCGGCAACAAGGCGGCGATGGTGTTGGTAGGGCATTCGCTGGAAGGCTTCCCGGCAAGCAACCCGGAAGCGTTTCTTGCATTCTTGAATGCAGTGAACCAGCGCGAACGTTCGCCAGCGCTGTTGGCCGCGCAGATGGCGAGCAGTCCGGCCGTGGCGCATTTCGAGGCATTGCGTGCGGGTGCTGTCAGCAGCAGTTTCAGCGCCTTGGATTACCACATGCTGCACGCCTATCGACTGATCGCCCCGGACGGGCATGCGCGCATCGGCCGGCTCAGCGTGCGTGCGACCCGGCCTTATGTGGCGCGTACCCCGCCGGAAGGGACGGACTACCTGGACAGGCGCATGCGCGGCGAGCTCTCCAAGCGCAAGGTGGTATTTGTGCTGCTGTTCACCCCGGTGCCTGAGGGCGAAGACCCGGCCGACATCACCCGCGCCTGGGACCCGGCCGCGCCATCCTTCGCGCTCGGCCATATCTGGCTGGAACGGCTGCACCCGCACCAGGCAAGCCAGCGCAAGCTGGCCTTCGACCCGGCGCTGCTGCCAGCAGGCATGGGCTTCGCCGGCGACCCCATGCTGCATACGCGGTTGCAGGCCTATCGGCTGGCGGCGGCGCGGCGGGTGGGGCGGTAGGGCCTAGGTGGCGGGATCGCAAGCCGGCGCGCTCGCGCTCCCGTGGCTTGGGTTGTTGGTTCAAGTCGCATCTGCCAGCAACGCCAAAGGCAGCTTATGAAGGCTTGAGGCGGTCAAATGTGGAGGGCGCATTGACCGGAGGTGCCTGCTTTGCCTACAATTCGCGCCTTCGCCGGAATAGCTCAGTTGGTAGAGCGGCGCATTCGTAATGCGTAGGTCGTAGGTTCGATTCCTATTTCCGGCACCAGTTCTGCAAAAAGGCCGACTAGTAATAGTCGGCCTTTTTGTTTGTGGCATCTGGCGATGCCTGCCGGTGCGCCTTGGGGGCAAGCGCTTCCAGCCCAACGCGCTCCGGGAACTTGCATTGGCGGAATGCGAAGGTGGCCAGAAGCGGATGGCCCGCAGCCGGACGTTGCCTTCGCTTGCTTCCACACCCCATACATCCTGCAGGTTGTTCAAGCATGATTTTTACGATCCTCCGCTTCGACATCGGCATGCGAAAAGCGACCGACTTTCGCAGCTCCTATCACCACCTGTTATCAATACTTCGGCGCATTCCCGGCAACAACGAATGGTATTGCGGTGAAAACACTCCCAAACAGAGTCTGATTCCGTTTGGAGATGAGGCCGCCGTCCTGCCCAGACTGCAGGAGCGAGCCAAACTTATGGGGTCGGAATCACTTACTGCTGCGGTGGTCAATGACAACGGAACAAAGCGCAAACCAGGCTTGATCGAGATAGATTTCATGCCTGGAATGGGGTACATGACCATTTCGGTCTATCGCCCAGACATGGTTGAAGCCAATCCCACTCAAATGGTTGCCGACATCATGCTTGCGGTGTTGGAAGGAGAACGGGAGACCTCGTTTGCATTTGCCGATGTATACGACAAGGTAGAGGGGGAATTTCAATACTACAAAACCAAATACGCCACTTTCCCGCATCGAAAGTGCGTGGGGTGGATGGCATATGTGCCCAAAAAGGTGAGCGCAGAACAGCTGCCTTTGGCCGCATCTGTGCTGCCCGCAGCAGATGGTTCCATCGTGGTTTCTGTTGACGACGCATTTGACCTGGCAAACAAGGATCACATCCAAAGAGCCAATGAAGTCGAAATGGACATGAACGACTTGGGCTTGCTTCCGGTCACGGACCCAACGTTCTAGAAATGATTCCTGGCTGGCACCTTTCCCGCCCCGATCAATGCGTAGGTCGTAGGTTCGATTCCTATTTCCGGCACCAAGATCAGGCCCGCCTTGTGCGGGCCTTTTCTTTGCGCGGCGTTCGGCTGCCCCCGCAATGCCATGGCTGTGCTGGCGCATCATGCAAGCTGCGCAGCTACCCGTTCAGCGATGAATTCTATGAACGCTCTCAGTCGTGGGGCCTGGGCATTCCTTGCCGGCCATAGCAGCCAGATGCTGCCGCGTTGCTGGGGGTGGCCGCCGAGCAGGGCTTGCAGGCGGCCGTTGGCGATATCGTCCTTCACCAGATAGGCGGGCGCCTGGATGATACCCAGGCCGGCCAGTGCCGCGCTGGCCAGGGCTTCGCCGTCGTCGAGGACGATGCTGGGCTTGATCGGTGGGGTGGAGGCTGCGCCCAGGAAAGCCCAGGTCTCCTGGCGGCCGGTGGTCGGAAAACGGTAGTGGATACAGTGGTGCTGCTGCAGCTCCAGCACGGTTTGTGGTGTGCCGTGGCGGGCGAGGTAGTCCGGCGAGGCGCAGGTTGTGAAGCTGTGGGCGCCGATGCGGCGCGCCTGCAGGCTGGAGTCCTCCAGCTCGCCCAGGCGTAGCACCAGGTCGTAGCGTTCTTCAATCACATCAACCTTGAGGTCGTTGAGGCTGAGGTCGATCACCACGTCCGGGAACTGCGCGTGGAATTCAGGCAGTGCCGGCAGAACGATCCGGCGCCCGATGATGCTGGGTACACTTATCTTGAGCCGGCCGCGCGGGCTGGCCTGGATCTGCGCAAGCTCGTTCTGGGCATCCTGCAGATCATTCAGGATCTTCGCCGCGTAGCGGAAGACCACCTCACCTTCGTTGGTAAGGGCGAGTGCACGGGTACTGCGGTTGAACAGGCGGGCGCCCAGTTTCAGTTCCAGCCGGTCCACGGCCTTGCCTACTGCCGAGGCCGACAGGCCCAGTTTGCGGCCCGCTGCGGCGAAGCTGCCGCTGTTCACGGTGACCGAGAACGCGACCAGGCCGCTGAGTGATTCGAAGGAAAACATTCCGGACATAGTGTTCGTGGTGACGGGACCGGTCCCCATCTTCTACCCGCCAAACGCGCTGCCGATCATGAGCGTCTCTCATAAGCAGCGCGGCATTGGCATGCGCCGTTGATGAGGCCGCCGCGCTGTTGCGCGTCAACGGGAGCTTTCTCCATGGGCAACACATTCAATGAAACGCCGACCGGCATGGATCGGCGTCAGTTCCTGGCGGCGGCCGGGCTGGCGGGTGCCGCGGTGGCGCTGCCCGCTGGCGCGGTTGCGCGCTCCCTGGCGGGGGAGCGGGGCTTTGATGTCGTCATCGTCGGTGGTGGTTCGGCCGGTGCGGTGCTGGCGCGGCGGCTGAGCGAGGATGCGTGGCGGCGGGTGTTGCTGATCGAGGCCGGTTCGGCCTATAGGCCGGACAAGTACCCGGACGCGATTCGCCTGCAGAGCATCATCGGCGGTGACCCGGCCCATGATTGGGGCTATAGCGCCGAGCTAGGTTGGGCTGGCAAGGTGATCCCGACGCCGCGCGGCAAGGTGCTCGGTGGCTCGTCGGCGGTGAATGCGGGTGTGGCGATGCGTGCACCGGCAGCCGACTTCGAACGCTGGACCGCCGCCGGTCTGCCGCATTGGACCCCGGCCGAGACCTTGCCGTTCTTCCAGAAGAGTGAGCGCACCGTGCATGGTGCCGAGCGCTTCCATGGGCGTGCAGGGCCGTGGCCGATCCACCAGCTGCAGGAGGACGAGATATCCGACATGCAGCGCGCCTTTGTCGCGTCGGCGCAGGAAGCGGGGTTTGGCCGGGTGGAGGACTTCAACAGCGACCGCCCGTTCGGTGCGGGTCCGTATCCGATGAACAACCGGATGGGCCAGCGGCTCAATACCGGCATGACCTATCTGTCGGACGCGGTGCGGGCACGGCCGAACCTGCACATTCTTGCCGACACCCTGGTTGATCGGGTCGAGGTGAGCGCTGGGCGGGCGAGGGCGGTAGTCCTGGCCAATGGTGAACGCATTGCCGGCGCCGAGATCGTGCTATCGGCAGGCGCCTATGGCACGCCGGCCATCCTGCTGCGCTCGGGTATCGGTCCTGCCGCTGATCTGCGCGCGCAGGGGATTGCGGTGGTGGCCGATCTGCCGGTGGGGCAGCGGCTGCAGGAGCATCCGTTCTTTTATACGGTGTGGGCGGCGCATGCGGATCGGCTGGGGCTGCCAGTGCCGCCGGTGGGGGCGATCCTGTGGGCGCGCTCGTCGCAGGGTGGCCCGGGCGATGGCGACTTCCATGTCAGCGCGGTGCACTACGGTGATCCGGCCAGTTCGCCGACCGGCGCCATCTTCATGCTGGCCTTGGCGCTCACCCGGCCGCGCTCGATCGGCCAGCTGAAGCTGCGTGATCGCAATCCGGCGACGGCGCCGCTCATCAACCTGAACATACTTGGCGCAGCGGAAGACCGGGAGCTGATGGTCGAGGGTATCCAGATGATCCGGCGCATCGCCGGGCAGGGGCCGTTGGCGGAAATCATCGCCCAGGAGCTGGTGCCGGGGCCGGCCGTGAAGACGGCAGCGGCGCTGGAAGCGGCATTGCCGACGTCATTGGACATCTACCATCACCCCACCTCGACCGCGCCGATGGGCGGCGATGATGACCCGCACGCGGTTACCGACTACCAGGGGCGGGTGTGCGGGGTCGCCAATCTGCGGGTTGCCGATGCGTCCAGCTTCCCGGATGTGCCCTCGGTGGCGACCAATCCAACCGTGATCATGCTGGCTGAACGTGTCAGCCAGTGGATGAAGGGGTGAAGGGGTTCGGCGCAGGTTGCCTGCGCCGAGGCCTGGCAGCACCGTAAACCCAGCAGACCGGTGATTCGTAGCCCGGGTAAGCGCAGCGCACCCGGGTGCTGCCGCTGGCTTGCGAGCCGACGATGGCCGCAACAGTGTTAGTTGTTCGCTCATCGGCTGATGGAGTTCCCGGGTGCGCTGCGCTTACCCGGGCTACCGGGGCTGAACGCGTTGCTGTTGTCAAATAGTGGTATTCAGCAAAGTCGCATCGAAGATGCCGCCGCGCGCTGCAGGTGCGCGCAGGTGCGACAACGTGTCGCATGCCGATGACGGCTTTTACTGCGCGAAATCATTGTCAATACCTTTCTTAAGTAGTGCGTGAAGGCCTAAAATTACTGCGCTGAAATCTGACAACCCCCTACATGTCTCCCCGGTGGGCAATCCCCGGGCGCTTGTTTGCGTTCGCATGTAGCGGCTTGCCAGGTACGGCTCTCCCTCGCAATTGGATCGACCGATGATTCCGTTGAAAACTCTTGGACGCTTTTTGCGTCCGGGCCTTATTGTCGCTATGGCCGTCATGATGACGGGCTGCGACTGGGCCTTGTTTGACCCCAAGGGCCAGATCGCCCGGGACGAACTCACGCTGCTGATCACCTGTACGGTGCTGATGCTGCTGGTGGTCATTCCGGTGATCGTGCTGACGCTGGTGTTCGCGTGGAAGTACCGCGCATCCAACACCAAGGCCCGTTACGAGCCCAACTGGTCTCACTCCACCGCCATCGAAGTGGTGGTCTGGTCGATCCCGTGCATGATCATCCTGGTCCTGGCTGTGCTGACCTGGCGTTCTTCGCATGCGCTGGATCCGTACAAGCCGCTGGAGTCCGATACCAAGCCGGTGGTGATCGAAGCGATCTCGCTGGACTGGAAGTGGCTGTTCGTCTACCCGGAAGAGAACATCGCCGTGGTCAACGAGCTGACCTTCCCGGTCGACGCTCCGCTGAACTTCAAGATCACCGCCGATACGGTGATGAACGCGTTCTTCATTCCGCATCTGGGCAGCATGATCTACTCGATGGCCGGCATGGAGACCAAGCTGCATCTGGTTGCCAACGAAGCTGGCAGCTATGAAGGCCTGTCCTCGCATTACAGCGGCGCCGGCTTCAGCAAGATGCATTTCACCGCGCATGCGGTGAGCAACGAGGAATACCAGGCCTGGTTGGCCAAGGTTCGCGGCGACGCCAAGGTGCTGGACCAGAAGTCCTTCGCCGAACTGGGCGCCGAGAAGAACCACGACTGGTACCCGGTGACCTATTACGGCAGCACCGAAAAAGGCCTGTTCGACGCCATCATTGCCAAGCACGCCGGTGAGAACCACCACTTCGGCATGAAGCACGATGGCAAGAAGATGTCGCACGAGGGCGCAGGCCACGGGGCGATGCAGGCTGAAGCCATGGACCATGCTGCCATGGGCCATGACGCAATGGACCACGCGGCGATGAGCCACGCTGCTCCTGCTGCTGCCGCCGAGGCTGACGGCCACGCCGGTCACAATGCCAACGAGCCCGCCGAAGCCGCACATGCCGGCCACGGCACCTCGGGAGAATGACGATGCTTGGAAAACTCTCTCTTGATTCACTGCCGCACGATCCCATCGTGCTCTCCACCCTCATCGGCGCGATGCTGGGCGGCCTGGCTGTTGTAGCCGCGGTCACCAAGTTCAAGCTGTGGGGCTACCTGTGGAAGGAGTGGTTCACCTCGGTGGACCACAAGAAGATCGGCGCGATGTACCTGATCGTGGCGTTCGTGATGCTGCTGCGCGGCTTCTCCGACGCGATCATGATGCGTGCCCAGCAGGCGGTTGCCGCCGGTGGCGCCGAAGGCTATCTGCCGCCCCACCACTACGATCAGATCTTCACCGCCCACGGCGTGATCATGATCTTCTTCGTGGCCATGCCGCTGATCACCGGTTTGATGAACCTGGTGGTGCCGCTGCAGATTGGTGCGCGCGACGTTGCCTTCCCGTTCCTGAACTCGCTGAGCTTCTGGCTGTTCGTCGCAGGCTGTGGCCTGATGATGATCTCGCTGTGGATCGGTGAGTTCGCCGCGACCGGTTGGCTGGCGTTCCCGCCCTTGTCAGGGTTGGAATACAGTCCAAGCGTAGGTATGGATTACTACATCTGGGCGCTGCAGGTCTCCGGCCTGGGTACCACGCTGAGCGGTATCAACTTCTTCATCACCATCCTCAAGATGCGTAGCCCGGGCATGAAGCTGATGCACATGCCGGTGTTCAGCTGGACCGCCCTGGTCACCAACCTGCTGATCATCGCTGCGTTCCCGGTGCTGACCATCACCCTGGTGCTGCTGACCCTGGATCGTTACCTGGGTACGCACTTCTTCACCAACGATGGTGGCGGCAACGCCATGCTGTACATCAACCTGATCTGGATCTGGGGTCACCCGGAGGTCTACATCCTGGTGCTGCCGGCATTTGGTGTGTTCTCTGAAGTGATCGCCACGTTCTCGCGCAAGACCCTGTTCGGCTACAAGGGCATGGTCTACGCCACCTGTGCGATCGGTGTGCTGTCGTTCCTGGTGTGGTTGCACCACTTCTTCACCATGGGCTCGGGTGCCAACGTCAATGCCTTCTTCGGCATCACGACGATGATCATCTCGATCCCGACCGGCGTGAAGATCTTCAACTGGCTGTTCACGATGTACCGCGGCCGCGTGCACTTCACCTCGCCGGTGTTGTGGACCATCGGCTTCATGGTCACCTTCACCATCGGCGGCATGACCGGCGTGATGCTGGCGATCCCGGCCATCGACTTCGTGCTGCACAACTCGCTGTTCCTGATTGCCCACTTCCACAACGTCATCATCGGCGGCGTGGTGTTCGGCATGTTTGCTGGTATCACTTACTGGTGGCCGAAGATGTTCGGCTTCACCTTGAATGAAACCTGGGGCAAGCGCGCGTTCTGGGGCTGGTTCATCGGCTTCTACGTGGCCTTCATGCCGCTGTACGCACTGGGCTTCATGGGTGCTACGCGTCGTATGCAGAGCTACCCGAACATGGACTACCAGCCGTTCTTCATCGTTGCCGCCATCGGTGCTGCGATCATCGCCGTGGGCATCCTGTGCCAGGTGATCCAGATCGCCGTGTCCATCCGCGACCGCAAGAAGAATGTCGACCTCACCGGCGATCCGTGGGATGCCCGTACCTTGGAGTGGGAAACCGCTTCCCCGGTGCAGTTCTACAACTTCGCCACCCTGCCCAAGGGTGAGGAGCTGGACGAATTCTGGCACCGCAAGCAGCGCGGCGAAGCCTGGCAGAAGCCGGCCAAGTACAGCGACATCCACATGCCGAAGAACACCGGCACCGGCGTTGTCATCGGCGCGTTCAGCCTGGTGCTGGGTTTTGCGATGGTCTGGCACATCTGGTTGCTGGCCATCATCGGCCTGGTCGGCATGATCGCCACCTTCATCTACCGTACCTTCGACAAGGACGTGGATTACTGGGTGCCGGCTGCTGAAGTGGAACGTATCGAGAACGAGCACCGTAAGCACCTGGAAGCTCAGGGCTTGGTGAAGACCGAGGTGAAGGCATGAGCACGAACGCCCACACGATGACCCACGGTACCGCCGCTCACGCGGCGGGCCATGGCGATGATCATCACGAGCATCACGACACCAGCGAGAACACCGTCTTCGGTTTCTGGGTGTACCTGATGAGCGATCTGCTCATCTTCGCCACCCTGTTCGTGACCTACGTTGTGTTGTCCGGTGGCACCAATGGTGGCCCGGGTCCGAAGGACCTGTTCGAACTGCCGTTCGTGGCATGGGAAACCGCGCTGCTGCTGGTGTCCTCGCTGACCTTCGGGCTGGGCATGATCGCCATGCACCAGTCCAAGAAGGGCCTGATGTTCTTCTGGCTGGCCATCACCTGGCTGCTGGGTGCCGGCTTCATGGGCATGGAAATCTGGGAGTTCAACCACCTGATCCATAACGGCCACGGCCCGGACAAGAGTGCCTTCCTGTCGGCGTTCTTCGCCCTGGTCGGTACCCACGGTCTGCACGTGACCGCCGGTCTGCTGTGGTTGGCGGTGATGTTCATCCAGCTCAAGCAGGATGGCCTGACCCCGCGCAACAAGACCCGCATGGCGTGCCTGAGCCTGTTCTGGCACTTCCTGGATCTGGTCTGGATTGGCGTGTTCTCTGTCGTTTATCTGTCGGGAGCGATGTAATGTCCGCACATGACAATCATGCACACGGTGCCGCTGGCGAAAGCCACGGCAGCGTCAAGTCTTACCTGATCGGCTTCGTGCTGGCCGCGGTGCTCACCATCATCCCGTTCTGGGTGGTGATGAGCGGTGGCATGTCGACCTTCGCCACCGGTGCGGTGGTGGTGGTTGCAGGCATCCTGCAGTTGCTGGTGCACCTGGTGTTCTTCCTGCACCTGGACCGCTCCTCGGCTGCCCGCTGGAACGTCAATGCCGGCATGTTCACCCTGGTGGTGATCGGCATCATCGTGCTGGGCACACTGTGGGTCATGTGGAACATGAATCACCACATGATGCACTGAGCGGTTTGATCGCTTGATGTACAGCAAAGGCCGCCGCAAGGCGGCCTTTGTTTTTCTTTTATGTAGTGCCGAGCCATGCTCGGCAGAAGCTTTCCCCGCAATGCATAGGCCGACGACATTTGTAGGAGCGGCGTAAGCCGCGAAGCTGACGTCCGTTCCGTGATCGTTTCCCAGGGATCTGTTGATCCACCAGCTTCGCGGCTGACGCCGCTCCTACAACCCGCTGACGAAATTTTGGGAAAGCCCTTGCCGATTCTTTTGTGTAGTGCCGAGCCATGCTCGGCAGAAGCCTTCCCGGCACTGCATCGGCCGATGACATTCGTAGGAGCGGCGTAAGCCGCGAAGCCGATGACCATTCCGAGATCATTGCCCCGGGATCTGGTGATCCACCAGCTTCGCGGCTTACGCCGCTCCTACAAAAAAAGGCGTGCGCTTCAGCTGTTGCAGCTGACGAACTCGGCTGCTGCCATTGGCCGGCCGAGGTGGTAGCCCTGCAGTACATCGCAACCCAGCGCGCCGAGGAACTCGCGTTGGGCCTCGGTTTCCACGCCTTCGGCTACCACCTGCAACTGCAGCGAACGCCCCAGCGCGATGATCGAAGACACAATCGCCGCGTCTTCGGCGTTGTGTTCAAGATCGCGTACAAAGGCGCGGTCTATCTTCAGCTCGGTGGCCGGCATGCGCTTGAGGTAGAGCAGGCTGGAATAGCCGGTGCCGAAGTCATCGATGGCAATGCGCACGCCCATCGCGGTCAGGGCTTCGAGCATCTGCAGGCTGGCGTCCACATCCTTCATCGCGGTGCTTTCGGTTACTTCCAGGGTCAGCTGGCGAGGGTCCAGGGCGTGCCGCTGCAGTGCACCGCGTACGCTCTCCACCAGGGTTGGCGAGGCGAACTGCAGCGGCGACAGATTGACCGCCATCGACCAGTCCGCATTGCCGGCATCGTGCCAGGCGCGCAGCTGAGCGCAGGCAGCATCCAGCACCCATTCGCCGATGGGGATGATCAGGCCACTGCGCTCGGCGATGGGAATGAACACATCCGGTGACAGCATGCCCAACTCCGGGTGGTTCCAGCGCAGCAGCGCTTCCGCACCGTTGGCACGGCTTCCACCGGCCGGGAACTTGGGCTGGTAGTGCAGCAGCAGTTCGTTGCGGACGATGGCGCGGCGCAGGTCCTGCAGCAGGCGCAGGCGCTGGCGGGTGCCGGCCTGCATGGTCGAGGTGAAGAACGCATGGCCGTTCCGCCCACTCTGCTTGACGTGGTACATCGCCGCATCGGCATGCGCCATCAGCTCGCGTTCGCTGCTGGCATCCTCGGGGTACAGGGCGATGCCGATGCTGGTGCTGACCAGCAGCTCGGCGTTGTCGATCAGGAATGGCTCGTTGATGGCGGTACTGATCTGCTCGGCCATCAAGGCAGCGTCATCGGGTGAATCGATGGCCATCACGATCACGAATTCGTCGCCGCCGAGCCGGGCAAAGGTGTCCTGGCTGCGCAGCAGCGCATTGACCCGCCTGCTGAACTGCACCAGCAGGCGGTCGCCGAGCTGGTGGCCGTAGGCATCGTTGACGTTCTTGAAGCCGTCCAGGTCGCAGAACATCAGCGCCAGCCCGAATTCACGGCGCGCAGCCTTTTCGATGGCACGCTCGATACGGTCCTGCAGCAGGACGCGATTGGGCAGTTGGGTCAACGGATCATGCAGGGCGGCCTGCACCAGTTTTTCGTTGGCGTTGGCCAGTGAATGGGCCAACAGGCCGGTGCGCAGGCGCATCTGTCCGTCGAAAACCGAGGCCAGCAGCGCGACTGTCAGGGTGGCGATGGTGGTGACGATGACCAGGCCGGCAAGCAGGTGGGTATCCAGCCCGCCATCGCTGATGGCGCCGCACATGGCACCGGCAGGAAAACGCGCGGCGGCCATGCCGGTGTAATGCATGCCGACAATGGCCACGCCCATCACCAGCGAAGCCAGCAGACGCATTGGCATCAGCCGTTTCTGCTGATGGCGTAGGCGCTGCGCTATCCACAATGCGGCAGCCGAAGCACCGATGGCGATCAGCAGCGAGGCGCTGAACCACCATGGGTCGTAGTCGATCCCCGGCTGCATCCGCATTGCCGCCATGCCGATGTAGTGCATGGCGGCGATGCCCAGGCCCATCAGCACCGCGCCGGCCAGCAGGCGCCCGGCCGACAGGCGCTGCCGTGACACCAGCCACAGCGCATACATGGACGCCGCGACGGAGGCCGCCAGCGAGCAGCCGGTGAGCAGCAGGTCGTAGCCCACCGGGATTGGCAGCTTGAAGGCGAGCATGCCGATGAAGTGCATCGACCAGATGCCCAGTCCCATGGCGGCTGCGCCGCCCACCAGCCAGATGCGCGCCGCACGCCGACTCTGGCTGTTGGCCACGCGCGCGGACATGTCCAGAGCGGTGTAGGCGGCAAGTATCGCCACCAGCAACGAGACGACAACGAGGCTCTGGTTGTAACTGCCAATCATGCGAATTCCTGGAACGTCGAGACGGGGCAAAGCCCCGCTTGCATAGCGGCAGCGGTGGCAGGGACTTTAGTTGTCGCAGCCTTTGCGACATCGGTGGGCTATCCTGCGTCGCTAACGCAGATAGGAATTTCCATGGCCAAGACCCGCAGCGCCTACGTCTGCAGTGAATGCGGCGCCGAGTACAGCAAGTGGCAGGGGCAGTGTACCGAGTGCGGCGTTTGGAACGTGCTCAGTGAGATCGTGCTGGAAACCGCGGCCGCCGCAAAGGCGCCGGCGTCGCGCCGCAGCGGTTGGGCCGGCAAGGTGGAAGCGCCCCAGATCACCGCACTTAAGGACGTGCAGCAGACCGAACATCTGCGCGTGTCCACCGGCATCGGCGAGTTCGACCGGGTGCTGGGCGGCGGTCTGGTGGAGGGTGCGGTGGTGCTGGTCGGTGGTGATCCGGGCATCGGCAAATCAACCTTGCTGCTGCAGGCCGTGGCCAAGATGGCCGGCACGCTGCCGGTGCTGTACGTCACCGGTGAGGAGTCGCTTTCGCAGGTGGCCGGCCGCGCGGTGCGCCTGGATCTGCCACTGGAAGGCATCAATGCACTGGCCGAAACCGGTGTGGAAAACATCCTGCAGCATGCGATGAAGTCAAAGCCCAAGTTGATCGTCGCCGACTCGGTACAGACGCTGTGGACCGAAGCGCTGACCGCCGCGCCGGGCTCGGTCAGCCAGGTGCGCGAGAGCGCGGCGCGGCTGGTGCGCTTTGCCAAGGAAACCGGCACCGCCGTGTTCCTGGTCGGCCACGTCACCAAGGAGGGCGGTATCGCCGGCCCGCGCGTGCTGGAGCACATGGTCGATGCGGTGCTTTATTTCGAAGGTGAAAGCGGCAGCCGCTTCCGCATCCTGCGCGCGTTCAAGAACCGCTTCGGCGCGGTCAATGAGCTGGGCGTGTTCGCGATGGGCGAAAAGGGTTTGAAGGAAGTCCCCAATCCATCCGCGATCTTCCTGTCCGGTGGCAGCACCCGCCAGCCCGGCAGCTGCGTGATGGTGACCCGCGAAGGCACCCGCCCGTTGTTGGTGGAAGTGCAGGCGCTGGTCGATTCCTCGCCGCTGTCCAATCCACGGCGGGTGGCGGTGGGCCTGGAGCAGAACCGCTTGGCGATGCTGCTGGCGGTGCTGCACCGCCATGGCGGTGTTCTGGTCGGCGACCAGGACGTGTTCGTCAATGTGGTCGGCGGTATCCGCGTGCAGGAGACCGCGGTGGATCTGCCGGTGCTGCTGGCGGTGCTGTCCTCGCTGCAGGACCGGCCCTTGGCAGAGAAGACCATAGCCTTTGGCGAAGTGGGTTTGTCCGGCGAGATCCGGCCGGTACCGAACGGCGAGGACCGCCTGCGCGAGGCCGCAACGCATGGTTTCAAGCGCGCGATCGTGCCCAAGGCCAATGCACCCAAGGCCGGCGCGGTGAAGGGAATGGAAGTGATCGCAGTGGAGCGGCTGTCGCAGGCCCTGGAAGCAGCGATGGAGTGAGGGGCGGTGGTGGGGCTTCAACTGTAGTGCCGAGCCATGCTCGGCAGAGGCGTTCCCAGCAATGTCTCAATTCGCCGGCATTCTATGCTGGCATTTGTAGGAGCGGCGTAAGCCGCGAAGCCCGCAGCAATGAAACTGCATCCATCTTCGGATCGGATCGATTACCGGCTTCGCGGCTTACGCCGCTCCTACAGTCGGTTTTGTTGGTAATGCCCCCTGCCGAGCATGGCTCGGCACTACAGGCTCAGCCGCGGCCCAGCACCAGCTCGATCACGAACTGGCTGCCGAAGAAGGCCAGCAACAGCAATGCCATCGCGGTCAGGGTCCAGTGCACGGCCTTGCTGCCGCGCCAGCCGTAACGGCGGCGGCCAATCAACAAAGTGCCGAAGACGATCCACGACAGCACGCTGAGCACGGTCTTGTGCACCAGCTTCTGCGCCAGCAGGTTGTCGACAAACAGCACGCCGGTCAGCAGGGTCAGGGTCAGCAGGCAGAAGCCGACCGTGATGGTGCGGAACAGCAGGGTCTCAAGATCGGCCAGCGGCGGCAGGGCGCGCAACCAGGGGCGGAAGTCGCGGCGGCGCAAGGCCCGCTCCTGCAGCCACAGCATGATCGCCAGCAGGGCCGCCACGCTCAGCGTGGCGTAGGCCAGCAGGGCAAGCCAGGCGTGGGTGGCCAGGCGCCAGCCGAGCAGCTTGCTCGGCGCATGGCCGTAGCCGTGGTAGGCCAACAGCAGGATCGCCGCCATCGGGAATACCACTACGCCCAGCGCCGACATCCGCCCGCGTGCGCCGACCACGGTGGTCAACGCCGCCATGCCCAGGCCGACCAGGGACAATGCCGCGAAGAAGTGCATGTCCGGCCCGCCGGCGGTTTTCAGCGCCACCAGCAGGTGGTAGCCGGCGTGCAGCAGCACCGCGCCGATGGCCGTTGGCAGCCAGTTACGCGGCGGTGGGCTGCCGTCCCCAGCCAGCCCGCGGACCAGCAGGGCGGTGGACACCAGATAGAGTAGGGCGGCGATGAGAACGATTGTCATCGATGCAGTTTCGCATACGGGCCCGCCGCTGGCGACGTGAACCGGCGGCGATGGCGACTGGCCGCTATACTTGCCATCTCTGTTTCCACGATTTCCGCAGGTTCCGCCGCATGTTCGAGTCACTGACCCAGCGCCTTTCCGGCACCATCGAGCGCCTGCGTGGGCGCGGCCGCCTGACTGAGGAAAACATCCGCGAGGCCACCCGCGAGGTGCGCATCGCCCTGCTCGAGGCCGATGTCGCCCTGCCGGTGGTGCAGGCGCTGATCGAGAAGATCAAGGTCCGCGCGGTCGGCCAGGAAGTCCTCAAATCGCTGACCCCGGGCCAGGCCCTGATCAAGGTCGTGCGCGACGAGCTGACTGCGGTGATGGGCTCGCAGGCCACCGACCTGAACCTCAATGTGCCGGCGCCGGCCATCATCCTGATGGCGGGTCTGCAGGGTGCGGGCAAGACCACCACGGTGGGCAAGCTGGCCAAGCACCTGAAGGAAAAGCGCAAGAAGAAGGTGATGGTGGTCTCCGCCGACGTTTACCGTCCGGCCGCCATCGAGCAGTTGAAGACCCTGGCCGAGCAGGTCGACGTGCTGTTCTTCCCGTCCAGCCCGGAGCAGAAGCCGGTCGACATCGTGCGCGCTGCCATCGATGACGCGCGCAAGTCGTTCGTCGACGTGCTGCTGGTCGATACCGCCGGCCGCCTGGCCATCGACGAAGCGATGATGGCCGAGATCAAGGCCCTGCACGCTGCGGTCAACCCGGCCGAAACCCTGTTCGTGGTCGACGCCATGACCGGCCAGGACGCGGCCAACACCGCCAAGGCCTTCGGTGAGGCGTTGCCGCTGACCGGCGTGGTGCTGACCAAGACCGATGGCGACGCTCGTGGCGGTGCCGCGCTGAGCGTGCGCTACATCACCGGCAAGCCGATCAAGTTCACCGGTACCGGTGAAAAGGTCGACGGCCTGGACGTGTTCCACCCCGAGCGCGTTGCCAGCCGCATCCTGGACATGGGCGACGTGCTGTCGCTGGTGGAGCAGGTCGAGCAGCAGGTCGACAAGGACAAGGCGCAGAAGCTGGCCGAGAAGGTCGCCAAGGGCAAGAAGTTCGATCTGAACGACATGCGCGACCAGCTGGAACAGATGCAGAACATGGGCGGCATCGGTGGCCTGATGGACAAACTGCCGGGCCTGGGGCAGATCCCCGAGCACCTCAAGGCGCAGGTCAGCCAGAGCAAGGAAGTGCCGCGCATGATCGCCATCATCGGCTCGATGACCAAGAAGGAGCGGCGCAACCCGGGCCTGCTCAATGGTTCGCGTCGTGCCCGCATCGCGCGCGGCTCCGGCACCCAGCCGGCCGACGTCAACAAGCTGATGAAGCAGTACATGCAGATGGAAAAGATGATGGGCAAGCTGGCCGGTGGCGGCATGAAGGGCATGATGCGCAACATGAAGGGCATGCTCGGCGCCATGGGTGGCAAGGGCGGCCTGCCGTTCCGTTGATCGCGCTTGGGTGAAGCGCTGCTTGCCGCAGAACGCCGTTTGTGCGGCCTGCGGCAAGTTCACCCGCGCGGGCGCCGCAATGGCGCCTGCGCTGGAAGAAGCGGGCGTCGGCATCGGCCGCTCGCTTTTGCAGGTGGATTTCACTGCCGATGACGGCCAGTATGTGACCTCCACTTTCAACCAAGAGTTGGACTGCCAGCTGGTGCGTCGCTACGCCCTCTCGCTTGCTTGAGTTGGGGCCGGCCCCGGCGGCACAGTCACCGCCATGCACAACGCGATCATCTCCGCCCGCACCGAGGCGTTCTGTCAGCGCTTTGGTCTTGAACTGCCGATCCTGTTGGCGCCGATGGCCGGCGCCTGTCCGCTGCCATTGTCGGTCGCTGTGGCCAATGCCGGCAGCATGGGCGCGATGGGCGCGGTGCTGTCCACGCCCGAACAGATCAGCCAATGGATGGAGGCCTTCGCCCAGCAGTCGCAGGGCCCGGCACAGGTCAATCTATGGGTGCCGGATCCGGCGCCACGGCGTGATCCCGCTGCCGAAGCGGCGACCCGCGATTTTCTTGCACAGTGGGGGCCGCCGGTGCCGTTGGCCGCCGGCGATGCCGGCCCGGCGGATTTCCAGGCCCAGCTCGACGCGCTGATTGCTGCGCGCCCGGCGGTGGCCTCGACCATCATGGGCCTGTTCTCGCCCGCACAGGTGGACAGCCTGCATGCGGCCGGTATTGCCTGGTTTGCCTGTGTCACCACCCTGGATGAGGCGCTGCAGGCGCAGGCGGCCGGCGCCGATGCGGTGGTTGCGCAGGGTATGGAGGCCGGTGGCCACCGTGGCGCATTCGACGCGGCACAGGCCGAACGGCAAACGGTTGGTTTGTTCGCGCTGCTGCCACGTCTGGTCGATCGCCTGCAGATACCGGTGATTGCCGCCGGTGGCATAGCCGACGGGCGCGGCGTTGCTGCAGCGTTGATGCTCGGCGCCAGCGCGGTGCAGGTGGGCACCGCGTTCCTGGCTGCCGATGAATCCGATATTCCCGCCGCCTGGAAGCAGGCGTTGGCCTTGGCCGAACCGGAAGCCACGCGTGCCACCCGCGCCTTCAGTGGTCGGCTCGGGCGGGCGCTGGAAACCGCCTATGTACGCGCAGCGGAAGCTGCAACTGCGCCGCCGCCACAGCCGTATCCGGTGCAGCGCGGGCTCACTGCCGGCATGCGCCGCCAGGCCGTTACCAGCAACACGCTGGAAGCAATGCAGGCCTGGGCAGGGCAATCGGCATGGATGGCCAGGCGCGCGCCAGCAGCGCAGATACTGCGTGCGATGTGGGCACAGGCACAGACGCTGCCATGACGGTGCTGTTCTGCAACGGTCAACTCGCCGATGCCGGCGCATTGAGCGCCGCGCTGGTCAACTACGGGCACTTCACTTCATTGCAGGTCCGCGATCATGCGGTGCAGGGCTGGGCTTTGCATCAGGCCCGTCTGCAACAGGGTACGCATGAGCTGTTTGCCGTTGAGCTCGACGCGCCACAGGTACTGACGTGGTTGCGGCAGGCATTGCTGCAGTTGGATGCGGGCGACGCCTCGGTACGCATCACGGTGTTCTCGCGGCAGTTCGATTTCCGCAATCCTTTACGCACGGTACCGGTAGACGTGTTGATCGGCATCGGCGCGCCAGCACAGATTCCGCCGCAGGCGCACACGGTGTTGCCGGTGCCGTATCAGCGTGAGTTGGCGCATATCAAGCACGTGGGCACATTCCCGTTGTTCCAGTTGCGCCGGCAGGCCTTGCAGCAGGGTTTCGACGATGCGTTGTTTGTCGATGCGCAGGGACGCATCAGCGAAGGCACAACCTGGAACCTGGCGTTGTGGGACGGAGTGCAGGTGTATTGGCCGCAGGCCCCGGCGCTGCGTGGCAGTGCCGAGCGCCTGCTGATGGAGGGTTTGGATGTGCTGGGACAGCCGCAGTTGCCACTTGAAGTGCGGCTGTCGGAGCTGTCGCGGTTCAGCGGTGCGGTGGCGTTCAATGCCTCGGGCATTTGGCCGTTGGCGGCTATCGGCGAACAGCGGCTGCAGCAGTCGCAGGCCTTGCTTGATCTGCTCAGGACTGCCTTGGCGCAGACACCCTGGGTACGGCTTTAATGCACCGGATGTGTCGGCCCGGGCATGCTGTGGGCTGGCATGGGTGCATGAGCGCTGGCCGTGCACTGGGCGTATTCGTGCTGACTTAGTTGATGGTTCTTGTTCGTGTCGCAGTGATGCAGGCGCGCGGCGACGCCAGGCGGATAGACGTCCATCTCGGCCATGGTCACGATGCCGTCCTTGTCCTTGTCCAGTTGGGTATAGCTTGGCAGGGCGGTGTCGGCGGGCGGGGCAGCCTGCGCCAGGCACGTACCGCCTGCCAGTAGTGCGGTGGTCAACAGGATTCGTGCTGTACGCATTGTGTGCATCATGTTCTCCTCGCAGCCGGGGCATCCGGCCGTTGCCGCCATAGCAGGCGCTGCGGCGTCTTTGTGAGATGTGAAAAAAAGCGGCGGATCCAGTTTGCCGCGGCGCACGGTTCATCCACCGTTGGCGTGGCAGACGCGCTGATCCCGGCTGGACGGCCGGCATGCTATTGAACCTGCAGACATCGTCACCTGGGTAACTGGAGAGAGCGCATGTTGTTTGAGATGGGCTGGCCGCAGGCACCGCTGCAATGGGCAATGAGCGTGTTGGTGTTCGTCGCGCATCTGCTGGTGGCTGCGCGGGCACTGACCCGGTCCAATCGCACCCCCGCATCACGTGCGGCCTGGGTGGCGGTGATCATGCTGGCGCCCTTGCTGGGCATGCTCGCGTACCTGCTGCTGGGTGAAACCAGCATTGGGCGGGCACGTGCACGACGGCTGCAGCAGACCGTACGCAGCCTGTCCGCGCTGGGTGATGCGCAGGCCAGTGGCGTTACGCAGGTTGCTGGCCAGGCGGTGTCCTTGTTTGCGCTGGCCCAGTCGATCAATGGCTTCACGCCACAGCCGGGCAATCGGATCGTGTTGCTGGGCGCGGCACAGCCGCGCGCCGATGCACCCACCGAGGATTGCCGTGCGGCCATCGAACAGCTGCTGCAGGACATCGAGCAGGCGCAGGAGAGCGTGCATATCGCGTTCTACATCTGGTTGGATGATGGCGTCGGCGGCCGTGTTGCCGACGCGGTTGCCGCTGCAGCACGGCGCGGCGTGGCCTGCAGGGTGATGGTGGATGCGCTGGGCTCGCGGGCATTCAGTAGCAGCCCGCGCTGGACGCAGCTGCAGCAGGCCGGGGTCAAACTATTGCGCACCCTGGATGATCTGACCCGGCTGCAGCACATGGCTTTCAGCCGCATGGACCTGCGTGATCACCGCAAGATCGTGGTCATCGACAACCGCATTGCCTATTGCGGCAGCCAGAACTGTGCCGATCCCGAGTTCCGGGTGAAGCCGCGTTACGCGCCGTGGATTGATCTGCTGCTGCGCTGCGAGGGCCCGGTGGTGGCGCAGATCCAGCGGCTGTTCCTCAGTGGCTGGATTCCGGAAACCGGCGAGCAGGGCCTGGACGTTCATGCCGATGCCGTTCAAACACCGCAGTTCGAACGGGGCTGTGTGGCCATGGCATTTGAAACCGGGCCGGTTACCCGCGCCAATGCGATGGCCGACATGTTTGTGGCCTGCATCTATGCGGCGCGAAGTGAGCTGGTGATAAGTACACCGTACTTCGTGCCGGACGAAGCGCTGCTACGTGCGCTCTGTGCGGCACCGCGGCGCGGCGTGCGCACGCGGCTGATCCTGCCCAAGCGCAACGATTCCTGGCTGGTGGGACAGAGCAGCCGCAGTACTTACGCCGATCTGCTGCAATCCGGGGCGGAGATCCACGAATATCCCTTGGGCCTGCTGCACGCAAAATCGTTGACCGTGGACGGCGAGATCGCCTTGATAGGCTCGGCCAACATGGACCGTCGCAGTCTTGAGCTGAACTTCGAGAACAATCTGTTGATCGCCGACCTCACGGTGACTGCTGCGCTGGTGCAGCGGCAGGAAGCGTATTTGTCGGTATCCGAGCCGGTACTGTTGAGCCAGGTGACGGCGTGGCCCTTGACCACGCGTCTGGTGCAGAACGCGATAGCGATGATGTCGCCGGTGCTGTGATGCGAGTGCTCAGGCCGCCGGCGCAGGATCGCCGCGCAGCAGGCCCATGAATTCGCTGAACAAGCGGCGGTCGATCAGCCGGCCGCGATCATTGGCGAGGATCTCAACCGCGCGCTGGGTGGCCATCGCATCGCGATAGGGGCGCTGCGAGGTCATCGCATCGAAGCCATCGACGATGGTCAGGATGCGTGATTCCAACGGGATGTCTTCGCCCTGCAGGCCATGCGGATAACCGCTGCCATCCCAGGCTTCGTGGTGATGGCGGATCAGCGTGGCCACGGCTTTGGCATCGCTGCGGCCGGTGGCGGCAAACAGCCGCGCGCCGCGTTCCGGATGCGAGCGCATGGCATCCATCTTGTTGTCGTCGAGCTTGCCCGGGTAGAGCAGCACTTCGTCGCGAATGCCGATCTTGCCGACATCGTGGAAGCGCGCGGCGAGCACAAGGTGGCCGATGCGTTCCTCGGACAGTTCGCAGCGCTGGCCCATGGCCTGGGCAAGCTGGGAGACGCGATCGCAATGGTGGTCGGTGTAGCTGTCGCGCTGATCGAGCGCAGCTGCCAATACGTCGATGGCACAGGAGCTGTCCTCGGGTGGAAGCGACAGGCCCACGGGCGTGGTGATGGTCAACATGATTGCCGAGCCGTGTGGGGAACGGCTGGGAGCGTAAGAGAGGGGGCGTTATTTTCAACGCCCTTTTATCTTCACGCAATCTTTACGAGTTGATTTATTCAGGCGTTTGCCGGATGCAACGTGGTCAGCAAGGCGCGTGCGGCGTTGAAACGGTCGGCACTTTCCGGCAACGGATGCTTGATACGCAGTTTGTCCGGGCCATCCATCTGGTAGAGCTTGGGCTGCTTCTGGATCAGCTGGATCACCACCATCGGATCGATGTTGGGCTTGCTGTCGAACACGATGCGGCCACCGTTCTCGCCCAGCTCCAGCTTGCGGATGCCCAGCTCGTTGGCTTGCAGCTTGAGCTCGGCGATGGCGAACAGGTGCTTGACCGGATCCGGCAACAGACCGAAACGATCGATCATTTCCACCTGCAGCTCGCGCAGGCGTTCGCTGTCGCGCGCCGAGCTGATGCGCTTGTACAAGGTCAGGCGGGTGTGCACGTCGGGCAGATAGTCTTCCGGAATCAATGCCGGCACATGCAGCTCGACGTCGGCACCGCGCGGTTCTTCACCGGCATCCAGGTCGGGCAGCTTGCCGGACCTGATCGAGCGCACCGCGCGTTCCAGCAGCTCGGTGTACAGGCTGAAGCCGATCTCGGCCATCTGCCCGCTCTGGTCCTCGCCGAGCAGTTCGCCGGCACCGCGGATTTCCAGATCGTGGGTGGCCAGGGTGAAGCCGGCACCCAGCTCGTCCATCGATGCGATGGCATCCAGGCGTTTCTGCGCATCGGGGGTGATCGAGCGTTTGTCCGGCACCAGCAGGTAGGCGTAGGCACGATGATGCGAGCGGCCGACGCGGCCACGCAGCTGATGCAGCTGCGCCAAACCGAAGCGGTCAGCACGGTTGATGATGATGGTGTTGGCGTTGGGGATGTCGATACCCGACTCGATGATGGTACTGGCCAGCAGCACGTTGAAACGCTGCTTCTGGAAATCCAGCATCACCCGTTCCAGCTCGCGCTCGGGCATCTGCCCATGCGCCATGCCGATGCGGGCCTCGGGCACCAGCTCGGACAGCTCGCGCTGCATGCGGCCCATGCTTTCGACATCGTTGTGCAGGAAGTACAGCTGGCCACCACGCGACAACTCACGCTGGAAGGCTTCGCGCAGCTGCGCGTTGTCCCAGGCGGTGATGAAGGTCTTGACCGCCAGCCGGTTCGGCGGCGGGGTGGCGATGATGGACAGATCGCGCAGCCCGGCCATGGCCATGTTCAAGGTACGCGGAATCGGCGTGGCGGTGAGCGTGAGCAGATGCACGTTGGCGCGCATCGCCTTGAGCGCTTCCTTCTGGCGCACGCCAAAACGCTGCTCTTCATCGACGATGACCAGGCCCAGGTCCTTGAACTTCACGTCTGGCTGCAGCAGGCGGTGGGTGCCGATGATCACATCGATGGTGCCTTCGGCGACCTTGTCCAGCTCGGCCTTGATTTCCTTGGTGCTCTTGAAGCGCGACAGCACTTCCACCCGCAGCGGGTAATCGGCGAAACGGTCGCGGAAGTTGCGGTAGTGCTGTTCGGCCAGCAAGGTGGTCGGCACCAGCACTGCAACCTGCTTGCCGCCGCTGGCCGCAGCGAATGCGGCGCGCAGTGCAACCTCGGTCTTGCCGAAGCCCACGTCACCGCAGACCACGCGGTCCATCGGTTGGCTGGACTGCAGGTCGCGCAGGGTGGCTTCGATCGCGGCCTGCTGGTCGGCGGTTTCCTCGAACGGGAAACCGGCGGCGAAGGGTTCGTACATGGAGCGGTCGATCTCCAGCGCCAAACCGGCGCGGGCGCGTCGGCGGGCCTGGATTTCCAGCAGCTCGGCGGCGACGTCGCGGACCTTTTCGGCGGCCTTGCGCTTGGCCTTGGCCCATTGCTCGCCACCGAGCGAGTGCAGCGGCGCGGTTTCCGGCGAGGCACCGGAGTAACGGCTGATCAGGTGCAGCTGTGCGACCGGCACATACAGGCGGTCGCCCTTGGCATATTCGATCTCGAGGAATTCGCCGGGCATGCCGCCGACATCCATCGCGATCAAACCACGGTAGCGGCCGACACCATGATCTTCATGGACGATGGGCGCACCTTCGGTCAGCTCACCCAGGTCGCGGATGATCGCCTCGGGCTCACGCCCCGCGCGCCGCGTACGCCGCGCCTGACCGGCCCGCTCGGGGAACAGCTGGCGCTCGGTAAGCACGGCAAGCGCCGGCTCGCTGAGCGCAAAGCCGTCATCCAGCGGCGCAACGGTAATGGCAAACCGGCTGAGCCCCTCTCCCTTCGGGAGAGGGGCTGGGGAGAGGGCGTTCTTGCTCGAGCTTTTGCCAGCAGCCTTACTCCCATCCGACCCTTCAGGCCACCTTCCGCCAATGGGGGAAGGGAGGAAGTCGTTGAAGCTGGCCACAACCTCAGGCCGCAACTCGGCCGCCTGCAGCACCTCCAGCAAGGCTTCACGCCGTCCCGGCGAATCGGCTGCGATCAGCACCCGGCCCGGGTAGTGTTCGATGAAGGACTTCAGCGCCTGTGCGGCAGGTGCATCCTTGGCCGCGACCGGCAATGGCGGCAGCGGCTGGTCGCCCAGCGGCTGCGCTTCCGCGGCGCGCGGATGATCGGCGGCACACACTTCCACCCGCGGCAGCTTGTTGAACTGTTCGCGCAGCTTGTCCGGCGACTGGTAGATCTCTTCCGGCGGCAGCAGCGGCCGTTCGATATCGTGGCGGCGTTGTTCGTAGCGGCTGTTGGTCTGCAGCCAGAACGCATCGGAGGCTTCGCCGACGCCGCTGCCGAGCACGGTCATGAAACCGGCGGGCAGGTAGTCGAACAAGGTCGCGGTCTGGTTGAAGAACAGCGGCAGCATGTACTCGATGCCCGAAGGCAGCAGGCCGGCCTTCAGATCCTGGTAAAGCGGGCTGCGCCGCGTATCCACATCGAAGCGTTCGCGCAGCGTAGCCAGCACCTTGTTGAGGCTGGCCTCGTCCATTGGTACTTCGCGACCGGGCAGCATCTTCACTGCGGTCACTTTTTCAAGTGAACGCTGCGATTCCGGGTCGAACTCACGGATCGAGTCGATATCCTCGTCCAGCAGCTCGATGCGCAGCGGCGCATCGGCACCCATTGGGTAGACATCGAGCAGGCCGCCACGCACGGCGAAATCACCCGGGTCCATCACCTGCGCGACATTGCGGTAGCCGGCGCTTTCCAGGCGGCGCTTTTCAGCGTCCATGTCCAGGCGCTGGCCTACCTTCAGGTCGAAGCTGCCGCCGACGATGTAGCTCAGCGGCGCCAGCCGCTGCAGCAGGGTCTGCACCGGCAGCACCACGATGCCTTGCTTCAGCGCCGGCAAGCGGTGCAGGGCGGCAAGGCGCTGCGAAATGATGTCCGGGTGCGGGCTGAACTGGTCGTAGGGCAACGTCTCCCAATCCGGGAACGGCACCACCGGCAGCGGGCTGTCCGCCCCCAGCAGGGTCTGCAGGTCAGCCACCAGCTGATGCGCGCTCTGGTTGTCGCGGGTAACCAGCAGCAACGGCTTGTCATGCGCCTGCGCGGCGCAGGCGACATGCCAGGCCAGGGCGCTGCTGGAAGCCGGGGCGCGCCACCAGGCGCGGAGCTGGCCCGAACGGGGCAGCGGCGGGTTGGGGTAGGTAATAGGCGACATGAACCGCGAATTTTACCAGATGCGCCCGCGTCGCCTCGTTGGGCTTGATCTGGCTTGCGGGCGAGGGCGTCGCAGGTCCGCAAACGCAACAGGCGCCTTGTCGGCGCCTGTCGTGAGCTGAGTGGAAAACTGACGCTTAGTTGGCCAGTTCCAGCACCATCCGCACCAATCCCGGGGCGGCAGCGGGGTGGGGCACCTGCTTGAAGCCCAGCGAGGCCGCCAGCTGCAGCATCGGCTCGTTGTCCTGGGCGATGTCGCCATACAGGCGGTCCAGGTACTTGCCGCGCGCCCACTTCACCAGTTTGCGCATCAATTGCCGGCCCAGGCCCTGGCCGGCGAGGAAGCCACTGACCAGGATCGCGTATTCGGCATCGCGGGTACCCGGGATGATGGAGGCGCGTGCCACTGCGCCGACTACCGCTTCACCGGGCGGCAGCGGCTCGGCCGCCACCAGCGCGATTTCGGTCTTCGGGTTCGGGTGGGTCAAACGCTGGGCCGTCTCATCGGACAGTGATTCAACCGACTGCAGGAACTTGTCGCGTACCTCTTCCGGCCCGAACAGGGCAAACGCGCCTTGCAGCGGTGCGCCGTCTTCGGGGCGGATCGGCCGGATCAGCAGCTCACGGCCGCTGGGTGCCTTGAAATTTTCATGCCACGGGGGCATGCGATTGCGAGTGGCCATGACTACGTTTCCTCCAAAGTCGCCTGATTCTGTCACCGCAGCTGCTAAGTTCTGTGAACGCGGTCGAACGCAGGTGTCGGCGGCCGGTCGCGCCCGTCATTCGGGCGTCTTGAGCCACTCCAGCCGGGTCGAGGCGCCAGCCTCGCCCAAATGCTGTTTCAGCACCGGCAATGCCGGGGCCAGCACCTGCTCGAACTGCCACGGCGGGTTCAGCAGCAACATCCCGCTACCATTCAGACGCAAGGGGGAGTCATCGGACCTCACCATCAGTTCGGCGATCAGCGCCGACTTGGCCGGCAGCGAGGCGGCCTTGCGGAAAAACGGCTGCAGGGTACGGCGTTGCTTGATCGGGTACCAGACCGCGCACTGTGCCTGAGGCATCCGCGTCAAAATCTCACGCAGGGTTGAGATGATCTGCGGGTACTCGGCATCCTGCACTTCATAGGGCGGGTCGATCAGCACCAGCGCCCGCCCAATCTTGGTTTCGCCGCTCTTGGGGGGCAGGAAGGCGCGGATGGCTTCGTAGCCGTTACCGGCGTGTACCTGCACCCGGCGGTCGTGGGCAAATAGCTCCTTGAGCGCGGTGACCTCGTCCTTCTGCAGCTCGCAGGCGGCCATGCGGTCCTGCTCGCGCAGGGCGCGGGCGGCCAGCAGCGGCGAGCCGGGGTAGGAGATCAGCGCACCCACCGGATTGTCGGCCTGCACCGCGCGCAGGTACTGCTCCACCACTTCCGGCAGCGCCGGGCTGCTCATCAGCCGCAACACGCCTTCATCGATCTCGGCGGTTTTGCGGCTTTCCTCGGCAGACAGCAGGTAGCGGCCGCGGCCGGCATGCGTGTCCAGCACGAAGAACGGCGATTCTTTGCGCTTGAGCGCGTCGATCATCGCCAACATGACGATGTGCTTGAGAACGTCGGCGTGGTTACCGGCGTGGAAGGCGTGGCGATAATTCATCGGCGAAGTTTACGGGCTGCAGCGTTGCGTGCGCGTTTTGATTGCAGTGTGGCGTGACCGGCTGCCCGCTGGCGCTGGTTCCAGGCCCCTGTCGGGCGCCGCCACCCTGGCAGGGCTGGTGTCTGCGGCAAGGGCGGCTATGCTGATGCAATGTCCAGCCAACCTGCCCGGGTACTCGTCGTCGAAGACGAGGCCGCCATCGCCGATACCCTGCTTTATGCGCTGCGCAGCGAGGGCTACAGCGCCAGCCATTGTGCGCTGGGCCGTGAGGCCCTGGCACTGCTGCGCCAGGACGGGGCCGATGTGGTGGTGCTGGATGTCGGCCTGCCCGACCTGGGCGGTTTCGAGGTCTGCCGTGAACTGCGCACCTTCAGCCAGGTGCCGGTGATCTTCCTGACCGCCCGCAACGATGAGTTCGACCGCGTACTGGGGCTGGAGCTGGGTGCCGACGACTATGTGACCAAGCCGTTCTCGCCGCGCGAGATGGTCGCCCGGGTGCGCGCGCGCCTGCGCCGGGCCGCGCCTGCCGCACCGGCCGCGGCAGCAGGCAGTGGCTGGAAGCAGCTGGGCCGCTTCGGCATTGACCAGGAAGGCCGGCGCATCCGCTACCAGGAGGTGATGCTGGAGCTGACCCGCTACGAGTACGCCTTGCTGGCGGCGCTGTTGCAACGGCCCGGGGCCATCCTGAGCCGGGCGCAGCTGATGGAACGCGGCTGGGACCACACCAGCGACAGCACCGACCGCACCGTCGATACCCATGTCAAAACCCTGCGCGCAAAGCTGCGTGCAGCCGGTGCGCAGGGCGAGCCTATCCGTACCCACCGTGGCGTCGGTTACGCCCTGGATGTGTGACCGATGCGGCTGGGGCTGAAGATATTCCTGGGATTCTTCCTGATTGTCGGCATCGCCGCCTTCTTCGTGATGCGGGTGTTCGTCAACGAGGTCAAACCCGGTGTGCGCCAGGCCATGGAGTCCACCCTGGTGGACGCGGCCAATGTGCTGGCGGTGATGGCCGCGCCGGATCTGAAGGCCGGCCATATCGGCGACGGCGATTTCGCCGCGCGCCTGGCCACGGCCCAGCGCCGCGATCCCAAGGCGATGGTGTGGCGCTTCCCCAAGCGCAGCATCGATTACCGGGTGACGGTGACCAACGCGCAGGGCATCGTGGTCTACGACTCGCGCGGTCAGGATGTGGGCCGCGACAACTCACGCTGGAATGACGTCTACAAGACGCTCCGCGGCGAATACGGGGCGCGCTCCAGCCCGGAGATTCCCGGCGACGAGACCAATACGGTGATGCACGTGGCCGCGCCGATGTACGACCCGGCCGACGGACGCACTTTGATCGGCGTGCTGACCTTGTCGCAGCCCAACGACACCATCGATCCCTTCATCGTCGCCAGCCAGCGCGCCATCATCGCCCGCGGCAGCTGGCTGATTGGCTTGTCGGCATTGATCGGCCTGCTGATGACCTGGTGGTTGTCGCGCGGCATCGGCGGGCTCAGCCGCTATGCCAAGGCGGTGAGTGCCGGTGAGCCGGTGCCGCCGCCCAAGCGCCGTCGCGATGAGATTGGCGACCTTGGCCAGGCATTGGAAACCATGCGCCGCAAGCTCGAAGGCAAGGCCTACGTCGAGCAGTACGTGCAGTCGCTGACCCATGAAATGAAGAGCCCGCTGGCGGCGATACGCGGTGCCGCCGAGCTGCTGCAGGAGCCCCTGCCGGAAGCCGATCGGCAGCGTTTCGCCGCCAACATCGTGCAGCAGGAGCGGCGCCTGACCGAGACCATCGACCAGCTGCTGCGGCTCGCCGAGGTGGAGCAGCACGGTTGGCTGCAACGGCGCAGCGAGGTGGATCTGGTGGCGGTCTGCCGCGCGCTGGCCGAGGACGCCGCGCCACGCCTGCAGGCAGGGCAGATCGAACTGGATCTGGAGCTGCCGGCGCAGGCGACGGTGCAGGGCGATGCCTTCCTGCTGCGGCAGGCGCTGTCCAACCTGCTGGACAACGCGATCGCGTTCTCCGCACCCGGCGGCCGCATTGTGGTGGGGTTGCAGCGGCAGGGGCCGAACTGGCGTATCGCGGTGCGCGACAACGGCCCCGGCGTGCCGGAATACGCGCAGCAACGTGTTTTCGAGCGTTTCTACTCACTGGCGCGGCCCGGCAGCGGACAGCGCAGTTCCGGCCTGGGCCTGCCGTTCGTGGCCGAGGTTGCACGCCTGCATGGCGGCGTAGCGGCGCTGCACAACCACCCTGAAGGCGGCGCCGAGGCCAGCTTGCTGTTGCCGGCGGGCTGACTTCACATTCACTTCAAACTCGGCACAAACCCCGCTCACCGGTCGCGTCCAAGCTGGTCCCGTTTCCACACGAGGACGGGACATGACTTCCCTGAAACTGCTGTTGCGCTTCGCCATTGTCGGCGGGCTGGTGTTGTTGCTGCTGATTCCCTTGGTGCTGATCCGCAGCACCATCAATGAGCGTGAGCGTTACCGCGACGAGGCGGTCGAGCGGGTGTCGCAGAGCTGGGCCGGCGAGCAGTCGCTGATCGGCCCGGTGCGGGTGCTGCCGTGGACGCAGCAGCGTGAAGTGGACATTCCGCCCGAAGGCGACAAGCCGCGCCGGACCGAGCTGCGTGTCGAAAGTGGCTACGACCTGCAGATGCCGACACGCTTGAACGTGCAGGGCAATATGCGCACCGATGAGCGCACCGTGGGCCTGTTCAAGGTGCCGGTCTACAACTGGCAGGCCAAGCTGCAGGCCGAGTTTGCCGAGACCAGCTATGCCGCAGTGCCGGGGCGGACCTATGGCAATCCGTATCTGGCCATGGGCATCTCCGACGTGCGCGGCCTTGTTGGTACGCCGAACCTGCGCGTCGACGGCCGGGCGATCCAGTTGAAGCCGGGCGCTGGCGTACTGGAGGGAACTTCGAAGGGCCTGCATGCATCGCTGTCGCCATTGCCGGATGCGATGCAGGGCGTGCTGCGCGAGGGCAGCAAGGTTGAGCTGGAGTTCGTGCTGGGTGGCACGCGTTCGCTGGCGATTGCGCCGGTGGGTGACGATACCCGGGTTTCCTTGTCCTCGACCTGGCAGCACCCGTTGTTCGGCGGCAGCTTCCTGCCCAACGAGCGCAGCATCGATGCCAGCGGTTTCAAGGCGGAGTGGGCGGTGTCATCGCTGGCGTCGGCGGCGCAGTCGCAGCTGGCTCTGGCGATCCGCAGTGACGGTAGCAATGTCGAGGTCCTCAACGTGGCCCTGGTGGATCCGGTGGACACCTATACGCAGGTGGACCGGGCCAGCAAGTACGGCATCTTGTTCGTGCTGCTGACCTTCGTTGGTTTCGCGTTGTTCGAGTTGATCAAGCAGTTGAAGATCCATCCGCTGCAATACCTGCTGGTGGGCCTGGCGTTGGCGATCTTCTTCTTGTTGCTGCTGAGCTTGTCCGAGCAGATTGCGTTCTGGCAGGCGTATCTGATCGCGGCGGCGGCCTGTATCGGCTTACAGGGATTCTATCTTAGCGGTGTGTTGCATAGCTGGAAGCGTGGTGTCGGCTTCGCCACGATGCTGACGATGCTGTACGGCGTGCTGTATGTCTTGCTGATATCGGAGAACAACGCGTTGCTGATGGGCTCGCTGCTGTTGTTCGGCATCCTGGCGGCGATCATGTGGATCACCCGCAAGGTGGACTGGTACGAGCTGAGCAGTCGTGCGGTGAACAAGCAGGGTTGATTGGTCGGTTGCGATGACGGGGCGGGGTGGCGCAGGCCATCCCGCCTCTTTCGTAAGGAGGAATGAGATGAATCGTGCATTGATCCATCGCCGCGCGCAGCGCTTGTTGCCGGCGGGTATCGAGACCTGCGGCCTGCTGCATTTCGGTATGGCGCCGGGGCAGGTGGAGCGGGCGTTGTTGGGCAGTGTGTTTGCCGGGGAGCAGGTGCAGGGGGTTGTGGCGCTGCGCTTGTCGTTGTCGACGGCCTTGGCGATCCGGCGCAAGGGTTTGCGCTACTTCGAGCCAGGTAATTGGGTGTATTCGGCGTTTGCGGCCACTGATTCGTCGGGTTTTGGAGGTGATGCGGGCGGGGCGGTAGCGGTTGATGCGTTGCCGGCGGGGCATGGCGCGGGGTATTCGGCCGTGGCTCAAGATGGGCGGTCGTGGTTTGTGGTGTTGCCGGTGGAGCGTATGGTGGTTTATGGGTGGTGGGAGTGACCGTTTGGCCGTCGCTTGCCTGGCGGCGCACGGTCTTCCTCTATCTGCGGGGGAGCGATTTTTCTTTCGCCGGGCAGATTGGAGTGTTCGTGGTGCTTGCCCCGCGAAGGCGGGCAGAAGACGCACATCAAAATGCATGACAGCTCCCTTCTTCGCTTGCGGGACCGCAGTCCTCTTCTTTGGGGAAGTTGCCCGGAGGGGGGATGAGGGAAGCGTGCAGGATTGAGGTGTCGAGGCGCCTGCCCCGCGAAGGCGGGCAGCAGACGCATACCAAACTGCATGACGCCTCCCTTCTCCCGCTTGCGGGAGAAGGTGCCCGAAGGGCGGATGAGGGGGGCTTTTAGCTTTGGTTTTGGCTTTGCTTCGTTTTCGTTGACAGCAACAGCAACAGCTTTCACTCCCCTGCGGGGAGCGAGTTACTTTTCTTTGCTTGTGCAAAGAAAAGATAACCAAAAGAAAGCACACCCTGCCTCCGCGCCCACGCCGCTACGCGGCGCGGGTCCACTCCGCTGGCAGGATTTTTCGACGAGACATCCTTGTCTCGTCGAAAAACGACGCACATCCCTGTGCGTCGCCCCATGCGGGGTCTTGTCTGCCAGCTCCGTCGCTGCGGAAGGGGACCCGGTACGTCAAAAGCTGAAGGCAAGGACAAGAGAAACAGCAACAGCAACAGCAACAGCAACAGCAACAGCAACAGCAAGAGCGGAAGAGGCAGAAGCCGCAGAAGCAGAAGCCGCTGCCGCTGTTGCAGTCGCAGTGCTTATCCTGCCGGATCAGTTATTCAGTGGGCTGGTGGCGACGTCCTCCAACGCGATAAACGCGATTGCAGCTTTAGCCCCTCCTGGGGCGAATGTGAGCAGCTTGCGACCCTTGGCTTGCTTTGCTCAGAGCGCCTTTGTGTAAACGCGGGCTCGGGCGTGTAGCAGGGGGGGGAGGGCTGTGCCGGAGAAGCTGAAGATGAGCACCCCTCTGCCACAAGCTCTAGAATCCGTGCATGCACTCAGCACTCACTATCACCTCGCTGTCTGGCCAGCAACTGCTGCCACATCTCGACGACATCGCGCGCTTGCGTATCGGTGTGTTCAAGGATTGGCCCTATCTCTACCAGGGCAGTCTTGATTACGAACGTGACTACCTTGCCGCCTACGCTGTAACGCCGGATGCGGTCTGCGTAATTGCACGCGCGGGTGATGCGGTGGTTGGGGCTTCGACGGGGCTGCCATTGCTCGATGACGCTGCTGCTTTCCACAAGCCGTTTGTGCAGGCAGGCATTGATCCCGCGCAGGTGTTCTATTTTGGTGAGTCCGTCCTGCTGCCCGAGTATCGGGGGCAGGGTATCGGTCATGCGTTCTTCGATGCGCGTGAGGCACATGCGCGTGCCTTGGGGCGCTTTGCGCTGACCGCATTCTGTGCGGTGGACCGTGCGGATGACGACCCGCGTCGGCCACGCGGGCATCGCGACAACGCAGCGTTCTGGCATAAGCGCGGTTACCAGCGGCGGCCGGGCCTGACTATGCAGTTGAATTGGGGAGAGGTGGGGCAGGGCAATGTCACCCATCCGCTGACTTTCTGGACACGTAGTTTGGAGGCTGTTGCATGAAGATCGCCGTTGCCCGCTATCCCGTGGGCTCGCCAGCGAGTTTTGAGGATTTTGCCGCGCGCCAGTCGCAGGTGCTGGGGGAAGCGGCTGCGGCCGGTGCGCGTATCGCCGTGTTGCCGGAGTACCTTTCGCTGGAGTTGGCGGCCAGTTTTGGTCGGCCGATCTTCAGTGATCTGGCGGCATCGCTGGCCGCCATCCAGCAGTATCGGCAGCGCTGGCTTGAGCTGTTCGCGCGCTTGGCGCGGGAACTGGACATGCATGTCGTGGCCGGCAGCTTCCTGCTCGATGGCGGTGATGGCCGCTACCGCAACCGCTGCGATTGGTTGACGCCGCAGGGCCAGCATTTGTGGCAGGACAAGCTGCAGTTGACCGGTTTCGAGAAGCATACCGGCATCATTGATCCAGGCGAGGTGTTGAAGGTTTTCGAGGTCGATGGCATCCGCGTTGGTGTGGCGATCTGCTACGACAGTGAGTTCCCGTTGCTGGTGCGGCGCCAGTACGAGGCCGGTGCGCGGTTGTTGATCGTGCCCAGTTGCACCGATACCGCTGCCGGGGCAATGCGCGTGCGCATCGGCTGCCTGGCTCGCGCGCTGGAAAACCGCATGTTCGTTGCGCAGTCGGTAACGGCGGGGCTGGCGGAGTGGAGCCCGGCACTGGATGTGAACACCGGCGAGGCGGCGATCTATGCGCCGATGGACGTGGGCTTTCCTGCCGACGGCGTGCTGGCGCAAACCGGCGACGGGCAGCTGTGGGCGTACGCCGAGTTGGACTTTGCTGCCTTCGAGGCCAGCCGCAAACGCGCGCAGGTCGCCAATGACCGTGATTGGCAAAGTCAGCTGCAGCCCGCGCTTGCGCATGCAGTGGTGACTCTCGCGGATTGAGCAGGCCATTTGCGGCCAACCATGACCATTGGCCGACTCGGCGGGGGCTGTCTGCTGGCTAGACTCGAGGCTTTGTTGTCATTGGGCCTAAGGCCGGGGGAAGCATGATCAAGCGGGGTTTGTTGGCGTTGTGCATGGGCTTGGCGGTGAGCGCCACGGCGCAGGCAGCCGAGCAGGTGGATCTGGATATGGTGGGCAAGATCCGTCAGGAGGCTTTCCATCGTTCGCAGGTGATGGATACCTTCAGCCATCTGACCGAGAACATCGGTCCGCGACTGACCAATTCACCGGCGATGGCCCAGGCCAATACCTGGACGCGCGGCAAGTTCAACGAGTGGGGCCTGACCAACGTGCACGACGAGGCCTTCGAGGACTTCGGTCGCGGTTGGGAGTTCACCTCGGCCAGCGTCGAGATGCTGGGTCAGCGCGTACAGCCGCTGCATGCCCTGCCCAAGGCGTGGACGCCGGGTACCAATGGCGCGGTCGAAGGTGAGCTGATCCAGGTCGACATCAAGAAGCTGGCCGACCTTGAGAAGTACAAGGGCAAGCTGCGCGGCAAGATCCTGCTGCTGGGTGATGCGCGCGAATACAAGCGTGGCACCGAGTCCGATTCGCACCGTCACGATGCGACCTCGCTGGAAGGCCTGCAGACCTTCACCATTCCCAAGACGGCCGAAGAAGACCGTGCAAAGCGCTTGAAGGATTTCAACGAGCGCCAGGAGCTGACCAAGGCGGTCAATGCGTTCTTCATCGATGAAGGTGCGTTGGCGGCGATCAGCATCAGCGGTTGGGACAACGGCATCATCCGCGTGGCCGGTGGTGGCTCGCGCAAGGCCGGTGAGTCGGTGGGCATCCCCGAGCTGGCAATGATTGCCGAGCACTTCAATCCGCTGGTTCGGGCGCTCAAGGACAAGCAGACGGTGACGCTGCGGGTCAATGTTGATGCGCGCTTTACCGATGACAGCAACCAGCCAGGCCACAACACGCTGGCCGAGATCCGTGGCAGCAGCAAGGCCGATGAGATCGTGATGCTGGGTGCGCATATGGACTCCTGGCATACCGGCACCGGTGCTGCCGACAACGCCGCGGGCGTGGCGGTGATGATGGAGGCGATGCGTATCCTCAAGGCAGTGGGTGCCAAGCCCAAGCGCACGATCCGGGTAGGTTTGTGGAGTGGTGAGGAGCAGGGTCTGATCGGTTCGCAGGCCTATGTGGCGCAGCACTTCGCGCGTTACCCGGAGCCGACCGATGCGGCGCAGAAGGCATTGCCGGCGTCGCTGCGTGAGCCGACTGGGCCGTTGCAGAAGATGCGTGATTACGACAAGTTCCAGGTCTACTTCAACATGGACAATGGTTCGGGCCGGTTCCGTGGCATCTATGCGCAGGAAAACATGGCGGCGATGCCGATCTTCGAGGCGTGGTTGAAGCCGTTCAACGATGTGGGGGCAACCACGGTGGTGTCGCGCAACACCGGCAGCACGGACCACATCAGTTATGACCGGGTGGGTCTGCCGGGCTTCCAGTTCGTGCAGGATCGTCTGGACTACTTCAGCAATGTGCATCACAGCCATCTGGATACCTGGGACCACGCCGAGGCGGAGGATCTGAAGCAGGCGGCGGCGATTGTGGCGTCGTTTGTCTACAACGCTGCGATGCGCGAGGAGCGTTTCCCGCGCAAGCCGTTGTTGGAGAAGTGAGTTAGCTGGGTTTGCTTGAAGGAAGGGCCGCATTGCGGCCCTTCTGCTTTTGGAGGCACAACAAGCTAAGGCCGGATGTAGCCCTTCTCCCGCCTGCGGGAGAAGGTGCCCGAAGGGCGGATGAGGGGAGCTTTGGCTCTAGCTGTTGCTGGCGCTTTGTTGTCCCGTTGACAAGCAAGAGCAAGAGCTTTCACTCCCCTGCGGGGAGCGAGTCACTTTTCTTTGCTTGTGCAAAGAAGAAGTAACCAAAAGAAACACACCCTGCCTCCGCGCCCACGCCGCTACGCGACGCGGGTCCACTCCGCTGGCAGGATTTTTCGAAGAGACATCCCTGTCTCGTCGAAAAACGACGCACGTCCCTGTGCGTCGCCCCATGCGGGGTCTTGTCTGCCAGCTCCGTCGCTGCGGAAGGGGACCCGGTAAGTCAAAAGCTGGAGCAAGGGCAAGGGCAAGGGCCAAAGCCAAAGCCAAAACCAAAACCAGAGCCGAAGCCGAAGCCGAAGCCGAAGCCAAAACAAGAGGCGCCCTCACCCCAACCCCTCTCCCGCAGGCGGGAGAGGGGCTTACAGCTGCAGATCGCGGGGTTTTGCTCCCTTCTCCCGCCTGCGGGAGAAGGGCTGACAGCTTCAGATCGCAGGCTGTTGCTCCCTTCTCCCGCCTGCGGGAGAAGGTGCCCCAAAGGGGCGGATGAGGGGGAGCTTTTGATCTTCCTCTCCGCCGTTCGCCCTTGATGGTCTTCAACAAGAAAGTCCATAACTACTTGAAGGGCGGTGTTAAAAGCCCCTCAACTACGTCAATGCGGGGGAAGAGGTAAAATGCCCCGATTCCCACTTCTGCGCCCGTCATGACCGTCCGTACCCGCTTTGCCCCCAGTCCCACCGGCTACCTGCATATTGGTGGCGCCCGCACCGCGCTGTATTGCTGGCTGGAGGCGCGCCACCGTGGCGGTGAGTTCGTGTTGCGCATTGAAGATACCGACCGCGAGCGCTCAACCCAGGCTGCCATCGATGCCATCCTCGAGGCGATGGATTGGCTGGGGCTGGGCTATGACGAGGGCCCGATCTACCAGACCGACCGCGTTGCCCGTTACAAGGAAGTGGCCGAGCAGCTGATTGCCGACGGCAAGGCCTACTACGCCTACGAAACCAAGGAAGAGCTGGACGCCATGCGCGAAGCCGCCATGGCCAAGCAGGAGAAGCCGCGTTACAACGGTGCCGCCCGCGAGCTCAAGCTGCCGTACAAGGACGACCCGAACCGCGTCATCCGCTTCAAGAACCCGCTCGACGGCACGGTGCTGTTTGATGACCTGATCAAGGGCAACATCGAAATCGCCAACAGCGAGCTGGATGACATGGTCATCTTCCGTCCGGATGGCTACCCCACCTACAACTTCGCGGTGGTGGTGGACGATTGGGACATGAACATCAATGAGGTCATCCGCGGTGATGACCACATCAACAACACTCCGCGCCAGATCAACCTGTACCAGGCCATCGGTGCGCCGGTGCCGAAGTTCGGCCATATGCCGATGATCCTGGACGAGCAGGGTGCCAAGCTGTCCAAGCGCACCGGCGCGGCCGATGTCATGCAGTACAAGGACGCCGGTTACCTGCCCGAGGCGCTGCTGAGCTACCTGGCCCGTCTGGGCTGGTCGCACGGCGACCAGGAGATCTTCACCCGCCAGGAACTGATCGACCTGTTCGACGTCACCAACTGCAATTCCAAGGCCGCGCGCCTGGACATGGCCAAGTTGGGCTGGGTCAACCAGCACTTCCTGAAGACCGAGACGCCCGAATCCATTGCGCCACACCTGGTCTACCAGCTGGAAAAGCTGGGCCTGGACCTGGCCAAGGGCCCGGCACCGGTCGACGTGGTCATCGCCCTGCGTGAGCGCGTGCAGACCCTGAAGGAAATGGCCGAGAAGGCCGTGGTCTGGTACACGCCGCTGAACGAGTACGACGAAGCTGCGGTGGCCAAGCACTTCAAAGCCGGCGCCGAGGTTCCGCTGGGCAAGGCCCGCGAGCTGCTGGCCGCGGCTGAATGGACTGCCGAAGGCGTGTCGGCGGCGCTGCACGACGTGGCCGCGCAGCTGGAAATCGGCATGGGCAAGGTTGCCCAGCCGCTGCGCGTGGCCATCACAGGCACCCAGGTGAGCCCTGACATTTCCCATACCGTGTACCTGGCCGGCCGCGACGAGGCCTTGAAACGCATCGACGCCGCACTCATCAAGATCCCAACGGCCTGATTCCGACGAGGTAGCCATGACCGACGCACACTCCTGTACCGCCCCGCACCACCACGTTGAAGACGCGGCGGATTTTGTTGCGGTGGTCGAGCGGGTGTGCCGTGAGCGCGGTTTGCGGCTGACGCCGATCCGCGCCAACGTGCTGCGCCTCATCGCCGAGGCGGGCAAGCCGGTCAAGGCCTACGAGCTGCTCGAATGGGTGCGCGAAGGCAAGGGCGTGGGTGCCGATGCCCCGCCCACCGTGTACCGTGCGCTGGATTTCCTGATGGCCAATGGCTTCGTGCACAAGCTGGCCTCGGTCAACTCGTTTGTCGCCTGCCATCACCCCAGCAGCAACCAGCACTCGGTGCCGTTCCTGATCTGCGACCGCTGCCATAGCGCGGTGGAGCTGGAGGACCGCGACATCGTCCGTCAGTTGGAAGCCCGCGCCAAGGAACTGGGTTTCAAACCGCAGGCGCAGACGCTGGAAGTGCATGGTCTGTGTGCGAGCTGCGCAGGCTGAAGCTTGCTGCCTAGGCTGATGCTCAAAGCCCAGGCTGGTGCTTGAAGCCCCTCTCCCGCCGGGAGAGGGGTTGGGGAGAGGGTAGCCGTTAGCCGATAGGCCTTGCCGTGGCTGCTTCGGCCAGCTCAATGCGCCTTCGACTTCGGGTATCGCCGTGGTCTCACGGCTCGGGCCGCTGCCAAGACGTCAAGCGTTACGGGTAAAGCCCCTGCCGAGCATGGCTCGGCACTACGCTCCCTCCCTTTTGCGTAGCAAAGGGGAGGGTTGAGGAGGGGTAAGCTTCATGCCCCGCGCTCCAGCCAGGCTGCTCAAGGTGTCGGCTTTGCTTCGTAGACCACTTCGCCGTCCTTGATGGTCTGCAGCACCTTGATGGTGTGCAGCTGGCTGCGCTCGATGCTCAGCGGGTTGTCCGACAATACCGCCAGATCCGCGCGCTTGCCGACTTCGATCGAGCCCTTGCTGCTCTCCTCGGCATACTGCCGCGCCGCCCACAAAGTGATGGATTTCAGTGCGATTTCCGGGGATACGCGCTGCTCCGGGCCGAGCACACGGCCGCTGCGGGTCACGCGGTTGACCGTTGCGTCCAGCACCCGCATCGAATCCGGGAACACCACCGGCGCATCGTGGTGCGAGGTGAACACCATGCCGGCGTCCAGTACCCACTGCGTCGGCGAAATGTTCTCGGCGCGTTCCGGCCCCAACACCGAGTCGCGGTGCCAATCGCCCCAGTAATAGGTGTGCATCGGGAACAGTGACGGGAAAATGCCCAGACGGCGCAGTTCGCCCACCTGGTCCTTGCGCAGGGTCTGGCCGTGGATCAGCACCGGGACGAGATGCTTGTCCGGGTACTTCGCTTCAGCGACGGACACGGCATGGATCAGCTGGTCGATGGCGGCATCGCCATTGGCATGCGCCAGCACCTGCCAATCATGTCCCCAGGCCTGGGTGATCAGGTCATCGACCTTGGCGGTTGGAAACGCGGGATAACCGGCATAGTCCGGCTTCTCGCCCTCGGGCACTTTGTAGTAGGGCTTGGTCAGCCACGCGGTCTTGCCCTGCGGCGAGCCATCCAGGCTGATCTTCACGCCACCGATGCGGAAGTGGTCGGTGTAGTTCAGGCCGTAGAACGGCCCCTGCATGGCCGGGTTGTGCAGTGCCACCTCGATATCGGGATAGGACACCACGTCGATCTTCAGCTTGCCGGCCTTGGCGGCCATGGGCAGCAGCTGCAAGGTGCCGGCATCGGTCTTGCCATCCTGTGCGGTGGTGTAGCCGTATTTCATGTACAAGGCCTGCCCGGCCTCAAGCATGGCCATTGACTGCTCGAGGGTCATGGCCGGCATCAGCTTGGCCAGGGCCATGTTGTGTGCGCTTTCTTCAAGCACGCCATCGGGGACGTTGCTGCCCGGTTCGCGGCGGATCACGCCGCCCGGCGGATTGGGCGTGTCAGCGGTGATGCCGGCCAACTCCAGCGCCTTGCTGTTGTAGGCGCCGAGATGGCCGGATTGATGCATCAGAATGACGGGAATATCGGTGGCGATGGCATCCAGATCCTGGCGGGTCGGGTGCCGCTGTTCGACCAGCTGCGAATCGTCGTAGCCGAAACCGATCAGTACCTTGTAGCCCTCGGGCGTAGTGGGGTGCGCGCGGAACTCGCGCATGATCTTCTGCAGCGCGGGGATCGAATTGCCTTCGCCATCGGGGGCGGGCAGCAGGTTGGCGGACAGCGCCTGCAAGCCAACGCCGGAAACGTGGCCATGCGCATCAATGAAACCCGGCGTCAGGGTGCGGCCTTGAAGATCAACTTGCTGCGCCTGTGGGCTGAAGCGGCGTGCCGCCTTGTGGGTGCCGACAAAGGCGATGCGGCCATCGCGCACCACGATGGCTTCGGCGCTGGGCTGCTTGTCATCGACAGTGACGATCGGGCCGCCGGAGTACAGCGTGTCGGCGGCGTTGGCGGCGGGGGCCGTGAGCGCGGCCAGGATGGACGCGGCCAGAATCATTTTCATCGAGGGTTCGCCCGGCTGGAGACAGGGGTACAGCCTAGCGCTTTAGTGCTTACCGTTGTGTTGAAGGACGGCGCGGTCCGTTTTGAAGCGAGGGTTGGCTTGGATGCAGTTGTTTCTGGGCCGTTCTTGTGTCGCGTGGTGGGCTTTTACGGCGATGGATGCGCGGGTGGTTGGCAGGGTTCATTGGGAAAGCCCCTGCCGAGCATGGCTCGGCACTACGCTCCCTCCCTTTTGCGTAGCAAAGGGGAGGGTTGGGGAGGGGTAGTTTTTGTCTTTAGCCCCTCTCCCGCAT
>NZ_LDJJ01000054.1 GCF_001431465.1 Stenotrophomonas terrae | reverse complement strand
TTCGTCAACACCTCATTTCGAGGCGGTGACTTCAAGCTTTCCTTCCGCTTGCGCCTCTTGCGAGGCCCCTGCGTCGGGGGAGGTGAAGTATGTGCCTCTTTGCAGGCTTTGTGAAGGGGTTGTGGAAAGTTTTTTCCAACTTTCGTTCATTGCGCTGCCGGGGAAGCTTTTTACTGTTTTGCTTGTACTTATATGTGTACGCAGCGCTGTGCTTGCAGATGAGCTGATTGGGGTTTGCGGGGCAGTGAAGCAAACGGGCTTCGCCTTACCCTCTCCCCAACTCCTCTCCCGGGGGGGAGAGGGGCTTTTGTCGCTGCTAGTGGAAGCAGCCTTGTTCGCCTGCACATCCAGATGAGCTGATCGGGGTTTGTGGGGCGATGACGCAGATGGGCTTCGCTCTGCCCTCACCCCAACCCCTCTCCCGCGCGCGGGAGAGGGGCTTTGGTCATCTGGGGCTCCAAGACTTAGGCGCTTGCTACCAGCAGGACGCGGGCGAAGGTGCGCTTGCCTACCTGCAGCAGGCCTTCAAAACCGGGCTGCAATACAGTCTGGGCGTCTTCGATGACTTCGCCGTCCACCTTTACCGCACGCTCCTTGAGCTTGCGCGAGGCTTCGGAATTGCTGGGGGTCAGGCCGGCGGCGGTCAGCAGTGCGCCGATACGCAGGCCTTCGGCCGGTACCGCAACTTCCTGCAGCGGCAACTGGGTGATGTCGCCCTGCCCGGTTACCGCGGCGTTCCAGCCGGCGATGGCCTGCTCGGCCGCGGCTGCGTCGTGGAAGCGGGTGGTCAGCTCGCGGGCCAGTCGCAGCTTGATTTCGCGCGGGTTGATCTTGCCCGCCTCGACGTCGGCGCGCAGCTGCTTGGCCTCGTCGATGGAGATGTCGAAGCTGAGCAGGTCGATCCAGCGCCACATCAAGGTGTCGTCCACCTTCATGGTCTTGGTGACCATGTCGATGGCCGGTTCGCTGATGCCGATGTAGTTGTTCAGCGACTTGGACATCTTGTTGACGCCGTCCAGGCCTTCCAGCAACGGCATGGTCAGCACGATCTGCGCCTTCTGCCCGTGGTGCTCCTGCAGGCCGCGGCCCATCAGCAGGTTGAACTTCTGGTCGGTACCGCCGAGCTCGACGTCCGCTTCCAGCGCCACCGAGTCGTAGCCCTGCACCAGCGGGTAGAGGAACTCATGGATGGCGATGGACTGCTGGGCGGCATAGCGCTTGGCGAAATCGTCGCGCTCGAGCATGCGGGCGACGGTGTGCTGGCCAGCCAGGCGGATCATGTCGGCCGCGCTCATCTTGCCGAACCACTCCGAGTTGAAGCGGACTTCGGTCTTTTCCCGGTCCAGCACCTTGAACACCTGCTCCTCATAGGTGCGGGCATTGGCCAGCACGTCTTCCTTGCTGAGCGGCTTGCGGGTCAGGCTCTTGCCGGACGGGTCGCCGATCATGCCGGTGAAGTCGCCGATCAGGAAAATGACCTGGTGGCCGAGGTCCTGGAACTGCCGCAGCTTGTTCAGCAATACGGTGTGGCCCAGGTGCAGATCCGGTGCGGTGGGGTCGAAGCCGGCCTTCACACGCAGTGGGCGACCGCTTTCCAGACGCTGGCGCAGTTCTTCCACTTTGAGGATTTCGTCGGCTCCGCGACCGATCAGGGCAAGGGCTTCATCAATCGAGGACACGCTAAAACTCCCGACTTCGCAGTCAAAAACATGAATGGTGTTAAGTACAAGTTAACCACGTTAACCGATCGAAAAGCCATGCGGCTCAATGGTTTGACGCGGTATTGATAGGTGTCTATGTTACCTGCGTTTGGGCCCGCGATCCGGGTCGACCAGAGAACCGACCGATGTCCCAACCCGATCATGGCTCCGCGCGCAAACAGCGCTTCCAGGAAAGACTCCACGTCCTGCACGACAACGGCCTGCATCGGAAGTTGAAGGAACATCTGCCCGCCGCGTTCAACGAACGCTGGAACCGCCGGCATTGGATCCACGCCAGCCTGTTCGTCACCATTGGCGCACTGGCGGCGACGATTGTTCCGGGCTTTTCCAACGCCATCGACAGCAACCTGCCGTCATCGCACTCCACGCTTGCCCTGCCCTTGCCGCCGCTGTCGCTGGCGCGGCGAGGGGAAACCCCGGGTGACAGCTGGCAGATCCAGCGGGTGGAGCGCGGCCAGACCCTGAGCGATTTGTTCGAAGCCGCCGGCGTGCCTGCCACCACCATGCAGAAGGTGCTTGACCACCCCGGCACCCGCGAGGTGCTGACCAAGCTGCGCCCCGGCGCGGAAATCGCCTTCGACCTGCCGGTCAATGGCGCGCTGCGTACGATCCGCTTCGACCGCGATGCCAATCACCGGGTGGAATTGAGCCTGCAGGGCGACAAGATCAGCGAAAAGGTCAGCGAGCGTGCGACCAGCACCCGTACCGTGGTGGCCAGCGGCGAAATCACCAGTTCGCTGTACAACGCTGCGCGCAAGGCCGGCCTGTCGCCGTCGGCCATCGCCACGATGACCGATGAAATCTTCAAGTACGACATCGACTTCTCCAAGGACCTGCAGCCGGGCGACCGCTTCAGCGTGGTGATGGACGAGACCTGGCGCGAAGGCGAGCGCATCGACACCAGCAAGATTCTGGCAGCAACCTTCCAGACCGGCGGCAAGACCTATACCGGCTTCCGCTTTGATCGCGCAGGCAAGTCCGAGTACTTCGATCTGAACGGCCGTTCGTTGAAGAAGAGTTTCATCCGTTCGCCGATCCAGTTCGCCCGCCTGAGCTCCAACTACGGCACCCGCCGCCACCCCATCCTGGGCACGATGCGCACCCACAAGGGTGTGGATTACGCCGCGCGCACCGGCACCCCGATCATGGCCGCCGGTGACGCCCGCGTGCAGTTCGCTGGCACCCAGCGCGGCTACGGCAACGTGGTAATCCTCGACCACGGCAGCGGCCACACCACGCTGTACGGGCATATGTCACGGCTTGGCCCCTACCGTGCCGGGCAACGTGTGACCCAGGGCCAGGTGATCGGCTATGTGGGCTCGACCGGCATGTCGACGGGCCCGCACCTGCACTACGAATTCCGCGTCAACGGCGTGCACCGTAATCCGCTGTCGGTGACGATGCCGCCGCCGCAGCCGCTGCAGGGCGCCGACCTGGCTGCATTCCGGGCGCAGACCGCGCCGGCCATGGCCCGCATCCAGGGCATGGAAGAACTGATCTACGCCGATGCCGGCGATAGCAAGAAACCGGCGGCAACACAGACCGCCGCCGCCACACCGGCAGCGGGCGGCAAGCGCGGCTAAGCAAGCGCAACACCGTTGACGATACGGGCAGGGAGCTTGAAGCTTCCCTGCCCGTTTCTTTTTGGCCACCGCCATGACCTCTGTTGATCCGCAGCTGCCTCTGTTCCTCGGCCTGATGTCCGGCACCAGTGCCGACGGCATCGATGCGGCGCTGGTGCAGTTCCCGCAGAGCGGCGGCTGTCGTTTCGTGCAGGGCCATACGCACGCCTGGGACTCTGCCACCCGCGAGGCCCTGATCGCGCTGGGCCAAGGTGGCGAACCGGCGTCGATGGACGCATTGGGGCAACTGGATGCCAGCGTTGGCATCGCTTTCGCCGCAGCCGCCAATCAGCTGCTGGAAAACGCAGGGGTGCAGCGTTCGCAGGTGCAGGCCATCGGCTCGCACGGGCAGACCATCCGCCATCGGCCGCTGAGCACGCCGGCCTTTACCTGGCAGATTGGCGATGCCAACCGCATTGCCGAGCTCACCGGCATCACCACCGTGGCCGATTTCCGCCGTCGTGATGTGGCTGCCGGCGGCCATGGTGCGCCACTGATGCCCGCTTTCCATCTGGCGATGCTGGGCAGCGCCGATGAAGACCGCGCGGTGCTCAATCTCGGCGGCATCGCCAACCTGAGCCTGATTGCCCGCGATGGCAGCATCCGTGGTTTTGATACCGGCCCAGCCAACGCCCTGCTCGATGGCTGGTGCCAACGGCATCTTGGCCACGCGTTCGATGCCGATGGTGCGTTTGCGGCCAGTGGGCGGGTGGATGAAGCATTGTTGGCTCGGCTGCTGGCCGAACCTTGGTTTGCCTTGCCACCGCCGAAGAGCACCGGCCGCGAGCAGTTCCATCTGCAGTGGGTGGAAGCGCAGCTGGGGGCAACAGCGTTGGCGCCGGCCGATGTGCAGGCCACCTTGCTGGAACTGACTGCCGCCACCGTGGCCGATGCCTTGCTGGCGCAACTGCCGGGCACGCGCCGGCTGCTGGTCTGCGGCGGCGGCGTGCGCAATCCGCAGCTGCTGTCGAGGTTGCAGGCGCGGCTGCCGAGCGTGGCAATCGGATCCAGTGCCGCGCATGGGCTGGACCCGGATTACATGGAGGCGATGGGGTTTGCGTGGCTGGCGCAGGAGACCCTGGCCGGCCGCCCGGGCAATCTGCCCAGTGTCAGCGGCGCGCGTGGGCCGCGGATTCTGGGGGCGATTCATCTGGTTTGAGGGGAAGCGTTAAGAGGGAAGCGGTAGTGCAGAGCCATGCTCGGCAGAGGCTTTACCGGGAACGCCCCTTGCCGAGCATGGCTCGGCACTACGGGCTGGCTTTGTTGGGAAAGCTCCTGCCGAGCATGGCTCGGCACTACAGGGCTGGCTTTGTTGGGAACGCCCCTTGCCGAGCATGGCTCGGCACTACAGGGTTGGCTTTGTTGGGAAAGCCCCCTGCCGAGCATGGCTCGGCACTACAGGGCTGGTTTTGTTGGGAAAGCCCCTGCCGAGCATGGCTCGGCACTACGGTGGGAAAGCTCCTGCCGAACGGTCGGTCAGAGGTCGCTGCCGGCCGGCATTGCCTGCAGGGCCTTGATGGCTTCGGACAGGACGTCTACTTCGGGATCGTCGAAACCACCGCGCACATGATGCTCGCTGGCGAACAGGCCTTGTTCGAGCAGGGCCAGACAGGTTTCTTCGCGGGTCCAGCCGCGCGCCACCGACAGGCGGCGGATGCGCTCCATCAGCAGCGGGTCGATATCCCGCAACACAACTTCTGCCATGCTCACTTCCTCGTTAGCAAGGCCGCCCCCTCGGCGCGTCGGGGGCGATCATCCCGCAGCAGGCAGGTGCAGGCAACTGGCTTACACGGTGCGGGCAAGCCGGCGCTGATGCAGGATCAGCAGCAAGCACAGAATCACGACCGGAATCGCCACCAGCGCCGTGCCAATGAAAAACAGCGCATAGCCTTCCAACAAGCTACGCCCTTGGGCCAGGGTCTGTACCGACCAACCCGAAAAGCCCTTCAGGGCCTTGCCCGGCATGGCGTAGAACGAACTCAACAAGGCGTACTGCGTGGCGGTATAGCCAATGCTGGTGAGGCTGGACATGTAGGCGATCAGCGCGGTGCCGGCAAAGCCACTGGCAAAATTGTCGATCGCCATGGCGATGGCGAAATGGGTGATGTCCGGGCCTGAATAGGCCAGCCAGGCAAACGCCAGGTTCGAACACGGGCCCAATACCGCACCCACCACCAGCGCTACCAGCATGCCCCAGCGCAAGGCCACCACACCGGCAGCGGCAATACCCACGAAGGTGGCTACCAGGCCGACCGAGCCGCGCACCGCACCGACCGTCTCCTCGCTCAGGCCCAGATCGACATAGAACGGATTGGCCATCGGCCCCATCACGAAATCGGCCAACCGATAGAAGCTGATCGCCGCCAGAATCAGCAGCGCACCGCTACGGTGCTCACGCACGAAGGCGACGAACGGCCCGATCACGGCGTCGAACAGGCCGCGCGGCGTCCACAACGGTGCGGACTGCGTTGCCACCGCCACCTGTGCAGGCAACGGCTCGCGGGCCATGAACACGGCGACAACACCTACCGCCATCAAGCCGGCCATGATTTCGTAGGAAACCTGCCACCCCACCTTGGCTGCGATCAGCAGGATCAGCGCATCGGTGACCAGCAACGCCGAGCGGTAGCCCAGGGCCGATGAAGAGGTGAGCAGGCCAAGTTGTTCACCGTTGTCGGCCGATTCGATCCGCCAGGCATCGATCACGATGTCCTGGGTGGCCGAAGCGAAAGCGACGATCACCGCCATCACCCCGAACACCACCAGGTGTTCCCAGGCAACGCCGAGGAAGGTGATCTGGCCTCCCTTGGGCTGGATCAAGCCCATCCCGACCAGCCCCACCACCACGATCAGCTGCGACAGCAGCATCCAGCCACGGCGGCGCCCCAGCCAGCCGAGCAGCGGCGCATTGGTCTTGTCGACGATGGGCGCCCACAGGAACTTCAGTGAATACGCCAGGCCCACCCAGGACAGGAAGCCGATGGCATCCAGCTGGATGCCTTCCTTGCGCATCCAGAAGCCCAGCGTGTTGCCAACCAGGTACAGCGGCAGACCCGAGCTGAAGCCAAGCAGCAGCATCGCCAGCACCTTGCGCTGGCTCAGATTGGACAACACCCGCTGCCAGGGGCGGCGAGGTTTGGCAGCCTCACTCACAGGTCATAGTCCACGGTGAACGGGGCGTGGTCGGAGAAGCGCTGGCCGGTGTAGATCGAGCTGCCGCGCAGGCGTTCGCGCAGGCCCGGGGTGACGAACTGGTAGTCGATGCGCCAACCGACATTGTTGGCGCGGGCCGCGCCACGGTTGCTCCACCAGGTGTAGTCCTGGCCTTCCGGGTGCAGCGCGCGGTAGGCGTCGACCCAGCCGCAGCCGTTGGCCGTATCGACCAGTTCGGCCTGGTCGGCGCAGAAGCCGTTCATCCAGTCGCGCTCTTCCGGCAGGCAGCCGGAGTTTTTCTGGTTGGATTTCCAGTTCTTGATGTCCAGCGCGCTGCGCACGATGTTCCAGTCGCCGCACAGCACGTAGTCACGGCCGCTGACCAGCCATTCGTCCAGGATCGGCTTCAGCCACTGCATCACCTCGAACTTGAAGCCCTGCCGCAGCTCGCCCGAGGAACCGGACGGGATATAGAACGACACCACGCTGAGGTTGCCGAAACGCGCCTCGATGTAACGGCCTTCATCGTCGAACGGTGCCCAACCCAGCGCGGTACGCACTTCGTCCGGCTCGCGGCGGCTCCAGATGCCCACGCCGCTGTAGCCTTTCTTGGTGATCGCGTCGCGGTAGAAACAGTGGTGGCCGTCCGGGCGGAACAGCGCATCGGTCAGCTGCGACTCCTGCGCCTTGGTCTCCTGGATGCAGAGCACGTCGGCCTGCTGGCCCAGGAACCACTCGTTGAAGCCCTTGGTGGTGGCCGAACGGATGCCGTTGGCGTTGAAGCTGGTAATACGCATGAAGGACCGCTGTTGGGAAAGCTCAAGACCGGCACAGCATACCGCCCGGACCGGGGCGGTCGACACACCGGGCCGGTGCTTTCCCCTGACAGCGCCCCGGGCCGGGCTTCAGCCGGCGCCAGCGCCCGCAACGCAGCATTTGCAAGGGGCATGCTTTACCCTAGGACTCTCAATAGACGACAAGAATGCGTATTTACATGAGTGACCATCGTTCCCGTTTCCTGCAGCTGGCGTTGAACGCCGACGCGCTGCGTTTTGGCCAGTTCACCCTCAAGTCCGGCCGGGTGAGCCCGTATTTCTTCAATGCCGGCCGTTTTGACACCGGCCTGGCCCTGGCCCAGCTGGGCAACTGCTACGCCGACGCCATCGATGCCGCCGGCATTGCCTATGACCAGCTGTTTGGCCCGGCCTACAAGGGCATCCCGCTGGCCACCGCCATCGCCTGCGAGTTCTCGCACCGCGGCCGCAACCTGCCGTTGACCTTCAACCGCAAGGAAGCCAAGGAGCACGGCGAAGGCGGCACCCTGATCGGCGCCGACATGGCCGGCAAGCGCATCCTGATCGTCGATGACGTGATCACCGCCGGTACCGCCATCCGCGAGGCGCTGGCCATCATCCGCGAAGCCAACGGCATCCCGGCCGGCATCGTGGTGGCACTGGACCGCCAGGAGATCGCCTCGGAAACCGACCCGCGTTCAGCTGCGCAGGCCGTGGCTGCCGAAACCGGCATTCCGGTGATTGCGGTGGCCAATCTGGCTGACCTGCTTGCATTCGCCTCCGGGAACCCGGAACTTGTCGGCTATCGCGAACCGTTGCTGGCCTACCGTGGCCGCTACGGGAGCAATCCGACAGGCTGATAGCAGGGGGCTGCCAAGGTGCCAAATCCGACGAAAAACGCGGCAACGTTGTTGCTGGTGCTGGCCGCACTGGCAGCCCCGGCGCTTGCCCAGAACAAGCCCGCCGACGCCGGCAAGAAGCTGTACTGCTGGGATGAGGGCGGCAAGCGCATTTGTTCGGACACGCTGCCACCGGAAGCGGTGAACAGCGCGCGCCAGGAGTTCAGCGCGCGCAGCGGAACGCGCGGTGCCGAAGTGCAGCGCGCGCTTACCGCCGAAGAACGTGCTGACGCGGCCTTGGCGCAGGCCCAGCAGGAAGTGGACGCAGCGGCGGCAGATACACGCAAGCGTACCGAACAAGCGATGTTGTCCACCTACGCCACCGAAGACGATCTGCGCCGTGTGTTCAATGAACGCACGGCGATTGTCGACAACAACATCAAGACCGCCGTATTCAACGTGACCAGCCTGCGCAGCGCGCTGGCCGCCCAGCTCACCGCCGCCGGCAACAAGGAACTGGCCGGGCAGAAGGTGGCCGACAAGCAGGCCACTGAAATCCGCCAGCGTCACAACGAACTGCTGGCGCAGCTGCGCCTGCAGTCGGCGTTCGAGCAGCAGCGGCAGGCAATGGATGTTGAAATCGCCGAAAGCCTGGCGCGTTACCGCGAGCTCAAGGGCATTGCCGCGCCGGTGGATGCTGCGGGCAGCGCGTCGGCGGCTGCACCTGCGCCTGCTGCGGTTGTGCCTGCCAAGGGCTGAGCCCACCGGTGTTGGGTTGAAGTATGGAAGCGGCCTTCGGGCCGCTTTTGTTTTGGGGGCTTTCAATCAAGAGCTTCCCCTCATCCGCCCCTGCGGGGCACCTTCTCCCGTAAACGGGAGAAGGGACGCTGTTCATGGCTTGCGGCAAATCTGCTGCAGTCTGCAGATTTACCGCAACTCCGGCATTCAAAGCCGCAGGAAGCCGTTCCCAGCCCCGGAACCACGCGTGGACTCAACGACGCAGGGAGCCGTTCGCAGGCCCGGAACCACGCGTGGACTCAGCGACGCAGGGAGCCGTTCGCAGGCCCGGAACCACGCGTGGACTCAGCGACGCAGGGAACCGCTCCCTTCTCCCGCTTGCGGGAGAAGGTGCCCCGAAGGGGCGGATGAGGGGGCTTTGGCTTTGGCTTTGGCTTTGGCTTCGGCTATCGCCCTGCCTCCATCCCACCCACCAAAACCCCACTTTTTACGCGCCTTTTACGCCAGCCCCCACTCTGCAGCGTCGATCGTTTACGCCCCCCAGGCGGACGATGGCGTTCTGATCGGGGTGATCAGAACTGCCTTCCGTGCCGGCCTGTCGCCCCGCCCGTCCACCAACGCGCGTGCCGGCAGCTCCGGCCGCGTGCTGATCGTAATTCGAGGTTTTCCATGCCCGGCTGGCTTGCTCTGTTGTGCGGTGTAGTGGTGCTGATCGCCGCTGCCTACCTGTTGTACGCGGTCCTTCGACCCGATTCGTTCTGAGGGGCGCCATCGTGATTGAAGCCATCCTCATCATTCTGGTCAGCCTGGCGCTGGCCTGGCCGCTGGGCCTGTACCTGGCGCGGCTGATGCGCGGTACGCCCATGCGTATCGACGTCCTCTTCCACTGGATCGAAAAGCCGCTGTACCGCGTGCTCGGGGTCGACCCCAACCACTCCATGTCCTGGCGCGGCTATGTGCTCGCCTTCCTGGTCAGCAACCTGGTCCTGGCGGTGCTGACCCAGGCGGTGTTCATGACCCAGGCCTGGCTGCCGTTGAACCCGGACAACATCCCCAACATGCGTTGGGACACCGCGTTCCACACCATGGTCTCGTTCCTGACCAACACCAACCAGCAGCACTACAGCGGCCAGGCGCAGCTGTCCTACTTCGCGCAGATGACCGGTATCACCGGCCTGCAGGTGATCACCCCAATGATGGGCCTGGCCCTGGCGGTGGCCACGCTGCGCGCCTTGTTCATGAAGCCGGCAAGCAACGACACCAGCAACGCTCCGATACGCGTCACCGTAGGCAACTACTACGCCGATGTGGTGCGCCTGTGCCTGCGCTTCCTGCTGCCGCTGTGTCTGGTGTGGACGCTGCTGCTGAACTGGCAGGGTGTGCCTTCCACGCTGGCCGCTGGGCCGCAGGCCACGCCGATCGATGCCAGTGCCGGCATGGAAACGCAGAAGATCCCGCTCGGCCCGGTCGCGGCGATGGTCGCGGCCAAGCAGCTCGGCGCCAATGGTGGCGGCTGGTATGGCCCAAACAGCAGCTTCCCGCTGGAAAACCCAACCCCGCTGTCCAATGCGCTGGAGCTGATCGGCATCCTGCTGATCCCGATGGCCATCATCTGCATGCTCGGCAGTTTCACCGGCCGGCGTCGATTCGGCGCGCTGGTGTTCGGCTGCATGCTGACCATGTCGGTGCTCTCCACTTCCGCCAGCCTGTGGCTGGAAGGTCATAGCGCCAGCGCCGCCAGTGCCCTGCTGATGGAAGGCAAGGAAGCCCGCTTCGGTGCCGATGGCACGGCCTTGTGGTCGACCATCACCACCCAGGTGCAGAACGGCTCGGTCAATGGCATGCATGATTCGCTGAGCCCGCTCGGCGGGCTGGTGCCGCTGGTCAACATGCTGATCAGCGCGATCTGGGGCGGCATTGGCTGCGGCATCCAGCAGTTCCTGGTCTATCTGATGATGGCGGTGTTCCTGGCCGGCTTGATGACCGGGCGCACGCCCGAACTGCTGGGCCGCAAGCTGGAAACGCCGCAGGTACGCCTGCTCGCGGTGCTGGTGCTGCTGCAACCGATCACCCTGCTTGGGCTGACCGCGCTGAGCTTGGCCGTGCCCGGCCTGGCCGGCACCTCCAACCCCGGTTTCCACGGCATCAGCCAGGTGTTCTATGAGTTCACCTCGGCCTATGCCAACAACGGCTCGGGCTTTGAAGGGCTGGCCGACAACACCGTGTGGTGGAACCTGAGCTGCGCGCTGGTGTTGGCACTGGGCCGCTTTCCGATCCTGATTCTTCCGCTGGTCATCGCCACCCAGCTGGCCGCAAAGCGGCAGGTGCCGCAAAGCGCCGGCAGCCTGCAGATCGAAACCCCGACCTTCGCATTGACGCTCATCTGCGTGGTCATCGTCCTTACCGTGCTGCAGTTCCTGCCGGCATTGGTGCTTGGCCCGGTGGCCGAACACCTGAGCCTGCTGGCCCTGCAGGGAGCCCCCTCACCGTGAACGCCCCCATGAACCGCTCCGTCTCTCCTGCGGCATCTTCTCCTGCGGCACCCCGCCGCCCCGCCCTGCTCGATGCGGCCGGCCTGCGCCGTGCCTTGATCGACTCGGTACGCAAGCTGTCGCCGCTGCACCTGTTGCACAACCCGGTGATGGCGGTGGTGATGGCTGGCACCGTGCTGGCGCTGATCGTCACCCTCAGCGGCAATGCGCCGCTGGGTTTCGGCCTGGCCGTCACCGCGATCCTGCTGGTGACGGTGTTGTTCGGCAATTTCGCCGAAGCCGTGGCCGAAGCCCGCGGCCGCGGCCAGGCCGCGTCGTTGCGGCGTGCACGCCAGGACCTGGTCGCACGGCGGGTTGCCACGCCGTTGCAGGGCGCCGCCGAAAGCCGCGTAGCTGCGGCCGAACTGCGGCCGGGCGACCATGTGATCGTCAGTGCCGGTGAGTTCGTGCCGGCCGATGGCGAGATCGTGCGTGGCCTGGCCACCATCAACGAGGCCGCGGTCACCGGCGAATCGGCACCGGTGCTGCGCGAGGCCGATACCGACCGCTCCGGCGTGATCGGCGGCACCAAGGTGCTGTCCGACGAGATCGTGGTGCGGGTCAGTGCCGAGCCCGGCCATAGCTTCCTCGACCGCATGATCGCGTTGGTGGAAGGTGCCAACCGGCAGAAGACGCCGAACGAGATCGCCTTGACCCTGCTGCTGGCGGCGATGTCGCTGACCTTCCTGGTGGTGGTAGCAACGCTGCCGGCAATTGCAGGCTTTGTTGGCGTCACGGTCGATCCACTGCTGCTGATCGCCCTGTTGGTTTGCCTGATCCCGACCACCATCGGCGGCCTGCTGCCGGCGATTGGCATCGCCGGCATGAACCGTGCGTTGTCGGCCAACGTGCTGGCCAAATCCGGCAAGGCGGTGGAAGTGGCTGGCGACGTGGACGTGCTGCTGCTCGACAAGACCGGCACCATCACCTACGGCGACCGCCAGGCCACGCACTTCCATCCGCTGGCAGGCATCGATGCTGCACAGCTGCGTGAGGCATCGCTGTTGTCGTCCCTGGCCGATCCCACGCCGGAAGGTAAATCCATCGTGCGTCTGGCCCGCGAGCAGGGTTGCACCACCGCCGAGCCAGAACACGTTGATGCGGATCCCTCCGCAAGAGCCCGCACATCCATGTGCGGGGTTCTAAATTACCTGGCGTTCACCGCGCAAACCCGCATGTCCGGGGTCGATCTGGACAACGGCCGCAGCATCCGCAAGGGCGCTGCCGATGCCATCACCGCGCATGTGCTGGCGCTGGGTGGCACGGTGCCGAACGAGCTGCAGGCGCGGGTGGATCAGGTGGCCCGTGGTGGTGCCACGCCATTGGTGGTCAGCGAAGGCCGGCACGTGCTCGGCGTGGTGGAGCTGGCCGACGTGGTCAAGCACGGCATGCGCGAGAAGTTCGCCCAGCTGCGGGCGATGGGCATCCGCACGGTGATGATCACCGGCGACAACCCGCTCACCGCCGCCGCCATTGCCGCCGAAGCCGGCGTCGATGACTACATCGCCCAGGCCCGGCCCGAGGACAAGCTGGCGCGCATCCGTGCCGAGCAAGCCGGCGGCCGGCTGGTGGCGATGGTCGGCGACGGCACCAACGACGCGCCGGCACTGGCCCAGGCCGACATCGGCCTGGCGATGAACTCCGGTACGCAGGCGGCCAAGGAGGCCGGCAACATGGTCGATCTGGATTCGGATCCGGCCAAGCTGCTGGCGGTGGTGGAAGTGGGCAAGCAGCAGCTGATCACCCGCGGCGCGCTGACCACCTTCTCGCTGGCCAATGACGTGTCCAAGTACTTCGCCATCCTGCCGGCATTGTTCGCCGCCAGCATCCCATCGATGGCGGCCTTGAACGTGATGCAGCTGTCGAGCCCGCGCAATGCCGTACTGGCGGCACTGATCTTCAACGCATTGGTGATCCCGGCACTGATCCCACTGGCCCTGCGCGGTGTGCGCTTCCGTCCGGCCACCGCCACCGCGCTGCTGCGGCGGAACATGCTGGTGTACGGACTGGGCGGCGTGCTGCTGCCGTTTGCGGCCATCAAGGCCATCGACCTTCTGCTTGCTCTGGTATTTGGCGCATGAACACCTCCAACACTTCTTCCCGTCGTACCGGCAACCCGCTGTGGCGGCCGGCCATTGGCCTGTCCCTGTTCGGCCTGTTCGGCAGCGGGCTGGTCTATGCGGTGCTGGCGACCGGCATCTCCGGCTCACTGTTTCCTGCGCAGGCCGATGGCAGCCTGATCCGCGATGCCAATGGACAGGTGCGTGGTTCGCTGTACCTGGCCCAGCCTTTCACTGGCGATGCTTACTTCCAAACGCGCCCTTCGGCCGCCAACTACGACCCGATGGCGGCGGCCGGCAGCAATATGGCGCGCAGCAACCCGGACTTGGTCAAGCGCGTGGACGCGGCCACCGCCGCCGTTGCCGCGCGCGAGAAGATCGATCCGGCCAAGGTGCCGGGCGACCTGGTCACGCAGTCGGCCAGCGGCCTGGATCCGGAGCTGTCGCCCGCCGCCGCGCAGGTGCAGGTGGCACGGGTAGCCAGCGCGCGCGGCTGGCCGGAGGCGCGCGTGCAGGCCTTGGTCGATGCGCAACTGCAGGACCGCCAATGGGGCGTGTTCGGCCAGCCGCGCATCAACGTCATCGCCCTCAACCGGGCGCTGGATCAGGCCACGCATGCGCGTTGATGCGGGCTGCGCCTGCGACAGCGCACAATCGCCGCCATGAACGACTCCCGTAGCCGCCAGGCCGATGCCTTGGCCGAGGCCCTGCAACGCGACGCCGGCGGCAAGCTGACCGTCTTCCTTGGCGCCGCGCCGGGCGTGGGCAAGACCTACAGCATGCTCACCCGCGCGCAGGAACAGCTGCGGCGCGGCGTGGACGTGATGGCGGCGGTGGTTGAAACCCACGGCCGCAGCGATACCGCCGCGCTGCTCGACGGCCTGCCGCGCGTCGCTCTGCGCACGCAGGACTACCACGGCCATCAGCTGCAGGAACTCGATCTGGATGCGGTGCTGGCACGGCGGCCGGCATTGGTGCTGGTCGACGAACTGGCCCATCGCAATGCCCCTGGCAGTCGCCATGAACGGCGCTGGCAGGATGTGATGGAACTGCTCGACGCCGGCATCGACGTCTGGACCACCATCAACATCCAGCATCTGGAAAGCCTCAACGATGTGGTGATGCGCATCACCGGCGTGCGCGTCAGCGAGACCGTGCCGGATGTGGTGTTCGACCGCCTGCACGACATCGTGCTGGTCGACCTGCCACCGCGCGAGCTGATCGAACGCCTGCAGCAAGGCAAGGTCTACGTCCCCGAGCAGGCCGCGCAGGCGCTGCAGGCATTTTTCTCACCGGCCAACCTCACCGCCCTGCGCGAACTGGCGATGCAGGAGGCCGCCGACCGCGTCGACAGCAGCCTGCGCGAAACCCGTGCAGCGCGCGGCGAGAGCAACCTGCCGTTGCGGCGCCGGGTGGTGGTCGCCATCGATGGCAGCGGCCAGAGCGAATACCTGGTACGGGTGGCACGGCGCATCGCCGAGCGCCGCGATGCACCGTGGACGGTGGTGACCGTGCAGCACCGCCGCCACGACGAGGCCACCCGCCGCGAAATCGACGATGCCTTCGCGCTGGCACGGCGGCTGGGCGGTGATGCCGAACTGCTGCACGGCCCCGGCATCGCCGATGCGCTGCTCGATTACGCCGCGCACAACGCGGTGTCCTCGCTGCTGCTGGGCCGCACCCGCGAACGACCGGTGGCGCGGCTGTTCAACCAGACCCTGACCCAGCAGCTGATCCAACGCGGCGCGCACTACGAGATCACCATCATCAGCACCCCGCAGGCACGCGCCAATTCGCGTCGCTTCGGGCTGTCGCTGGCACCGGACAGTTGGGGCAAGGACGCCACCACAGCGGTGGTGGCCACCGCGATTGCCTGCCTGGCCGCATGGCTGGGCGAGCGCTGGATAGGGCTGAGCGATCTGGCGATGGTATTCATCGTCGCGGTGGTGCTGGTCGCCGCGCGCACCCGCATGAGTGCGGCGGTGCTGGCGGCGACGCTGTGTTTCCTGGCCTACAACTTCTTCTTCATCGCACCGCGTTTCACCTTCGCCATCAGTGCACGCCAAGGCGTGATAACAGTCTTCCTGTTCCTCGCCGCCGCATTGGTTGCCGGTCGCTTGGCTTCGCGCCTGCGCATGCAGGTGGTGGCGCTACGCGCGGCCAACCGCCATGCCAACGTGCGGCAGACGCTGGGCCGGCAACTGGTCGGTGCCACCGACAATGCGCAGGTCGCGCACGCCGGCCGGGTAGCACTGGAACAGGCACTGGATGCACCGGCTTGGGTAAGGCTGGGCGCCGACACCAGTACCAGCGGCAGCGCCGCGCCCGGCGACACCGACCTGGCTGCGGCCGACTGGGCGCTGCGCCATGGCCAGCCCGCCGGCCGCTTCACCGACACGCTGGCCGGCGCCGGCTGGTGGTTCCTGCCCTTGCTGGATGGCGAGGCGCGGGCGATAGGCGTGGCCGGCCTGCGCTTTGATCATCAGCACCCACGGCTTGCACCCGAGCAACGCCAGCTGGTGCAGGCGATGGCCGATGACATCGCCCAGGCCGCCCTGCGCACGCGCCTGGTCGCCGACCTGGAAACCGCGCATCTGCACAACGAAACCGAGCGTCTGCGCTCGGCCCTGTTGTCCTCGGTGTCGCATGACCTGCGCTCGCCGTTGGCGGCGATGATCGGCTCGGCCGATAGCCTGTCCAACTACGCCGATGCGATGGATGCCGGTGACCGCCGCGCCCTGCTCGACACCATCGTGGTCGAGGGCGAGCGGCTGGACCGCTACATCCAGAACCTGCTGGACATGACCCGGCTTGGCCACGACGGGCTCAAGCTCAACCGCGACTGGATAGGCGTGGATGAACTGATTGGCTCAGCCGCGCGTCGCCTGCAGCGCTATCAGCCCGAGGTTCGCCTGCAGCTGGATATTCCGGCCACGCTGGCGCCGATCTGGGTGCACCCGGCATTGGTCGAGCAGGCGGTGTTCAACGTGATGGAGAACGCCGCCAAGTTCTCACCACCCGGCGTGCCGGTGGAGGTACGTGCGCGCCAGCAGGGCAACGAGCTGCGTATCGAGGTGATCGACGCCGGCCCGGGCATTCCCGATGCCGAGCGCTCGCGCATCTTCGACATGTTCTACAGCGTGGAGCGCGGCGACCGCGGCCGCCAGGGCACCGGTCTGGGCCTGACCATCTGCCAGGGCATGATCGGCGCGCACGGCGGCAGCGTCGAAGCGCTGCCGGGACGCGACGGACGCGGTACGCTGATACGCATGACCCTGCCCCTGCTCCAGCCGCACCCCGAGAGCCCGCGCGATGACGGCTGAAACGCCGGCCATTCCGCCACCGCGGGTGCTGGTGGTTGATGACGAAGTACAGATCCGGCGCTTTCTGGATATATCGCTGCGTGCGCAGGGTTATGCGGTCAGCCAAGCCAGCACCGGCGCCGAAGGCCTGCAGCGGCTGGCCGAGGATGGCGCCGACCTGGTGGTGCTGGATATCGGCCTGCCCGACATGGAAGGCCACGACGTGCTGGCCGAACTGCGGCAATGGAGCCAGGTGCCGGTGATCATGCTCAGCGTGCGCGCCGGCGAAGCCGAGAAGGTGCGCGCCCTGGACAACGGCGCCAATGACTACGTGACCAAGCCATTCGGCACCCAGGAACTGATGGCGCGTGTGCGTGCCTTGCTACGCAGCCGCAGCACCGACAGCGAAGGTCAGGTGCCGGTATTCGATGACGGCCGCCTGCACATCGACCTGTCGCGCCGCGAGGTGCGCGCGGATGGCGAGGCGATTGCACTGACCCGCAAGGAATACGCACTGCTGGCCCTGCTGCTGCGCAATGCCGGCCGGGTGGTGACCCAGCCGCAGATCCTGCAGGAAATCTGGGGGCCAACGCATCGGCATGACACCCACTACCTGCGCATCCTGGTGGGGCGCCTGCGGCACAAGCTTGGCGATTCAGCGCTGGAATCACGTTATCTGTTCACCGAGCCTGGCGTTGGTTTGCGGTTTGGTGGCAGCTGAAAGCTATGGGGTTTGTGGTTGTGGTTGTTGTTGTGGGAGCGGCGTCAGCCGCGAAGCTACTGGAACACCAGACGCTGGTTGATCTGAGATTGCAGACTGTTTGATGCCGAGGCTGCATTAGCTTCGCGGCTAACGCCGCTCCCACAAGCGAAGGCAAGGGCAACGGCAACCCCTCCCCCCCCCTTGGCTACGCCAAAGGGAGGGGGCGTAGTGCGCGCAGCCTGTTGGGTCGAAGCGCAGCCGCTTGTCTCCCTCCCTTTGGCGCAGCCAAGGGGAGGGTTGGGGAGGGGTGCTCTCGCAGCAATCCAAACCACCCCAGCAGCACCCGCTCCGAAAAAAGCAGCCCGCGAAAACTGCAGCCCATAAAAACAAAAAGCCGCCTGCGCAACACGCAGACGGCTTTTCGTCACGCAAGAACCGATCAGAAACCCAGTTCGGTCCCCGTCGGCAATACCTGCAGCAGCTGCTCGCGGAACACGCCCTTGATCCGCTCCAGCGCCGCTTCATCATTGGCCTCGAAGCGCAGCACCAGCACCGGCGTGGTGTTGGACGCGCGCACCAGGCCCCAACCATCATTGAAGTCGGCACGCAGGCCATCGATCGTCGAAATACGCGCACCCGAGAACGCCGAGTCCTCAAGCTGTGCGGTCGCCACGATCAAGGCCACCTGCGCATGCTGGGTGCCCTCTTCCACCGCCACCTTCAACTCCGGCGTGGACACCGCATCCGGCAATTCGTCCAATACCTCGGACGGCTCTTCCTCGCGCTGGGCCAGGATCTCCAACAGGCGCGCGGCCGCATACAGGCCATCGTCAAAGCCGTACCAGCGCTCCTTGAAGAAGAAGTGGCCGCTCATCTCGCCGGCCAGCTCGGCACCGGTTTCACGCATCTTGGCCTTGACCAGCGAATGCCCGGTCTTCCACATCATCGGGCTGCCGCCATTGCGCAGGATGTAGTCCGACAACTTGCCCGTGCACTTGACGTCGTAGATGACCATCGCGCCCGGGTTGCGGGTCAGCACATCGGCGGCGAACAGCATCAGCAGACGGTCGGCGAAGATGATCTTGCCGTCCTTGGTGACCACGCCGAGGCGGTCGCCATCGCCATCGAAAGCCACGCCGAGGTCCGCGTCGAAGCGCTTGACCATCTGCACCAGGTCTTCGAGGTTGTGCGGATCGCTGGGGTCGGGATGGTGGTTGGGGAAGTTGCCATCCACATCGCAATACAACGGAATCACTTCGGCGCCGATGGCTTCCAGCAGCTGCGGGGCCACCGCACCGGCAACACCATTGCCGGCATCGGCGACGATCTTCAGCGGGCGGTCCAGCTGCACGTCGTCGGCAATGCGCTGCACGTAATCGTCAATGACTTCACGCTGCTGCAGGCTGCCCTCGCTGTCGGCGCGCTGCAGGCGGCCTTCCTGGATGCGCTTGTAGAGGTCGGTGATGGTGTCGCCGGACAGGGTTTCGCCACCAATGACGATCTTGAAACCGTTGTAGTCCGGCGGGTTGTGGCTGCCGGTCACCGCCACGCAGCTGCCCGCGCGCAGGTGATAGCTGGCGAAGTACACCACCGGCGTGGGTGCCATGCCGATATCGATCACATCGCAGCCGGCGCGGCGCAGGCCAGTGATCAGGGCGTCGGACAGCTCCGGGCCAGACAGGCGACCGTCACGGCCCACCACCACATCGCGCAGCCCCTGTGCCTGCATCTCGCTGCCGATGGCCTGGCCGATCAGCGTGGCGACACTGGCATTCAACTCGGTGCCAAGCACGCCACGGATGTCGTAGGCGCGGAAAATGCCCGGCAACACCGCTTCGGCACCCGGCTCAGCCTGCGCCGGCGGCTGATCGCCAGCGCGCGCATTGGCCGACAGTGGCAACGGCTGCGGGTCCTGTTCCAGCGCTTCCTGCAAGGTTGGGCCGGTGTCATCGGCCTGAGCCGCGTTCTTGCGCAGCGCCGGCAGGTTCATCAGGCGCTTGCGCCCCAGCAGCAACAGCAGAGCGGTGGCCAGCAACAGCACCGCCACAATGGCGCTGGGAATTGGCCCAAGGCCGAGCAGACCCGCGTTGGCATCCGGCAGTTCGGCAACTACCCGCAGGCCGCTGTCGCCGACCGGACGCGCCAGTGCATCGGCGCTTTTGCCAAGATCGGTCGAGCCCTTCTGGACGATGGTGAAACCGCCCTGACGCAGGCCGAGGAAGGCACTGGCCGGCGAATCGATGCCGTCAAATACCGAGGTCAGCCGGGTCAGCGGCTGGCGGATATAGATCACCGCCGGCTTGCCCTGCAGCAGTACCGGTGCGGCCAGGCCCAAACGCGGGCTGCCGCCATCGCGGACCACCTTCGCCGTCGGCTGGCCGGCGGCCATTGCCTGCTCAAGCAGAGCCAGGCGCGAGTAGCCGAACGTGGCCGGCTCGGCATAGGCCTCGGCCAAGGTGGCATCCAATACCTGCGCGTCTTCCACGCCGTTCCATTTGTCGCGTACAGCCAAGGCGACCGCGGTCGCATCGCCGCTGGCCAAGGCGGCCTTCACCGGCTCCAGCGCCAGCTGCTTGCCGAACTGTGCGGTCTGGGCGTCCAGTGCTTTCTGCACCTCGGCCACCGCCTGGTCGCGGGACTGCTCCAGCCCGGCACTGGTGCCCGACTGCATCCACTGGTCCGCCGCGCTCCAGCCGAACCAACCGGCCAACAGCAGCAACAGCACCGCCAGCAATGGCGTTGAACGACCCAGTGCGGGACGTTGCCGCCCGCTTTCATTCCCTTGGCTCATCGTGCGTTTCCCCCTGTCAGCGCACCCCGGTGTGGCCGAATCCACCCGTTCCACGTGCACTGTCAATGAAAGTATCCACTACCTGCAATGCAACGCGTGCAATCGGCATCACCACCAATTGCGCGATGCGGTCGCCCGGCTCGATGGTGAATGCGTCGCGACCACGGTTCCATACGCTGATCAGCAAGGGCCCCTGGTAGTCGGCATCGATCAAACCCGTGCCATTGCCCAATACGATGCCGTGGCGATGGCCCAGCCCCGAGCGCGGCAAAACCACAGCACACAGGCCGGGGTCGGCGATATGTATCGCGATGCCGCTGGGCAGCAGCGCCGCATCACCGGGTTCCAGGGTCAAAGCAACTTCGGTCGCCGCGCGCAGGTCCATGCCGGCGCTGGCTTCGGTGGCGTAAGCCGGCAGCGGCCAGCTGTCGCCGAAGCGCGGGTCCAGCAACTTCACCTGCAAGGGCTGCAGTCCATTACTCATGCGTCCAACCTCTCTGCAATCAGATCCAACAACTGTTCAGCCAACTGGGTCTTGGCGGTGCCCGGGAACTCGCGCAGGCCACCGTCCCAGTAGGCAACGGCCGCATTCTGGTCACTTTCAAAGCCATTGCCGGCAATGCCGACCTGGTTGGCGATGATCAGGTCCAGGTGCTTGTCGGCCAGCTTGCCGCGCGCGTACTTCTCCACGTCGTGGGTTTCGGCGGCAAAGCCCACCACCAGCTTCAGTGCCTGCTCCTGCACGGCGACTTCGGCCAGGATGTCGGCGGTGCGCACCAGCTCCAGGGTCAGCGTCTGGGTGCCAGCGGTTTTCTTCAGCTTCTGTGGCGACACCTGGCGCGGCGTGTAGTCGGCCACGGCGGCGGCACCGATGTAGATATCGGCCGGCAACGCGGCCAGCACGGCCTCACGCATCTGCGCGGCCGAGCGCACATCAATGCGCTGCACCCCGGCCGGGGTGGGCAGCTGCACCGGGCCGCTGACCAGCACCACCTGCGCGCCTTGGCGGGCGGCGGCGGCGGCCAGGGCGTAGCCCATCTTGCCGCTGGAGCGGTTGCCGACGTAGCGCACCGGGTCCAGGTCTTCATAGGTGGGGCCGGCGCTGATCAATACGCGCATGCCGTTGAGGCGGCCGGGCTTGGGCGCTGCCTGCGGTGCCAGCTTGGCCGCCAGCGCGGCAATGATGGTCGGTGCCTCACTGACCCGGCCCGGGCCGGATTCGCCCTCGGCCAGCGGGCCGTCTTCGGGCCCGATCACCTGCACCCCGCGCTCGCGCAGCAGGGCCATGTTGGCCTGGGTGGCCGGATGCAGCCACATGCGGTGGTTCATGGCCGGGCAGACGGTCAGCGGCGCGGTGGTGGCCAGGCAGAGCGTGGTCACCAGATCGTCGGCATTGCCATGCGCCAGCCGTGCCAGCAGGTCGGCGGTGGCCGGGGCAATGAGGATGCGGTCGGCCCAGCGCGCCAGCTCGATATGGCCCATGGCCTGCTCGGCGGCGCTGTCCCACAGGGTGGTGCGAGTGGGATGGCCGGACAGCGCCTGGAAGCTCAGCGGCGTGACGAACTGCTGCGCGCCAGCCGTCATCGCCACCTGCACGGCGGCGCCGGCATCACGCAGCCGTCGCACCAGCTCCAGCGACTTGTACGCGGCAATGCCGCCGCCTACGCATAGCAGCAGCTTCTGTCCTTCCAAGGGGCGGGAAGTGGGGGAAACGCTGGTCACGGGGGGATAGTCCTAGATACAGAAGAATCATTAGCTTAACCGAAGGGTTTGTTACGCCTGATCCAGTTTTTGGCAAATAGCGGTGAATCTGCGACGCATGCATATCCGTGATTGGCCCAGTGCTGAACGCCCGCGCGAAAAACTCCTTGCACGCGGGGCGGCCGCGCTTTCCGATGCTGAACTGTTGGCGATCTTCCTGGGCTCGGGCCTGCGCGGCCGCGATGCGGTGCAGACCGCACGCGAACTGCTACAGGGCCACGGCCCGCTGCGGGTGCTGCTGGACCGCAGTGCCCCGCAGCTGGCAAAACTGCCGGGGCTGGGCCCTGCCCGTGCCTGTCAGCTCAGTGCGGCGCTGGAACTGGGCCGGCGCCATCTGGCCGCGGACCTGGAACGCGGCGAGGCGCTGACCGACCCGGCCGCCGCCGGCCGCTACTTCGCGCAACGCCTGCGCCACCGCCCGCAGGAGGTGTTCGCCGTGCTGTTCCTGGACAACCGCCACCGGGCTTTGGCCTTCGAGGAGTTATCCACAGGCACCGTGGGCAGCGCCGAGGTCCACCCGCGCGAAGTAGTGCGCCAGGCCCTGGCCCACAACGCGGCAGCGCTGATCGTCGGCCACAACCATCCCTCCGGGAATCCTGAACCGTCGGCGGCCGACCGCGCCATCACCGAGCGCTTGCGCCAGGCCTTGGCGCTGGTGGATATCCGCCTGCTGGACCATTTCGTGATCGGCGACGGTGCGCCGGTGTCGTTGGCGGCACGGGGTTGGGTCTGAACGGGCTGGGCGAGCTGGCACGGCACCCGGCGGGGGCTGCAGGCTTTCGGTCCAATGCCCACAGGCCCGGGGCGCTCGGGCCGGCGCCATCCGTTCCAGCGCGTACCGACTGCCGCACAACGCGGCGAGCAAGGCTGAGCGGCGCAACCGGTCTCAATCAGCCTGAGCGGGCCATCTTTCTGTTTTTTTGACATTCCTGACCCCCGGCCTGCGGCCCTTGGGGCGGCCGTGCCGCAGGTCAGGTAAAATGGTCAGTTCCGCGCTTCAAGCAGAATAGTCACGTGAAACCCCAACTCCGCGCCCTCATCGGCCAAGGCATCGAAGCCTTGCGCGCCAACGGCACTTTGCCTGCCGACACCCTGCCGCCGGATTTCGTGGTCGAACGACCCAAGACCCGCGAACACGGTGATTTCGCCACCAACGCCGCCATGCTGCTGGCCAAGGCCGCGCGCAGCAACCCGCGCGCAGTTGCGCAGGCACTGGTAGCCGCGTTGCCGGTCAGCGACGACATCGTCAATGTCGAGATCGCTGGCCCTGGCTTCATCAATTTCAAACTCTCGCCGGTGGCTTACCAGCGCGAAGTGGTCAGCGTGCTCAAGGAGGCCGAAGACTACGGCCGCAACCTGAGCGGCAACGGCCGCAGCGTCGGCGTCGAATACGTGTCGGCCAACCCGACCGGCCCGCTGCATGTCGGCCACGGCCGCGCTGGCGTGATCGGCGATTGCATTGCCCGCGTGCTCGAGGTCAACGGTTGGAACGCCAAGCGCGAGTTCTATTACAACGACGCCGGCGTGCAGATCGAGAACCTAGCCAAGTCGGTGCAGGCACGTGCGCGCGGTTTCAAGCCGGGTGACGAGCAGTGGCCGGCCGAAGCCTACAACGGCGAATACATTGGCGACGTGGCCAAGGCTTACCTGCTAGGCCAGACCGTGGACCTGGAAGGCAGCCAGATCGTCGGCGCCAAGGATGCCGAGAACCTGGATGAAATCCGCCGCTTCGCCGTGGCCTACCTGCGCAACGAGCAGAACCTGGACCTGGCCGCATTCGGTGTGGATTTCGACATCTACTTCCTGGAAAGCTCGCTGTACAAGGACGGCAAGGTTGCCGAGACCGTGCAACAGCTGATCAGCTCCGGCCATACCTACGAGGAAGGCGGCGCGCTGTGGCTGCGCTCCACCGATTTTGGTGACGACAAGGACCGCGTGATGCGCAAGTCCGACGGCACCTTCACCTACTTCCTGCCGGACGTGGCTTACCACCTGAGCAAGTGGCAGCGTGGTTACGAACGCGCCATCACCGAGCTCGGTGCCGACCACCATGGCTCGCTGGCACGTGTGCGCGCCGGCCTGCAGGCGCTGGACGTGGGCATTCCCAAGGGCTGGCCGGAATACGTGCTGCACCAGATGGTGACGGTCATGCGCGGCGGCGAGGAAGTGAAGCTGTCCAAACGTGCCGGCAGCTACCTGACCCTGCGTGACCTGATCGACGAAGTGGGTGCCGATGCGGTGCGCTGGTTCCTGATCGCACGCAAGCCCGACTCGCAGCTGACCTTCGACATCGACCTGGCCCGCCAGCAGAGCAGCGACAACCCGGTGTTCTACGTGCAGTACGCGCATGCCCGCGTCTGCTCGCTGCTGCGCCAGGCGCAGGAGAAGGGCCTGGACTACAAGCAGGCCGAAGGCCTGACAGTGCTGTCGAAGTTGAACGACGAACTGTCGCTGGAACTGATGAACGAGATTTCGCGTTACCCGGAAGTGGTGGAAGCGGCCGGCATCGCGCTGGAACCGCACCAGGTCGCGCAGTATCTGCGTGAATTGGCACACGCTTTCCACACGTGGTATCACGGCACCCCGGTGCTGGTGGATGATGCCGCCGAGCGCAACGCCAAGCTCGCCCTGGCCAGCGCCGCACGGCAGACCCTGGCCAATGGCCTGAGCATCCTGGGCGTCAGTGCCCCGGAAAAGATGTAAACACCTGGAGACGCAGTAGACATGGCAGCACGACGCGGCAAAAGCCAAGCCCGGCGCAACAACGACAACGGCACGCCCGGCTGGGTGTGGCTGGTTGCCGGCGTGGCGATTGCGGCCGTGGTGTTCCTGGCGGCGCCCAACCTGTTCAAGAAGGACGGCGACGGCTTTCTGCGCGTAGGCCCGCAACCGAACCCGGACGCACAGCCGGCGCCGGTAGCCGATGCCGACGTCGACGCCGGTGTGGAATCGAACAAGCCAGCCACGCCTGCCGGCGCCAAGCCGGAAGAGAAGCCAGCCACCCAGTACGATTTCTACACCTTGCTGCCGGGTACGGAAGTGCAGATGTCCGACGCCGAACTGGCCGCCAGTGCCAAGGCCGAGGAACAGCGCCGTGCCGCCGCAGCGCGCGCGGCAGCGGCTGCCACCCCGGCCACGCCGGTCGCTGTACCGACCGAAGCACAGCGTGCGCAGGCCGCGTTGGAAGGACGCCCGTTGCCGGCACCGGTAGCTGAAACAGCGCGCCAACCGGCACCGATCAGCGAAACCGCAACGCGCCCGGCCCAGGTTGCCAGCGCTACGCCGGCTCCTGCGGCTACCGCGCCCAAGCCGGCGCCAGCAGCGGCGGCGCCCGCCGCAACCGTGGCAACTGCCGCACCTGCGGCGGCGACGGAGAACGTGCGCTACATCCTGCAGGCAGGTGCATTTGGTGCCTCCGGCGATGCCGAGTCGACCAAGGCCAAGTTGGCGATGATGGGCTTGGCGGCACGGGTGGAATCGGCGCAGATCAACGGCAACACCGTGTACCGCGTGCGCATGGGCCCGTATGGCACCGCCAGCGAACTGGCCGAAGCCAAGGCCAAGCTCAACGGTACTGGTTTGCAGGCGATGGCGATCAAGGCGCAGTAACACCGCTGATGGCGGTGTTACCCCAAAGTTTGCTGTGCAAACTTTGGGCCCCGTGCCCGTTTTCTCCACAACCCTGCGCCTGTCGGCGCGCCCCCTTTACTCAAGGGGGCTATTGCGACTGATGGGTCGCTCGAAAAGCTCTCCGAACATTCAGGCCCTGACATCACTTGATGTTGGGGCTTTTTGTTTGCGCCGTTGCAGCCCGGGTAAGCGGAGCGCACCCGGGGCTTTGGCTTTGGCCGACGCAAGAAATATCGAACAACTCCCTTCTCCCGCTTGCGGGAGAAGGTGCCCCGCAGGGGCGGATGAGGGGGGCTTTGGGGTTTGCGGGAAAGCTCCTGCCGAGCATGGCTCGGCACTACAGGCATCGCTCGGCTTTGGCTTTGTCCCTTCTCCCGCTTGCGGGAGAAGGTGCCCCGAAGGGGCGGATGAGGGGGCTTTGGGGTTTGCGGGAAAGCCCCTGCCGAGCATGGCTCGGCACTACAGACATCGCCTGGCTCTGCTTCATTCCTTCTCCCGTTTGCGGGAGAAGGTGCCCCGAAGGGGCGGATGAGGGGAAGCTTTTTGTTTTGCGGTAAAGCCCCTGCCGAGCATGGCTCGGCACTACAAAGGCAATGCTTGGCTTTCTCCCTTCTCCCGCTTCCGCCGCCACAATGCGAAAATCGGCATCCCCTGCCCCAAGGATTCCGCAATGTCCAAGACCGCTCTGATCACTGGCGCCACTTCCGGTTTCGGCGCCGCCGCCGTCCGCCGCTTCGCTGCTGCGGGCTGGAAAGTGATCGCCACCGGTCGCCGGGCCGAGCGCCTGCAGCCGCTGGTCGAGGAATTCGGTGCCGACAAGATCCATGCCGTCGCTTTCGACATCCGCGATGCCGCTGCCATGGAAGCCGCTTTGGCCGCGTTGCCGCCGGCCTTCCGTGACATCGACCTGCTGGTCAACAACGCCGGCCTCGCCCAAGGTACGGCCGCGGCCCAGCACGCCAGCCTGGAAGACTGGCGCACCATGATCGACACCAACATCACCGCGCTGGTCACGCTGACCCACCACCTGCTGCCCAAGCTGGTCGAGCGCCGTGGCGCCATCATCAACATCAGCTCCACCGCTGCCCTGTATCCCTATCCGGGCGGCAATGCCTATGGCGGCACCAAGGCCTTTGTCAGCCAGTTCTCGCTGGGCCTGCGCTCGGACCTTCATGGCACCGGCGTGCGCGTGACCGCGATCGAGCCGGGCATGGCCGAAACCGAGTTCACCCTAGTGCGTACGCACGGCAACCAGGCCGCCTCCGACCAGTTGTACGGCGGCGCCAGCCCGATGACGGCAGAAGACATCGCCGAGCAGATTTTCTGGGTGGCAAGCTTGCCGCCACACTTGAACGTCAACCGCATCGAGTTGATGCCGGTGAGCCAGTCGTTTGCAGGGTTTCAGGTGTTTCGGGGTTGATAGGGCGTAGTTGGGCTCGCTTGCTTGGAGCTTGCCCTCACCCCAACCCCTCTCCCGAAGGGAGAGGGGCTTTGATTACCGCTTGCTGTCAGGCCAGCGGTTCGTCTGACAGGTAAGTGTAGCCGGTCAGGCCAGCTTCCAACGCTGCATCCAACTCAGCTGCGCGATCGGCCGGCAACTGGGCGTCGGCCACGCGCTTGCGGTAGGAGGCGCGCAGCTCATCTAGGCTGTAACCCACGTAGTCGAGCATCACGTCGGTGGTGTCGCCGCGACGCTGCTGGGTGATCACGTAGCCATCGGCGTCGACCACCACTTCCACCGCGTCGGTATCGCCGAACAGGTTGTGGATGTCGCCGAGGATCTCCTGGTAGGCACCGACCAGGAAGAAGCCGATGCGGTAGCTCTCGCCATGACGCACCGCGTGCAGCGGCAGCGAGCTGTCCAGGCTTTCGTTCTCGACGTAGGTCTTGACCATGCCGTCGGAATCGCAGGTCATGTCGGCGATCACGCCGCGACGTTCGGGACGCTCGTTCAGGCGCTCGATCGGCACGATCGGGAACACCTGGTCGATCGCCCAGGCATCGGGGATGGACTCGAACACGCTGAAGTTGACGAAATACTTGTCCACCAAGCGGTCGTTCAACTCATCCAGCGCCGGGCGATGGCTCTTTTCGTCGTAGCTCAGGCGCGCACGCACGCCGTTGGCAATGGCGTAGAACAGGTCGTCGATGCGCGCACGCTGCGGCAGGTCGATCTGGCCAAGCGCATAGGCACTCAGGCCCTCGGCATGGAAATGCTGGGCTTCCTGGAACAGCTCCACCGCCGGACGCTGGTCCAGCTCGTCGTGAATCTCGCGCAGGTGGCGGATCGCCGCCGGCTCGTCGTCATGCGCTTCCGGCACGCGGCCTTCGGCGGCCTGTTCCACTTCCGATACGTTGGCGATCAGCACGGCGTGGTGCGCGGTCATCGCACGACCGCACTCGGTGATGATGCGCGGCGGCGTCAGCGCATGCTCTTCGCAGGCTTCGGCCAGCGGCTGCACGATGTTGCTGGCGTAGGCGTTGAGGCCATAGTTGATCGAGCAGTAGCTGCGCGAGCGGGTGCCTTCGTAATCGATACCCAGGCCGCCGCCCACGTCGACGTGGCTGATCTTGGCGCCAAGGCGCGACAGCTCGACGAAGTAACGGGTGGCTTCACGCATGCCGTTGGCGATGTCGCGTACATTGCTGATCTGGCTGCCCATGTGGAAATGCAGCAGGTTCAGGCAATCAGCGTATTCGGTGTCGCGCAGGCTCTTCCACAGGTCCAGCAGCTGGCGCGGCGACAGACCGAACTTGGCCTTGTCGCCACCGCTGTTCTGCCACTTGCCGGCGCCCAGCGAGGCCAGGCGCATGCGCACGCCCAGGCCCGGCATCACGTCCAGTGCCTTGGATTCCTCCAGCACCAGCTTCAGCTCGGACGGCTTCTCGATGACGATATAGGTCTGCAGGCCGAGCTTGCGGCCAATCAGCGCCAGTCGGATGTATTCGCGGTCCTTGTAGCCGTTGCAGACGATCAGCCCGCCCGGCCGGCTCAGCGCCAGCACCGCCATCAACTCCGGCTTGGAGCCGGCTTCCAGGCCGAAGCCCTCGCCGTGGTGGCTGGCCAGGGTGCCGGCCACGCCACGGTGCTGGTTCACCTTGATCGGATAGACCGCGGTATAGCCACCGGCGTAGTCCCAATCGGACTGGGCCTGGGCGAACGCCGCCTGCAGCTTGCCCAGGCGCTGGCCGAGGATGTCCGGAAAGCGCACCAGCAACGGCAGTTTGGCGCCGGCGGCGCGCGCCGAATCGACAATCTGCGGCAACGACACCGCCGTGCCCTGGGCACCTGCGGGACGGACCACCACGTGGCCTGCGGCATCGACGTCGAAATACCCGTCGGACCAGTGCGGAATCGAATAGGTCTTGCGGGCCTGTTCGAGGGACCAATCGCTCATCGGCGTAGCAACTCTCAGCTGTGGATAAATAAGGACGCGCATTCTAACGCTAGCGGGGCAAGGGTCCGTTACAATCCGCGCCCTCACTACCTCCCCTCTCCCCCCGGGAGAGGGGTCGGGGGTGAGGGCAAGCGTGAAACCTGACTGTGACAGGCTTCGCCCTTACCCTCATCCGCCACTCCGGGGCAGCTTCTCCTGAAGGGAGAAGAACAGCCCCAGCACCCAGGAATCATCATGACCTCCAACGAAAACTGGTTCATCGAACACTTCCAGCCGACCGGTTCGGCTATTGGTTTCCGCATCACCGGCAAGCTGGACGAGGTGCAGTCGCCGTTCCAGAAGATCGAGATCTACGACAGCACCGACTGGGGCAAGTTGATGGTCATCGATGGCGCCATGATGCTGACCACGAAGGACAACTTCTTCTACCACGAGATGATCAGCCACCCGGTGCTGTTCACCCACCCGGCGCCCAAGCGCGTGGTGATCATCGGCGGCGGTGACTGCGGCACCCTGCGCGAGGTGCTCAAGCACCCGGGCGTGGAAAGCGCCACCCAGTGCGATATCGATGAGCAGGTCACGCGCATGGCCGAGAAGTACTTCCCGGAGCTGTGCGAATCCAACGGTGACGTGCGCGCCGAGCTGCTGTTCGACGACGGCGTGGCCTATATGGCCAACTGCGCCCCGGGCAGCGTGGACGTGGTGATCGTGGACTCCACCGACCCGGTTGGCCCGGCCGAAGGCCTGTTCAACAAGTCCTTCTTCGAGAGCTGCTTCCGCGCCCTGAAGGACGACGGCCTGCTGGTGCAGCAGAGCGAGTCGCCGCTGGCCCTGTTGGAGCTGATCAAGGACATGCGTTCGGAAATGGGCAAGGCCGGCTTCCAGTCGTTCAAGACCCTGCCGTTCCCGCAGCCGTGCTACCCGACCGGCTGGTGGTCGGTGACCGTGGCCAGCAAGCAGGCCGGTTTCGGCTTCGGCTTCCGTGAAGCCGATTCGGCCGCCAAGCCGTTCGACACCCTGTACTACACCGCCCCGCTGCACACCGGCGTGCTGGTCAGCCCGCCGTTCGTGGCCAAGGCACTGGGCGAATAAGCCCGCTGCCAGCGTTGTGAAAACGACCCCGCGCCAAGCATTGGCGCGGGGTTTTTCGTTTCAGGACCCAACGACGCACAAGACACCTGACCGCAACAGCTCTGCACCCGCAACAATCCTTTCCGTCACAAAGCTCCGACATTTTTTTTACATTCAGCAATTCATGGACTGTGCAGTTTTATAATTGCGCCACACCCCGCCCGTCCGGGCACGTTAGACCGGCTTTGCAAGACGCTTTCCGCGCCGTTGCCCGCGTCAGGAAGGTTTTCATGAACACATTGCCCAGCTTCGACGGCGAACACGCTGTTGTTCCCGACAACCAGTTGCTCAAGCGCGGCGAACGCCTGCTGGAGCCCGACGTCTACCGCACCGAACTGGACGGGCGCCCGGCTGTGGTCAAGGATTACCGGCGCTACCGTGGTACGCCGTTGTCGCCGGTGGCGCGCCTGCTGGTTCGCCGCGAAGCCCGGGTGCTCAAGCGCCTGCAGGGCTGGAAGCACGCGCCGGCCCTGCTGGGCACCTTGGGCGGCCTGGCACTGGGCATGGAGTTCATCCCCGGCGACACCTTGAGCGCCGGTGTGCAGGGCGTCAGCCAGGAAGTCTTCGACCAGTTGCAGAATGCCCTAGCCCGCCTGCATGCCGCCGGCATCACCCACAACGACCTGCATGGCACCAATGTGGTGGTCAGCGCCGGCGTGCCGGTGCTGCTGGACTTCACCTCGGCGCTGCGCGCGCCGCGCTGGTTGCGCAACTGGCCGATCTTCCGCCAGCTGCGCCGCAGCGACATGAAGAACCTGGTCAAGATGCGCCAGCGCCTGACCGGACAGAAGCCCAGCGCCGAACAGGCCGCGATGCTGGCCGAACCCGGCTGGGTGCAGGCCGTGCGGAATGCGTGGAAGCGGCTTTACCGGCGGATCAAGGGCTAAAGCCTACCCCTCCCCAACCCTCCCCTGGCTGCGCCAA